>JBAPYW010000056.1:0-18934 GCA_049284935.1 Xanthobacteraceae bacterium
CTCTAAGTGTCTGTCCGAAAACAATTTGAATCCTATGAATCGTTTGTGGTTCAAGAGTGGTGGCCTGATTCGAGGAGGGTCACCGATGTGGACAGCGCAGAATCGCAGACGTTACGACCGCCGTTCATTACGATACCCGAGTGATCTGACGGACGACGAATGGGCGCATGTCGAGCCGTTGATCCCGCCGGCCAAGCCCGGCGGCAATAAGCGCCACGTTGACGTGCGCGAAGTGATGAACGGGATCATGTATGTTTTGAGCACGGGATGCCAGTGGCGGGCGATCCCGAAAGATCTGCCGCCACGCAGCACGCTTTTCGACTATCTCGATTTGTGGAGTTACGAGGGCACGCTCGATCGCATCCATCACGCACTTTATGTGGAGTGCCGCGAGCAAGGCAAACGGGAAGCCAGCCCCACCGCCGCCATCATCGATAGCCAAAGCGTGAAAAGCGCCGAAAAAGGGGGGCCTGTATCGATCCGCATGGCTATGACGCGGGCAAAAAGATCAAGGGCAAGAAGCGCCATATTCTCGTAGATACGCTGGGTTTGCTGCTGCACGTGATCGTTCATCCCGCCGATATCCAAGACCGCGACGGCGGCATTTTGCTTCTTGCAACCCTGTTCGGGATGTATCCGTTCTTGAAAAAGCTGTTTGCCGACGGCGGCTATCAAGGGCCGGAATTCCAGAAAGCCTTGACGAAAATCCTGCCCCACCTCAAAACTGAAATCGTCAAGCGCTCCGATCACGCCAAAGGATTCGTGGTGCTACCACGTCGTTGGGTGGTCGAGCGCACCATTGCTTGGCTCAACCGATGCCGACGGCTTGTCAAAGATTGGGAGAACCTCAATCGCAAGGCGCTCACATTCCTGCGCCTCGCATCCATCCGCCTCATGCTCCGAAAACTTTGTAATCCCGCTTGATGTTTCCGGACGGACTCTAAGGTTGTGCCCGATGCCGCGCGACACGCCCAAGGCGACGCACCCGGTCATCAAGGTCGAGAATGTGACCCGCACGTTCGTCGTCGGCGATGTCACGGTCGAAGCGCTCCGCGGCGTCAGCCTGACCGTCCAGTCCGGAGAGTTTGTCGCCATCATGGGCTCGTCGGGCTCGGGCAAATCGACGCTCATGAACATTCTCGGCTGCCTCGACCAGCCGACAAGCGGCCATTACTTCCTGGAGGGTGTCGACGTCGCAGCGCTGCGCGAGCCGGACCTTGCCCGCATCCGCAGCGAACGGCTTGGCTTCGTATTCCAGAGCTTTAACCTGTTGGCCCGCACCAGCGCGATCGAGAATGTCGGCCTGCCGCTCTACTACGCCGCATCGGGGCCGAAGCGCCGCGCCGTGCGCATCGAACGAGCACGCGCGGCACTGCACCTTCTCGGCCTAAGTGAGCGCGAACGCAATACGCCTAGCCAGCTCTCCGGCGGTCAACAGCAGCGTGTCGCTATCGCCCGTGCGTTGATCAATGCACCGAGCCTGCTTCTCGCTGATGAGCCGACCGGCAATCTCGATACGAAAACCTCGCACGAAATTATGGAAACGCTCTGCTCGCTCAATCGCGAGCAAGGAGTCACCATCGTCCTCGTTACCCACGAGGCCGATATCGCCGCCTATGCCGACCGCAGCGTAACCATGCGCGACGGCGTCATCATCTCCGACGAACGGGTGGCCAAGTCGGCAACGCCGACATTGCCGGCAGCCGCTGCCGAGAGCGAACGCTCGGCCTTCTTCCATCTGGCCGAGCCGCGCGCCTCCATGCTTCCGACCAGCGGCTTCCTGGCCTTCGCGCTCATGATCCTCGCCGCCGCGGCTCAGGCGATCGGGCGCAACAAGATGCGTTCGGCGCTCACCATGCTCGGGGTGTTCATCGGCGTTGCCGCCCTGATCGTCATGGTCGCCGTGGGCGACGGCGCGAGCGAGGCGGTGCGCAAGCAGATCGAGAGCCTCGGTACTAACGTTGTCGTGATCCTGCCCGGCGCGGCGACCACGGGCGGCATCCGCGCGGGCTTCGGCAGCGCCAGCACGCTGACGGTCGCGGATGCGCGCGCGATCCGCCACGAGGATCCCGCGGTCGCGCAAGTCGGTTACTTGATCCGCCAGCAGGGCCAAGTGCAGTATGCCAACCAAAACTGGACGACAAATATCCAAGGCGTGAGCGCCGTGTATCCGTCGATCACGAACTGGCGGATCGCTGCCGGGCGCGACATCACGGCCGAGGATGAAACCAAGGCCAACCTCGTCGTCGTCATCGGGCAAACGGTGTACCGCCAGCTCTTCGGTCCCGGCGAGAACCCGATCGACGCCTTCATCCAGGTCAAAAGCGTGCCGCTGCAGGTGATCGGCGTGCTGGTCGCCAAGGGCCAGTCACCCTTCGGCACCGATCAGGACGATCTTGTGATGATGCCGTTCACAACGGCCGAACGCAAAGTGCTCGGCGTCGCGGCGCCGACGCAAGCGCAAACGCCGCTCAACTGGCCATATTTGCTACCGCCTAATCCTTACAATCTGCAGGCGCGACTCACCGGCTATACCAATCAGATCTACGTGCAGGCGGTGAGTCAACCTCTGGTGCAAACCGCAATTCGTCAAGCGAGCGAGACGCTCATTCGCCGCCATCGCATCAAGCCCGGCGCCGTCCGCGATTTCGATGTACGCAACTTGAGCCAGTTCGCCGAAACCGCGGAGAGCAGCAGCCGTATCATGGCGCTTCTGCTTGCCGCCGTGGCGTCGATTTCCCTGCTCGTCGGCGGCATCGGCATCATGAATATCCTGCTCGTCTCGGTGACCGAACGCACGCGCGAAATCGGCTTGCGCATGGCGATAGGCGCCCGCCGGTTGCATGTTTTGCTGCAGTTTCTTGCCGAGGCCATCTTTCTCAGCGTCAGCGGCGGGCTCGCTGGCATCGTTATGGGCGTGGCGTTTTCCGCGGCGATCTCGCTGCTGTTCCACTGGGCCGCGCCGGTGTCGCTGACGGCAGTGGTCGGCGGCTTTCTGTTCGCCGCCGCGGTTGGCGTATTTTTCGGATATTACCCCGCGCGCAAGGCAGCAAGCCTCAATCCGATCGACGCGCTGCGCTACGAATAAGCGGCGTAAGATTGGCTGCTAAGTCAGCCGCGACGAACTCTCGCCCTTGCAGATCATCCAGTTTGCGCAGCCGGGCGGGTATCCGGCAATTGATGCCTGTTTAAGGCCAGCCACAGTCTGCTCACTGCCTCTTCCGCGCTGTCACCCATTGCAATTTGTTCCGGGCTGTCGCTTTCCGCCGTCCAAATTGTCTTCAGAATATACAGACGCGAAAAACTATCGCCGCAGGACTCGATGAGATCGGAAAGGCTGGGACAGTAATAGCCGTTCTCGAGGTCCTGCAGCCGCTCTTCCAGGTCGTAGTGCGTGACCGTCACACCATGCCGTCGCGCGGCATCCGTCCATCCGGTGTCGTCCTCATGCGGATAGAAACGATGCCCAGCCCGGTAGCGCGGCATTGGAAATCCGGCGATTTTCAGTTCCTTTGCGAGTTCGCGGTTCATCTCACGGCAACCTGCTTCGGCGAGGCGACAATGACCCGCACACGGCCTTCGCAATTATGGCGACTGGGCTGAATGGCATTGCCCAAATTCGGTGCTGACCTTGTCCGCCCCATATTGCTGCCACACGATGCCGAAGGAGGATCGGTCGATGCCGAGGCTGACGCTGTCAACCGCACCATTTATGGATACGTTGCTGATTGATACCTTGCTGAAGCTGTAACTGTTGGCGCCGTCTTTGGCCGTCAGGGTCTTTGCATCTTCGTCGAATACGACGGCGATCGGCCGGTTTTCGGAGCCGGGTTTGCCCTCCGTGTCGGTCAAGACGCAATCGAGCTGCTGCGGCGCGGCGAACACTGCTGCGGTCCACACTGGAACCATCGCCAGCGCACCGCCAATCATCGCCGCGCGAATGTTTCGGATCCTTAACCCGCACGCGATCACGACGGAGTCCTCATTGCTCGAGCACATAGACGCCGGGTGCGTCCCCGAGCGGCGGGTAGCCCGATTGCGGCGCGCCCATCGTCGGCAGTGAGCTCAATGCGCCGGAACGATCGGCGAGCCAGGCGACCCATTCCGGCCACCACGAACCATCCTTTTGCGACGCCTCGGCATAGAACCCATCCGGATCGAGATAGTGCTCGCTCGGCCTCTTTGTGCTGACCCGGAAACTGCACCCGGGGTGACCGGGTTGAGATACGATCCCGGCGTTATGACCGCCGGTGGTGAGCAAATAAGTCACTTCGGTGTCGAGCTGCAGGTTGACCTTGTAGGTCGACCGCCACGGCGCGACGTGGTCGCGCTCCGTGCCTACGGCGAACACCGGCCTGCGGATATCTGCGAGCGCGATCGGCTTGCCGCCAGCCAGGAAACGGCCTTCCGCCAGGTCGTTGTTGAGAAACAGGCTACGCAAATATTCGGAGTGCATGCGATAGGGCATGCGCGTTGCGTCGGCATTCCACGCCATAAGGTCGGTCATTTGTTGGCGGCCGCCGAGCATGTAATCGTGGATGACGTGCGACCAGATCAGATCGTTCGTGCGCAACATCTGGAACGCGCCAGCCATCTGCCGGCTATCGAGAAAGCCCTGCTCCCACATCATGTCCTCGAGGAAGGCGATCTGGCTCTCGTCGATGAACAGCATGATCTCACCGGCCTCGGTGAAGTCGGTTTGCGCGGCAAAAAGCGTCTTTGTCGCCAGCCGGTCATCGTCGTCGCGCGCCATGGCGGCCGCCGCGATCGACAATAGCGTTCCGCCGAGACAGTAGCCGGCCGCGTGCACCTTCTGATCCGGCACGATGGCGTTGACGACATCGAGCGCGCTCATCACGCCGAGCGTTCGATAATCCTCCATCCCCAGATCCCGATCGTCCGGCCCGGGATTCTTCCACGAGATCATGAACACCGTGAAGCCCTGCTCGGTGAGATACTTGACCAGCGAGTTTTCCGGCGACAGATCGAGAATGTAATATTTCATAATCCAGGCGGGAACGATGAGAACTGGTTCAGGTCGTACCGCGGCGGTCGCCGGCGCGTATTGGATCAACTCGATGAGGCGGTTGCGATAGACGATCTTGCCCGGCGTTTTCGCGACGTCGCGGCCGACGACAAACTTCTCGGCGCCGATCGGCTTTTTACCGCTGACGGCACGTTCCCAATCCTCGATCCAATTCTGCCAACCCTTCAGGAGATTGAGACCGCCGGCACCGATCGTATGCCGAAGGATCTCGGGATTCGTCAGGGGGAAGTTCGACGGTGCAATCGTGTCGAGGATCTGCCGCGAGCCGAACGCAACGATCTCCTCGTGTTTTTTCGACACCCCACGCACGCCGGTGGTGGCGTTGTGCCACCATTGCTGCTGCAGCAGAAAGGTTTGGTAGATGAAGCTGAACGGCCATTGCCGCCAGCCCTCGTCCGCGAATCGCCGGTCCTGCGGCAATGGTTCGATGCAGCACTCCGTCTGACCACCTTCGATCGCGTAGCGGCTCGCGTAGTTTGCGAACCGGGCCGCCTTGCGGATCGCCTTGCCGACGAGCTGCGCGCGCTTGCCCGGCGCGTAGGCAAGATGCGTTGCCCAATCCAAATAGGCTTCGGCGAGCGCCGCCGGCGAAATGCCGACGGTGAAACGCGCCATGGCGGCGTGGAGCGAGCGATCGGTGATGTCCGCGAGGGCTGTCACGCTATAGGGGTCGCGGTCATCAGGCCGGCTTGGGCGGACCTCGACGACAGCTCCGCCGACGCTCATCGGCGCATCTGGCCGCCGCGCCCGCTGCGTCCGCGCGTCGGCATCGGTGGCCGATGCGGCAGTCAAAGTTGCGATTTTTCTCGGCTGCTGTCGCGGGGTATTCATGGCATCAATCCCAGTTCAGCGAACAAATACAAAATAATCCTTCTCCCCTTGGCTCGCCCGCACAATGATCCAAGTCAATGTCATCACCGCGTCATGAAGGACCGCGAATCGCACATAAATCTCTTATGCCGGCTTTCGGGAAATTGTCCGCCTAAAAAGCCGGCAAAAATATTACTTGAGCAGAAAAAATCTTAGTTCGGAAATAGTTGTCGCTTTTGACTTAGATCAAAGGTTGCTTGCTTGCGCGGCATAACTTTTTGGTATCTCGAATTCCCTTTCATCGGAGAACCACCATGGCAAGCGCTCATTCCCCTGCCGATGGACCCGCACGCACGTCGCTTCCATCTCAAACTCGCCGCACGCTCTTGAAAGGCTTCGCCGCCGCAGGCGCGGCGGTTTCCATCAGCAGCAAAATCGCCTGGGCCGACGGTGAAATCGGCTTCTGGGCGAAAGATCTGCCGAACGAGAAGCTGATCGATATGTATTCGACCATCCTGCGCATCAGGTGGTTCGACCGCACTGTCGTCGACAAGATGCTCACCGAGCCGAACTATCGCGGCTACAATCATATGTATCCGGGACAGGAAGCGGTCGCGACCGGCGTCTGCGCCGCGTTGAATAACAAGGGCGCCTTCAAGGACATCGACCTGATCTACAGCACGCATCGTCCGACCGGCCACGCCGTCGCCAAGGGCGTGGATATCAAGAAGATGGCCGCGGAGTACGATTTCCGCGCCACCGGTCTCAACGGCGGCTACGCCGGCGAGATGCACATCGCCGACAAGTCGGTCGGCTTCATGGGCGCCGACGGCATGATTGGACCCGGCCCGGTGATAGCTACTGGTTCGGCTTTCGCCATCAGGGCGCGCGGCAGCAAGCAGGTCGTGGTCAATTTCGGCGGCGACGGCACCTATGCCACGCCCCAGTTCCACAGTGCCCTCAACAACGCGGCGCTGCTCAAACTGCCGTTCATCTACGTGGTCGAGAACAATCTCTACCACCAATACGCGCACTACTCCTACTCCTGCCCGATGAAGGACATCGCCGAAGCCGCCGGACCCTACGGCATCCCCGGCGTCGTCGTCGACGGCCAGGATGTTTTCCAGGTCTACAACAAGGCCAGGGACGCGGTGGAGCGGGCCCGGGCCGGCGAAGGTCCGACGCTGATCGAGGCCAAGACCTACCGTTACTACAATCACTGGGGTGCACCGGGAGCAAAACCCGGCGTGCTCGGAGCATTCGGCTACGACCCGCTGGCGATCACCTCGTTCCGTCCGGAACGCGAAGTGCGCGACTGGTTGGCACGGGACCCCGTCGATATTTGCCGCAACACGCTGATCTCGTGGGGCGTCCTGGATCAAGCCAAGGCCGCTGCGGTCGAGGATAGCATCAAACAGGAGGTCAAAGACGCCTTTGCCTGGGCGGACAAGCAACCGATGTGCAAGCCGGAAGACGGACTCAAGAACGTGTTTGTCGAAGGCACCGTCGCTGCGCGCCAGTTCGGTTGAGCGCAACGCCACCCCGAAAAGGCATTTCAAGGATTGGAGAAGGAAAATGGCACGCAAAACCTGGATGTACTCAGTCCTCGAGGCTGTTCAGTATGAGATGCGTCAAGACAAGGACATGATCTGGATTTTCGAACTGACACCACCGGTGGCTTCGAACCCGGGCAAACCGGTGATCAACCTGGAGAAGGAGTTCGGCCGCAAACGGGTCGTAAATACCGGCATCGACGAGTACTGGATGGCGGCCTGCACGCTGGGCGCCGGCCTCGCCGGCACTACGGCCGTGACCTACATCCCCTATCAGGGCGCCTGCATGCCCTTCGAGTTGATCCAGAACGAAGCCGGCAAGCTCCGCCACATGAGTGGCGGCCAAGCTTCGATGCCGGTGGTGTTTATCATGGAGATGACCGGCCAGACGCCGGGCTTTGCTGGACAGCACTCCGATTATGAGATCGACACCTATTACGCTCATATCCCGGGCGTAAAGACCGTGATCCCGTCGACGCCCGCCGACGCCAAGGGCATGATGGTTTCCGCCATTCGTGATCCCAACCCGGTCGTCTATCTCTGGCCCGATGGCCTGCGGGAACTGGTCGAGGAAGTCCCCGACGAGCAGTACACCGTGCCGCTCGACAAGGCGGCAGTGCGCACGACCGGTAACGATCTCACCATTGTCAGCTCAGGCGCCGGCATGCCTGAGGTCCTCGCAGCCGCCGATCAGCTGCAGAAGGCAGGCATGAAGGTCGAGGCGATCGACTTGCGGTCGCTCAAGCCGATGGACACCGAGACTCTGGTGAAGTCGGTGCAGAAGACGAAACGGCTGCTCACGTTCGATCAGTCCTACTACACACTGTGCCCCGGCGCCGAGGTGATCGCCCGCGTCGCCGAGAACGTGGACGGCGCGCGCTTCAAGCGCATTGCCTTCCCCGATGCGCCCCCGCCGGCATCTCCGGAGATGTTCCTCTGGATGAAACCCAACGCCGGTCACATCGTGAACTTGGCGAAGAAGCTAGTTGGCTAAAACCGCCGAGGACAATGCCGAAGGCCGCGCTACGGCCTTCGGCACATTCGCCCAACATCAATGGAGCGGCCATGGACGCCATACAAGTGACCGTTGACGTCGACAGCGACAAACAGCAACTTGGTCCGTGCACCCACTGTCAGAGCCCAAAGCTGCGGGCCGCGCGGGTGCAGTCCGCATTCTGGCACGATGATCGACTGGTCGTGATCGAGGACGTCCCGGCGCTGGTCTGCGATGGCTGCGGCGAACAGTACTACGACGACAACACCATCGTCATGCTCGACCTGCTGCGCGGCAACGGCTTCCCTGCCGAGCAGGCAGTTCGCGAAGTGCGCGTGCCGGTGTTTTCGTTCGCCGGCGTGCAATTGGCTGGGACGTCGACATGAGAACTCTGCGGCCGCTTGGCATCAAGACTCTGGTCACGGCGGTGGCGCTCTTGCTGATGCCGGCATCGGTGTTCTGCCAAGAAGATTTCGGCTTCATGCCGAAGGGCGGCAAGACGCTGCTGCTCGAGCTGACCTCGAAGCCCGCCGAATTGCGTGAGATCGGCTCGGCTCGACGCAACGAGGCGGAGTGGCGCGAGTTCATCGCCAAGCACAAGACGTCAATGACCGAGCGCGACGTCAACGAGCTTGCGGCCTATCTGGCGATCAACATGCCGGCGCCGGACGAGGCGCTCGCCAAGGCTCAAGACAGTGCGGCGCTTGCCGCCGCGCTGCCGGCGGACGGGCGGGAGCTGGCGTGGAATCAATGCCAATCCTGCCACTCGCTGTTCTCCGGCTACCTGATGCAGAACCGCGATGCGCAGGGATGGCGCAGCATTTTTCTGTCCCCGTTCCATCGTCAAATCAAAATGACGGCACAAGAGCGCGAAACCTTCGCGCGCTATGCCGCCTTCAGTATGCCGATGAAAGCCGAGGACGTACCAGCGGATCTTCGGTTCTGATCACGCGAGCGCGCATCGGCCCGCTCGCATCGCCAAGGAAGTGTATCATGCGCTTCATCCCTTTGCTCGCAGTGGCGGCCGCAACGGTGACTGCCGCTTGGCTGCCGCAGCCGCTGAATGCCCAAAGCGACGACGTGTTTGCCTTCATTCCGGCCGGAGGCCGCACGCTGCTGGCCAACATCATCGCCAGCCACCCGCCGGCCGATGAAGTCAAAGCATTGGCCAGCGGCAAGCATACACGCGATGAGTGGGTGAGCTATCTGAAGGATCACGCCAAGACAATCCCCGCACTGCAGTCCCTGACCGACAAGGAACTGCTCACCTTGGCGGATTATCTTTCGTTCAACATGCCCTTGCCGGCGAACCAAATGCCGGCCGACGCCTCTAAGCTGCCGATGGATGGCCGCGACTTCGCACTCGAGAAATGCGAGGGCTGCCACGTTATCACGGTGGTGGTGACGCAGAGCCGTCCCAAAGAGCACTGGCTTGGCACCATGCACAAGCCGAGCCACATCGGCATCAAGCTCACCGAGGCGCAACGCGAGCAGCTGGCCAGCTATCTGGTGCTGAACGCCGGCATTCCGATCGACCAGGTGCCGGAGGAATTGCGCGCCGGCGGCGCCTCGTACTGAGCGGAGGCGTAGCGCATGAGCGGACCTGAACGGCGGCCGGGAGACACGAAGCCATGCTGTTCACGTCACTCGAATTCTTCATCTTCCTGCCGCTGGTGCTCGCGGCGTTCCGCATCGTCCCGGTCGCGCAGCGCTGGGCGGTCCTGCTGGTCGCAAGTTATGTCTTCTACGGCTTTTGGCACCCGTCCAATCTCATCTATCTCGGCGCGGTGACCCTGGTCATTTACCTCTGCGGCCGCGCGCTGGCGCGCAGCAAGCGAGCATCTCTGCGCGCGGCCGTTCTCGCCGGCGGCCTGCTCGTCGTGCTCGGGTCGCTCACCGCATTCAAATTTTATGATTTCATCGCCGGCCAAATCGAGAGCGCGAATTTGATTCCGCACTTCGGCTTACCGCGGCTGGGCGTCACCGCGCCGGCTGGTTTTTCCTTCTACGCTTTCTCGGCTGCGAGTTATCTGATCGACATCTATGTCGGCCGTCTCGATGCGAAGCAGCGGCTCGGCGGCACGGCGCTGTTCGTCGCGTATTTTCCCAAGATCTTCGCCGGCCCTATCGAACGGGCGACGACGTTCCTGCCGCAGCTCTGGTCCGGACTGCGTAGCGATCCGCAGCGCATCGTGCTCGGATTGCAGCTCATTGGCTGGGGCCTGTTCAAGAAAGTGGTGATCGCCGACAACCTGGCGCAGATGGTCGATCATACGTACTCGCATGTGACTTTCGCGCCGCCGATCGAACTGTTGATCAGCAGCTACTTCTTCGCTTTCCAGATCTACTGCGATTTTTCCGGCTACACCGACATTGCGCTGGGCACGTCTTCGCTATTCGGCCTCAAGCTCATGGAGAACTTCCGTCGGCCCTACCTGTCGCGCAGTACGGCAGAATTCTGGGGCAGCCGCTGGCACATCTCGCTCGCTCACTGGTTCCGCGACTATCTCTACATCCCGCTCGGCGGCAGCCGCGCCGGAGCGTTGCGCCGCGCCATCAACGTCATGATCGTGTTCCTGGTCAGCGGGCTCTGGCATGCCGGCCTGGGCTATGGCGTCGGCTGGACCTTTTTGATCTGGGGGGCGCTGAACGGCGCATACCAATGGGCCGGTCTCGCGACCCGGAGCCTTTGGCGCCGCGTCGGCGAGGCGCTGCCGCGCGTCAGCGCCAGCGTCCCGCTCGCCGTGCTGCGTGCCGCCATCACTTTCCACCTGGTCGCCGTCGCATGGGTGTTCTTTCGTGCGGCTTCGATTCATGACGCCCTACTCGTGTTGCGGAAAATAGGGTCGCGCTTGAGCGAACTTCCCTCGCTGCTGGCGATCTATCCGTTCACCGTCGAGCAACTGACGGGCTTCGGCCTCATCGCGTTCCTGCTTGGATACGAGATTATTGATGAAGGCCGCCCGGTCTTCGAGCGCCTCGCGGCGGCGCCGGTCGCGCTGCGCTGGGGCGCCTATTATCTGCTGATCTTCGCCCTGCTGCTGCTCGGACGGTGGCAGGCGAAGGAGTTCATCTACATGCAGTTCTGACGCAGGAACCGTGGCCAATGAAGTCTCTGCAAAGATCAGCGCTCCTGTTCGTGGCGATTGGTCTTGCCCTCTATGCGGGCCTCTCGTTCGGCTGCGAGCGGTTGCTGTTCCGCAACGGCCACAGCAATGCACTGTTCAAGATCGCGGTTGCGCCCGCGCCGGACTACGATTGGGTCATCCTCGGCGCATCGCATGCGATGCCGCTCGATTTCAGCGATTTCAACGCCTACATGCAGCATGAGACGGGGCTGCGGATCATCAACCTCGCATCTCCCGGCACCGGCGCGCTCTACAACCGCTTCGTGCTCGCGTCCTTCCTGCACGCGCATCGCGCCCACAATCTGCTCTATGTGGTGGACTCGTTCGCGTTCTGGTCGCGCGCATGGAACGAAGACCGTTTCTCCGACGCTAAACTGATCCGCGGTACGCCGTTCGCGCCCACCACCGTCAAGCTCATGTGGGACTACGTGCGCGATGATGGCGTCAGCCCCCGCGCCTTGCTCGATTACGCTACCGGGTTTTCAAAGATCAACAACCGCGACCGGTTCCAGCCCGACGCCTGGGAGGGCGAAGCCCAGTTCGACCGCATTTACCGGCCGTCGGCCTCGGCGGTGACCAAGCGAATTGCCTATCTCTATCCCGATGTTCAGGCGCCGGCCGTGCTCGCAAAATATCTGGATGATTTCGCCGGATTGATGCAAATCGCCAGCCGGCACGACATGCGCATGGTGGCCGTCAAGTTGCCCATGCTAACCCAATTCCGCGATCAGCTTCCTCACGAGGCCGCCTTTAATGAAGGCCTGATGCGCGTGTTGGCGGATCGCGCGGTGCCGTTCTGCGATTTTTCAACGGAGCTGGACGAGACGAAGTTCTATTTCGATACCGACCATTTGAACCGCCCTGGGCTGACCGAGTTATTCCAGCGCCGCCTGAAGTCGCTGCTGACGACGTCACGCTGCGACGCGCAGCGGCCAACGGCGATTCCCGCCTCGCACGGCTTCAGCCACTTTTGAGGCGCCCGGCCTTCGGCGCGGAGACCAGCGCCGCGGCCGCCGCCCTGGGGTCGTCGGCGCTCATGATCGCGCTGACAACGGCGATGCCGTCGGCTCCGGCCGACCGCACCGCGTCCGCGTTCGCGGCCGATACGCCGCCGATGGCGACGATCGGTTTGCCGGTGGCGCGGCGAACCGCCACCAGTCCGTCGAGGCCGAGCGGCGACGTGGCGTCAAGTTTCGTCGACTGGGCGAAGATCGGTCCGACACCGAGGTAATCGGCAAGCTCGACGTCTCGGTCGCGGACCTGGCCCAGTTCGGTAATCGACAGGCCGATGATCGCCGCGGGCCCGAGCAACTGCCGCGTGAGCGCGACGGGCATATCCTGCTGGCCGACATGCGCGCCGTCGGCACCGGCGGCCAGCGCGACATCGATCCGGTCATTGATGAGCAGCGGCACGCGCAACGGCGCGAGCAATCTTTTCAACACCTTTGCTTGTTCGATGAACGCACGCGTCGACGCGGTCTTTTCGCGCAGTTGTACCAATGTGACGCCGCCTTTCACCGCGGCCGCCACAATAACGGCAAGGGAGCGGCCGTTCGCCAGCGCGCTATCGGTCACCAGGCAGAGCTGGTAGTATTTTTCCGCCATTTCCAGACATCAGTCGACGGTCCGCAAGCGACTCTCGATCTCCTTCGGCCCGATCGACTCGAGCCCATCGAGAAAGGCCACGCGGTACGAGCCCGGGCCCTTCGCCTGCTCCGCGGCGATTTCGCCGACGATGCCATATACCGCGACTGCCGCGACGGCCGCGTCGAATTTGTCGGCGGCGACAGCGGCAAATGCTCCAGTGACGGCGGAGAGCGCACAGCCCAGCGCGGTCACCTTGGCCATCATCGGCGAACCATTGGCGAGCTTCACCACGCGGCGGCCGTCCGTGACGATGTCCACCGCGCCGGTGGCGACGACGACGCAGTGCTCATGCTCGGCGAGGCTGAGCGCGAAGGCCAGCGCCTCCTGCGTCGTGTTGGCGCTGTCGACCCCCTTGGGCGTAACGCCGGCCCCGCCGGCGACCGCCATGATCTCGGATGCATTGCCGCGGATGATCGAGGGCCGGTGCGGCAGCAGCGACTTCACCGCTTCGTTGCGCAGCTTAGTGGCGCCGGCGCCGACGGGATCGAGCACCCAAGGCTTGCCCTGCCCCCTTGCGGCCTCCGCGGCGATGATCATCGCCTCGATCCAGGGCGTGGACAGAGTTCCGATGTTGACGACGAGCGCCGCCGAAATGCCAACGAATTCCGCCACCTCCTCGCGAGCATGCACCATGGCGGGCGAGGCGCCGATGGCGAGCAGCGCGTTTGCCGCGATATCCATCGACACGTAATTGGCAATGTTGTGGACGAGCGGCCGTGCCGCGCGCATCGCCACGAGAAGTGTCGCGGTTCTACCGGCAATATCGGCTCGGCTGGCGCTCATCACGGCGGTTGCCCCCTTGGCCTAATCGTCCTGTGGCTTAAAGTAATCCTTTCCCCCTTGGCCCGCGCCGCACCATGATCCAGGTCAAATGTCCAGACCCAGGCCTTTAAGAACGCTCGCTCGGGTCGACGGTTAGTATGACCGGCTGTGGCGGAGGGAGTGGGATTCGAACCCACGATACGGTTTCCCGTATACACGCTTTCCAAGCGTGCGCCTTCAGCCACTCGGCCACCCCTCCGGTCAACGTGGAATGTCCGCAATATAGCGAGGCGGCCTCAAGTGACAACCGGCGCGTGGAAGGATGATCGTGCCTACACCTGAAACCATCGGCATCGTGCTCGCCGGCGGGCTGGCGCGCCGCATGGGCGGCGGCGACAAGGCCCGCATCCGCGTCGGCGGCGTGAGCATTCTCGACCGCGTCATCGCCCGGCTGCGCCCGCAATGCAGCCGGCTTATTCTCAACGCCAACATCGACCCTGCACGCTTCGCTGATACCGGCCTCACCGTGGTTGCCGACAGCGTGCCGGATCACGCCGGTCCGCTCGCCGGCATTCTGGCCGGCTTCGATTGGGCCGCGGACCATGCGCCACAGGTGGCATGGGTGGTGAGCGCGCCCAGCGACTGCCCGTTCCTGCCACGCGATCTTGTGGCGCGTCTGCATGAGGCGCGGGTCGCGGCCGACGCGACGCTGGCCTGTGCCCGCTCGGGCGAATGGCGACATCCGGTTGTCGCGCTCTGGCCGGTGGCGTGGCGCGAAGACTTGCGGCGCGCGCTCACAACCGAAGGTCTGCGCAAGGTCGACCAATGGACCGCGCGCTACCACCTCGGCATCGCCGAATGGCCGGCCGCGCCGGTCGATCCGTTCTTCAACGTCAACACGCCCGCCGAGGCCGCCGAAGCCGATCGCATGGCGGCGCAGCATCCGAACATTTGAAGCCGTCGCTGCGCCGCGCGCTCACGCGCTCTCCGGCGCCGCCCCGATTCGATCGCTCGGTAGCGCCTCGGCCTGCAAGACATTGGCGATGCTCTCGACATCGTCGAGCATTAGCACCGGCAGTGGCGCCTGCGGCAAAGGCGCGTCGGTGGCGATCGCCACGACGCAATCGTCGTCGAGATAAATGAGCGGCTTGCCGGTGCCGGCTCGATAGACTTCGAGCTTCGGAAAAGCGTGACGCTTGAAGCCTTCGACGATCACCAGATCGACCGGGCTCAACTTCGCCAGGATTTCCATGAGCGGCGGTTCCGGCTCGTCCCGCAGCTCATGCATGAGGGCCCAGCGCCGATTGGAGACGACGGCGACTTCGCTGGCGCCGGCCTCGCGGTGCAGCCACGAATCCTTGCCCGGCCGATCGATATCGAATTCGTGATGCGCATGCTTGACGGTCGCGACCTTGAGCCCGCGCCGCACCAGAATCGGAATGACTTTGGTCAGGAGCGTCGTCTTGCCGGATCCGCTCCAGCCGGCGAGGCCAATAATGCGCATCGGCGTGGGCCTGGATAGCGGTTTGGACATCGGCTCTGGCATCGGCCTGGACACGGGTTGGCGCGGGACTATTGGCAATATGATAAGGACGGGTTTCGGCTTTTGCGACCCTCAGCCATGGCGGAAAGAACCATCGATCTGCGCGGCCTCAAATGCCCGCTTCCGGTGTTGCGCACGCGCAAAGTGCTCGCAGGCATGCGGCCGGACGACGTGTTGGTCATCGCCTGCACCGATCCGCTGGCCGGCATCGATATTCCCAACCTGCTGCGGCAGACCGGCGACACGCTGGAGGAAACGCGCAGGGAGGCAAAAACGATGACTTTCCGGATCCGCAAGCGCTGATCGGAACGCGGCAATGCCTGCTTACTCCTCGTCATGCCGGTTCACCGGCGGCGTTGCGGCTCAGATCGGCGAAGACGCCGTCATCCCTGAGCACGACCTGATAAGTACGCAGCGGCACCTCGCAGGGCGGCTGCACCACCTTGCCGGTGGGGATATGGAATGCGCCAAAATGCATGCAGCACTCGATCACGTCGCCCTCGATCATGCCGTCGGCCAGGCTCGCCGCCGCATGGGTGCACTCGTCGTCGGTGACGTAAAACGTGCCGTCGATGTTATAGACCGCAAGCCGGTTGGCGCCGACCTCGAACGCCTTGACGGAGCCCGGCGCCACATCGGCCTGAGCGCAGACGCGGACCACGCGATCCCCACTTTGCGTCATGAGAGAGCCCTCCTTGGCGATTCACGCGGTAGAATAAACGCGGCCGGGATTTAGAGCGATGCAGGTTCTCGTCATTGGCGCAGGTGTGGTCGGGCTTGCCGTCGCGCGAGCGGCGGCGCGTCGCGGCCATGACGTGATCGTCGCCGAGGCGACCGGCGGCATCGGCAATGGCGTATCCTCGCGCAACAGCGAGGTGATCCACGGCGGCCTCTATTATCCGACCGGATCGCTGCGCGCCCGCCATTCGACGCGCGGACGGCGCATGCTCTATGAATTCTGCGCCGCGCACGGCGTCGCCCACAAGAAGTGCGGCAAGCTGATCGTGGCCACCAACGCCGCGGAGCTTAGCAAGGTCGAAACGATTCTGGCGCAGGGACTCAAGAACGGCGTCGAAGGGCTCGAGCTGATCGGCGGCAATGCGGCGCGCGCACTCGAATCGGAGCTGTTCTGCACCGGCGCGCTCGTTTCGCCCGAATCCGGAATCATCGACAGCCACGGCTACATGCTGGCGCTGTGGGGCGAGCTCGAGGATCGCGGCGGCAGCATCGCCTTCGAGACGCCGGTCGAGCGGCTGGGCTTTGCCCGGTCGCAGTGGCAGGTGCAATTCGGCGGCCGCGACGCCGGCATCGTCGCGTTCGACGCGGTGGTGAATTCCGCCGGCCTTGGCGCGCAAAAGCTGGCGCGCCGCATCGAGGGCTATCCGGCCGACAAGGTGCCGCCGCTCGTTCTCGCCAAGGGCAACTATTTCGGCTTCGCCGGCAAGGCGGTGTTCGCGCGGCTGATCTATCCGACGCCGGTCGACGGCGGCCTTGGCGTGCATGTCACCCTCGACCTTGCCGGCCGCATGCGCTTCGGCCCCGACGTCGAGTGGATCGATCATGAAAGCTACACCGTCGATCCACGCCGCGCGGAGACGTTCTACGAACGCATTCGCCCCTATTGGCCGGGGCTGCCGGACGGCTCGCTGGTGCCCGACTATTGCGGGATCAGGCCCAAGCTCAGCGGACCGGGCGAAAAGCCGGTGGATTTCATGATCGCCGGGGAAGCCGCACACGGGCTGCCCCGGCTCGTCAGTCTGTTTGGTATTGAATCGCCGGGACTGACCGCTTCGCTGTCGCTGGCGGAGGAGGTTGTCGACTACCTCGCCGCCTGAGCGCGCCCGCCCGCCGGCACGTCGGCCTGCGGCTCCAGAATGACGCTTCGCGTCTCGTCGGCAACCGCTGGCGCGCGGCGAGCGAGCCGCTCGCGCGAGAATCCGCCATTCAATTGCGCGGTGATCATTGAGGAATCGACGGTCGTGAAGGCGTCGGTCTGTCCGCGTTTGCCGGCGTAGACCTTGAAGCCGTTCTTGGTCGAGACGACGTCGCCGGGCCGCAGCGTCGGATCGCTGGTCAGATCGAACTTGGCAAGCCCGAACGGGTCCTTGCCGTTGCAGGTGCAATGCGGCACCAGGCGCTGGCGATAGACGAAGGCATTGTCGAGGTCGGCATAGCGGGCGCCGTCACGGGCGACGGCGCGATCGATGTCGCTGCCGAAGTAGATTTTTGTCTTGCTCGCCGGGCACATCGCCCGGCAGGTCTCGACCGGCGTCGCGTTGGTCATGTGGTCGAGAGGAAAGTGCTGGCCGTCGCAAAGCCGTACGCAATAGGCGACGAAGCGGCCGCCGCTTCCCGGCTGCACGGCGCCGAGATCGGTCGGCAGCCGCGTCAGCGGCGCCGACGGCTCGGCATAGGACGTGACGTCGGGCGGCGGGGCGGCCTGCTGCTGCGGGCCGAATAGAAAGTCGAAAATGCCGGCGCTCGCCGGGCTCGGCGCCGCGGCCAGCAAAACGCCAACGCCGGCGCCGAACAGCGCCACCGCAGGCCATGTTATTCGCTTGCTGCGAGAAAAGAGCACCACGGCGACACCTCAGCCCTGGAGGGCACGCAACTATAACGTGCCGCTAGCTTATATGGTTCCCGCCGCTCGATTCGGCGATGGCGGCGGGCTTCAAGATTGCGTGACGACAAACTACCAGGCGCCGGTAAAGGGCGAATATGCCGCGACCGCAAGGATTTGCCGCGCGCGGTCACGCCTTGTTATCCCTGGCGGCCCCCTCTCCCCGCCTCCGGGGAGAGGGTTGGGGTGAGGGGCGTTGCCGCTTAGCTCAGAAGCCCCGTCTACTCTCCCTCGTCACCACCGGGCATAGCCGTTCGAAGAACGGCGTCTCTTCGCTCGCCTATGACCCGGTGGTCCATGCTGAAGTGCAGCGAATGAAGCCAACACGGCGAGGATGAACGAGCGGCTTTGCCGCATGGATTGCCTGGTCTTTAGGTGTGAAGACGGCGCTTCGCGCCTTGTGCCCGGCAATGACGAAATAAAAATTCGTTCTCGCGACGCGCTCCGCGCCCGAGGTTTGCCTACCACCACAACAACAAAGCCCCTTTGATTCGCTTCCCGTCACGCATGATCCCGAAAGGCTTGCCCTTGGACTTGATCCGAGGGTGGTGTCCGGTTTTCGGACCAGATCATGCGCACAAAAGAGGGAAGCGGAACGCCGGTAGACGCTGATCCTTATCCTCCGCACCCAGCGGTGCGGCTCGCGCCTTGCAAGGCGCGCTCGCCTGCCGGCGTTCCACCGCGGTTCTCGCCAGAGGGACTTTCGTCCCCAAGGCTCAGCGTCAGGCCATGTTTCCTGCGACTTGGCCGGAGCGTTTGGTCCGCAAAGCCCGCCCCAACCGGGGGGCGGAGACCTCGCGCCGCTCCGCGGGCGTTACCCGCGCCGGCCT
>JBAPYW010000057.1:0-60552 GCA_049284935.1 Xanthobacteraceae bacterium
GGGTGGGCGGTGCGGCGCCCTCTTTGTAACCAGCAAGCGTCTGATTTATGACCCCCATGCAGTACGCCGCATTCGCAGCGTTTGTGTAGTCTTGTGCTGCGCATGGTTGCGCCGTGACTAGCATGGCAGCGGCGGCCACGACAGTTGCTCTCTTCATTGAAACGCCCCCCGGCGCGATGAAGAGCAGTGTGCGCTTTGCCCCCGCAATTTCAAGTAGCCGTATCGTGCGACGTTCTGACTCACCATGCGCGCTCTTCAGCAGCGCCCATGCCGTACCTGTGCCGTACTCAGGTATCACAGCGTCATCTTGTCAAGCTAAGCCATTGAAATCATTGGCGCGCCCTACGGGAATCGAACCCGTGTTTCCGCCGTGAAAGGGCGGCGTCCTGGACCGCTAGACGAAGGGCGCGGACCACGCGCGAACGGCGCCGTGGGAAGCGCGCGACGTATAAAGAGGTTTGGCTTAGAGCGCAATCGACGCGATTGCGCTCTAATGTTTTGATGGAGCCTGATCTTTTCGGAAAGCCGGTTTCGACTTTTCCGGATCATGCTCGGGCGGCAAGCAACCGATCGTGCGGTGGATTTGAAGGCCTGGAGGCTGGCCCGTCACCAGTGCCCGGTATTGGGCATCGACACCCAGGGCTCCTTCGGCGGCAGCGCCGCGCCTTTCTGCAACAATTCGATCGAATGCCTGTCGGGCGAGCGCACGAACGCCATCATGCCGTCGCGCGGCGGCCGGTTGATGGTGACGCCGGCCTTCATCATCCGCTCGCACAGCGCATAAATGTCGTCGACCTCGTAGGCGAGGTGGCCGAAATAGCGCGCTTCGCCGTAGTCCTCGGTGTTCCAATTGTAGGTCAGCTCGACCAACGGGGCCGAGCGGCCGGCCGGTCCCTTGGCCACGAGGTCGGCGTCGCCCGGCGCCGCCAGGAACACCAGCGTGTACTTATTCTTCTCGTCGACCCGGCGGCGCATCTCGTTGAGGCCGAGCTTGTTGCAATAGAAGTCGAGCGCCGCGTCGAGATCGCGCACGCGCAGCATAGTGTGCAGGTACCGCATGGTCTTGGACCTCCGCTGATGGGCGTTGCCCCTGTTTCGTAACCGCTTCTCCGCCGATAAATATGTATGATAATGCGCCGAGGGGTAGGAAGGATGATCGCACCCGATCTCGACACCGCGAAGGCGCGCCTCCAGGACATGGTGCAGGGGGCCAGCGTCATCCTGCCGTTTACCGGGGCCGGCATCTCGACCGAGTGCGGCATCCCCGATTTCCGCTCGCCGGGCGGGATTTGGACCACGAACCGGCCAATCCCGTTCGACGAGTTCCTCGCCAGCCAGGAAGCCCGCAATGAATCCTGGCGCCGCCGCTTCGCCATGGGCGATGAGTTCGGCCAGGCCAAGCCGGGACGAGGGCATCGGGCGCTCGCCAGCCTCTATCGCGCCGGCAAGGTGCCGGCTGTGGTGACGCAGAACATCGACAATCTGCATCAAGCCTCTGGCATCGCGCCCGAACATGTCGTCGAGTTGCACGGCAACACGACTTACGCTTTGTGCCTCGATTGTGGGGAGCGCTACGAAATCGCGTGGGTGCGCCAGCGGATGGAATCCGGCAATGGCTGTGCGCCCGACTGTCCGAGCTGCGGCGGCCACGTCAAGACCGCGACAGTATCATTCGGTCAAGCGATGCCGGATTCCGCAATGCGGTGTGCCCAGGATCTCACCTTGTGCTGCGATCTATTCCTGGCGATCGGTTCCTCGCTCGTGGTTTGGCCGGCGGCCGGATTTCCCTTGATGGCCAAGCGCAACGGCGCCCGATTGATCATCATCAACCGCGAGCCGACCGATTTCGACGACATCGCCGACCTCGTGGTGCGGCAGGACATCGGCACGGTGCTGGCACCGTTCGTCGACTGCACGTCATCCACCGATGTTCACAGGTTGTGACGCTTTTGGCTCAGGTGTTGCAATTTTGTGCTTTCCCCGCGGATGGCGAATGTTATCTTTGATTCGAGAGATTCGTGAAGCGCCCGCGCAGGGGGCGCCAGCAGCGGCAGCGGCCACGGCGTCATGGCGTCGGACGGGATCGAAACAAAATCCACCGGAGCGGGGCTCGGACCGGACGTCGATCTCAGCGACGAGGCGGCAGCGCGCGTCATCGAAGTTTCCGGTGTCATCAAGTGGTTCGATGTCGCCAAGGGCTACGGCTTCATCGTTCCCGACAATGGTATGACCGACGTGCTTTTGCACGTGACCTGTCTGCGCCGTGACGGCTATCAGACCGCCTATGAAGGCGCGCGGGTCGTGTGCGAAGTGCTGTCGCGGGCGCGGGGCCTGCAAGCCTTCCGTATCCTGTCGATGGATGAATCGACGGCGATCCATCCGGCGCAGATGCCACCGCCGCGAACCCATGTTACCGTGACTCCGACCAGCGGTCTCGAACGGGCACAGGTGAAATGGTTCAATCGGCTTCGCGGTTTCGGCTTCCTCACGCGCGGCGAGGGCACGCCGGATATCTTCGTGCATATGGAGACGCTGCGGCGGTTCGGCATAGCCGAGCTACGGCCGGGCCAGTTTGTGCTGGTCCGCTACGGACCCGGGCCGAAGGGAATGATGGCGGCCGAAGTGCATCCCGAGAGCGGACCGCTCGGCCCCGCCTCGCACTAGCCGCATACACCGCCCGCCTTGGATCGCGGCGCCAGCCGGCGCCACGCTTCATCGCCGTTCTGCTGCTCGCCGCCTGCGCCTTGTTGTGCGCCTTCGGCGCCGTGGCACCGGCGCAAGCGGCCGGACAGGCAACCCTCGAGATCGTCAGCAGGACCGGCGTTCACGCCTTCGCCGTCGAGCTTGCCAGCAATAACGAAGAGCGCGAACGCGGTCTGATGTTCCGCAAGGAACTGCCGGAGGGTCAGGGCATGTTGTTCGATTTCGAGCGCGATCAGCCGGTCGCCTTCTGGATGCACAACACCTACATCTCGCTCGACATGATCTTTATCCGCGGCGATGGCCGCATTGCGCATATTGCCGAAAACACCCAGCCCATGTCGGACCGGCTCATTCCCTCCGGCGGCCCGGTGCGTGCGGTGCTCGAAGTGATCGCCGGCACCGCGCGAAAGCTCGGCATTGCGAGGGGCGATCGCGTGGAGGGCTCGATTTTCGGCACCGGCCGCTAGTGTCCCGATTCCGAAGTTCGCATCATTATGCGGCGTCCTCGTTTGCGAGCTTCGGAATCGAAGGACACTAGCAACGTATTGATCCAGTGTGGCTTTGGTTTAGAAGTCCGCATGACGAGTTCGCGGCAAAAATGATGCGGCGTTCTGAACCGCCACACTAGCAGGGGTGGAAAGACCCGTCGTCCTCGGGGGTCTGCAATGCCAGTCTCACGGCTTGCTGGGGGCCGGCGAAACATGTATCCAACAACGCGCCGGGCGGGGTATAGCGCAGCCTGGTAGCGCGGCAGTTTTGGGTACTGCAGGTCGCAGGTTCGAATCCTGCTGCCCCGACCACCTGCCTGAGCGGATCTTAGTTTGGATCGCGATCAACCTTGGGATGAGTTCACCGATGACCGCCCGCATTTACAAGCCAGCCCGCAACGCCATGCAATCCGGCACTGCCAAGAGCAAGGAATGGGTGCTCGATTATGAGCCCGAACAGCCGCGCATGATCGATCCGCTGATGGGCTGGACGAGCTCTGCCGACATGAAGCAGGAATTGCGCCTTCAGTTCGACAGCAAGGAAGAGGCCATCGCCTATTGCGAGCGCCACGGCATCCCCCACCAGGTGTTCGAGACCAAGCCGCCGGTGCGCCAGCGCATCTCCTATTCCGACAACTTCGCCTCTCCGCGCCGCGAGGCCTGGACGCATTAAGACGCGAATTCGGCCGAAGGCCTGAAGAGATCCCCGCACGGCGTTGCGCTCCCCCGCTCGCCGACACCCGCTCGGCGTTAGTGGGCACGCAGCGATTCAGGCACTGCCTCTCGCAGCGATAGACCAACAACACACGAAGTCGTGACCAAACGGTGCGATGGAGTGGCGCCAATTGTGATTGGCGTCGCGTGCGCGCCGTGCCGTAAAAAATGCGCCATCGTTGCCGCGTCGCGCGGCGCTCGGGTTTTTGGAGGGACAAATGACGCTTGTTCGCAGCTCGTCGCTTCGGAACATCGTCCTGGCGTCGTTGGTTGTGCCGCTGGTCGGTCTGACGGTGAACGTGGGGCGGACGCAAGAGCCCGCCGTCGTGATACCGCCGCCGGCGCTCGACGCGACGGTGCCGGCCGGCGTCACTTCGCAGACGATCGTTTTGGCGGGCGGCTGCTTTTGGGGCGTGCAGGCGGTGTTTCAGCACACCAAAGGCGTGACGGCGGCGATCTCCGGCTATGCCGGCGGCGACAGACAGACGGCGCATTATGAAACGGTCGGCGGCGGCCGGACCGGCCACGCCGAGTCGGTCGCGGTCACGTTCGATCCGCGGCAAATCTCGTACGGCAAGATTCTGCAGATTTATTTTTCGGTCGCGCACAACCCCACCGAGCTCAATCGGCAGGGACCGGACGCCGGCACGCAATATCGCTCGGCGATCTTTTATGCCGACGATGAACAGAAACGCATTGCCAACGCCTATATCGCCGAGCTCGGCAAGGCGCACGCCTTTCCGCGGCCGATCGTGACCCAGCTTGAAGCCTTGCACGGTTTCTATCCGGCGGAAGCCTATCACCAGGACTTCGCCGTGCTGCACCCGTCCTATCCCTACATCGTCTTCAACGATGCGCCGAAGGTGGACAACCTCAAGCGGCTGTTCGCGGATGTCTATCGCGACAAGCCGGTCACCGTGATGGCGTCGGATAGGCCGAGCCAGTAGCCGCTGCCGTTTTCCGGTGCGGACAGAAGCCCGCACAAGCCCGAACGGGCCGCACACGCCACGCGGCGGTGCTGATTGTGGCGGGGTAGGCTGTTTCATCGCCGGTCTTCGGTAAACCCGGGATCGGGGCCCGGCGACGCCCCGAAGAATACTCCAGCGGCTTGCCCTTTATAGCCATAGCCTTCTATGGCGCCCTGAAGTATCGTCATAAGAGGAGCGGCCACGGGACGGTCGGCTGCGCTTTAGGGGGCGAAGAAGGGGAGGGGATGCCATGGCTATGGCAACGACAGTTGGGCCGCTAACGGACGCCGAACACAGCGCGCAATTACGCAAGGCGGTGATCGCTTCGACGATCGGCACCACGATCGAGTGGTACGATTTTTTCCTCTACGGCACCGCGGCCGGTCTGGTCTTCGGCAAGCTGTACTTCCCTCATCAGGAGCCGCTTACGGCAACGCTGGCTGCCTTCAGCACCTATTTCGTCGGCTTTGTGGCGCGGCCGGTCGGCGCCGCGATCTTTGGTCATTACGGCGATCGCATCGGTCGTAAGGCGACATTGATCGCCACGCTGCTGTGCATGGGGCTTGCGACCTTTTTCATTGCCTTTGTGCCAACCTACGCGTCGATCGGTATGTGGGGCGCCGTGCTCCTGACCGTTCTGCGGGCGCTGCAAGGCATCGGCGTCGGCGGCGAATGGGGCGGCTCGGTTTTGCTGGCGATGGAATGGTCGCGCACCCACGGCCAACGCGGGCTGGTCGCTTCCTGGCCGCAATTCGGCGTTCCCGCCGGATTGTTCCTCGCGAACGTGGCGGTTCTTGCCTTCAGCGCATGGTCCGGCGATCAATTCCTGGTCTGGGGCTGGCGCATTCCCTTCGCGCTTTCGATCATCCTCGTCGGTATCGGTCTTTGGATTCGACTCGGCATCCTCGAGACGCCGGTGTTCCAGAAGCTTCTGGACCAGGATAAGATCGAGAAAGCTCCGATCGCCGAAGTCATCAAGAAGCAGCCGAAGGAAATCATCCTCTCGGCATTGGTGCGGCTGTCCGAACAGGCTCCTTTCTATATTTTTGTCGCCTTCATTTTCTCGTATGCGGTTGGCACCCTGCATATGTCGCGGAATTTCATTCTCACCGCGGTGATGGCGGCGGCCTTGGTCTCGTTCGTCAGCATCCCGCTGTCCGGTCACATATCCGACCTTATCGGACGCCGGAGGATGTACCTGATCGGCGTCGTCGCAACCGGGCTATTCGGGTTCCTGTATTTCGGCATGGTCGATACCGCGATCCCGTCCGCGGTGTTCATCGCCATCGTGCTCTCGCTGATCCCGCATGATATTCAGTACGGGCCGCAGGCGGCGCTGATCGCGGAAGCATTCACGCCGCGGCTTCGTTACAGCGGCGCCTCGCTCGGCTATCAGCTGGCGTCGGTCATCGCCGGCGGGCCGGCGCCGATCATCGCGACCGCCTTGTTCGCCCATTACCAGTCAGGCTACGCGATCGCCATCTACATCGCCGGCTGCGCCGTCGTCAGTGCGGTAGCGGCATCTTTCATGCCGGACTACACCGGTAAGGACATCTCGGAGGAATATGACGAGGACTGATGCGCGTTGCCGGCGTCGGCGCGCGCAATTTGACTAACCGACCGGCGACAAGTCCGATCCGCTCCCTTCCCCTTGCCGGGGGAGGGAGCGGTCCTGCCTTGGTTTCAATACCGCATGGATAAACCCGTGCCAGCCGCCGCAGCCCAGAGCTCGCGCGTCACGCCTTGGTATCTGCAACTGTGGTTCCCGGTGCTGGTAGCGATGGCCGCCGGCGTCGCGCTCGGCCGGCTCTATCCCGACATCGGCGCGCGGA
The DNA here is from genome assembly GCA_049284935.1 of Xanthobacteraceae bacterium. GTDB lineage: Bacteria > Pseudomonadota > Alphaproteobacteria > Rhizobiales > Xanthobacteraceae > BOG-931. Next base: position 6,706 of record JBAPYW010000057.1, read on the forward strand.
TGGAACCGCTAGGCAACGCCTTCATCAAGGCCATCCGCGTGCTCATCGCGCCGATCATCTTCTGCACGGTCGTGCACGGCATTGCCAGCATGGCCAATATGGCCAAGGTCGGCCGCGTCGCGCTCAAGGCGCTGATCTATTTTGAGGTGCTGACCACGGTCGCATTGATCATCGGCCTCGTCGCCGTCAACATGTTCCAGCCCGGGGCCGGAATGAACGTCGACCTCTCGCATGTCGATACGTCGAGCGTAGCGCCCTATCTCGCGCGGACCCACGGGCGGACCACCGCGCAGTTTCTGCTCGACATCATCCCCAACACCTTCATCGGCGCGTTCAGCGAAGGCAACGTGCTGCAGGTGCTCTACGTCTCCGTGCTGTGCGGCTTCGCGCTGAGCTGGATGGGCCAAGCCGGCAGGCCGCTCACCGATCTGATCGGGACGGCCTCGCAGATGTTCTTTCGCATCGTCGCCATCGTGATGTGGGCAGCGCCGATCGGGGCATTCGGCGCCATGGCCTTCACCGTCGGCAAGTTCGGCACCGGCTCGCTGGTCTCCTTGGGCAAGCTGCTGGCAAGTTTCTATATCACCTGCCTCCTCTTCATCATCGTCGTGCTGTGGCCGATCTGCCGTTGGTGCGGCTTCAACCTGCTGCAATTCCTCCGCTATATCCGCGAAGAGCTGTTGATCGTAATCGCGACCACGTCGTCGGAAACGGTGCTACCGCGCATGATCTGCAAGCTCGAAGCCGCCGGCTGCGAGGAGAGCGTGGTGGGTCTCGTCATTCCCACTGGTTATTCGTTCAATCTCGACGGCACCTGCCTTTATCTGGCGACCGCCGCGCTGTTTTTGGCGCAAGCCACCAACACCCCGCTCACGATCGAGCAACAGATCGGGTTGTTGGCGGTGCTGCTGTTGGCCTCCAAGGGGGCGGCTGGGGTAGCTGGAGCAGCGTTTGTCGTTCTCGCCGCGACGCTGGCGGCGGTCGGAACGATCCCGGTCGAAAGCGTCGCGCTTATTCTCGGCGTGCACCGATTGATGTCGCAGGCGCTCACCCCGACCAACCTCATCGGCAATGGCGTCGCCACGCTCGTCGTCGCCAAATGGGAGCGCGCGCTCGACGAGCGCCGATTGCACGCAGCGCTGGCCGGCCGGGCCGCGTCACCCGGCGGCTGACCTAACGGCGATGACGCCCCTCCCGCCGCGGGCCTGGCGCAGCGTTGGAGCCGCGACGGTCATGGGCTAGATTTACTGCCGCGATCGGGGGTTCTACGTCGGAGATATGATCGTGTTTGCAGGCTTGCGCATCATCACTGTCGTCGCGGCGATGATTTTGAGCTGCGGCTTTGCCGTCGCCCAAGATGCCGCGTTCTCAGCCAATGATCTGATGGCCGGTTGTCGCGCCTATCTTGTCAAAAATATTTCCACCGAGGATTACTTCGCTGCGAAGTATTGCGCCCAAATCATCGACGGGATAATCGGCGCAGAGCGTGGCATATGCCTGCCGGCATCGTCCACTGGGGAACAGGCCGCCGGTGTTGTGGTGAAATATATCGATGCCAGACCGACGAGGCTGCACGACAGCTTCGAAAAGCTCGCCCGCGAAGCGCTTCGGGCGGCTTTTCCGTGCAAGCGTTAAAGGCCTCGCCGAGGGGATCACGCATTTTGCCGGCCATTTGTGCGCACTCTTGATGGGCATGAAATTGGCGAGCCCCGGCGGGATTCGAACCTGCGACTTTCAGCGACGCGAACTGTGAGCGGAGCCTGGAAATGGCTGGCGACCCCGGCAGGATTCGAACCTGCGACCTTCAGCTTAGAAGGCTGTTGCTCTATCCCCTGAGCTACGGGGCCCCATGGCGACAAACTTATATAACATCGGCGACGAAAACGCCTGGTAAATTGGTCTCCCGGTCACGACCTCGACACGATCCTTGCCTCCAATGGGTCAGTGGGGTGAAATTGCGCGCCCCTGGGAGGAGTCCCCTTATGATGTCGCTCATTCGCGCCGGCCTTGCCGCCGCGCTGTTCGCCCTTGCGCCGCTCACCGCGACTGCCGCCGACAAGCCGTTCCAGAACACCGACTTGGCCGATAGCGCGATCAAGCTCGAGGCACAGATCAAGGCGGATGCGGGAGCTCCGACCAAGCCGTTGGCGCAAATCCGCCGCGATGCCGACGCCGCCTTTGCCAAGAACGATTTCCGCTCCGGCATGGCGCTCCTGGGACAGATCGTTGCCGCGGCGCCGACCGATAGCGCCACGTGGCTGCGTCTGGCTCGCACGATCATGCAGGTCCGTCCCGCCAACGACGACGAGCGCAAGCTCCTGCTCGAACGCGCCTCGACCGCCGCCTACATCGCCTACCAGCGGACTTCGAGCCGCGCCGAAGAGGCGGAGAGCCTGGCCTTTCTCGGCAATGCGCTCGGCCAACGTCAGATGTGGCGCCCGGCGCTCGACGCGCTGCGGCTCTCGCTCGAGTTGCGCGAGGTCGCCGATGTGCGCGGACAATACGAAAAGCTGCGCGAGGAGCACGGCTTCCGCGTGCTCGATTACAGCGTTGACGCCGACACCGCCTCGCCGCGCGCCTGCTTTCAGTTCTCCGAAGCCTTGCCGTTGCGCGCCGACTTCTCGCCGTTCGTCGTATTGGCCGGCACCGACAAGCCGGCGCTGACCGCCGCCGACAAGCAGCTCTGCGTCGAGGGCTTGCAGCACGGCGAGGGCTACACCGTCACCTTGCGCGCCGGCCTGCCCTCGGTGGTGCATGAGACACTGTCGAAGTCGGCGGAGTTCGCGATCTATGTGCGCGACCGCAAACCGTTCGTGCATTTCTCCACCAATGCCTACGTGCTGCCGCGCGTCGCCCAGCGCGGCATTCCGGTGATCAGCACCAATACCCGGGCGATCGCCATCGAGATCTTCCGCCTCGGCGACCGCAGTCTGGTCGGCGCCATCGGCGGCGACGACACCGGCATTGGCGATTTCCAGCGCAGTCTCGGCCGCTACGAGATCGGGCAGCTGCGCGAGGCGCGCGGCGTTTCGGTCTGGAAAGGTGAACTCGCGGTCGAGCAGGCGACACTTAATGCCGACGTCACCACCGCCTTCCCAGTCGATCAGGCGGTCGGCGAGCTCAAGCCTGGCGTCTACGTCATGGTGGCGCAGCCGCAGGAGCTGAAGAACGTCGACAACGACTTCAGTTCGCTGGCGACCCAATGGTTCATCGTCTCCGACCTCGGGCTCTCGGCATTCTCCGGCAATGACGGCATCCACGTCTTTGTCAATTCGCTGGCGACGACCGAGAGCAAGAGCGGTGTCGATGTGCGGCTGATTTCGCGCGGCAACGAAGTTCTGGCCACGCGCCGTACCGACGCGAGCGGTCACGCGCAGTTCGAGGCGGGTCTCGCGAGCGGGGAGGGCGGCTCCGCTCCCGCCATGCTCGCCGCAATCGATGCGCAAAGCGACTATGCTTTCCTCAGCCTCAAAGCACCGGCCTTCGATCTCACCGACCGCGGCGTTGGCGGCCGGCCGGCGCCGAATGGTCTCGATGCTTTCATCTATGCCGAGCGCGGCGTCTACCGCTCCGGCGAGACCGCTTATCTCACCGCTTTGTTGCGCGATGCGCAGGGCGCTGCGGCGCTGGGCGTGCCGCTGACGCTTGTTGTCGAGCGGCCCGACGGCGTTGAGTTTCGCCGCGCCGCGGTGGCGGACCAGGGCTTGGGCGGCCACGGCCTGTCCTTGGCGCTGCCGGCCTCGGCACCGACGGGGACCTGGCATGTGCGCGCCTTCACCGATCCGAAACGGCCGCCGGTCGGCGCGACGACTTTCCTGGTCGAGGACTACATCCCCGACCGCATCGAGTTCGATCTCACCTCGCCGAGCGGTCACATCTCGCAAAAAGTGCCGGCCAAGGTCGAGGTTGCCGGACGTTTTCTCTACGGCGCGCCGGCGGCAAACCTCGATCTGGAAGGCGACCTGACGGTCGCGGAGGCGAAGGAGCGGACCGGCTTTGCCGGCTATCAGTTCGGCCTGGCCGATGAAGAGGTTGAGCCTGTGCAGCAGCCGCTCGACGACCTGCCGGCGACCGATGCCACCGGCAAAGCGAGTTTTTCCGTCAATCTCGACAAGCTGCCGTCAAGCACGCATCCGCTCGAAGCGCAGATTACCGTGCGCATGGCCGAGCCCGGCGGCCGCGCCGTCGAGCATAAGGTGACGGTACCGGTGACGGCGAGCGGCAATATGATCGGCGTCAAGCCTGAGTTCTCGGGCCGTTCGCTGGCCGACGGTGCCAGCGCCACGTTCGATGTCGTCGTCGTCGCGCCCGACGGCACCGCCGTCGCCGAGCGCGGCCTGCACTACGAGCTTTTGCGCATCGACACCCATTATCAATTCTATAAACGCGACGGCAGCTGGAACTACGAACCGGTCAAGACCACCAAGCGCGTCGCCGACGGAACGGTCGATACGGCGATCGACAAAGCCGGCCACATTGCCCTGCCGGTGACGTTCGGCCGCTACCGGCTCGAAGTCTCCACTGGCGATGCCAACGGGCCGGTGACGTCGGTCGCCTTCGACGCCGGCTTTTATGTCGAGTCGAACGCCGATACGCCCGACATGCTCGAAGTCGCGCTCGACAAGGGCGAGTACGGGCCGGGCGACACCATCACGGTTGCGGTGACCGCGCGCAGCGCCGGCCGGCTCACCCTCAATGTCATCGGCGATCGGTTGCTGGCGAGCCAGACCACCGAGGTAAAGTCCGGCGTCGCGCAGGTGCAAGTGCCGGTCGGCCGCGACTGGGGCACCGGCGCCTATCTGGTCGCGACATTGCGGCGGCCGCTCGACGCGCCGGCGCAGCGCATGCCGGGCCGCGCCATCGGCGTGCAATGGTTTGCCATCGATCGCGCGGCGAAAACGCTCGGCGTCGAGATCAAGGCGCCGTCGCTGTTGCGGCCGAATTCGACGTTGCGGATTCCGCTGAAGCTTGCCGGACTCGCAGCCGGCGCGGACGCCAAGATTGTGGTCGCCGCGGTCGATGTTGGCATTCTCAATCTGACCAACTACAAGCCGCCGTCGCCCGACGATTACTATCTCGCCCAGCGGGCGCTTGCGGCGGAAATCCGCGACCTCTACGGCGACTTGATCGACGGCATTCAGGGCACACGCGGCCAGATTCGCAGCGGCGGCGACCAAGGCGCGCAATTGCAGGGCAGCCCGCCCACCGGGCCGCCGCTGGCGCTCTATTCCGGCATCGTGACCGTCGGCGCCGACGGCAACGCCGAAGTGACGTTCGACGTGCCCGACTTCACCGGCACCATCCGCGTCATGGCGGTGGCGTGGAGCAAGGACAAGGTCGGCCACGGCACGGCCGACGTCATTGTGCGCGATCCGGTCGTACTCACGGCGACGCTGCCGCGCTTCCTCCTTCCGGGCGACCGCTCCAGCCTTCATCTCGATCTCGACAATGTCGAGGGGCAAGCCGGCGACTACACGATCGCCGTGACGAGTGTGGACGCGGTCAGCGTCGGCACTGGGGGTACGCAGAAACTCACTTTGCGCGCGAAGGAGCGCGGCGCCGTTTCCGTTCCGGTCGCCGCCGCCGCCGCGGGCAGCGGCACCATTCGGATCAACGTGACCGGGCCGTCGAGCTTTGCGCTGGAAAGGAGTTTCACGCTCGCCGTACGGCCTCCGGCGCAAATTCTGGCGCGGCGCACGGTCAAACAGATCGCCAAGGGTGAGAGCCTGACGCTGTCGAGCGATCTCTTCGCCGACCTCGTTCCTGGCACCGGCTCGCTATCGATCTCCGTCGGCGCTTCGGCGGCGTTCGATGCGGCGAGCCTGCTCGCTGCACTGGATCGCTACCCGTTCCGCTGCTCCGAGCAGATTACGAGCCGGGCGCTGCCGCTCCTTTATGTCGCCGATCTCGCCAACGATGCGCATCTGGCGCTCGATACCAAGACCGATCAGCGGATTCGCGACGCCATAGAGGCGCTGCTTACGCGCCAGGATTCCAACGGCTCGTTCGGTCTTTGGGGCGTCGGCGGCGACGATGTCTGGCTCGATTCCTATGTGACCGATTTCCTGACCCGGGCCCGCGAGCGCAAGGTCGCGGTGCCCGAGGCGGCATTCAAGCTGGCGCTCGATCGGCTGCGGAACGTGGTCGCCAACACCACTGATCCGGGCAAGAACGGCGGCACCGACCTCGCCTATGCGCTCTATGTGCTGGCGCGCAATGGCGCGGCTCCGATCGGCGACCTGCGCTATCTCGCCGATGCCAAGCTCGATGCGCTGTCGACGCCAATCGCCAAGGCGCAAATCGCCGCTGCGCTCGCCATGGTCGGCGACCGCACGCGCGCCGAACGCGTATACGCGGCCGCGCTCGCGGCCATCGCGCCCACCTCACAGTCCGATCCGCTCGGCCGCGAGGATTACGGCTCGACGTTGCGCGACGCCGCGGCGCTGGTCGCGCTCGCCAGCGAAGGCGGCGCGCCGCGCGCCACCGTGCGGGCCGCTGCGCAGCGTGTCGAAGACGCGCGCGCGTCGCTGCGTCCGACGTCGACGCAGGAGGATGCCTGGCTGCTCCTGGCGGCCAGCGCCATGGCCCGGGACGCCGGCAAAGTGTCGCTCGATGTCGGCGGCACTCCGACACCGCACGCGCTCTACCGCACGATCCGCGCCGGCGACCTGAAGGAGCCGCTGCGCATCGGCAATAGCGGCGAGGATCAACTCGAGGCCGTGGTCACGGTCGCCGGCGCGCCGCTCATGCCGGAACCGGCGGCGGAGAAGGGCTTCAAGATCGAACGTCTCAATTACACGCTCGCCGGCGATGCGGTTGATCCGAAGACGGTCAAACAGAACACCCGGCTTGTGGTGGTGCTGAAGATCACGGAAGCGCAACCGCAATTCGGCCGTGTGATCGTTGCCGATTATCTGCCGGCGGGATTCGAGATCGACAATCCGCATCTCGTATCGTCGGGCGATACCGGCACGCTGTCGTGGATCACCGACGCTGAGGAGCCGGCCGATGCCGAGTTCCGCGACGATCGCTTCACCGCGGCGTTCCAGCGCAAGAAGGACGACCCGCCCGTGTTCACCGTGGCCTACGTCGTGCGCGCGGTCGCGCCCGGCAAATACGTGCGGCCGCAGGCGAGCGTCGAAGACATGTACCGGCCCGACCGCTTCGGCCGCACCGTGACCGAGAATGTCGAAGTCACGGCCGGGAAATGACGAAAAAAGAATGCGCTTCGCTAGTCTCGTCACTTTGATTGTCTGCATTGCGGCATTGGCGGGCGCGACGCACTGGATTGCTGCGCTCGGTCCGGCGCCGCTCGGCCAAGACATTGAATTCTCGACCCGCGTGGTTGACCGCGACGGCCGCTTGCTGCGCGCCTATGCCACCGGCGAAGGCCGCTGGCGTTTGCCGGCGCAGGTCGCCGATGTCGACCCGCGGCTGTTCGACGTGCTGTTCGCCTACGAGGACAAGCGATTCCGCGCCCATCACGGCGTCGATCCGCTGGCGCTTTTTCGCGCCGCGTTGCAGCTGGCAGGAAGCGGCCGCATTCTCTCCGGCGGCTCGACGCTGACCATGCAGGTGGCGCGGCTGTTGGAGCCGCGCAGCGGCCGAAGTTTTGTTGCCAAGCTGCGCCAGATCGTGCGTGCGCTGCAAATCGAGCGCGCGCTGAGCAAGGAAGATGTGCTCGCGCTCTATCTCGACCTGGCACCTTATGGCGGTAATATCGAAGGCATCCGCGCCGCCTCGCTTGCTTATTTCGGCAAGGAGCCGCGCCGGCTCTCGCTCGGCGAAGCGGCGCTGCTGGTGGCGTTGCCGCAATCCCCGGAATTGCGCAGACCGGACCGATCCTCCGAGGTAGCGCGTCAAGCGCGAAACCGGGTGCTCGACCGCTTTGGTGCCCAGAACAATGTGCCAGCCGACGAGATCGCTCTGGCCAAAGCCGAACCGGTGCCAATGACACGCCGCCCGATGCCGATGTTCGCGCCGCACGCGGCCGATCGGGCGATCGCCGAGTCTGCGCCCGGCAGCGAAGTTCGGCTCAGCATCGACGCCGACCTGCAGAAGAATCTGGAAGAGCTCGTGCGCGAGCGCGTGCGTACGCTGGCGCTGACGCTCGGACCCGACATCTCGCTCGCCCTGCTGGCGGTCGACAACGCTACCGGCGAAGTTTTAGCGCGCGTCGGCTCGCCCGACTATTTCGATGAACGCCGCGCCGGCCAAGTCGACATGACGCAAGCGCTGCGTTCGCCCGGCTCGACGTTGAAGCCGTTCATCTACGGACTGGGCTTCGAGGACGGCTTCATTCACCCCGAGACATTGATCGAGGACCGGCCGGTACGCTACGGGACCTACGCGCCGCAAAATTTCGATTTCACCTTCCAGGGCACGGTATCGGTCCGTAAGGCACTGCAGCTTTCGCTCAACGTGCCGGCGCTCGCAGTGCTCGATCAGGTGGGAGCGAGGCGGCTCGCGGCGCGCCTCGCGCAGGCCGGTGCCACGCTGGTGCTGCCGGAAGGCGAGGCTCCGGGGCTGGCCGTCGGTCTCGGCGGCGTCGGCATCAGGCTTTCCGATCTGGTGATGCTGTATGCCGGGATGGCGCGGCTTGGCACCGTGTTGCCGCTCACCGAGCGCATGGAAGGCAAGGGGGACGGAAATCGTCTCATGGAGCCCGTGGCGGCGTGGTACGTCAGCAACGTGCTGCTCGGCACGCCGCCGCCGGAGAATGGCGTCCCCGGCCGCATCGCATTCAAGACCGGGACCAGCTACGGCTACCGTGATGCCTGGTCGATCGGCTTCGACGGCAAGCGCACAATCGGCGTGTGGGTTGGCCGGCCGGACGGCGCGCCGGTGCCGGGTTTGGTCGGCCGCATCGCGGCGGCGCCGATCCTGTTCGATGCCTTCGCCCGGTTGCCGCCGCCGTCGGCTGCACTGCCGCGTACCCCCGACGGGGTGCTGGTGACAACGAGTGCCAGGCTGCCGCCGCCGCTCAGGCACTTTCAGCCGGGCGATCGCGCTGCTGCGGCCGCGCCGGCGAGGCTGCACATCCTGTTTCCGCCGGATGGCGCGCGGCTCGAGGTGCGCACCACCGACAACAAGCCGGATCCGGTTCCGCTCAAAGTCACCGCCGCGGTCGCGCCGCTCACCGTCCTCGTCAATGGTGTTCCGGCCCGGGATCAGCCGCGCGGCTCGCTGTTTTTTCAGCCCGCGGGCCCGGGATTCGCCCGCGTGACGGTGATTGACGCGTCGGGAGCCGCGGACAGCGTCGTCGTGCGCGTCGAGGACGCCGCGTCTGCAAGGTCGGCGGTGCAAGCCGCAGCCGCGGCATGTGCGGTCGCGCCTTGCGGCCATCCCTAACCCATCCTTTCCTGACGCAAACGTTTTCACTATGGTCGGCGCGCATTCTGTACGCCCGGGAGCGGCATGAGCACGAGCAGCGCGACGACACCGTCTCTTCAGTCGGCGAGCATGCCGTGATGGAAGCCCCATCGCGTCATCCGCGCTCCGCGCCGGCGGCTGACGCGTTCCCGCAACGCATCGCCATCAATCTCTTGCGATGGTGCCGCGTACTGGTGCGCGCGCCGCGGGCGAAGCCACCGCCCCCGCACGCGGGTGCCATCGCCGTCGTTGCGCTCACGCTGGCGGCCTCCATCGCTTCGATGTTTCTCATCGACGCTCGCGCGAGCGAATGGGCGCGGCATTTGCCGCTTTGGTTCACCGAGATTTTCGATCAAATCACCGATTTCGGTCTATCCGGCTGGTTTCTCTATCCGCTCGGATTCATCTTGCTGAGTCTCGCGGCCATGAGTTCCACGACGCTGCCGCGTATGACGCAAGGCGTGCTAGCGCTGCTGGCGGCGCGGTGCGGATTTTTGTTCTTGGCGATTGCCGTGCCGGGCCTGTTCGTCACCATCGTCAAGCGAATGATCGGCCGGGCGCGCCCTTTTGTCGGCGGTCACGACGATCCGTTCCTCTATATGCCGTTCATCTGGCGACCCGCCTACGCTGCCATGCCTTCCGGACACGCGACAACGGCGGCTGCGGCGGCGATCGCCATCGGCGTCATCTGGCCGCGCGCGCGGGGGGTGATGTGGCTGTACGCGCTGATGATCATGTTCAGTCGGGTCGTCGTCCTCGCGCATCATCCTAGCGACGTGATTGCCGGTGCGGTCGTCGGCACCGTCGGCGCGCTCATGGTGCGCCGGTGGTTTGCCGCGCGGCGTCTGGTGTTTTCCGCCGGCGATTTGCGGCCGCTTCCGGGACCGTCGTGGCGGCGGATCAAGACCGTCGGCCGCTAGGTCTGTGCAACCTCCAAGCGCCTCAAGCGCCCGTGGCGAGCGCGGCAAAGCCGTGTTCGAGATCGGCGATAAGGTCCTCGACGGCTTCGAGCCCGATATGAAAGCGCACCGTCGGGCCGCCCGGCTGCCAGCGCGTCGCGCTGCGCACGGCGGTGCAGTCGAACGGAACGGCGAGACTCTCGTAGCCGCCCCACGAGGCACCCATGCCGAACAGTTCGAGCGCATCGAGAAACGCGTACACCGCCTTCTGCGGCACCGGCTTGAGCACCACGCTGAACAGTCCCGATGCCCCGGTGAAATCGCGTTTCCACAGCGCGTGACCGGGATGGCTTTCCATCGCCGGGTGCAGCAGGTGCAGCACTTCCGCGCGCTGCTCCAGCCAGCGCGCGACGGAAAGTCCCGATCGCCAATGGCGATCGAGCCGCACCGCGAGCGTGCGCAGCCCGCGCAGGCCGAGATAGACGTCGTCGGGACCCACGCACCAGCCGCTCGAGCCGACGGTGGTCTTGAGTCGCGCCGCGGTCGTACCGTTGGCCGAAACCGTGCCGAGCATCAGATCGGAATGGCCGCCGATATATTTGGTGCCGGCTTGGATCGAAAGGTCGACGCCATGATCGAGCGCGCGGAAATAGAGTGGGCTCGCCCAGGTATTGTCCATGAGCACGAGTGCGCCCTTGGCGTGTGCCGCCGCGGCGATGGCGGCAACATCCTGCATTTCGAAGCTCAGCGAGCCGGGCGATTCGAGGAACACGGCGCGGGTATTTGCCTGCATCAATCCGGAGATCGCGGCGCCGACGAGCGGATCGTAATAGGTGACGGTGACGCCGAGCCGACCGAGGATGTGGTTGCAAAAATTGCGCGTCGGGCCGTAGGCGCTGTCGGTGACCAGAAGATGATCGCCGGCTTGCATGACCGACAGCAAGGCCGCCGAAATCGCCGCCAGCCCGGAAGGCAGCAGCGCCACGCCGGCGCATTGCGGGCCTTCGAGCTCCTGCAAAGCCAGTTCGAGCGCTTCCGTTGTCGGCGTGCCGCGCCGCCCGTACTGGTAGCGCGCGCGATGGGCGACGAAATCCTCGGCGCTGGGATAAAGCACCGTCGAGGCATGATAAACCGGCGGGTTGACGAAGCCGTGATAGGAGGCGGGATCGCGCCCGGCCGTGACCACGCGCGTGTCCGGGTGTCGCGGCGGGGGGCGGCCGTTCTTGCTGCCGTCGTTCATGGCCATGGCCTCTCGCGTGCCTCGCCGGGCGCTCGAAGCGCCGCTCGCGCCATTACTTCGCCATCGTACGTCCTCGTCAACCCTTGACCTTGCAGTGCGATCGTTCTCAGATGCCGCCGGCGGGGGAATGACCGTGAGCGCGCCAGAACGGCCTGGCATGGACGCGGCCGCCCGTCCTGAAAGGTCTGATCATGAAACGGCTCGCTACGGCAATGACTCTGGCAACGGTGGCTCTCTTCGGGCCACATGCGGCCTGGGCCCAGACGCTCGGTAGCATCAAGGATCGCGGTGAGCTGATCTGCGGCGCCAACGGGACGCTGGCGGGCTTCGGCCTGCCAGATCCGCAGGGCAATTGGACCGGCTTCGACGTTGATTTTTGCCGCGCCATCGCCGCGGCGATCTTCAACGATCCGACCAAGGTCAAGTTCGTGCCGTTGACCGCGAAGGATCGCTTCACCGCCCTGCAATCCGGCGAGGTCGACGTGTTGTCACGTAATACGTCCTGGACGCTGTCGCGCGACACCTCGCTCGGGCTCGACTTCACGGCCGTCAACTTCTACGACGGTCAGGGCTTCATGGTGCGTAAATCGCTGAAGGTGAGCTCGGCGCTGGAGCTTAACGACGCCGCGGTGTGCGTACAGCAAGGCACCACCAGCGAGCTTAACCTGACCGATTATTTCCGCAGCAATCACATGGGCCTCAAAACCGTGACGTTTGCCACCGGGGATGAGGCGCTCAAAGCGTATGAATCGGGCCGCTGCGATGCCTACACCACCGATTCTTCCGCGCTCTACGGCGAGCGGCTCCGGCTGCCCGAGCCGAGCCAGCACATCGTGCTGCCGGAGATCATTTCCAAGGAGCCGCTCAGTCCGGCCGTCCGCCACGGCGACAATCAGTGGAGCGACATCGTGCGCTGGACCCATTTCGCCATGGTCGACGCAGAGGAGCTCGGGGTGACCAAGGCCAACGTCGACGAAAAACTAAAATCCAGCGATCCGGAAACGCGGCGACTGCTCGGCAGCGAGGGCCAATACGGTGAAGCGCTTGGCCTCACCAACGATTGGGCGTACCGCATCATCAAGCACATCGGCAATTACGGCGAAAGTTTCGAGCGCAATGTCGGCCAGGGCTCGCCGTTGAAGATCGTGCGCGGCCTCAACGCGCTGTGGACCAAGGGCGGTTTGCAATACGGGCCGCCGATTCGCTGAACCGCCGGTTGCATGCCCGTCAGCTCCACTGCGGGCCGTCGATGACAGAGAAAATCCAAGGCTTGTTGCCGCAAGACCTGCCGCACCGGCCGCGCCGCATCGGCGGTATCGTCCTCCAGATCGGGCTGATCGTCGTCATCGCCGGCCTGGCCTACGGCGCCATCCTCGACCTGGCGCAGAATCTCGCCCGCGCCCACGTCGCTTCTGGTTTCAACTTCTGGAACAATACCGCCGGCTTCGATATCAGCCAGACGCTGATCAGCTATTCGCCGAGTACGTCGAGCTTCGGCCGCGCTTTCTGGGTCGGCTTGCTCAACACGCTGCTCGTCGCCGCGATCGGCGTCGTGCTCGCGACCGTGCTTGGCTTCGTCGTCGGCATCGCGCGGCTGTCGCGCAATTGGCTGGTGGCGCGGCTCGCCGGCGGTTACGTGGAACTGATACGCAACGTGCCGCTGTTGTTGCAGCTTTTGTTTTGGTACAACGCCGTGCTCAAATCGCTGCCGCAATTGCGCGGCAGCGTCGCGCTTCCCGGCGGCGGCATCCTCAACAATCGCGGCTTGTTTCTGCCGCGGCCGGAATTCGGCCCGCATTTTGCCGTCGTTCTGATCGCGGTGTTTGTTGCCATTGCCGTAGCGATCGTACTGCGCGACTGGGCGCGCCGGCGGCGCGAGCGCACCGGCAGGCAAATTCGCATTGTTTGGCCCGTGCTCATCCTTGTCTGCGGATTGCCGCTCGCGGTCTTGGCGCTGGCCGGCTTTCCGCTCGGCTTCAGCGTTCCCCATCTGGGCCGCTTCAACGTCAGCGGCGGCGTCGAAATCCTGCCGGAATTCGCCGCGCTGGTTCTGGCGCTGACGGTCTACACCGCCGCCTTTATCGCCGAGGTGGTGCGCGCCGGCCTTCTCGCCGTGCCCGCCGGCCAGACCGAAGCCGCCCAGGCGCTCGGCCTAAGCGCTGCCGCCACGCTGCGTCTCGTCGTCGTGCCGCAGGCGATGCGGGTCATCGTGCCGCCGCTGACCAGCCAATACCTCAATCTGATCAAGAACTCCTCGCTCGCCGTGGCCATCGGTTATCCCGATCTCGTCCAGGTGTTCGCCGGCAGCGTGCTCAATATCACCGGCCAGGCGGTGGAGGTGATCGCGATCACCATGGCGGTCTATCTCGCCATCAGCCTGTTCACGTCGCTGCTCATGAACCTTTACGCGCGCGCGACCGCGATTGTGGAGCGCTGACCGGGATGAGCGCGATCGGCGACCAGTCGTTGCTCTACGTCCGCCGCTCGCCGGCCGACCGGCTGCCGCCGCCGGCGGCGCGCGCCGGCGCGTTGGGCTGGTTGCGGGCCAATCTTTTTTCGAGCCCGGCCAACATTGTGCTGACGCTCGTGTGCGTCTTGTTCATCGTCTGGGCGGTGCCGCCGCTGCTGCGGTTTTTCCTGATCGACGCGGTGTGGTCGGGAACCGACCCCGACGCCTGCCTGGCTTCGCCGGCGCAACCGCAGCCCGGCGCCTGCTGGGCGTTCGTGCGCGTCTGGTACTCCTACTTCGTTTACGGCTTCTACCCGATCGGCCAGCGCTGGCGGGTGGATCTGTTCTTCCTGGCTTTGGCGTTCGGCGTCGTCTGGTTGTTGCGGCTGTCGGCGCCGCGTCGCGACATCGGCGCGTTGTATTTCTTCGTCGTGTTGCCGGTCCTGTCGTTCGTGCTGCTTCACGGCGCGCCGTTGATCGGGCTTCGCGTCGTGCCGACGGCGCTGTGGGGCGGCATCCTCGTCACCGTCGTCGTCGCCACGATCGGCATGGTGGCCTCGCTGCCGCTCGGCATCCTGCTGGCATTGGCGCGACGCTCGGAGATGCCGGTCGTCAGATTGTTCGCGGTCATCTTCATCGAATTCGTCCGCGGCGTGCCGTTGATCACCGTCCTGTTCATGGCGAGTGTGATGCTGCCGCTGTTCGTCCCCGAACATTTGTCACCGGATAAACTCGTTCGCGCGCTGATCGGCGTGGCGCTGTTCGCATCGGCCTACATGGCGGAGGTGGTGCGCGGCGGCCTCGTCGCGGTGCCGCGCGGACAATACGAGGCGGCGCGCGCGCTCGGTCTGAGTTATTGGCGCATGACGGGGCTCGTCATCCTGCCGCAAGCGTTGCGGGTGACCCTGCCGAACATCGTCAATACCTTCATCGGCCTGTTCAAGGACACCACGTTGGTTTTTATCGTCGGAATTTTCGATTTCCTGCGTACCATCGAGGCGGCGCGCGCCGATCCGAAATGGGCCGCGCCGACCACTACCGTTACCGGCTACGTCTTCGCCGCGCTATTCTACTTCGTGTGCTGCTATGGCATGTCGCGGTATGCGCGAAACGTCGAAGCGCGCCTGACGCGCTCCGACCGGCGGTAAAGAGGCGGCCATGGTTGAACGTCCGGACGATCCCAGCATGGCTGCTCCGCGCGAGGAGGTCGCCGTCGAAGTCGCTGGCTTGCACAAGTGGTATGGCGACTTCCACGTGCTGTGCGACATCAACCTGAAAGTTTTGCGCGGCGAGCGCATCGTCATCTGCGGTCCGTCGGGCGGGGGCAAGTCGACGCTGCTGCGCTGCATCAATCGGCTAGAGGACTGGCAGCGCGGCCGCGTCGTCGTCGACGGCATTGAGCTAACGGACGACCCCAAGCGCATCCTTGCGGTGCGCCGCGACGTCGGCATGGTCTTTCAGCAGTTCAATCTGTTTCCCCACCTCACCGTGCTGGAAAACTGCACATTGGCGCCGATCTGGGTGCGGCGCATGCCGAAGCGGGACGCCGAGGCGCTCGCCATGAGCTATCTCGAGCGCGTGAAAATACCGGATCAGGCCAGCAAATATCCGGCACGGCTGTCCGGCGGGCAGCAGCAGCGCGTTGCCATCGCCCGCGCGCTGTGCATGAGCCCGAACATCATGCTGTTCGACGAACCGACCTCGGCGCTCGACCCGGAGATGGTCAAGGAGGTGCTCGACACCATGGTGGAGCTC
Organism: Xanthobacteraceae bacterium; assembly: GCA_049284935.1. Lineage (GTDB taxonomy): Bacteria > Pseudomonadota > Alphaproteobacteria > Rhizobiales > Xanthobacteraceae > BOG-931. Next base: position 22,421 of record JBAPYW010000057.1, read on the forward strand.
GCCGGCGACGGCATCACCATGCTGGTGGTCTCCCACGAGATGGGCTTCGCGCGGCAGGTCGCCGACCGCGTGATTTTCATGGACGAAGGGCAAATTGTCGAAGTCAACGCGCCGAAGGAGTTCTTCAGTCACCCGCGACACGAACGCACCCGGCTTTTTCTCAAACAGATTCTTCATCTCGCCGGGGACAACAGCAGGCCGCAACCGCTCGCCGGCGAGCCATCGTCATAGCAGACCGGAAATGTCGAGCAAGGCGGCAAAATTGCGTCGCCCAGATATACAAATGTTCATCTGGACAAGATGAAAGCGACTGATCGCTGCGTTTTCATCGGCGCATGCCAGACCTGACAAAACTTTAACTTGAGTCCCCGCTGCAACGGCCGTTTACTTCGCGCACATTGCATCGCTCTTGGAGGAAAAAATGTTCAAGACCATGGTCGTCGCGGCGGCAGCCCTTGCCATCGGCGGCTCTTCGATCGTGTATGCGCAACAGCATCTTGGCGGGCCGGGTGGCTATCATGACGGCGGTCCCGGCTTCGAGCACCGGCATCGGCTGAGCGCCGCCGACATGGCGGCATTCACCGACGCGCGCATCGCCGCGCTCAAGGCCGGGCTCGAGCTGACGCCCGATCAGGCGAAAAACTGGCCGGCGTTCGAGCAAGCCTTGCGCGACATGGCGCAGCTGCGGATGGAGCGGCGGCAGGCCCGGGAAGCGGCCGAGCAGCAGCAGAGCCAGACGCCTCCCGCGCCGTTCGAGCGGCTGGCTAAGCGGGCCGATAACCTGTCCAAGACCGGGGCCGCCCTGAAGCGTATCGCCGACACCGGCGCGCCGCTTTTTCAAAGCCTCGACGACGCTCAGAAGCACCGGTTCAAGATGCTGGCGCACTTGCTGCGGCCGCATCATCACCACATGCACGCCGGCTTAGAGGGCGGCGGTCATCGGTGGGGACATCAGGGCGGTCATTGGTGGGGGCACCAAGGTGACCGCTTCGGGCAGGACGAAGGCGGTCCCGGCGGTCGGATGCACCACATGATGAGCACTGACGATGAGGAGTCGCAGCTATAGAACATGATCCGGAAAAGTAGATGCCGGTTTTCCGAAAAGATCATGCTCTACTAGGAAATAGAGCGCCAATCGATCCAATCTGATGCGATTGCGCTCCAGTCGCAGCGATTTTACCGGTGTCCGCTGATGCACCTCCCCCCGCAGCGGGCACCAAAGCGAAGGCCGCAGGATTCGCTCCTGCGGCCTTCGCATTCTTGGCCGCTGAGCCTTCACTCCTCGTAGATCATCTTGCGAGTCATGCCGCCGTGCCGGGCTCACGGTGTCAGCCGCGTTGGACGGGAAGGTCGGGGCGCGAACCCCACTCCGCCCATGAGCCGTCGTAGAGACCCTTGGGCTCGCGGCCGATCGATTCCAGCGCCAGCGTGAGGATCGCGGCGCTGACGCCTGAGCCGCAGGAGGTGATGATCGGCTTGTCGAGATCGACGCCGGCCTCGGTGAACGCCGCTTCGATGCGGGCGCGCGGAACCAAGCGGCCGTTCTCGACCAATCGGCTATAGGGCACATTGAACGAGCCGGGCATGTGGCCGGAGTGCAGTCCGGGACGCGGCTCCGGCGCCTGGCCGCTGAACCGCTCGGGCGGACGGGCGTCGACCAGCTGGGCGCTTTCGTCGGTCAGCGCCATGCGCACGTCGGCGAGCATAGCCACGGCGCCCACATTCATCTCGGCAGTGAACGTTTTCGGCGTCCGCGCGGCATCGCCTTTCTCCAGCGGACGGTCCTCGGATTTCCATCGCGGCAGTCCGCCATCGAGGATGTATACGTTCTTGGCGCCGAAGACCCGAAACGTCCACCACACGCGCGGCGCCGAAAAAAGACCGACGCTATCGTACACGACGACGGTGTCGCCATCGCCAATGCCGAGCGCGCCGGCCGCTTGGCTGAAATGCGTGGTACCCGGCAGCATGTGCGGCAGGTCGGTCGAATGATCGCTGATCGCCTCGATGTCGAAGAACACGGCGCCGGGGATATGGCCGTCGCGATACTCGGCATGCGCGTCGCGCTGCTGCGTCGGCAGGAAATACGAACCGTCGACCACGACCAGATTGTGTTCGCGCAAATGCTCGGCGAGCCAATCGGTCGAAACCAGCCATCGGCTCTTCGGTGATGGGGCAGGGGTGTCGTCGGTTCTCAGCATGATGATCATCTCATGACAACGCGGTCGCGAGCGCAATGTTCAAACGTAGGGAACTTTGATCTGCGAGCGGCGCTCGAGCCAGTGCGGCACCGGCAGTTTCTTTTCGCGCAGAAACTGCGGATTGAACAGCTTCGATTGATAACGGGTGCCGTAATCGGCGAGGATGGTGACGATGGTGTGCCCGGGACCGAGGTCCTTCGCCAGGCGCACGGCGCCAGCAATGTTGATGCCGGAGGAGCCGCCGAGGCAGAGGCCTTCGTGCTCCAGCAGGTCGAAGATGACCGACAGTGCTTCCGCGTCGGGGATCTGATAGGGGACATCGATCGGCGCGCCTTCGAGATTTTTGGTGATGCGGCCCTGGCCGATGCCTTCGGTGATCGAGGATCCTTCGGATTTCAAGGTGCCGGTCGTATAATAGCTGTAGAGGGCGGCGCCCATCGGGTCGGCGAGTGCGATGCGCACGGCGCTATTGCGCGACTTGAGCGCGATAGCGACCCCGGCGAGTGTGCCGCCGGTGCCGACGGCGCTGACAAAACCGTCGACTTTGCCGTCGGTCTGCCGCCAGATTTCCGGCCCGGTCGTTTCGACGTGTCCCTGGCGGTTGGCGACATTGTCGAACTGGTTCGCCCAGATCGCTCCGTTCTTTTCGGTTTTCGCCAATTGCTCGGCCAGTCGACCCGAGAGCTTCACGTAATTGTTGGAGTTGGAATAGGGGACGGCCGGTACCTCGACCAGCTCGGCGCCGCACAGCCGCAGCGTGTCCTTCTTTTCCTGGCTTTGGGTCTCCGGGATGACGATCACGGAGCGAAACCCCATGGCATTGCCGACGAGCGCCAACCCGATGCCGGTATTGCCCGCGGTACCCTCCACGATCACCCCGCCGGGCCGCAGTTCGCCCTTTTCCACCGCCTCTTCGATGATGAACAGGGCGGCGCGATCCTTGACCGACTGGCCGGGATTCATGAATTCGGCCTTGCCCAAAATGGTGCAACCCGTCGCCGCGGAGACGCGTTCGAGCTTGATCAAGGGAGTGTTGCCGATCGCCTCCACGATTCCGTTGCTGAATTGCATCGTCACAATGTCCCGCGGGGCGCCGACCCTAAATGACTAACCCATTGAAAACAAGGCTGATGTCCGCGTTCCGGGCTTCGCAAATCGAGGGCGCAACCGCTTTGATGTAAGCGCGGCAATCGAAAGTGCTACCGCCGAATTAACCATCCAGCGCCGCCATAGCGCCGCATCAGTTGCCGCCAGGTCGCAAGATTGTCGAAACCATAGCCTGCGCATCACCCTCGGCGGCATAGGGGTATTCACTGATTGTTTCCGGCCGTGGCGATATGCGGACAACGATGAGGTTTTCCAGCGATCGCTTACCCGCGTCGGGCCAATCTGGTTGAGCGCAATGAACCTTGACGTCAACACACTCTTTCTCGTGACTGTCTACGTTGAAGCGATCCTTGGATTGCTGTTGTTATTCGCCTGGGCGCAAAATTCCGCGATTACCGCCGTGGCGTGGTGGGGCTTCGCGCACCTGTTGCGCGCCGGCTCGGTGATGCTGTTCGGCTGGTACGGCGCGGTGTCGGATCTGATCTCGATCGACCTCGCCAACGCGCTACTGTTCACGGCCTTTGCTTTCACATGGAACGGAGCCCGCGTGTTCGACCATCGCCGCCCGCAGCCGATCCTGCTGTTCGGCGGCGCCGTGCTTTGGCTCATCGCCAGCCGCATCCCGGCAGTTGCTGATTCCTTCAGTCTGCGCGTGTTGCTGAGTTCCGGCATCATCACCGCCTACACCTGGGCGACGGCCTACGAGTTCTGGCGCGGGCGCAGCGAACCTCTGGTCTCGCGCTGGCCGGCGATCTTCATGTTGTTCGCGCACGGCGCGCTGTATCTGCTGCGGACGCCGCTCGGGGCCATGCTGCCGTGGGTGCCAACCGACAACGAAGTGTTCGAAAGCGTCTGGCTGACCGTGCTCAGCTTCGAGGGACTGTTGTTTACCATCTCGATCGCCTTCATCCTGCTGGCGATGGCCAAAGAGCGCACCGAGTATTGCCACAAGACCGCGGCGCTGATCGACCCGCTCACCGGCATCGCCAACCGCCGTGCCTTCCTGCAGGATGGCCAAGCCCAGCTCAAGCGGCAGGCGGTCAATCCGCGTCCGACCGCGGTCATGCTGCTCGATCTCGATAACTTCAAATCGATCAACGATCGCTTCGGCCACGCGATAGGCGATCGCGTGCTGGAGATTTTTGCCGACGTGGCGAGTGGCTGCGTGCGGCGCATCGACCTGTTCGGTCGCCTTGGCGGCGAGGAATTCGCGGCGCTGTTGCGCGATACGACGCGCGAGCGGGCGTTGCTCGTCGCCGAGCAGATACGCGTCTGCTTCGCCGATGCCACGCGCGACGTCGACGGCCGGTCGGTGGTCGCCACGGTGAGCATCGGCATCGCCATCAGTGATAACGCCGTGCTCGATCTGTCGGCGTTGCTGGCGCAGGCCGACCACGCGCTCTATCGCGCCAAAGACGGTGGCCGCAATCGGATCGAGGTCGCTTCGCTCGAGCTTATGCTGGACCGTGCCAAGCGTGGTGCCGCCGACCTTCTTGGCGCCGTCGACGGTAAGTCAGCAACATCGGCGGAGAAGTCCGCAGCCTGACTGCAGGCGTCGGCTCTTCCTTTACATGACCCGCTCCGTGCCGTGCCCTGCCCCCGGCGGGCTATAGAGGCATGTGGTTTTTACCGACGTAGTTCTACGCAGGCGAAATTGCGGCGCTGTTAACCGGATGGTGATCGTGCCGCTGTTCCTATTTCGCAGGCGGCAAGCGTCGCGGGCGTGTCGGTCGCAGGCTCAGGCATGATCAATCTTCACCTCCTGCTCGTCGATAACGAGAGCGATATTCGGCAGACGGTCGAGGCGTCGCTGGCGCTCGATCCGTTCTTCATTCTGCGCGACTGCGCTTCAGGCGCGGAGGCGCTCGCTGCGGCCGTGGCCTGGCGACCCGATTTCATTCTGCTCGACGTCATGATGCCCGACATGGATGGCCCGACGGTGCTGGGGCGATTGCGCGCGGACCGACGCACCGCGCCGATCCCGGTCGTCTTCTTCACGGCGCGCGCCGAGGGGCGCGAACATCAGCGTCTTAAGGCGCTGGGTGCCGCCGGCGTGATCGCAAAACCGTTCGATCCGCTGCGGCTCGCGGCTGAACTGCGCCACTACGTTGCCGTCGAGGGCATTCTTTCGCCTGCGCGTGAGGGTTTCGTGCGACGCCTTGAGGCCGACGCCGGCGTCCTTTCGGATTACCGTCGGCGCTGGACACGGCGTCCTTCGAAAACCACGTTGACGCGCATCCACGAGATTGCGCATTCGCTTGCCGGCGCCGGCGGCACCTACGGGTTCGCCGGCATCACTTGCGCATCGGCGGCGCTTTCGGACGCCGCCGAAAACAATCTGGCCGGCCGCGCTCCGCCCATCGAAGTCGATCGCGCCCTGAACGGACTGCTCGAGCGCATCGGAGCGCGCTAGTGGACCGATTCGGGAGTTTGGGCGTGCTGGCGGGACACCGTCGCGCGGGAACTTCGGGCGCGCCGGAGCCGTCCTACGATGCGGACAAGCCCCTGGAAGCCGGCATGGTAATTTCGGTCGAAACCACGCTGACGCATCCGCGCCGCGGCTTCATCAAGCTCGAGGACACAGTCGCCGTGACGCCGGCAGGCTTCGAGGTCTATGGCGATCGCGCCCGCGGCTGGAATCGTGCCGGCGGCGTCACCTGATCTTGTCCGCGCGCCGAAGCGGGCCTTAGCGCGCTCATGAGGCCGGCGGTTTCAGGTTGTGCTGCCACCTCCGGCGTGGCGCACGACTTCAGCAATCTCCTGACCGCGTACGGATGCACCACCGGTTTCTGGCCCGAATCTTGATTGTCACGAACGTAGCGTATGAAACTTCCGTGACCGGCGAGGTTTCGGGATGGATGTGCCGTCGAATACCGCCGTCGCCGCCGCGGCGGAGGCGACCTCAAAAGCGCGGCCCCAGCCCTCAGGAGCACGCGGGTCGGGCGCCGGCCACTCGCATGCACATTCATTTTTGGCGCTGACGGCGCTCGGCGTCGTCTTCGGTGATATTGGAACGAGTCCGCTCTATACCTTTTCGGTCGCGCTCGCGGCCGCCGGCCACACGCCCGGCAGCGTCGAGGTGCTAGGCATCGTCTCCCTCACTTTCTGGGCGCTGATGGCGCTCATTTCAGTGAAGTACGTGACTTTCGTGCTGCGCGCCGACAATGAGGGCGAGGGCGGCATATTGGCGCTGCTGTCTTTGGTCGAGCACCCCCATGCAACGGCCGAGCGGGCTAAATTGTCGATCGTGGTGCTGCTCGGCGTCATCGGCGCCGCCCTGCTTTATGGCGACGGCGTCATCACGCCGGCGATCTCCGTGCTTTCCGCGATTGAGGGGCTCAAGTTCAGCCCGAATGCGGCGACCTTCGTCGTGCCGGTAACGCTGGTGATCTTGGTCGGACTTTTTGCCCTTCAATATCGCGGTACCGGAAGCGTCGGCCGGCTGTTCGGACCGGTCATGGTCGTTTGGTTCGTCGTCATCGGCATCCTCGGCCTCGTCAACATCTGGGCGACGCCGGCGATTCTCGAAGCATTCAATCCGATAGAGGCGGTGCGGTTTGCGATCACAAGCCCGATTACGCTGTTCATCGTGCTCGGCGGTGTTTTCCTGGCCTTGACCGGCGGCGAGGCGCTCTACGCCGACATGGGCCACGTCGGCCGTCCTGCCATCCGGCAGGCGTGGTTCGGATTGGTCCTGCCGGCGCTTGTCCTCTGTTACTTTGGGCAAGGCGCGCGGGTGCTGGCCGATCCGAAGGCGATCGAGAACCCGTTCTACAGCTTGGCTCCCGCATGGGCGGTGATCCCTTTGGTAGTGCTTGCAGCGCTGGCGACGATCATCGCCTCGCAGGCACTGATTTCCGGGGTGTTTTCGATGACCCGGCAAGCCATTCAGATGGGTCTGTGCCCGCGCTCGAAGATCGTTCCGACGTCGAGCGATGAAGCCGGACAGGTCTACCTTCCCACGGCGAATTGGCTGTTGATGCTCGGCACATTGCTGGTTGTGGTGATGTTCAAGACTTCCGAGGCCCTCGCTTCCGCCTACGGCATCGCCGTGTCCGGTACCATGTTGGTCACGACGATCCTGCTCTATCGCGTGGCGGTGCACCGTTGGCATTGGCCGCCGATTGTTGCGGGCATGGTCATCGCACTGTTCAGCACCATCGAGGCGATTTTCTTGGTCTCCAATTCGCTCAAGATCGTTGAAGGCGGCTGGTTTCCCCTTCTCGTCGGCGCCGCCATCGCGGCCGTGATGTTGTGCTGGCGCAAGGGCTCATTGGAGGTGCGGCGCCGCCTGTATGATATGTCGGTACTGCCACTGGATCGGTTCCTGACCTATGTCGACGATTTAGTCATCGGCCGCGCACCGGGTCTAGGCGTTTGGCTGACCAAGGTCGAGCACGGCGCCTCGCCGATGCTGATCCGTCACCTTCAGCACAATCGCGTTTTTCACGAAAGGGTGGCGCTGTTGGGCTTCGTGCCCGATCGCCGGCCGCGCGTGCCGTTCGGTGAGCGCTACACGGTCGAGAACATCGGTCACGGCTTTTACCGCGTGCGCGTGCGGCTCGGCTTCATGCAAACGCCGGATATCCCGCGGACTTTGCAGAATATTCAATCGCTCGGTTTCGACGCCGATCTCGAACGCAAGCATTATTATCTGGCGCATGAAACGGTCGTGCGGCGCGACGAGGATTGCGCAATGAGGCCGGTTTCTTTCGCGATCTTTGCCTTTCTCAGCAAGATTTCGAGCCGGGCGCCCGATTATTTCAAAATTCCCCATGATGGCGTGATCGAGGTGGGCTTTCGCATTGAAATTTGACGGCAGCGGGTATGACCGCAGATCGCCCGGCTTGACAATGCGGCGGGAAATCGGCTCGACATAACTGCCCCAATAAAGCGGCGTGCCTGACCCGATGTCGGACTTTTACGATGCCCTGGAGACGCGCGCGCCGGAAGCGCGCGAGCACGAGCAGTGCTTGCAGCTGCCGGAGCTGATCGCGCGCGCGATGAGTGCGCCGGGCTGGGCCGCGCAGCTGACCGGCATCGAGCCGAAATCGGTGACATCGCGCGCGGCGCTGGCCGGTCTGCCGGTGCTGCGCAAGTCGGACCTCAAGGAGCGGCAGCGCGAGAGGCCACCGCTCGGCGGTTACGCCGTCACCACGCCGGGCCAGCTCAAGCGCCTGTTGATGTCGCCGGGCCCGATCTTCGAGCCCGAGGGTCACGGCAAGGACTGGTGGAATTCGGCGCGAGCGCTGTTTGCTGCCGGGTTTCGCCCGGGCGACATCGTGCACAACGCTTTCGCTTATCACCTGACGCCCGGCGGATTCATTCTCGAGTCGGGGGCGCATGCGCTCGGCTGCACGGTCATTCCCGGCGGCGTCGGCAACACCGAGCAACAGGTGGAGGCGATCACCCATCTCAAGCCGGCCGGATACACCGGCACGCCGGATTTTCTCAAAATCCTGCTCGACGCGGCGGAGAAGGCGGGCAAGGACGTGTCCTCGATCAAGCGTGGGCTGGTCTCCGGCGCGGCGCTGCCGTCGTCGCTGCGCGCGCACCTTGCAGACCGCGGTGTAGCCGTCCTTCAAAGCTACGCTACCGCCGAACTCGGCGTTATCGCCTACGAAACGGCGGCGCTCGAAGGCATGGTCGTCAACGAGACTGTCATCGTCGAGATCGTGCGGCCCGGCACCGGCGATCCGGTTGCCGAGGGCGAAGTGGGGGAGGTGGTCGTCACCTCGTTCAACGCCGATTATCCGATGATCCGCCTCGCTACCGGCGACCTCTCGGCGGTGCTCGCCGGCCGCTCGCCGTGCGGCCGCACCGGTATGCGGATCAAAGGCTGGATGGGGCGCGCCGACCAGACCACCAAGGTCAAGGGCATGTTCGTGCATCCTGGCCAGATCGCCGAAATCGCCAAGCGTCATCCCGAGATCGGACGGGTTCGTCTTTCGGTCACGCGCGAAGCCGAGCAGGACGTGATGACGCTTGCGGCAGAATGCGCGGCGCGCCCGAGCGGACTAGAAGATGCGGTAGCGGCGAGTCTGCAGTCGGTGACCAAGCTCAAAGGCCGCGTTCGGCTGGTGGCGCCGGGGACGCTGCCGAACGACGGCAAGATCATCGCCGACGAGCGCAGCATCGGGTAGGCGCAATTTTAGAGGCGTTAGCGCGCGTGCCCAAGTGCGGAATGGCCGATAAATTCCGCTACCACCGGGCGCAGCGGCTTGCATGGAGGCACTTGACAGTCAGCAGCTGATGAATGCGTTGATCGTAACGATCGGCGATGCAATCGGGGTCCTTGCTGCACGACACCAGATGACGCCGCCAAGCGCGTTGCTCGGCATTCAGCCGCCTCCGATCTCCTGCTGGCAGGGTCTTGCGCAAATTCTTGAGCAAATAGGCCATTTCCTGGTCGCGAGATGACAAGCGAGGAGTCTGGCAAATCAAGACTGCAGTCGCTGTCCTTCGGTGGCCGCAATCGGCGCTCTGCGCCTGGGCGCCAAACAGCAGCAATCCCAGCACAGCGGCCGCAAAGCGAATAGGTGATGGCGTCATGGTCCTCATCCGTACTTACCTGACTATTCAATAGGCCGTCCGTATGACGTAGCGGCACCCACCGAAGAATAGCCCCAAGAAGGAAAGCCCGCTCGGGTTTTTTCCGAGCTGTTACCTCAGATTGGCCGCATGGGCCGGGCGGTCGTCGTCGATGTTGCGTCGTTGCCGCATCAGCTGCCGCGGAATTTTGCCTTGCGCTTGCCGTGGAAGGCTTCGACGCCCTCGCGAAAATCGTCAGATTGGCGCAAGCGGCTGTAGCAATGGCCCTCGAGCTCGATGGCAATGGAGAGCGTCGAGTCTTCGGTATCGTTCAGAAGCTTCTTCGCGGTGCGCTGCGCGATCGGCGAGAAGGCGCGCAGCTCGTCGACGAGCGCGTCGGTGACCGCCTCGAGCTTGGCGTCGGCGACGCAATCGGTGGCGATGCCCCAGTCGAGCGCCTGCCGGGCGGGGATGCGCTTCGAGCGCATCACGATGTCCTTGGTCCGGGTGATGCCGACGATTTTCTGCAAGCGCGCGGAGCCGCCCGAACCCGGGATCTGGCCGAGCCGCTGCTCGGGCAGCGCATAGAAGCAGGTCTCCGAGACGAGGCGAAAATCGCAAGCGAGCGAGATTTCGAAGCCGACGCCGAAACAATAGCCGCGGTTGGCGGCGATCACCGGCTTGGCGCAGCGCGCCGGAGCGGCGATGTTCCAGGCGAGCTTCGACACGTGCTCGGGTGAGGCTTCGAGAAAGCCTTTGATGTTGCCGCCGCTGGAAAAGTGCTCGCCGACGGCGCGCAAAACGATGACGCGGACGCGCGGCTCCTCGTCGATCGCTTCGAACACCAGGCGCAACTGGTCGCGTTGCGGCATCTCGATGATGTTGAACGGCGGCCGGTCGAGGATCACGTCGGCGCGCTCGCGTTCGGCATCGATTTCGACGCGAAACCCGTCAAGCCGGGCCAGCCGCGGGTCGGCGAAAGTCATAGCAGTGCTCATGGCTGATTCCTTAATGGTTATTGATCGTAAGGTCGGACTCGGTCCGATATTCGCCGGACACGAGCTTGCGGCGCAAAAGCTTGCCGACCGGAGATTTGGGAATTTCCGCGACGAAGACGTAGCGCCGCGGACGTTTGAAGTTGGCGAGGCCGGAGCTGCGGCAGAACGCGTCGAGCTCCTGCTCGGTGACTGCGCCCCGCCGGTGGATGAAGGCGCAAACGATCTTGCCCCAGCGCTCGTGCGGCAGCCCGGCCACGGCGACCTCGGACACCGCGGGATGCAGCGACAGACAGCTCTCGATCTCCACCGGCGAGACGTTCTCGCCGCCGGTGATGATCATATCGTCGACCCGGCCGGTGACGAACAGATCGCCGTCGGAGTCGATCAATCCGGTGTCCCCGGTAAAATACCAGCCGCCGCGCAGGGCGGTGGCATCGGCGTCGGGCCGGCGCCAGTAACCCTCGAACGATTCGTCGCCGGCGATCAGCGCGACGATCTCGCCTTCCTCGCCGACGGCGGCGATCTCCTCGGCGGATTTGGCGCCGAGACGCACCACGCGGATCAATTGGTTGATGCCGGCGCGCCCGGCGGCGCCGGGCTTCGCCGTGGCGTTCTGCTCGATGGTGAAGGTGTAGATCTCGGAGCTGCCGTAATGGTTGACGAACAAATCGGGGCGAAACGCCGCGTCGAGCTCGTTGAGAAGCGCATCGGTCATCGGCGCTCCGGCGAATCCGAGCTTGCGCACCGAGCTGACATCGGTGCGCGCGAACAGCGGATGATGCACGAGGTCGTGATAAAGCGTCGGCACCAGATAGAGATTGGAAATCCGCTCGGCGGCGATCAGCTGCAGCGCGCGCGCGACATCGAATTGCGGCAGACAGACGAAGGTGCCGCCGAGCAGCGACATCGCCAGCAGCGAGCGAACGCCCATGGTGTGGTAGAGCGGCATGACGCCGAGCGTGCGTTCGCCGCGGCGATAGAGATTCTGCGCGACATGGGCGACCGCGGCCGCACGCTCGGCGAGATGCCGCCGCGGCACGCCTTTCGGCCGCGATGTCGTCCCCGAGGTGTAGAGCATCAGCGACCAGGCGTCGGCGCCAACGCGCGGCGTGGCGTTGGCGGCCTTGGATTCAACGAGGCAGGCGAAGTCGAGGTCCGGCGAGCCGGGCACCGCGACGGCGATGCGCGCCACGCGCTTGGCCTGCGGCGCGGCGGCCACGGCTGCGGCGGAAATGTCCTGATAGACGATGGCCTTGGCTTCGGCATTCTCAATGCCGAAATCGATCTCGTGATCCTTCGCGCGCCAATTCAGCGGCGTGATGATGATGCCGGCGAACTGACAGGCCCAGTGGATGGTGGCGGCCTCCCAGCGGTTCTGCAGCGCCGTGATCAAATGATCGCCGGGCTGCAATCCGATCTGGTCGAACGCGGCGACCAGCGCGGAAATTTTCGTGTACCACTGCCGGTAGGTCAGCCGCAGCCCGCCGTCGACAATGGCCAGCGCTTTGGGATCGCGATCGACGCTCGCAACAAAGCTGGTGCCGAGATCAAGCACGCTCACGCTCCTCACGAAGTTTCTGCGCCGCGTCCAGCGCCGCTTTGACGATCGATCCGTAGCCGGTGCAGCGGCACAAATGGCCTGAGAGAAAATCGCGAATTTCCGGTTCGGTGGCATCCGGCCGATCGCGCAACAGCGCATCGAGCGACATCAGGATGCCCGGCGTGCAAAATCCGCATTGCAGTCCGTAATTCTCGCGGAACGCGCTCTGCAACGGGGAAAGGCGATCCGGCGCCGGCGCCAAGCCCTCGACGGTGCGGATGTCGGCGCCTTCGGCCTGGACCGCAAGGGCGAGACAGGAGCGGGCCGGCACGCCGTCGATCTGAACAGTGCAGGCGCCGCAGACGCCGTGCTCGCAGCCGACATGGGTGCCGGTCGCGCCGAGCACGTGGCGGATGAAATCGCTCAGCAGCATGCGCGCGTGGGCTTGTCCGGAAACCATGCGGCCGTTGAGCTTGAGGCTGACGCGATGCAGCGATCCTGCGTTCAGGCGCGGCATCGAGCGGCCTCCTCAAGCGTCTGGCGCCCCAGCCGCCGTACCAGCTGGCGCCGGTAGGTCGCGGTGGCATGCAGGTCGTCGCGCGCGTCGAGGTCCCAGGCGAAAGCATCGAGCGCGTCCTCGAGCGCCGGATCGCCGGGCAGCGGTAGCTGTCGCGCCACCGGGCGGTCGGCGACGCCGCCGACCGCGAGCCGCGCGCCCTGGGCATCCACCACCGCCGCACAGGCAACGATGGCAAAATCGCCATGCCGCCGCCCGATCTCGCGGAAGGCGTATCCGGCGCCGCTGCGCGCCATGGGAAAGCGCACGGCTTCGACCAGCTCATCATCTTTGCGATCGGTCGACATCATGCCGGTGAAGAATGTTGCGGCGGCGACCCGGCGTGACCGCCGTCGCGACCGCAGCTCGATCTCGCCGCCGAGCGAGACCAGAACGAGCGGCAGCTCGGCGCTCGGATCGGCATGCGCGACCGAGCCGCAAACGGTGCCGCGATTGCGCGTTTGGGCGTGGCCGATCCAGGGCAGAGCCGCGGCCAGGAGCGGCTGCTGCGAGCTCAGATCGGCTTGCCGCTCGAGCTCGCGTTGGCGAACCGCGGCGCCCACGCGGATCATGCCGCCGCCGGTTTCGATGCGTTTCAGTCCCGGCAAGTGCATGATGTCGATGACGACGCGCGGCTTGGCCAAACGCATGCTCAGCATGGGAACCAACGATTGTCCGCCGGCGAGGATGCGGGCGTCCGCGCCTTCCTGCCGGAGCACGTCGAGGGCCTCCTCGATGCTCTCGGCGCGCATGTAGTCGAATGCCGCCGGCTTCACGCTTTCCTCCGCAACAGCCGGAGCAAGCGGCCGATTACGCCGCTGCGCTGCCTGCCGCCGCCGGCATGCGCCGCCAGCGCGGAAAAAAATTGACCGATGATCAGCTTGGCGGCGCCGTCCAATAATCGGCCGCCCACCGACGCCACCTTGCCGCCGATGGCTGCTTCGTACCGGTAGGTCACGATCGTTCCGTCGCCGCTATCCGGCTCGAGCTTCACCCGTCCGCTGCCGCGACCGAAGCCCAATGCGCCTTCCGCGGAGCCCGATAATGTGACAGCGCGCGGCGGGTCGAGCTCGGAAAGCGCAATGTCGGCGCGATACCGGCCCTTCACCGGCCCGATGCCGAGCGTCACGTCCGCGCGGAAATGGGTGTCGGATATTTTCTCGACGCCATGCACGCCCGCCACCACGGCTTCGAGCGTCGCCGGATCGAGCAGCATGCGCCAGACCTGATCGGGCGCCGCATTCACCTGAGCGCGGCCTTCGCCGAACAGCACCCGCTCGCCCTTGCCGGGTCGTGCGAGCGGTTGCGGGCGGCCGGGGCGTGCGGTTTCGGGAGGGTGAATCTGGGCGGCAAGCTTCGCCGGCGTCGCCGGCAGATCGATTTCGGCTAACCCTAGCGCGTCGGCGATCGCGTTGGCGATGCAGACCGGCGTCGACATGCAATTGCCTTCGCCGACGCCTTTGGCGCCGAGCGGGGTAAAGGGCGAGGGCGATTCCCGGTGCAGGATGATCGGCTCCGGGACCTCCATCGTCGTCGGCACCAAATAATCGGCAAACGTACCCGAAAGAAAACTGCCGTCGGCTGCGTAGACATATTCTTCGTAGAGAGCCGCGCCGAGGGCATGCGCAAACCCGCCGTTGATCTGGCCGGCGACCATCGCCGGATGCAGGATGCGTCCGCAATCGTGCATGGTGACATAGCGGTCGAGGTGCACCGCGCCCGACATCGGATCGATCTCGACGCCGCAGAAATCGAAGATGAAGCCGTGACACAGCGAGCTGTTGACCTCATCGGCTTCATTCGGCGCCGTCAGTTGCGGCGGCGTCCAGAACACCGTCTCCCGGATGGTCTGCCCGATCTCGGCGGCGATCGTGCCGGGGGCCCAATGGCCGGCCGCGGCGATGCGCGAAAAGGATATGGCATTGTCCGGATTTGAACGGGCGGCGATGCGGCCGGCGGCGAAGACGATCTCCGCTGCGGGAACGTTAAGCTGGGCGGCGGCGATCCGCGCCAGCCGTTCGCGCAATTGCAACGCTGCGATTTGCGCGGCGCCGGCGACCGCCGGGGCAAAGCGGCTGGAATAATTGCCCGAGGCGATCGACCAGCCGTCCTTGGCGGTGTCTACTTCGGTGGTGACGCGCACATCCTGCGGCTTCAATCCGAGCGCGTCGGCGATCACCTGCGCCAGCACCGTGCGGTGGCCCTGCCCCTGTGGGACCGAGGCGACCTGCACCGAGACGGCCCCGAGCGGATCGAGGCTGACCGTTGCGGTCGATTGGGCGCCATTCTTCGGGCCGGCACGGCGCCGTTCCTCCGGCGTCAACGGCGTCGTGATGTATCCCATGTTGGAGACGCTCGGCTCGACCACCGCGGCAAAGCCGATGCCGTAATGCTTGCCCGCGGCACGCGCGGCATCGCGACGGGCTTGCAGCGCGTCAAGCTGGCCTTCGGCTACCGCCGCCTCCAGCGTCCCCGCGTAATCTCCGGAATCCAGCAACGCGCCGGTCGCCGTGCGGTAAGGCATGGCTTTGGCGGGAACGAGGTTGCGGCGAATGACCTCGAGCGGGTCGAGATTGAGCTCGATTGCGATGCGTTGCACGAGCCGCTCGAGCGGATAATAGACCTGCGGGCCGCCGAAGCCGCGATTGAGCCCGGTCGGTGTCTTGTTGGTGAGAACGATCCGGTTGCGCACCTTGACGTGACGGATGTCGTAGGCGCCGGTCAAGTTGCCGTGCATACGATAAAGAGTGGCGGGCTCCGGCGCGCGCAGATGTGCGCCGCAATCTTCAAGCTGATCCCAGGCCAGCGCGGCAATGCGGCCCTCGGAATCGACCGCGGCCTCGAGCGTCGTGACGCGGTTGGTGGCTGAGACTGATCCGGCCAAATGCTCCAAGCGATCTTCGATCCATTTCACCGGCCGCCCGGCGATCCGCGCCGCTACGGCGATCAGCACGATATAGGGGAATATCGCCTGCTTGACGCCGAAGCTGCCGCCGGAGTCCCGAGGCGTCCGCAGCCGAAATCGGTTGCCCGGGACCTTCAGCGCCCGCGCCATGACCGGATGTAGGCTGAACGGTCCTTGGAAATTGGCCAGCACGTCGTAGGCGCCCTCTGCAGGATCGTATTCGGCGACGACGCCATAGGTTTCGATCGGCGTGCAGGAATTGCGCGGATAGCGGACATCGACGCGGACGCGGTGCGCGGCGGCGGCAAAGGCGCCCTCGGGATCGCCGTAACGAAAGACGCGCTCGCCGATGACATTACCGTTCGCTTGCGGATGGAGCGCGGGAGCATCCGGCGCTGCCGCCGCGAGCGGATCGACCACCGCCGGCAATGGTCGATAGCGGACATCGATGAGATCGAGCGCGTCCTCGGCGCGATAGCGGTCGGACGCGACCACGATGGCGACCGGCTCGCCGACATAACGCACGCGATTGGTCGCTATTGGCCAACACTCGATGCCGGCCTTTACGCCCACCACCAGGCTTGACGTCAGCGCTTTGACGTCGGCGCCGGTGACGACCGCGAAGACTCCATCCGCGGCTTTCGCCGCGGTGCAATCGATCGCTTCGATTTCCGCGTGCGCGTGCGGCGACCGCAGGATCGCCGCCTCGAGCGTGCCGGGAGGTACGCCGAGATCGTCGAGATAATGGCCGCGGCCGGCGAGCAGCGCCGCATCTTCAAATCGCGGTATGGAGCGGCCGACCCAATCCTTTGCGCCCTGCGTGAGCTTCAAATCGTCGCCGTGCGCAGCCATCGGTCTTTCTACTCGCCCGGCCGGAAGCCGGATAGACCTTCAACACCGATCTTGAGGGTTTCAGCAAGAGCCGGGCGCGCCGACCAAGTATGAAAGGCGTACATCTGCTCTCCTTCTGGATACCTCAGGCACACGTTTTGCAAGGCATCGAAGTATCCAGGGTTCTGAAGGAAATCGGTTGGCTTTCACGAGCGGCGTTAACGATCCGTATGTCCTCGGCCGAGAAAGCGGTTCTCTTTCATATCCGCAGACGGAACGCAATTCCGGCGATGCGCTTGGACCCTTCAGCATTCTGGATGAGAACCAACAATTAGCGCGATCGAGTTCAGTCCAGAGGCAACCTGAGCTTTGGAGGACAAAATGGCGGATCGAGCACACAATCAGAACAATCGTTCGGCCTTGCGCGCTGCGGTCGTTGCGCTTGGTGTGATCGCAATCACACCGGTCATGCTTGCGTCCACGACGGCATCCGGTGCCGGGGCCGGTGCTGCCGCCGGCGGTGCGGGTGCCGGCGGCTCGGCCGGAGCCGGAGCCGGCGGTGCGGGTGCCGGGGCGGGTGCTGCCGCCGGCGGCGCGAGTGCCGGTGGCTCGGCCGGCGCTGGAACCGGCGGCGCGGGGGTCGGAGGCGGAGTAGGTGCCGGTGTCGCGGGCGGTGTTGGCGCTGGAGTTGGCGCCGGTGTGGGAACGGGCAGCGGGGTAGCGGGCACCGGGGTCGGAACGGGTACAGGCGTTGGGACTGGCACCGGCGTCGGAACGGGCACTGGAGTAGGCTCCAGCGGTGTCGAAGCCTCCTTCGCCAGCATGAGCGGGCCCGAGCAGACGCGGATTTTGCGAAAATGCCGGTTGGTCCTGGCCCAACCAACGACAGCCGACAAGAGTCAATTGCAGGTTTGCCGCGCGCTGGCGTCGTTGGCGCGGTAGCGAGTTCTACGCTTGCAATGCCAAGATCGGATTTGGGGGCGACTTGACGGTCCCCCTCTTATCCGACCGCGCCGCGGCGCTGTGGGCGCCGAGGCCTGCGCCTTTGAATTTGAGAAGGTTTGGCTCCCCGGGCCGGATTCGAACCAGCGACCAACCGGTTAACAGCCGGTTGCTCTACCGCTGAGCTACCGGGGAACGATGACGCCCGCTCGGCGTAAGCGCGGTTGCCTATAACAAAGCCGCGCCGGCTTTGAAAGCATGAGGCCCCAATAAATCCTGTTATGCCCGCCTTCGCCAACGCTACGGCGCGGCAGCCTTCGTATCAGGGCTTGCCGAGCCGAAGCTGCGGAGCAGTGAAGGCTTGGAGGCCACGCCCGGAATTGAACCGGGGTAAACGGTTTTGCAGACCGCTGCGTAACCACTCCGCCACGTGGCCGTAGGGGCATCGGCGATCGCATGATGCGGCGATGCCTCGCGTTCTATAAAGGAAGGTTAGGACCCCGACAACGGCACGCGGACCCCGGACCCGAGAATGGTTATCACCGGGCCCGGCTGCAATGGCTATGTGCAGCGG
This sequence comes from Xanthobacteraceae bacterium, assembly GCA_049284935.1. Lineage (GTDB taxonomy): Bacteria > Pseudomonadota > Alphaproteobacteria > Rhizobiales > Xanthobacteraceae > BOG-931. The sequence goes on from JBAPYW010000057.1 coordinate 40,606, forward strand.
TGCCATGCCGAGCAGGCGCTTGCGTTTTGCCCCGCCGTACCGCACAACCCTCCCGCATAGTTGGGGGAAGTCATGTTCGACACCGCCGCCGCGCGACGGATGATGGTGGAATGCCAGGTCCGCCCTGCCGACGTCACCGATCTCGACCTGCAGGAGGCCATGCTGACGCTGCCGCGCGAGCATTTTCTGCCCCCATCGCTCGCGCCGCTCGCTTATCTCGACAAAGATATTCCGCTCGGCAACGGCCGCGCGCTGCTCAAGCCCATGGTGCTCGCCAAGCTGATCCAGGCGGCTGAAGTGCGCCGCGGGGAACGCGTCCTCGATGTGGGGTCCGGCACCGGATATTCCGCGGCCGTGCTGGCGCGTCTTGCCGGCACGGTGATCGCATTGGAGGAGGACGCGGATCTGGCGCGGCAAGCGAAACAAGCGCTTGCGGCGACCGGCGCGGGCAACGTTGAGGTCATCGTCGGGCCCTTGACCGCCGGCTGGCTGGCCGGCGCGCCCTACGACGTGATCCTGCTCGATGGCGCGGTGGAAATCGTACCCGAAGCGCTTGGGCGGCAGCTCAAGCCAGACGGCCGCATGGTCGGGATTTGCGGCCGCCCCCCGGCAAGCAAGGCGATGATCTATCACGGGATCGAAGGTCAAGTCGTTGGCCGCCCGATCTTTGATGCTGCGGCACGTGTGCTGCCGGGCTTCGTCGCGCCGCCAGCCTTCGTTTTCTAACGAATCCGAATTCTGTCGGCCTTTGCGGTGACGGCCCTCCCTTCGAGCCGGGATGCAGAGGCTGTGGCGCATATGTGCCTATGCGCGGAATTTTGTGCCTAAGCTCGCTTGCGGGGGTTTCACGCCCTGCTCCAGCAGAATAATGTCATGCGTTCGGTCCGTCGGTCGGCCCTGTTGGCCGCCGCGCGGATTTGTTGTCCGAGCGGCAATCCCGCGGGGGATGCGGGGAGGGCGAGGGGCAGCGTCGCTTGATGGGTGTAAGAGGGGCGGGGGCGTCTATTTGCACCGTTGCAAGCCTGGTGCTGGCGGCGGCCGGGGTCGGCTTGGCCGGTTCGGGGGCAGCGGCGGACACGCTCGAATGGGCCTTGGTGCAGGCCTATCAGAACAATCCGTCGCTCAATGCGCAGCGCGCGGCTTTGCGCGCGACTGACGAGAATGTGCCGCAAGCCCTCTCCGGCTATCGCCCCAAGGTGAGCGTTACCGCGCAGGGGGGTTATAATTACGCCAATGCGGTGCAACAGCTTCCTGTCGGCGGCGTCGTCACCAACATCCCATTCGCCGAGACATTTCTCTCGCGCAGCGTCGCCGCCACCGGAACCTACACGCTGTTCAACGGCTTCCAGACCGCCAACCGCACCCGCCAAGCGGAAAGCCAAGTCGACGGTGCGCGCGAGACGCTGCGTGTCACCGAGCAGCAGGTACTGCTCGACGCCGCCTCCGCTTACATGAACTTGTTGCGCGATCAGGCGATCCTCGACCTGAACCGGCGTAACGTCGAAGTGCTCACCGAGCAGCTGAAACAGACGCGCGACCGCTTCAACGTCGGCGAGGTGACGCGCACCGATGTGGCGCAAGCGGAATCGCGTTTGGCCGCCGGGCGATCCTCGCTGTTGGGTGCGCAGTCGAACTACGTGACCTCCCAAGCCAATTACCGGCGCGTGATTGGAGTCGATCCGGGCCGGCTCGCGCCCGGCACGCCGGTCGATCGGCTCTCGCCCAACGTCTTGGCGAAAGCCGTAGCACAAGGCCAAGCGAACAGCCCCTCGGTGCTGGCCGCCATGTACGGCGTCGATGTCGCCGTGCTTGCCGTGAAAATCAGTGAAGGCGCGCTGTACCCGAATCTGACGCTCACGGCGAGCGCGTCGCAAGGGCAGTATCCGGCCTTCGAAGTCGCCAGGCAGACCGCGGCTTCCGTCCTTGGCACCTTCACGGTGCCGATCTACCAGGGCGGCGCCGAGTATTCTGCCATCCGCCAATCCAAGGAGACGCTGGGGCAACAGCGGCTCAATCTCGATATCAACCGCGATCAGGCGCGAGCCACCGTGGTGCAGAGCTGGGGTCAACTCGACGCCGCCAAGGCGCAGATCGAGGCGACCACCGCGCAGGTCAACGCCGCCGAGATCGCGCTCAACGGCGTGCGCGAGGAGGCGCGCGTCGGGCAGCGCACGACGCTCGACGTACTCAATGCGCAGCAGGAACTGGTCAATGCGCGCGTCGCCCTCGTCACCGCCCAGCACGATCGCGTGGTGGCCTCGTACACCTTGCTTGCGGCCGTCGGCGGCCTCTCGATGCCGCGGCTCGGCCTCGACGTTCTGATTTACGATCCGCAAGTGCACTACCAACAAGTGCGAGATGCGTGGATCGGGCTGCGCAATCCCGACGGCAGATAGACGCGGCCGGCGCTGCTGCAGGCCGGATTGCCGGTCCACAGCGATTGTTGCGTTCGCTTTTCGTCATGACATACTGACTGGCAACATTGCATAGTTGCGCTCACTTGATTCGCGGTCGGCGAGCTGCCGGTGACCAGCGGCGTGCGGCGGCTGCGGGGGAACACACGAATTAAGGCGAGGATGCGCGCATGACGCAACCGGCGAAATCGCAAGAACCATCGATGGAGGAGATTCTCGCCTCCATTCGCCGCATCATCGCCGATGACGATGCCGGCAGGATCGCGAAACGGGCGTCCGACGCCCCGTCAGCGCCCGAGGCATCAGAGGCGCAGGATGCGTTCGGACAGCCTGCCGAGCCGCCGCGGCCGTCGTTCTCCGCCCCGCCGGAGCCGAGTATCCCCGAAATCGCGGGCGAAACTCCGGCCGATTCTGCGGCAACGCGCGCGGCAGAGGAGGACCACGCCTCCGAGATCCTCGATCTCACCGAATCAATGACGGCCCGCATGTTCAGCGAGCCCGAACCCGCTCCAGCGCCAAGTCCTGTGCCCGATGCGACGCCGGAATTTCGGGAGCCCGAGCCGGCGCGGGAATTTCATGAGCCTGAGCCGCAATTTCCTGAGCCTGAGCCCGAACCGGCGCCGCAATTTTACGCGCGTGAGCCCGACCCGCAATTTCATGAGCCTGAGCCCGAACCGGCGCCGCAAATGCAGGAGCCCGAGCCGGCGCCGCAACTTCACGTGACCGAAAACTATTCGGATGCGCACGTCCAAGAGGCGGCCGAAGAACCTGCTGTGCCACCGCCCCTAGAGCCATCGGTCCGCTACGTCGCGCCGGAGAGCGAATGGCGTGGCGCTGGCGATCGCGGTGCCGGTGAACTAGGCGCTGGCGAGCGCGGGCCGCTGCTGTCGAGCGCGACCAGTGCCGCGGTCGACTCCGCGTTCAACGCGCTGGCGCACACCGTGCTGGTGCAGAACGCGCGCACGCTCGAGGACCTGGTGCGCGAGATGTTGCGGCCCATGCTGAAGACTTGGCTCGACGACAATCTGCCCGGCCTGGTCGAGCGCCTAGTGCGGGCCGAGATCGAGCGCGTCGCACGCGGGCGCTGAGCCGCCGGTAAAGTGCGCTTCGGCGGACTTGAATGCCTCACGCGCCTTTGAGCGCGGCAGCAAGCCTGAGCGCCTGGTCCGATAACACCGCCGGCTCTTCCTTGTGGCTCGCCGGTGGTCGCAACGACACGCCGTTCTTGCGCGGAATGACGTGGATGTGCAGGTGAAATACCAATTGCCCGCCGGCCGCTTCGTTGAACTGCTGAATGGTCACGCCGTCGGCGGAGAAGACCGTCGTCGCCGCCCGCGCAATCTTTTGCGTCGTCTTGATGAGATGCGCGAGATCGTCGGGCTCGATATCGAGAATCGTGCGGGCCGGCGCCTTCGGGATCACCAGCGTATGGCCCGGCGCGCGCGGCATGATATCGAGAAAGGCGAAAGCCTTGTCGTCCTCATAGACCTTGTGCGCCGGTAATTCGCCGCGAATGATCTTGGCAAAGACATTGTTCGGGTCGTAGCTCGGCATCGTGCTCTCCGCCTCGGCGCATGATCCCGAAAGATGGATAAGGTCTTCGGCAAGATCGTGCGCAATTGAAAGTCGCAGCGATCGTAATCAATCCACTTCGAGAGTGAAATCCTTGCGGTAAGGACCGGCGGCGGCAAGCTCGGTGCCGACCGCGGCGATATAGGCGCGCTCGCGCACCAGGTAGTCGGCGACCCCTCGCCCCAACGCCGGGTCGGCGATGTAATGGGCCGAATAGGTGGTGGTCGGCATGTAGCCGCGGGCGAGCTTGTGTTCACCCTGGGCGCCGGCCTCGACACGGGAGAGCTTGCGGGCGATCGCATAGTCGATCGCCTGGTAATAGCACAGCTCGAAATGCAGGAACGGATGGTGCTCGAGGGCGCCCCAATGGCGGCCGAACAACGTGTGCGAGCCGATGAAGTTGAGGGCGCCGGCGATCCAACGCCCCGAACGCTTGGCCATGACCAGCAGGATGCGGTCGCGCATGGTCTCGCCGACCAGCGAAAAGAACGGCCGCGTCAGATAGGGCCGGCCCCATTTGCGCGAGCCGGTGTCCATGTAAAACGCGAAGAAGGTATCCCACGCGTCTTCGGTAAGGTCGCTGCCGGTCAGCCAGTGCACGCTGATGCCGTTGGCCAGGGCGTCGTGGCGTTCGCGGCGGATGGTCTTGCGCTTGCGTGCGGCAAGCGCGGCGAGGAATTCGTCGAAGCTGCCGTAGCCGGCGTTTTCCCAGTGGAATTGCTGGTCGGTGCGTTGCAGGAATCCGATCTCGCCGAGGAAGCGGAATTCCGGCTCGGTGGCGAAAGTGACGTGAACGCCGGAGGCGTCGTGCATGCCGCAGAGTTCGACCAAGCCGGCGACCAGCGCGTTGCGCGCTTCGGCGGCCTGCGGGCCCGGGCGTACCAAGAGCCGGCGACCGGTGGCGGGCGTAAAGGGCACCGCGACCTGGAGCTTCGGGTAATAGCTGCCGCCGGCGCGCATATAGGCATCCGCCCAGCCGGCATCGAAGACGTATTCGCCGCGCGAGTGACTCTTGAGGTAGCACGGCGCGGCGGCAAGAACGGTGTCGTCGGCTGCTTTGACGAGCACGTGCTGGACCTGCCAGCCGGACCGGCCACCGACCGATTTCGAGGCCTCCAGGGCCGAAAGAAAATGGTGGGATAAGAAAGGGTTGAATACGGTTTCCTGATCTGTCGATGGAGCTGCGCGATCGGCGGCGGGCGCGCAGTCGGCCGGCGGATTGGCGCAGGCGTCCCACGCCGCGACGCCGACCTCGTCGATCGCACTCACCGCGACGACGTTGAACTGCCCCGCGGTCCCGCGTGTGCGCTGTTGCAAGCTCGGCTGCTCGTTCTCGGCGCGGTTCATGGCCGAAAGCCCTCGAAGATCACCTGGTCGGCCCAACGGGTGGCGCGTTGCCGCTCGGCTTCCGTCCGTACCACCCATGTCACCAGTGGCAGGCACAAAATGTGCCGCGCCAGGAGCGGCGCCGACGCCGGCAAATCGCCGAATGCATAAGCGACGAATTGCGGCCACGCCGTCAAGGCGGGCAGCAGGCTGCCCATGCCGTAACGCAACCATGCCGGCATCTGATCCCAATAGGGATGCGGCCGGTATTTTGCCGCCACAATGCCGCGCGGCAGGTGAGGGGCCTTTTGCCGCAGCAGCCTGAGTTGAATCGGGTCGAAGGACATCGGCGCGACGGGTCCGTGATAGCCGGCCAGCAACGCCGCGACGCGCGCCGGCAGACGGTCGTCGCGGTCAAACCGGCTTTTCAATTCGAGCAGCAAGGCGGCGCGTCCGCCGACGAGATCGCAGAGGTCGCCCAGCGTCATCATGCGCTCGGCGCTGCCGCGGAAGGCAACTCGCCTGAGCTCGGCGGTGCTCAGGCGGTCGAGCCGGCCGGCACCGTCGGTGAGGCGCCCCAGCACATCGTCATGATGCACCATAGCCTCGCCGTCGCCGCTGATTTGCAGATCGACTTCGATACCGTAGCCGCTTTCGATCGCCGCGCGCACGGCGGCGGCAGTGTTCTCGATGATGCCGCGGGCGGCGTCGTGCAATCCGCGATGGGCGATCGGTCGCGCCGTGAGCCAATCCAGCTTGGTCGGCGCCATTACGATACTTCGAACAGGCCTTCGACCTCGATCGCGGCATCGAGCGGCAACGCCGAGACGCCAACCGTTGTGCGCGCGTGCTTGCCCTTTTCGCCGAACGCCGCGACCATCAGGTCGGAGGCGCCGTTCATCACCTTCGGACCGTCGACAAAACCCGGCGCCGAATTCACGAAGCCGCCGAGCCGCACGACACGCACGACCTTGTCGAGGTCGCCGAGCGCGGCCTTGACCTGGGCGAGAAGATTGACCGCGCAGGCGCGCGCCGCCTTTTGGCCGTCCTCGATGGAGACGCTGCCGCCCAGTTGGCCTTTGGCGACCAGCTTGCCGCCGTCGAAGCAAATCTGGCCGGATACCATGAGCAAGTTGCCGGTGCGCACGAACGCAACGTAATTGGCGACCGGCGCGGCCGGTTCCGCGAGCGCGATGCCGAGCTCGCCCAACTTCTTCTCCACCGCTCCGGCCATTCTCGTCCTCCAGATTCCCTCGGCGCCCGAGGATTCTTCGCCGATTGGACTATATCACGCAAGCGAGCCGTCTTTCCGATCGCAGTTGCGACCCCGGGACAAGGTCCCTATCTTCGCCGCCATCCGGGGACGAACGAAACGGATTGATCGGGAAACCGCCTAGGGGGAGCAGATTTCGGAATCAAGCAGAGCAAGAGGGTTCATGGCTTCGCGTTACGGCTTCGCATCGGGCAGCGCTCTCCTTGCCTGCACATTGATCTTCGCCGCACCGGCATCCGGCGCCAAAGCGCAAGACAGCCCCCAAGATAGCCCGCAAGACAGCCCGATCGTGCTGGTGCCGCACCGCGCCATCTACGATCTCACGCTCGGTCAGACGCGCGGCAGCGCGCAGATCGTCGGGGTGCGCGGGCGCATTCTCTACGATTTCGACGGCAACGTCTGCGACGGCTATACGCTGCGGTTCCGTCAAGTGTCCGAGCTTGATTCCGGCGAAGGTAAAATTTCCACCAGCGACCTGCGCTCCACCACCTGGGAAGGCGGCGACGCCAAGAGCTTCAAATTCACGTCGGAAAACTTCGTCGACGAGAATCTGGTCGATGCCGTCGACGGCCGGGCCGAGCACGGCGCCAAAACGACGGCCATCAGCCTGATAAAGCCGGAGCACAAGATGCTCGATATCGACCCCGCCGTGGTGTTCCCGACCGAGCACATGGTGCGGGTGATCCTGGCGGCGCGCGCCGGCAAGAGCATTCTCGACTTTCCGGTGTTCGATGGATCGGATAGCGGCGACAAAGTGTATGACACGCTGACGGTCATCGGTCACAAACTGTCGTCGGACGACCGCAAGCATGGCGATGCCGCCGACGGCGAGACAAAGCTTGCCGCGATCCCGCGCTGGCCGGTCACGATCAGCTATTTCGATAAGGGCCGGCGGCAAAAAAGTACGGAGCAAACACCGGCATATGCGATCGGCTTCGAGCTTTACGAGAACGGTATTTCGCGTGCTTTGTCGCTCGATTACAACGACTTCGTTGTCGCCGGCAAACTCACTTCGCTCGAGATCAAACAGCCAAAGCCCTGCCGCTAACGGGTGCCGGCGCGCATCGCAATAACGCTCAGCGCTTGTCCGGCGGATCGAAGGCCAGTCCCCTGACCACGGCATCGTCGCCGAAGCGGGCGCGTACGCGGTCGAGGGCGTGTTCGGCTTCGGCGGCGCGCGCATCGACGAAATCGGCGGGATCGGCCTGATCCGCGGTGGCGAGCGCGCTCATGCCGACACCGAGCAGACGGAATTTCGTGCCGTCGGTTTCGCGTTCAAGGAGCCCGCGTGCCGCGGCGAAGATCTTTCCCGCGAGCTGCGTCGGCGCCGCGAACGAATGCGCCCGTGTGCGAATGCGAAAATCGGAAGTTTTCAGCTTCAGCGTCGCTGTCGCGCCGGCCAGCGCCTTTTCCTTGAGGCGAGCGGAAACCTCCTCGGTCTGCGCCCAGAGAATCCGCTCGAGCGCGCGGAAATCGGATATGTCGCGGTCGAACGTGGTCTCCGCCGACACGCTCTTGGTTTCGCGGTCGGCGCTGATTTTGCGCTGATCGATGCCGCGCGCAAGCCGGGCGAGCCGCCTTCCTTCCTCACCATAGCGCCGCGCCAACGTGATCTCGCTTGCCGCCTGCAGATCGGCGATGTGGCGATAACCGTCACGGGCGAGCCGCGCCGCGCTCACCTTGCCGACGCCGAAGATAAAGCTCACCGGCTTCGGCGCCAGGAATGCCGGCGCTTCGCTTAAGCCGAGCACCGCAAAGCCGCGCGGCTTGTCGAGGTCGGAGGCGATCTTGGCGAGGAACTTGTTGCCGGAGAGACCGATGGAGACGGTGATGGCGACTTTCTTTTCGACATCGGCGGCAAAGCGGGCCAGCAACTTAGCGGGGGAGAGCCCGTGCAGCCGCTCGGTGCCGGAAAGGTCGAGGAACGCTTCGTCGATCGACAGCGGCTCGACCAGCGGCGTCAAGGCCAGCATCAACTGGCGAACATCGCGGCCGACGCGAGCATACTTTTCCATATTGGGGCGAATGACGCGGGCGTGCGGACACAGCCGCAGCGCCTCGAACATCGGCATCGCCGACTTCACGCCGAAGGTGCGGGCGACGTAGCAGGCCGCAGCGACGACGCCGCGGCGGCCGCCGCCGACGACGACCGGCTCGGCGATGAGGGAGGGATCGTCGCGTTTTTCGATCGTGGCGTAGAAGGCGTCGCAGTCGACGTGGGCGATCGCGAGCTGCGCGAGTTCGGGATGCCGCAGCAATCGCGGCGAGCCGCAGCTGCCGCAGCGCGCTGCATGCGGCGCGGCGTCGGCGAGGCAGTCGCGGCAGAATGCGCTCACGGCATGTTACGTTCCTGTTGACCGCCGAGCGCGCTGCGGGCGCGCGCGACCTCGGCCGGATCGATTCCGGCGCTCAAGGCAAACGCGATCAGGAGACTCTCATCGCCGAGCATATGCTCGAGCACGCCGGCGAGGAAGCCGGGCGCGCCCGCCGCGGCGCGAATCTCCTCTGCCGGAATTCCGGTGGAAGCCAAAAAGCCGGCCAGCCGTTCGGGGTCTTCGGCGATGAAGCCAAGCGCCTGAATCGCCAGCATTTCAGCCGCTTCCGGCGTCGGTCGCAGGGGGGCTTTCATCGGTTCCATTTGCCTTTCCGTAACATATCGGCACTAGCTTGCATGCCGCTCGGCGCGCGCATCGACGAACGATCGGAACCGCTGCAGCACGGGGCGCAGGGCCTAACGGACAGGCGAGGGGTTGGGGATGGCCAAAACCGTCCTGATCGTCGAGGACAATGAGCTCAATATGAAGCTCTTCCACGATCTGTTGGAAGCCCACGGCTACGACACCATCGCGACGCGCAACGGTATCGAAGCGCTCGATCTCGCGCGCAAGCATCGGCCGGATTTGATCCTGATGGATATTCAGCTTCCCGAAGTCTCCGGCCTCGAGGTTACCAAATGGCTCAAGGATGACGAGGATCTGCGAGTCATTCCGGTGGTCGCGGTGACGGCTTTCGCCATGAAGGGCGATGAGGAACGCATTCGCGACGGCGGCTGCGAAGCCTATCTCAGTAAGCCGATCTCGGTGGGCAAGTTCATCGAGACCATCCGACATTTTCTGGGCAATCCGTAGGACAAGCGAATGACCGCTCGCGTTCTCGTCGTCGACGATGTTCCGGCCAACGTCAAGCTGCTCGAAGCGCGGCTGTCGGCCGAATATTTCGACGTCATCACGGCCATGAGCGGGGCCGAGGCTTTGACCATCTGCGAGCGCGCCGAATGCGACCTGGTCCTGCTCGACGTGATGATGCCCCACATGGACGGGTTCGAAGTGTGCCGGCGGCTGAAGACCAACCCGGCGACGCACCACATTCCGGTGGTGATGGTGACCGCGCTCGACCAGCCCTCCGATCGCGTGCGCGGCCTCGAAGCCGGCGCCGACGATTTCCTGACCAAGCCGATTCCCGAAGTGGTGCTGATCGCTCGCGTGCGCTCGCTGGCGCGGCTGAAGACGGTCACCGACGAACTGCGTATGCGGGCGCTGACCTCGCGCGACATCGGCATCGAATCGCCGGAGCGCGAGGCGCTTGCCGATACCGGCCGCGGCGGGCGGGTGCTCGTCGTCGACGATCGGCCGGCGCAGTATGAACGCATCGCCGCCATGCTGGCCAAGGAGCACAGCGTCGACATCGAGACCGACCCGCACGAGGCGGTGTTTCGCGCCGCCGACGGTAACTACGACCTGCTGATCGTCTCGCTGGGGCTGGAGAGCTTCGATGCGCTGCGGCTGTGCAGCCAGGTCCGCTCGCTGGACCGGACCCGCAATATGCCGATTCTGGCAATCGCCGAACCCGACAACGACGCGCGCATGCTGCGCGGCCTGGAAATCGGCGTGAACGATTATCTGATGCGCCCGATCGACAAGAACGAGCTGTTGGCGCGGGCGCGCAGCCAAGTGCGCAAACGCCGCTATACCGAGCGGCTGCGTGACAATGTCCAGATCTCGATCGAGATGGCGATCACCGACGCGCTGACCGGCTTGTTCAACCGCCGTTACATGGAAAGTCACCTCGCAACGCTGGTCGAACAGGCGGCCGGGCGCGGCAAGCCGCTGGCCGTGCTGGTGCTCGACATCGATTATTTCAAATCGATCAACGACACCCACGGCCACGATGCCGGTGACGACGTGCTGCGCGACTTCGCCTTGCGCATCAAGCGCTCGATCCGCGGTATCGACCTGGCTTGCCGCTGCGGCGGTGAGGAATTCGTCATCGTCATGCCGGAAACCGACATGGCGGTAGCCGCGATGGTGGCGGAGCGGTTGCGCCGGCGCATCGCCGCCGAGCCGTTCAAGATCCAGCAGGGCGCGCGCAGCGTTCCGGTGACGCTCTCGATCGGCATCGCGGCGCTGCGCGAACGCGACGACACCGCCGCCGGCCTGCTCAAACGCGCCGACCAGGCGCTCTATCGGGCCAAGCGGGACGGGCGAAACCGGGTGGTCCCAGACGCCGCGTGAGGGCTCATACCGTCTCAATCTTGGCGATTGATTTCCATACCGGTTGCGCTAGCCTTGTTCTGCGACGGTAATCAGCAATGACGGCAATACGCCTTCCCGGCGAGCCGAAAAGCGGCCTGGGAGGGCGCGGTGCATTCGATAGCCTTATTTGGATAGCCCTGCGGAGTGCTCAGGTCCGCCGCATCTCCTGGGTCCGTAGGGTTCGGCCGGCACGGGGGTGGTGCGAGTGGCCTCCTCATGACACCGCTCCCGGCCGGCCACCTTGCCGGCGCGGGCTTTGGCGCTTCGTAGCTCTTAAAACGGAGATGCCCGGCACGTAGGCCGGGCATGACGAGACGGAAATCCAGTTCCGCGAGCTTTATTTGATCTTGGATTCCCGGAACTCGACGTGCTTTTTCGCCACCGGATCGTATTTCTTCTTCACCAGCTTGTCGGTCATGGTGCGAGAATTCTTCCGCGTCACGTAATAGAAGCCGGTATCGGCGCTGGAAACCAGCTTAACCTTGATGGTTACGGCTTTCGCCATGGTCAGACCTCGAAATCGGTTCGCTTCGCTGCACTCGCCGTCAACCTAGTGGCCAAGCCTTCAATGTCAAGAAGGTCGTCGATATCGCGAAATTGCCAGCGCGATCAAAGCATTTCGCGGACGAAGCGCTTGTGCAGCATACGGTAGAACGGCACCGGATGGTCGTGGCTCATGCCGGTTGAGATGCGGTCCTGCAGTTCGTCCAGCGCCACCGCGGTGATGGCGGGGATGTCGAGGCGGCGGGCCTCGGTGATCGGCAGCCAGACCAGTTCGACGAGCTCAGCTTGCGGACTAACGACACCTTCGACGCGACGGGCGACGGCGGAAATATCGACCGCGAAAAAGCGGCTGTCGAAACGCCGCGGCCGCCGCGGCGGAGTAATGGCACGGGCGATGAAATGGACCGCGCTGAGGTCGGGAAGGACGCCGGCTGTCGCAAAGGCCTGCCAGACGCCGGCCGGCGCCGTCATCGCGCCTTGGCCTGGGCGGCCCAGCATCAGGCCGGTCTCTTCATAGGTTTCGCGCACCGCGGCGAGCGCGAAGCCGGCCGCCTTGGCGAGGCTCGGCCGTCTGACCCGCTGCATCAGCCGCGCCGCGTCGCCCGCGTGCAACGGCGCTGCGGTCGGCATCTGCCGGTCGGTGATTTCGACACGCCCACCGGGAAAGACGAATTTCCCGGGCAGGAACTTGTGACCTTCGTGCCGGCGTCCAAGCAGCACTTTCGGCACGCTCTCGGATTTGTCGACCAGAATGAGCGTGGCGGAATCCCGGGGTCTCAGATTGGCGAAGGATTGATCGCGCACAGCGCGAGTCAGGTCTTCGGATCGGCGGGCCGCCGAGCCGCCTGCGGTCGTAATCTTGGGATCATCATTCATGAGTTACTGGCATCATTGTTCATCAGTTACCACCACGGCGTCCGTGTCGCTCGGCTCGCCGCGCAACGGAGCGTTGCCGCCGCGGTCTGTGTCGGGTCCCGCGGGCGGCGGCCGCATGATCGTCACGCAGCAGCTTAAAACGCAAGGCGCCGGCGACCGGCGCAGCTTCGACCAGCTCGACGGTGACCGGATCGCCGAGCCGATAGGTCGCCGACGTGCCGACGAACGCGCGGCTCGCCTCGTTGAAGCGGAAATACTCGTCGCCGATGTAACGCGCCGGGATCAAACCGTCGGCCCCGGTTTCGTCGAGCTCGACGAACAGGCCGGCGCGCGTCAACCCTGAAATATGGCCATCGAACTTGGCGCCGATGCGATCGGCCAGAAAATGCGCGACCAACCGGTCGACGGTTTCGCGCTCCGCCTTCATGGCGCGGCGCTCCATCGCCGAAATGTTGGCGGCGACTTCGGCCAGCGCGCGCACCTCGGTGCCGTCCGGCAGGCCGTCGGGGCCGAGCTTGAGCGCCCGGATCAGGGAGCGATGCACGACGAGGTCGGCATAGCGGCGGATCGGCGAGGTGAAGTGTGCGTAGCGCCGCAGGTTGAGGCCGAAATGGCCGAAATTCTCCGCCGCATATTCCGCCTGGGCCTGACTGCGCAGCACCACCTCGTTGATCAGCCTTTCGACATCGCGGCCTTTGACCTGCGCGAGGATGCCGTTGAAAGCATCCGACCGCAGCGTGCCGCCCTTGGGCAGCGAAATGTCGAGCGTCGCCAAAAATTCCCGCAGCGCCGTGATTTTTTCCGGCGACGGTTCGTCGTGTACGCGATAGATCAGCGGCACCCGCGCTCGCTCGCAGGTTTCCGCGGCGGCGACGTTGGCGAGGATCATGAATTCCTCGATCAGCCGGTGCGATTCCAGGCGTTGCGGCATGATCACCCGGTCGACCGTGCCGTCGGACTTGAGCACGATCTTGCGCTCGGGAAGCTCGAGATCGAGCGGGCCGCGCTCGTCGCGGGCGCGGCGCACCGTTCGATACGCGGCATAAAGCGGCTCCAGGATGTTTTTGACGATCGGCCCGGTGACCTCGTCGGGCCGGCCGGAAACCGCGAGCTGCGCCTGTTCGTAATGCAGACGGGCGGCGGAGCGGATCAGCACGCGGTGGAACGTGTGCGAGCGCTTGCGGCCATCGGCGCCGATCACCATGCGTACCGCCAGTGCCGGGCGGTCTTCGTCCGGCCGCAGCGAGCACAGATCGTTGGAAATGCGCTCCGGCAGCATCGGCACGACGCGGTCGGGAAAATAAACCGAATTGCCGCGCTCCACCGCGGCGCGATCGAGCGCCGAGCCCGGCCGCACGTAATAGGCGACGTCGGCAATGGCGACGCTGACGAGATGGCCGCCGCGATTGCGCGGGTCCGGATCGGGCACGGCGTGCACGGCGTCGTCGTGGTCCTTGGCGTCCGGCGGATCGATGGTGACGAACGGCACCTCGCGCCAGTCCTCGCGCGCGTCCTTAGCCGCATGTCGCGGCGGCCGCGCGGCCTCCGCTTCGGCGACGACTGCGCCGGGGAAAACGTGCGGGATGCCGTGGGCGTGGATAGCGATCAGGCTGACCGCGCGCTCGCCCTTGATCGAGCCGAGTCGCTCGACAACGGAGCCGGCCGCCAAACCGAGCCTGCTGCCGGAACGCGCCACCTCGACCGCGACCAGATCGCCATCCGCCGCGCCGCCGGTGTGACCGCTGGCGATGGCGAGTTCGCGGCCGAGCTGCTTCTTGTCGATCGGCACCAGGCGACCGCCGCCGCCCGGGAGGCTGCGGAAGATTCCAAGCACGCGGTGCTTGGCGCGATCGATCAGTTTGATGACGCGGGCGCTCGTTTCCTCGTCACTCGTCTGCTCGATGCGCAGGAGCGCACGGTCGCCGACGCCGGCGACTTCGGCCGGCCGGGCGCGGCGCGTGCCGGCGATGCGGATGACCGGCGCAGTGCCGTGTGTCTCTTCATCCCATTCCGTGGGCCGCGCCAGGAGCTCGCCGTCGGGGTCGCGGCCGGTGATGTCGGCGACCACTACGGAGGGCAGCGTCCCGGCATGATGCAAGCGCTTACGCCGCCGTTCGATGTGGCCTTCGTCGGCAAGCTCGCGCAGCATGCGCTTGAGCGCCGCGCGGTCGGCATTTTTGGCGCCGAATGCCCGTGCAATCTCGCGCGTGCTGACTTTGCCGGCGTGCTCGCGGATGAAGGCAAGCAGCTCTTCGCGCGAGGGAAGGGCGGTTCGTTTCATAGGCCGCTCATTGGCCGTTTCCCCGGCCAAAGATCGTAGCAAAGCCCTGTTGGATTATTCGGCAGCTTGGCTGGTCTTGCGTGAGGATTTGCGGGTTGCGGGTCGCTTGGAAGGTGTCGTCGCGGCGCCTTTGGCCGACCTTTTGGCCTGTCGCGCCGGGCCGGGCGTCGCGCGCTTGGCGTTACGCCGCCGCGCGTGCGGCATGGAAGCGCCGCGCTCCGCCCGCGCATCGAGCAGCGCCACCGCCTCGTCGAGCGTGATCGTTTCCGGCGTCTTGTCGCGCGGCAGCGTGGCGTTGATGCCGTCGTGGCTGACATAGGGACCGTAGCGGCCGTTCTTCGCCACCACCGGCCCGCCGGTGGTCGGATGCGCGCCGAGCGCGCGGCCCGGATCGGAACCGAAGCGGCGGAAGCGCGGCCCTTTGGCGTGCTTTTCGGCAATAAGCGTCACCGCCCGGTTCAGCCCGATGTGAAAGATATCGTCGCCGGCTTCCAGATTGGCGTAGGTCTTGCCGTGCTGCACGTAAGGTCCGAACCGGCCGATGCCGGCGCGGATCGGCTCGCCGTCCTCGGGATGGCGGCCGATTTCGCGCGGCAGCGACAGCAGCGCCAGCGCCTGGTCGAGGTCGACGTGGTCAGGCGTCATGCCCTTCTGCAGGCTGGCGCGTTTCGGCTTCTCGCCGTCGACGGCCTCGCCGAGCTGCACATAAGGACCGAAGCGGCCGCTGCGCAGCGTCACTTCGAGGCCGCTCTTGGGGTCTTCGCCGAGTTTCTTGGTGCCGATCTCGCCGGAACCGTCGGCCGGCACCGACAGCGGACGGGTATAGCGGCACTCGGGATAATTCGAGCAGCCGATGAAGGCGCCGTACTTAGAGAGCTTCAGCGTGAGCCGGCCGCCGCTGCAGTTCGGGCATTGCCGCGGGTCGCCGCCGTCGGCGCGCGGCGGGAACAGATGCGGCGCCAGCAATTCATCGAGCGCGTCGAGCACTTGCGAAATTCGCAGATCCTTGATTTCGTCGACGGCGCCGATGAAATCCCGCCAGAAATCGCGCAGCACCTCGCGCCACGCCACTTCGTTGTTGGAAATCAGATCGAGCTGCTCTTCGAGGCTCGCCGTGAAATCATATTCGACATATTTGGCGAAAAAGCTCTCGAGGAAGGCGACGACGATACGGCCGCGGTCCTCCGGATAAAGCCGGCGCTTGTCGAGCCGCACGTATTTGCGGTCCCTGAGCACTTGCAGGATCGACGCGTAGGTCGACGGCCGGCCGATGCCGAGCTCTTCCAGACGCTTGACCAGCGAGGCCTCGGAGTAGCGCGGCGGCGGCTCGGTAAAATGCTGGGTAGCTGCGATCGCGCGCCTGGCGAGGCTTTCGCCCGCGCTCATCGGCGGCAGCCGGCGCGCCTCCTCGTCGTCGTCGTCGTCGTCGTGGCCTTCCTGGTAGAGGGCGAGGAAGCCGTCGAACTTCACGACCGTTCCGGTGGCGCGCAGCTCGAGCAATCGGGCGGCGACCTTCGCGGTGATGTCGACGGTGGTGCGTTCGAGTTCGGCCGATTCCGTCTGGCTCGCCACGGTGCGCAGCCAGATCAGCTCGTAGAGCTTGGCCTGATCCGCATCGAGAAAACGTTTGGCGTCGCGCGGCCGCCGGGTGAGATCGGTCGGGCGGATCGCCTCGTGCGCCTCCTGCGCGTTCTTTGCCTTGGTTTCATAACGCCGCGGCGCATGCGGCACGTACTTGGCGCCGTAGTCCGTTTCGATCACGCGGCGGGCGGCACTGATCGCTTCACCGGCAATCTGCACGCCGTCGGTCCGCATATAGGTGATGAGGCCGACCGCTTCGCCGCCGATTTCGATGCCCTCGTAGAGGCGCTGCGCCACGCGCATGGTATGCGCGGGAGCGAAACCGAGCTTGCGGCTTGCTTCCTGCTGCAACGTCGACGTGGTGAAAGGCGGCTGCGGATGCCGCTTGACCGGCTTCGCTTCGACGCCGGCAACGGTGAAGATGGCGGTTTCGAGTGCCTGCTTGAATGCGTCCGCTTCGGCGGCGGAGCCGATGTCGAGGCGTTGCAGTTTTTTGCCGTCGGCGCCGACGAGGCGCGCTTCGAACGTCTCGTTGCGCGGGGTCGCCAGCGTGGCGAGCAGCGACCAATATTCACGGCGGACGAATTTTTCGATTTCGAGTTCGCGGTCGCAGACCAGCCGCAACGCCACCGACTGCACCCGTCCGGCCGAACGTGCGCCCGGGAGCTTGCGCCACAAAACCGGAGACAGCGTGAAGCCGACCAGGTAATCGAGCGCCCGGCGCGCGAGATAGGCGTCGACCAGGGCCTGGTCGATGCGGCGCGGATGCGCCATCGCCTCGGTCACCGCCTGCTTGGTGATGGCATTGAACACCACCCGCTCGATGACCTGTCCGTTCAGCGCATTCTTTTGCTTGAGCACTTCGAGCACGTGCCAGGAGATCGCCTCGCCTTCGCGGTCGGGGTCGGTCGCCAGGATCAGCTTTTCGGCTCCTTTGGCGGCGCGGGCGATGTCGTTGAGGCGCTTCTGCGCCTTGGCGTCGACCTCCCAGATCATGCGGAAATCGGCGTCGGGATCGACAGAGCCGCTCTTCGCCGGCAGGTCGCGCACATGGCCGAAAGAAGCCAAAACCTCATAGCCGCGGCCAAGGTACTTATTGATCGTTTTCGCCTTGGCGGGCGATTCCACCACTACCAGATTCATGATAACCCGATGATTTATTGGCCTTTTTGCGTTTTGACGGTGGGTCTTAGCGCCTCCTGGCCGCCGGGAACATGGGTAATGCAACCCCGCCTGTCAAATCGTTACACCCCGGATTCGGCATGGCGGAACCTCCGAAAAGACAGCCAAGCAGGGCAAATTGGCGCCCGCACAAGATAATTCGCTCTGCGCAGCGACCACGCGCCATAGTTGATTTTTTTGTAGGCATATCTAGAAAGGGGCATTATAACCTTGACAAAGCAGCCCCTAGATATACAAGAGTCGTCGCCACCGGAAACGGGGGCTGGCGCGCCCGAAATGATCTCGATCTCAGTAGCGGCTCTGCGCTCCGCAATTGAGCGCGGTATCCTTGATCATTTTGCTACGTCATTTATCTCAGAGCAGCGATACGTGCCTGAATATGAGGCGAGGCTAGTGTCCTTTGAAATTCTTCGACTCGTCCGCTGTCGTTCGGCTTCCGAAGGTAGCCGTTGAAATAAAACATATCCCACCACAGGCGACGCATGAAAGCGTGTAGATTGCGCAGTTCGTCGCGCTGATAAACGTATAGGTGCTCTTTTAGTCCTTGGTGAGAGTCTGGAGGAATGTCGCCGCGAAGGTGCTTTGGGAGTATATCGGCCTGCCAGACTACGTGATGTTCTATTTTTATCATAAAAAGAAGGGTTTCATCGTCGGGGCAGATTCCAAAACAGCCGTGACAAAGGTCATTGCGTTGCGACTCCAACGATCCATATTCCACCATAAGCGCCCGGAAGAGGAGCCGCTCATCACCGACTAAAACACCCTCTGCCGCGGCATCTAGGGCTTGGCGTTGATTGAACCATCTGCGAAGTACTAGAAAAACGCGCTGCGCTGCGTCAGAATCGGTCCTAAGCAAAATGCCGAAAAGGCCACCTAGCTCGTTATCGACATAAGACCAAAGTGCAATGCAGCGTCCGATTAGCTCTGCGAACTGTGGACGTTCATTGAGCGACTCGAATCCGATCTGGTATCTTTTGTGTTTGAATGTGGGCAGGTAGGGCTGCGGCATGGCTAAACCAAAGAGCGATACTGAAAATTATCCCGATGCTTGGAAGCGCTTCGAACGTGCTGTCGACGTGGTAGCGAAAAGTCCACCTCAACACAGGGCCGCATCCGCAACTAAGAAAAAATCAAAGCGTCCGAAGCCAAAGCGCGCGAGCGACCGAGGTTAAAGTCCAGCTTTAGAGTGCTTTCGTCGAGCCTTCCTGGTTTGAGCGTCGCGCGCTTTCTTTGCATCGCGCTGAAACTCCTTGGAAGTCTTACTGCGTCTGCCGGTTTTATTTCTGAGTTTTACCGTGCTCTTTGCCATTGGAACCTCCCAACAAAGGAAAGCGCTATGCCCGATGACGCCGCTCGCAAGCCGTTGCCGGATGTTTTCTCGCCTAGGCTCCGCGAACGTTTAACTCAGTTGCAAGTCGAGCGATCCGGTGAACCATCTCAGCCGCAAACTGTTTTGGATCGCTCGTCGGGAACCGAGCGATCTGATCAGGACAAAGTCTCCGTGCATGCACCGTGATCTGCTCAGGATCAACTCCTTCGGCACCGGGAATTGCGGCAACAAATGCGGCTAACCCGCATATAAAGCCGACCGCTCTGTCAACGCCATCAGCAATATCATGCAGGTCTCGTTTAATCTGATCGAGTTCGCGGTTGTCCATTTTGAGATTTCCCCTATTTTCGTCGATACGCGGAGCGCAGCATGATAAAGCAAAACTCTGCTAATGCCGTGCAGGCTTGGTTGCTGCGGCCTTCCTTCCTCTTTCTGCGGCGTCTTGCATCTGATGCGCTAGGGCATCTGCCTCATCCGGCAATAGTCCGTAATAGTGTTCAAGTCCGCTCGCCAGCGCAAACACAACCACAACCGTCTGGCCTCCCGCTATTAGATCAGAGCGAAACTTGGCTGGTCGGAGAGCTGGAACAAAATTCGGATTGGCTGCTGCGAGTTGACGCGCCTTTGTAAGCAAAAATCCCGCTTGCTGACTTATGGTCTGCAATACAAGGGTATCCACTCGCAAAGAGACAATCGAATTGTCGGCACCGATAAGATTGAGAACAGTTTGATGACCGTCCGCAGAGATATCGAAATCTTTCAGACCAGAAACGGAGAATTCAGGCATTTCGCTTCTCCATGCGTTTGCGCCAGCGCAGAAAATTTTTTGCTTGGCGCCTAATGTACGGTCCGTTGCGCGACTTTGTGAGGCCGTCGATAGGTAAGCCTTTTGCCGACGATCCCCTTCGCCGCTTGTTCCGCGCGCATGAGATCGTTCACGCCGAGCGCCGAACGGTTGTTGTAACGGAAGTCAAATTCGGCAAGGTAGCGGTGCAGATGCTTTTCGCTGCAATGCTGATAAACGCCCTTCATGCCGCGTTTGAAGATCGAATAGTAGCCTTCAACCGTATTTGTGT
>JBAPYW010000058.1:0-104584 GCA_049284935.1 Xanthobacteraceae bacterium
CCACTCGGCACCAGAATGGAGCGGCGAAGTGCTTGTTGCATGGCGCTGATTCCCCCAAAGGAAGCGCCACACGAATCAAAGACTGCATCAAATTTGAGTCAGAGCCAAAATTGCATGCCGAATGACAGCCGACCGGCATCTGGGCGGCCAAAGAGACCAGCCTCCTTGCTGTGGCCTCGCGCCAGTCATCTCATGGTCGCTGTACGTCTGAGGTTTAACACGCACAAATTGGTAGCAATTCGACTCGGCGAGAACGGTCTTAGCAATGTTTGGTATCCGCTCAAACTTGCCGACAATGATGAGAACCACGAAAAAGCACTTTTGATTTGGTTAAACTCAAGTCTTGGGGTTCTACTCGTCGCTGGTCATCGAGTGCCAACTCAAGGTGCGTGGGTCCAATTCAAAAAGCCGACTTGGAACCCAATGCCTGTGCTGGACGTAAGAAAACTCTCCGAAAGGCAATTGCATCAATTATCTGTCGGATACGATGCCATCGCTCAACATGAGCTAAGGCCCTTCCCGAGAATGGATGTTGATCCTGTACGGCAGGAAATCGACGATCTTCTTTCGCACGTCCTTCAATTGCCGTCGCTCGCTCCTATTCGTGCAATTCTTGCCAGCGAGCCGATCATTAATGACAAGCCGCTATGGGAGGCCGGTAGGGATGAGCAGCTTGGCGATACCGGTGAGCAGTTTGAACTTTTGCTGCCCGCCGGTCCCCAAACCAGTTAGCCGTGCGGCGCGAAGATCATGCAGGCGGCATTCGCGCCGCCCCGTTTCGCCAACTCAGTTTTCGTTTAAGCCGAGAGGCGCTCGGGTGTGGAGGCGGTCCTTCCAAGTAGTCTCAAGTGCAGTCACATCGTCTTTTTGCATGTTTGGTGATACAAGCTCTAAAATACTAAAAGTGAAATTTTGGGGTGAACGTTCGCGTAGGAGAACGCTGTCCCCGCCGCGCTCGACATGAACAGTCCATCGACCATAGATGTTTTCTTCTCCATCGGCTTTACCAACATACGCTTTGCGGTCAGACTCGTCGTAGATGTAGTAGATGCCGCGCCATCCGCTTAACTTTTCACGCCAACTGATCGGAATGATGCTGAACTTTGCCCACGAAAAAATGCATTTGTTCCAGTCCGGCATGGCCTCATGCAGCAGGCTATCTTCTCTAATGCTGTAGATGGGGAACTTGTTTGGTTTTGCCCATCTCCACCATCTTAACGGCGGCGGAGGCCACTCTATGACCAACTTGCCTTGCCACTTCTCATAGAAGGGGGTGATTGTCAGGTCGAACCACAGCACGAAAGCGCGCTCGCCCTCGACAAAGCCTCTCATGCCGAATTTCTTCAATTCCTGATAGGCTGGCACTTGCCAAAATTGTTCGTATGTCAGCGGCCGGTGACCGCCGACTTTGTACAAGCCAACAAAGACTGCTGTATGCTCTGCACGTCCTTTTGGCTTTTCCAACCCGATGAACGAGGCCACATGCTGCGCTCTACGCATGTCGGCTTCAACTTTGGGCGTTTGAGTTTGCTGGAATGCGTTGAAAACGTCCGGTTTCGCGTCAGCGAGCAAAGGAAGTACTTCTCTAAGCTCTCCATCTTCGGCCCTTGGAGTGTGTCGAAGGACCAGCACGCCAGCCGGGTCAATATTTTCTTCCGCCAGTAGGTCGTTGAACTGCATAGCGCGCAATTTTACGGCTGCCCTAGCAGCGTGACAATCCCGGCGAGACATGGTGCGGTCAATGGCTCAATGCGCCTGCCGATCTTCGCTTGTGGCGGCGAGGCGTTGGCGCGCCTCGCCGCTGCGCCCAATAAAGCACCGTGGCGCAGATACCGATCCTCGTCCTAGATTTGTTATTTTTTCTCGCCAGCCCACTCGCTCACCGGTACGAAACTCCCGGCCGTTGGCATTGACAAAACAATCTTGTCCCACACCTCAATTCCATGGAGCGGCTGAGTTTCAATTTCATGCCAGTGTGTGAGCAAATCGCTCCATGCACCTGCACGATCCTGCGCCCACCCAAGAAGCCAAAGGAGCTTTTTCTTGGGGATGATTATAGCGCCGTGGAGCGCAACGTCTTTGAGTAGTGACCGTAAGGTCTCTGTCGATGCGGCCATGATTTCTTCTCCTAAATTAGGTTTTACACCATAAAACATGATATTGACGTCAAAACCTAATTTGTCAATATAAATCGGATTTTGTCAGAAATATTTCTTACCGGCCACCGTCGCCAATGACTGTCGCCAATGCCGCCAATTGGTCAGCTAAGTGCTTGATTTTGTTAGGTGGTGGGCCCGGGAGGACTCGAACCTCCAACCAAGCGGTTATGAGCCGCTGGCTCTGACCATTGAGCTACGGGCCCGCGCCGATCGCTCGACGCGACCGGACGTGAGGGAGCGGCTATTCTACCCGCGACGGCTCAGCAAAAACACCGCCTGCTCGCCGAACAGATTCCAGAACCACCACGGCATTTTCAGCCGCATGCGCCGGCCCCAGGCGTTGAGCGCCACCGCCTCCTCGATCTTGGCGCCCGACACGCGGCAGAGCTGGCGGAAATCCTTGATGCTGCAAAAGTGGATGTTGGGCGTCTCGTACCAGGCATAGGGTAGATTGTCGGTGTGCGGCATGTGGCCGCCGAGCGCGATTTGCCGCCGGATGCGCCAGTGGCCGAAATTGGGGAACGAGACGATGGCGTGGCGGCCGATGCGCAACATGTGCTCGAGCACCACGCGCGGCTGCCGCGTCGCCTGCAGCGTCTGCGACAGGATGACGAAGTCGAAGCCGTCGTCGGGATAATCTTCCAGGTCGGTGTCGGCGTCGCCCTGCACCACGGCAAGGCCCTTGGCGACGCATTCATTGACGCCCTCGCGCGACAGTTCGATGCCGCGGCCGTCGACGCCGCGCGTCTCCAGGAGCCGCAGCAATTCGCCGTCGCCGCAGCCGACGTCGAGCACGCGCGCGCCCTGCTCCACCATGGCGGCGACGACGAGCAAGTCGACGCGCGAGCCGCCCGGGCCGCGCGCGGCTTCCGCCATGGTGAGGTCGCGCTTGAGCCGGGTCAGCATCTTATCTCCGCGCCGGCGGCAGGCCGCGCGCCTTGGCCGCGCCCTCGAGGAAGCCGCGCACGATGGTGAACAATTCCGGCTCGTCGAGCAGGAAGGCGTCATGGCCCTTGTCGGTGGTGATCTCGGCGAAGGAGACGCGCGCGCCGGCGGCGTTGAGCGCGTGTACGATGGCGCGCGACTCCGGCGTCGGGAACAGCCAGTCGCTGGTGAACGAAATGACGCAGAACCGCGTCGGCGCGCCGCGGAAGGCG
Organism: Xanthobacteraceae bacterium; assembly: GCA_049284935.1. Classification (GTDB taxonomy): domain Bacteria; phylum Pseudomonadota; class Alphaproteobacteria; order Rhizobiales; family Xanthobacteraceae; genus BOG-931. Next base: position 3,317 of record JBAPYW010000058.1, read on the forward strand.
TTGGCGACGGCGCCGTCGTAATCGGCGGCGAGATCGAAATAATCCATGGCGCGGGTCAGATAGAGATACGAATTGGCGTCGAATCGCTCGACGAAGGTGATGCCCTGGTGCCGCAGGTAGGACTCGACCTGGAAGTCGGCGTCGAACGAGAACGTCGGATTGTCGCGGTCCTGAAAGCGGCGGCCGAATTTCCGGTGCAGCGCGATGTCGGACAGATAAGTGATGTGCGCGCCCATGCGCGCAACCGCGAGGCCGCGCCGCGGGTTGGTGCCTTCGGCAAAATAGCGTCCGCCGCGCCAGTCCGGATCGGCCATCACCGCCTGGCGGCCGACCTCATGGAAGGCGATGTTCTGCGCCGAATGCCGCGTGGCGCCGGCGATCGGCAGCGCCGCAAAGACGCGCCGCGGATAGCTCGCCGCCCATTGCAACACCTGCATGGCCCCCATTGAGCCGCCGGTGACCGCAAACAGCGAGTCGATGCCGAGATAATCGAGCAGCATCGCCTGCGCGCGCACCATGTCGCGCACGGTGATGACAGGAAAGTCGAGGCCCCAGGGCATGCCGGTCGCCGGATTGGTCGAGGCCGGTCCGGACGAGCCCATGCAGCCGCCGACGACGTTGGGACAGATGACGAAATAACGTTCGGTGTCGATCGGCCGGCCGGGCCCGACCATGGTCTCCCACCAGCCCGGCTTGCCGGTCACCGGATGGTCGTTGACGACATGCTGGTCGCCGGTGAGCGCATGGCAGACCAGGACGGCGTTGCTGCGCTCGGCATTGAGTGCGCCGTAGGTCTGGTAGGCGATCTGCAACGGGCTGAAGTCGACGCCGGCATCGAGCCGCAGCGGATTATTCACCGGAAAGCGCACGAGCAGCGAATGCGGAAAGTCCGCTTCGCGCGTGCGGTCGGCGAGATCGAGCGTGGCGCTCCCTTCGGCCATAAGTGCTTCCCGGATCGGCGCTTCCCGGCCTGGCTGCTGCGGCCGCGGGGCGGTCAAAGGGGCGTAATTAGGCCGCTGCCCGCCGGAGTCAATGTTTTCTTTGATTTCGCTCTTAACGGCACCTATCAATCAAGGCTATCGCCGGGACCACCCATGCCGAAACCGCCGCGCCAAAACGAACCCCTGCTCGCCGAGCTGCGTCGCGAGATCGATCGGATCGACGAGGCGATGCACGGGCTCTTGATCGAGCGCGGCGAGATCATCGAACGGCTGATCGCGGTCAAGAAGACCGAGGAATCCGGCTCCGCATTCCGCCCGGCGCGCGAGGCCGACATGATGCGGCGTCTCGTCCAGCGCCATCACGGCAGCCTGCCGCTCGACACCGCCGAGAGCATCTGGCGGGTCATCATCTCCACCTTCACCTATGTGCAGGCGCCGTTCGCCGTGCACGCCGACCTCTCCGCCGGCGACGCGCTGATGCGCGATTCCGCGCGGTTTCATTTCGGTTTCACCGTGCCGTTCGTGCCGCATATGGGGGCGGCGAGCGTGGTGCAGGCGGTGACCGCGTCGAAAGGCGATCTCGGCCTGGTTCCCGCCTTCGCCATCGCCGGCGCCGGCCCATGGTGGACCACGCTCGAATTCGATACCGCACCGAAAATCATTGCCCGGCTGCCCTTCGTCGAGCGCGCCGATCACCCGGCCGGCATGCCGGTTTTCGTGGTCTCCCGCGTCGCGGCGGACGCCATGGTGACCGAAACCGAGGTGTGGAGCGTGCGGGTCTCCGGCTGGGCCGCCGGCTCGGTCGACCGGTTGGCCGGCCTCGCCGATGCCATTGCGGTGCCCGACCGTGCTTTCGACGGTGCCGCCCTGCTCATCTCGGTCGCGCGGGGCGGTATCGGCCCAGTCGCCGACGCGCTCCTGGCGACCGGCGCCTCGATCCGCTCAAGGGCCCTCGTCGGCAGCCACGCGACCCGCTATACGGTGCCGCACAAAAGCTGATCCCCTCCCCCGCTTCGCGGGGCGGACAATCAGCGAGCACGACGACGAGAAAGCAGAACGGGATGATCGCTCTACGTCCCCAGCCGCGAGCTGGCGTCCTCGACATCGAGGCCTATGTGCCCGGCAAGAGCAGCGCGCCGGGCGTCGCTAGGATCTTCAAGCTGTCGTCGAACGAGACCCCGCTCGGACCGAGCCCGCGCGCGATCGCGGCCTATAAATCCGTCGCCGCGCATCTGGAGGACTATCCGGACGGTTCGGCGAGCGAGCTGCGCGAGGCGATTGGACGGGCGTTCGGGCTCGATCCGGAGCGCATCGTCTGCGGTGCCGGCTCCGACGACCTGTTGAACCTGCTGGCGCGCGCCTACCTCGCCGACGGCGACGAGGCAATCCACACTACGCACGGTTTTCTCGTCTATCCGATCGCGACGCGCGGCACCGGCGCCCGCCCGGTGGTGGCGGCGGAAACGGATTACACGGCAAACGTCGATGCGATCCTGGCCGCCGTGACGAAGAAGACGAAAGTCGTCTTTCTCGCCAATCCGAACAACCCGACCGGCACGTATATCTCGTTCGACGAGGTCAAGCGGCTGCACCGCAGCCTGCCGCCGCAGGTGCTGCTCGTGCTCGACGCGGCTTACGCCGAATACGTCCGCCGTAACGACTACGAGTCCGGCATCGAGCTCGTCGCCACCAACGACAACGTCGTCATGACCCGTACGTTCTCCAAGATCCACGGGCTGGCGGCCTTGCGGCTCGGCTGGATGTTCGGTCCCGCTCATGTCGTCGCCGCCATCAATCGCATTCGCGGTCCGTTCAACGTCAATGCGCCGGCGATCGCCGCCGGCATCGCGGCGATCGAGGATCACGAACACCAGGAGCGCGCGCGCGAGCACAACACGCGCTCGCTCGCCTGGCTGTCGCAGGAGATCGGCAAGCTTGGGCTGAAAGTGACGCCGAGCGCCGCCAATTTCGTGCTGATCCACTTCGCCGACGCCAAGGGCCGTACCGCCAAGGACGCGGACGCCTTCCTCACGGCGCGCGGGCTCATCCTGCGCCAGCTCGGCCCCTACAAGCTGCCGAACGCGCTGCGCATGAGCGTCGGCACCGAGGAGGCGAACCGCCTCGTCGTCGCCGCGCTGAAAGAGTTTTTAGGGCAAGCCGCGTGACGCCGTGACCAAATCCGCACCGCTGTTCAATCGCCTCGCCTTGGTCGGCACGGGCTTGATCGGCTCCTCGATCGCGCGGGCCGCCCGCGCGCAAGGCGCCGTCCGCGAGATCGTGGCCACGGCACGCTCGGTGGAAACGCGCCGCCGCGTCGCCGAACTCGGCCTTGCCGACCAAGTGGTCGAGAGCAATGCGGCTGCGGTCGCGGGCGCCGATCTGGTCATCGTCTGCGTTCCGGTCGGCGCCTGCGGCGGCGTCGCCGCCGAGATCGGCCCGCATCTGGCGCGCGGCGCGACCGTTTCCGATGTCGGTTCGGTCAAGGGCGCCGTCATTCGCGACATGGCGCCGCATCTGCCCGCGGGCGTGCATTTCGTCCCGGCGCATCCAGTCGCCGGCACCGAGAATTCCGGCCCGGATGCCGGCTTCGCGTCCTTGTTCGTCGGCCGCTGGTGCATCCTCACGCCGCCCGACGGCGCCGATCCCGCCGCCGTCGAAAAACTGGCCGCGTTCTGGCGCGCGCTCGGCGCCACCGTCGAGACCATGCCGGCCGCACATCACGACCTCGTGCTGGCGATCACCAGCCACCTGCCGCACCTGATCGCCTATACGATCGTCGGCACCGCCGATGAGCTCGCCGAAGTCACCCGCTCCGAGGTGCTGAAATTCTCCGCCGGCGGCTTTCGCGATTTCACCCGCATCGCCGCCTCCGATCCAATCATGTGGCGGGACGTGTTCCTCGCCAACAAGGACGCCGTGCTGGAAATGCTCGGCACCTTCAACGAAGATTTATCGCAGCTCACCCGCGCCATCCGCCGCAGCGACGGCGAGGCGTTGTTTGCGCATTTCACCCGCACCCGCGCTATCCGGCGCGGCATCGTGCAGATTGGGCAGGATTCGCCGGCGCCCGATTTCGGCCGGCCGCATCCCGACCTGCCGGTCGAGCCGCTGCCGCGGCCTTATGCCGCCTCGGATGAAAATTAGGGCGGGGAACTCATAAACTGCGCCGGGCGGACGAATTACCCAGTCCGCTTTGCTCCGAAAGCGACGGTCGGCTGCCAAAATGCGATCCGTCGCTATGGGCCAAAAGCAGACTCATGCGCTGCCACAAATAGCGAGCCTTTTCGCCGTCAGGCCACCTCGAAGGGCATCACAGCCGCGCCGGTCGTCCGCCGTTGGCACCGTTGAGGGCCAACAACGAGTTGCTGACCGACATCAGATTCTATCTCAGAACCAAACGGGCCTACTCAGAGCCAGATTCCCTGCTCACCGCACACGGCAGCAATTAAGCTGATAATCAATCCGATCCCACTAAACAGAGCGATCGCCAAAAACTCGCTAGCGAAAAGTTTGGATGGCTCCTTTATCCTTAAGGCGTTTGTGGCGGGCATCCGAAGGGGAAGCGTCGTCGGCACGATTTCCTCCAATTTTTGCGTCCGCCGCGCCGCGTGCGCGTCTCCGAGCGTCTAGCAAATCTGGTCGGGCTGAACACCCGCTCGCGATAATGCTTAGACTTGGTAATCCGTAGGCGCACCTCTCCAATTAGAGGGGCAAACGGCTAGAGGTAACCCAGCGTCATAACCATGGCTGCGGCTTGCGTCCGTGTTCGGACACCGAGTTTCTTCTTAAGTCGCTCGATGTGGAAATGTACCGTTGCATGCGAAATGCCGAGGATCTCGCCGATGTCCGTATCGGATTTTCCATCAAGCACCCATTTCAGGCATTCAATCTCGCGAGGCGTCAACGGGGCCTTTACGGAACTTGCCTCGTTCAATCCGCCCAATGCCCGACAATGGAGGTGCGTATAAAATGACGCCATGTGCAGAGCGAGTCGTTCTTGCAGGTCCTCGATTGGGTGAGAGGCGACGCTCACGCAAAGTCCCAGGTCGCCGCCCGGATAGTGAATTGGGACTGCATATCCGTCAATCACGCCAAGACTTCCGATCCGCTTGTGAAACTCAATTTGCTTCTGCGTTTGCTTGCGGTTGCGCATCAACTCGCGCCAGGTAAATGGCGTAGTCGTCAGGCGCGCCATCGATGGAACCATATCGTGGCGGACGTAATCATTTTTCTGATATTCGAGTAACCATTCGACTGGCCAGGTATTGAAGAAAAAATCCCAAACCCGGCCCGAAGGTGTCTCTCGAGACCCCCCGCAAGAGGCCATGAGAAACCCATGAGGTGCAATCATGCTCGCAAAGGCGGCGCCCACCTCTTTTGAGGTTTTGTATTTTGGAAGGGTTTCGATAAAGAGGAGAGAATCGTTCAGTTTCATCCGAAGCGCCAATCAGCGTTTGCGTATTCTACACGAAAAGAAATTTTTCGTTGGTGGCGATTGCATCAATTTGTGCGCGGCCGCACCCTCACGGTAGCAGGCAGCATCGTATCGGCTCAAACGATTGCTTTGATAGGGGGGCTGAACACGACTTCGCTACTGCAATGTGCAATGCAGGCCCGTGGCCGCTTTGGGCCAATTTCGACATTTCGAGCGTACGCCAGCGACTTCCGCAGTATCCTCCAAAGCCGACATTCGCTTGCGCCGCAATATCTGTCGTGAAGGGCTAGGAACGGACTCATGCACTGTAGCATGATCGGCGAAGACGCCTATCGCATCCGCTCCGTGCTGCGTGTTATCTTCAAGCGCAAAAAGAAAGACCGCCTCGCGGCGGTCTCTCCGAAATCCACCCAGCATTATCGAACCCGTCGTTCGGTGTAATATCCGTTGCTCCCGTCACCGGTGCCGATGAAGATTGGCGCATCGGTGTCAATGACGGGGGAAGGCACAATTTCGGAAGCTACCAGCTCGGGGACTGCGACGGGTTGGCTCAGGCTTGCGTTGGCGCTCGGTTTTGCGTCTATCGCAGCGTGGGAGAACGACTGGGCCGTCAGTAGCCCGATCACGACAGCAGTGGCCGCTGCACCTCCGATCATGGCTGCCAAACGTAACACGCGACGCGGACGAACACTCGTTACATCCAAACTCATCGTGCTCATCGTTCGCTCCATGCCTAGAGTAGCCACAGTAAATTTCCTCTGTCTCGCCAGTGAAGTGGCTGGCGGGGTATTTCGCGCAGCACCTGCGATACGGTCGAGGTCCGGCTCGGGTCAACAGCACCGGCGAGCCACTAGAGTGGCGGGGATGAGGCCCAAAACGGGTCGATTCCGTCGTTACGAAATTGAACGCCGGTCGCGTTGATGGATTCTGCGATGGACAGGCCGTCAAATACTCCAATTCGTCGTTCGATCGCAAGGAGAAGCAACACTGCTAGTCCGGCACTTCCGTAAAATCTAAGTAGAGCTTGCCAGCCTGCTTTCGAGCCGTCACTTTGAGTTTGAATACGGGATCGATTAGGCAGATTGGTGGGCATAAAATCTCTCCAAAAAATATCGTGTACAGAACAGGCAACTCCAAATCATGTTCCGACCGACGCATCTGATGGCGCTACATTCACATCTACGAAGTCATCATGCCGCGCATTGATACCGACCCATCATGAGCGCACAGTCGACTACCTCACAGCACCTGTCAGAATGAGCGACGGGGCACCCCGCTCAAGGACAATGGCAGGCTGCGTCTAGCGCGTCACCCTAACCAAACAGGGAGGGAGCCTGGGTCAGATCACGCCACGGAGTACACCGATCGCAACCGCTTCGACGTGGTGCACCGTCGCAACCAAGCGTGCGACAGCGCTGATGGGCGTACAGTGGCGCTGTGTGCAGCGCCAATCGCTCGTTGGGATCCTCGATGGGATGATCTGCCACGCTGACGCAGAGTCCAAAGCGGACGCAGGCCGCCGCGATGATCGTCACATTGGGCTATCTATAACCGTCATATCAGGGCAATGCCTTGCCCCGAACATCGGCGGCACGCTTGAACTTGACTAACACGCCGATGACGACGCCGTGTCGGGCCAAACGAACCCTACGATAGAAGAAAACCTGCTTCGCCACTGCAATATAAAATGCTGGCCAATGTCCCATATGGGTCATTCGCAACCGGGACGCGCCGGCAGCGGGGCTGGACATGTCCGTTAATGCCCCAAAAGCGGAAGCAAAATCAGAAAATTGGCATCTGCAATAACCGGCAGCGAGTTCATAAGTCTGCGCCCCGGGGGGAAGGCGCGTCAGCCGCGCGCCCTGACCGCTAGCGCTTCGTTGACCGTGCCGCGGAGCACCGCGACGGAGAACGGCTTCGCCAGCACATCGTGAATGATGGCGTCGAGGCCTTGGGCGCGTTCGCGCTGATCGGCGTAGCCGGTCATCAACAGGATGGTGAGATCGGGATAATCGCGCGCCGCCGCCAGCGCCAGCGCGATGCCGTCCATGACCGGCATGCGGATGTCGGTGAGCAAAAGGTCGAAGCGCCCCTCTTCGCGAACGATGAGGTCGAGCGCAGCACGGCCGTTGCCCGCAGTCTTGACTTCGTGACCATCGGTCGCGAGCGCGCGTGCTGACAGCGCGCATAGCGATTCCTCGTCTTCGGCTATGAGAATGCGCGCCATGGCGGTCAGCGTGCTGCCGCGACAATATCGCGGCGATCGACAAAGCGAAGGACCACGTCGTGCGCGGCAGGCGGCGGCGAGGCGACCCGGGTGCGGAAGGACACCGCCTCGCCCGGCGGCAGCGGCGTGCGCGATGCAACGGCGGTCCAGGAATAGATTTCCTGCCGCGCGGCATTGCGCACGACGAACTTGAGCCGGGGCACGTCGACAAACCTGCGGGCGCTGTTGACGATATTTCCTTCGACCACGAGAACCGGCACGCCCTCGTGCCGTTCCGTGGCCGTGGTGATGCCGTCGAAGGCGAGGCCGCGCAGGTTCACCGGCAGGCCTACCAGCTTGTAGAAGGAATCGGTTTGCGGGAAGGCGCGCACGACGTTGCCGCGCCAGCCGACGAGAATGCAATCGACAATCAGCAGCGCCAGGATGCCGGTGTGTAGGCGCGACAGCGGCCAACGCGGCGGCGACCAATGCCTGACGCGGGGCAGCGGCGGCCGACCGGCAAAGCTTCGGATCGCCTCGAGCGGCGCGGCCGAATAAGCGCGAGACTGTTCGTCGATCTCGAGCGGCAGCCGGCCTTGATCGAGATCGACCGGCATGATCGGTGGCGCTTCCACTTCCGCGGACTCGTCCGGCTCCTCGGCGAAAGTCTCGTCCTCGGCTGCAGGCTCGTGTTCATCGGCCACCGGTAAGAACGATCCGTCCTCGGCGGCCTCGGCGTCGTCGCCCGCCATGAAGACTGATCCATCCTCCGTCGGCTGCACATCGTCAGCAGGCGCTGCGAAGGATTCGCCCTCCACCGGAGGTTCGCCGCCGAGCGTGTCGCCTTCCTCTTCGTGGGAACCCGCCTCAGGACAAAGCGCCGCCGCGGCGGCGAGGAGCCTGTCCGCATGGCTGGGCACCGCGTGCCAAACCATATGGCAGCGCCGGCAGCGCACGTAGCGCCCCTCGAGGAGCAGGCTCGCCAGCTCCACATCGTAGCAAGTAGCGCAGGACGGGCAAACGATCAGCATCGGCGAATCAACGGTGCGTCACCTTCCCGGCAAGCCTAGCCTCCGATTTGTTAACGAATTGGAAACCATAGCGGCCCGCATGCATAAGGGCGGCATGGTATGAGGCTGGCAAGAAGGCCGCGAATCAGCCGGGCCGCCGCTAAAGGTCCCGGAGGCTTTTCGGAGGACGGCGTGATCCGGTTCGAAAATGTCGGCTTGCGCTATGGGCTCGGTCCCGAGGTGCTGCGCGACCTCAATTTCGAGATCGACGGGCACTCCTTCCAGTTCCTCACCGGCCCCTCCGGCGCCGGCAAGACCTCGCTGTTGCGCCTGATGTTGCTGTCGCTGCGGCCGACGCGCGGGTTGATCAGCATGTTCGAGCATGACACGGCGACCTTGAGCAAGGACGGCCGCGCGAGCCTGCGGCGAAGGATCGGCATTGTCTTCCAGGATTTCCGGCTGCTGGACCACATGACCACCTACGAGAACGTGGCGCTGCCGTTGCGCGTTCTCGGCCAGGACGAAGCCGACTACCGGTCGGAGGTCGTCGAGTTGTTGCAGTGGGTCGGACTGGGCGAGCGCATGGGGGCGCTGCCGCCGGTTCTCTCCGGCGGCGAGAAGCAGCGCGCGGCCATCGCGCGCGCGGTCATCGCGCGCCCGCAGCTCTTGCTGGCGGATGAGCCGACCGGCAACGTCGATCCCAGCCTCGGCCAGCGATTGCTGCGGCTGTTCGTCGAACTCAATAAATCCGGCACCGCCGTCGTCATCGCCACCCACGACATCGCGCTGATGGACGAATACGACGCGCGCCGGCTGGTCCTGCATGAGGGACGCCTGCATGCCTACGACTGAACCGGTCGAGAGCATGGCGGAACCGTGGGACCATCTTCACCAAGCGGCGGCGCTGGTCCGCGCGCAGCCCGTCTTGACGCCGCTCGTCCCCCGCAGCTCGATCGCCGGGCGTTCGCTCGCCGTGGTGGTCGCCATCATGACCTTCCTGGCCTCGTTGACGACCGGCGCGGTGACGCTGGTGGTGAGCGCCGCAAGCAATTGGCAATCGGAGGTCGGGCGCGAGGTCACCATCCAGGTCCGGCCCGCAGCCGGCCGCGACATCGAGGCCGATGTGCGCAATGCCACCGAGATCGCGCGCACGGCTCCCGGCATCGCCGAGGTTCGCGCCTATACCAAGCAAGAATCTCAGCAGTTGGTCGAGCCCTGGCTCGGTGCCGGCATCGCGCTCGACGACCTGCCGATCCCGCGCCTGATCGTGGTCAAGCTGTCGTCCGGCGGCAAGCCGGATTTCTCGTCATTGCGGCAAGCGCTCGCAGCCCGGGTTCCCACCGCCAGCCTCGACGATCATCGCCGCTGGATCGAGCGCATGCGCACCATGGGGGCGGCGGCGGTTGCCGCCGGCGTTGTCGTCTTTGCCTTGGTGCTGGCCGTGACCGTGCTCTCGGTCACTTTCGCCACCCGCGGCGCGATGGCGACCAACCGTCCGATCATCGAAGTGCTGCATTACGTGGGGGCGACCGACGGCTTCATCGCCGAGCAATTCCAGCGTCATTTCCTGCTGCTCGGTTTCAAGGGCGGCGCGCTCGGCGGCGGCGCGGCGATCTTGCTGTTCGGCTTTTTCGAAGCGGTGAACGCCTGGCTCGCGCGGAGTGCGGCGGGCGACGAGATCGCGGCGCTGTTTGGGAATTTCTCCATCGGGGTCGCCGGTTACCTGGCGATCCTGGGACAGATCGGTTTGATGGCCATGGTCACGGCGCTGGCTTCGCGCCGCACGGTCAATCGCACCCTGGAGACCATCGACTGAACGACTTAAAACAGGATCAACTTGGCGCCGGAATTGCCGCTATGATGCCGATGTCGGCTGTCGGAACGAAAATGGGCGTCCAGGACGCGCGCGGCGATGCTCAGCCTTAGGACCGCCGTCAAAACCCGGCGGATCAGATCTTTCGCCGTCAAATTTGCCGTCCTCGGCGGCATCGCGCTCGTCCTCGGCTTCATGGGCTTCCTTTGGCTGCTGCCGAGCCAGGAGGTCGTGCTCGACCGCAGCGCCGACGGCATCGTGGTTTTGACCGGCGGCACCTCCCGCGTCATTGACGGGCTCGAACTCTTGGCGGCCGGTCGCGGCAAGCGCCTGCTCATCACCGGCGTCAACCCCGGAACGACGACGGCCGATATCGCGCGGCAGGTCACCGGCTACGACCGCCTGCTGTCCTGCTGCGTCGACCTCGACTATTCGGCGATCAACACGCTGGGCAACGCCGTGGGTACACGCCGCTGGGCCATCGATCGCGATTTTCATTCGCTCATCGTCGTCACCTCCGCCTACCACATGCCGCGGGCGCGCGCCGAGATCGCGCACCAGCTTCCCGATGTAGCGCTGATCCCGTTCCCGGTCGTCTCCGACCGCTTGCGCATCGAGCCATGGTGGTCGAACGGCGCGACCACCCGGCTGGTGCTGTCGGAATATTTCAAATATCTTTTCGCCCAACTGCGCATGCGCTTGGTCTCGTTGGCTGCCGACGCCGGCAACAATCGCGTTTCCGATGCGCGCCCACCCCACTGACTTCACTAACGCGGACCATCTTTTGTCTCGCTCCATTGCTCTGCTCGCCCGCTCGATTTTGTTCAACGCGCTGTTTTATGTGAACATCATCGTTCGCATGCTGGTCGCGTTGCCGGCCCTCGTCCTGCCGCATCGGTTCATACTCGCGGTGCTGCGCGCTTACGCGCGGTCTAGTCTCTGGCTGCTGCGCGTCGTCTGCGGCATCACCGTCGAATGGCGCGGGCGCGAAAACATCCCAAAGGGGGCCTGCATCGTCGCCTGCAAGCATCAGTCCTTTTGGGAGACCTTTGCGCTGTTCGCGCTCCTGGACGACCCGACCTACGTGCTCAAGCGTGAGTTGATGTGGATTCCGCTGTTCGGCTGGCTGGCGCGCAAGGCGCGGATGATTCCGATCGACCGCGGCAGCCGGGTAGCGGCGATGGCGCGCATGGCCGCACTGGCACGCCAAGAGATCGCGCGCGGCCGGCAGATCGTGATCTTTCCGGAAGGCACGCGGCGGGCGCCGGGCGCCGCGCCGCGCTACCTGCCGGGCATCGCCTATCTCTATGCCGAGATCGGGCTTCCCTGCGTGCCGGTAGCGCTCAATTCCGGCCTGTTCTGGCCGCGCCGCTCGCTGCGCCGCTATCCCGGGACCGTGCTTGTTGAAGCCCTCGATCCTATTCCGCCCGGCCTCGATAAGCGGACGTTTCTCCGCCGTCTGCAAAGCGTCGTGGAGGAAGCGACCACGCGGCTCATCGCCGAAGGACGACGGGAATCACGATGAGGACGCGACGATCTCCGCCTGGTGCACACCCTTGAGGCGCTCGGCGATCAGATGCAGATCGGTCTCGCGATAGCCCAGCGCTTCCAGGGCCTGCACCGTCTCCAGCACGTAGTCGCGATTGGCACCGGAGCGGCCGTGACCCTGGCGGACGTGATGCACGCATTCGGCGAGCGTGAGCCGCCCGGCATATTGCGCGTGGCTGCGGTCGACGACGAAGCAGAGCGCGCGCAGCTGCCGCCGTGCTTCCTCTTCCAGCTCGATCCGCCGCATCGTCTCCAAATAAACGGTGGTGACCTGTTCGCGAGCGCGGAGATAGGCAATCGTTTTGGCCCGCGCCGCGGCGGCGACACGAAAGGCGATGCCGCGGCACATGCCGCCGCGATCGAGACCGAGCACGAGACCCGGCCGCTCCGGCGTGCCGCGATGAACGAACGAATATACGCAAAGCGCCCGATGCAAGCCGATGAGGCGGGCCGGCACGCGCTCGAGAAAGTCGAAACCGGGACGCCACATCAGCGAACCGTAGCCGAATACCCAGAGGTCGGCGTTTTCATGCGCGTCGATGAGATCGGCCACCCGCGTCGACTCCTGACTGGCTTCGGCTCGGCTAATAGCCGGATCATGGCGGTGCCACGGCCGGCGATCTAGGGCAATATGTTGGAGTTCTCATACTAGTGTCCCGATTTCCGAAGTTCGCATCGTTATGCGGCACCCTCGTTTGCGAACTTCGGAATCGAAGGACACTAGCAACGTATTGATCTAGTGTGGCTTTGGTTCAGAAGGTCGGCATGACGCGTTCGCGGCAAAAATGATGCGGACTTCTGAACCGCCACACTTGTCTTTGAAACGCCGCAGTCGGCGGGCGAAGAACAACAATGCCAGGTGAATCCCCCCTCAGCATGATGCAGCCGGCGGACCGGCGCCCGCGCAAGCCCGGCGCCGACACCGCCCGCCGCCGATGGCGGCCGCTGCTCGCGCTCGCCGCGATCGTCGTTGTGCTGGCCGTCGGATGGGTATGGCTCTGGTATTACGCCGCTTCCGTGGCCGACCGTACGCTGGCCGGCTGGATGGACCGGGAAGCTGCCGAGGGCCGAGTCTATTCCTGCGGCTCGCGGTCCATCGGCGGCTTTCCGTTCGGCATTGCCGCGCGCTGCACCGGCGCCGCGGCCGAGATCAAAAGCAATCAGCCGCCCTATGCGGTGGCGGCGAAGGGCGCGGTCTTTGCGGCGGAGCTCTTTCATCCGACCGTCCTGACCGGCGACATCGCCGGCCCGCTGACGCTGGCGGAGCTGGGTCAGCCGCCGAGCTTTGCCGCCGACTGGGCGCGCGCGCGCCTGAGCGTCAGCGGCCGGCCGCCCAATCCCGATCGCGTGTCCGCTTCGCTCGAAGCGCCGCGCCTCGACCGCGTCGGCGCCGCCGGCGGTAACGGCCAAATGCTGTTCGTGGCCAAGCAGGCGGACTTCGAAGGCCGCATGGCCGCAGGCGCGCCGAACGATCATCCGGTAATCGAGGCGACGCTGAAGCTTACCGGTGCCACGGCGCCGGCGCTGCATCCGTTGACCGCCGCGCCGATCGACGTCGACTTCGATGCCGTGCTGCGCGGCTTCAAGGATCTCGCGCCAAAATCCTGGGCCGATCGTTTCCGCGAGATGCAGGCGGCCGGCGGCGGCATCGAGATCAAATCGCTGCGCTTCACGCGCGGCGACGCCATCGTCGTCGGCTCAGGCACGCTCAGCGTCAACGCCCATGGCAAGCTTGATGGCGTCATTCGTGTCGCCGTCGTCGACCTCGAGCATATCGTGCCGCTGCTCGGCATCGACCGTTTGATCGGCCAAGGCCTTGACCGCCTGGCGGGTGGGGACCTCTCCGCTGGACAAGGATTCGGGGCGCTGGACCGCCTGATGCCGGGGCTCGGTGCCGCCGTTCGCGACACCGCCAACGCGAGCCTGGTCGAAAACATCAAGAAGATGGGCCAGCCGGCCACCGTCGACAACAAGCCCGCCGTCCTGCTGCCGCTCCGCTTCGCCGATGGTTCGATCTATCTCGGCATGTTGCGGATCGGCGAAGCCCCGCCGCTGTTTTGAGGGCACGACTCCTTCTCCCCGCTTGCGGGGAGAGTGTTGGGGTGAGGGGGCGCTGCCGCAAGTCTGAGCCTTGCGGAGAGTCCCCTCACCGTGATTACTTCGCAATCAGACCTCTCCCCGCGCAACGGGGAGAGGTGGACGTGCGAACTTGCCGATCAGGGACCGGTGCGGGCTTAAAAAAATATTGCACGCCGGCGGTGGTCAGCGCCGAGTCGTGCAGAATCGATGCGCCGTGGACGGTGAAGCTAGCGCATCGACCGCAGCGCCATGACCGGAGAAGCCGATAATTTCGCGCCAGCAATCGTTAAGCTCGCTGCCGCGCCGGTGTGCGATTCGGCCGCTGTTCGTGTGCCTACGACAAAGAGCGCGCCCGCGTGTTGGCAATCGTGAGGAGCGAACATATGATCTAACCACGACCTGATCTAAGCACGACCGCGGCCCCGATCGCTGGCAGCTGGTCCCGCAGTGCCTCGATGCCCGCACCAATGACGTTGGCCCCAAAAAACCCCTGGATCAGGATGATCCTTGTCAATATCGCGCTGATGCTGGCGCTCTTCATCTACAAAGTCTTTCAGGAATACGGCATTGGTTACACGCATCTGCTCGTCGACTACCATTTCGGATTCATAAAGCGGGCGTTGATCGGAGCATTGCTGTCGCTGTTGGTCCGTGCGGTGCCCCATTGGGCCGTGCTCGCGTTGGGAATAGTGGTCTGGCTCGCGACGCTCGGCCTCTTCGTTGAGCTCTTTCGTCGAACCTACGGGTTTGACGAACGCCAGCTCCCGCTCTTCGTGTTTGTGGCGGGATCGCCGCTATTCTTGAAAAACTTCATTCAGACTATCGGCTATTTCGATATCTATGGATGCCTGTTCGCGATCATTCTGTTGTTGGCGCCGGCACGATCGATCGTCTATCTTTTGCTTGCATCTGTGATGTCGCTCATTCTTGTTCTTATTCATCACATCCATTTCCTGATGTACGTGCCGACGATTGGCGTCATCGTGATGATGCGCTATTTTTTGGTGGCCGGCTTCACGATCGCAAACACGACTTTGGGATTTACCTGCTGCATGGGCACCACCGCAGCCTTTCTGTTTGCGCAGTTTCGTGGCGCGCCCAGCGTGCCGCTCGAAGAGTTCACCGCCCATCTGTACGCCAAGGCCAACCCCGACATGATCCCAATCCTCAGGCCTGATATCTGGTACAGGACCCTGTCGGACGAACTGCGCGACACGCGCAGCGTGTTCGTGGATAAAGCCTATCGGTTTCCGATTTATTGGGGCGTCATCGCGCTTCACGCGCCGTTGATCGCGTTCGTGGCACGCGCAACGCGGTCGCTCGCCAACTATTGGCATCGCCGCGTTGTGCTTTTGTCGATTGCCGCCGTAACTCTCGGCTATCTGATTATCTTTGGAATTGCTTTCGATTACTCGCGTTGGGTTGCGAACTGGGCCACGTGCATGGTCCTGATCATGTTCGCCATGAAAGCCTTGCCGGCGTCCCGGCCTGCGGCCCCGATCCCCGCCGATCACGCGGGGACACAGATACTGGCTTGGATCGTGACCGCGACACCCCGGCTGGGAACGATAAATCCGTTTTGAGACAAGCCAGGATTCTTATCACTTACCAATTCTGATGGATTGCTCAGAAGCCGGTTCACTTTCAGCTCCAGCCTACCGGATGTCACTATCCCCGCAGGCGGGAGAGGGAGCCGCAAAGAAACGGTGCTCAACCCGTCCGGCTGCCGTGAGCGCAGTTTCTACGGGCGGCGATTGAAAAAACTCACCGTTTCCGCCCGGCGTGCCAGCCGACTGCGGCGTCGGGCACCGAGTCGGTCGAGGCGAAATAGGGTTTCAGATCGAGGAGCGGCGTGCCGTCCACGCAATCGAGGCCGACGACCGAGAGCGTGTTACCCGCGATGCCAACGAGCCGCGCCACGGAGACGGCGATCGGATTGGGCCGCACCGGCGAGCGCAGCGCGAAGGTGCCGCGCAGTTCGGCATAATGGTGCGGCGCCTGCAGCACGAGGTCGCGCCGCGCCCGGTCCATCCAATAAAGCACCACCACGTGGCTGACCGTCTCGAGCCCCTGCAGGGCTGCGACCCAGCGCGGATCGACCACCACCGTGCACACCGCGTCGGTCTCGCGCGGGTTTTTCGGACAATCCTCGCGCCGCTTCCATGGGGTGTGGATGCGGCCGATGTAATAAAGCGAGGCATCGAACCCCGCCGGCAGTTCGACGGCGACTTCGCCCTCGCGCAGATCGTCTGCTGCGGCGGCGGCTTTTGCTTCGATCATGAGCGCAAATTGGCATGCAGTCGGCGCCGCCACCAGTCCGCGGTGGCCCGCCGCGGAAAATTGCGCTCTTGTGGGCTTTCGCCCCAACGCCACTTGCCAACTTAAGCGCATAAAGATATCTTTATATGCAAAGCAATGCCCAAAGCCACGGCCAAGTCGATGGATTCTGCCCAACTGTCATTTTCCGCCCTCACCGCAACGCTCAAGGCCGCGGGCGAAGCCACGCGGCTGCGGCTGTTGCTGCTCATCGCCGAAGCCGAACTGACCGTCTCCGACCTCACCGCCATCCTGCGCCAGTCGCAGCCGCGGCTTTCCCGCCATTTGCGGCTGCTCGCCGAGGCCGGGCTGGTGCAGCGCTATCGCGAGGGATCCTGGGCGTTCTTCCGCCTCGGCGAGCGCGGCAGCGTCGCCGACATCGCCCGCGCCCTGATCGCAAGGCTCGATCCCGACGATCCGATCATCGCCCGCGACCGTGAGCGGCTCGCCGCCGTCCGCGCCGCCCGCGCCGCCGCCGCGCAGAATTATTTCCGCCGCCACGCCGCCGAGTGGGACCGCATCCGCCGGCTGCACGTCGCCGACGCCGCGGTCGAAGAAGCGATCCGCGCCGCGCTCGGCGACGCGCCGATCCGTTCGTTGCTCGATCTCGGCACCGGCACCGGGCGCATGCTCGAACTTTTCGCCGGCGACATCGAGAGCGGTCTCGGCCTCGACCTCTCGCTCGACATGCTGGCGCTCGCCCGCGCGCGGCTCGATCGCGCCGGTCTCAAGCACTGCAGCGTCCGCCACGGCGACATCTACGACCTCGCGCTGCCGCGCGACTCGTTCGACGTCGTCATCGTCCACCAGGTGCTGCACTACCTCGACGACAGCGCGCGGGCGCTGCGCGAGGCGGCGCGCGTGCTGCGGCCGGGCGGACGGCTGCTCGTGGTCGATTTTGCGCCGCACGATCTCGAATTCCTGCGCGAGGAGCACGCCCATCGCCGGCTCGGCTTCGCCGCCGAGAGCGTGCAGCAATGGATGCAAGCCGCCGGGCTCGATGTCGTGCGCCAGCAGATGCTGCCGCCCGGACCGGAAGGAAAGATCGCGGTGTCGCTGTGGCTCGGGCGCGACCCGCGCATTGCGCTGGCGGCGCCGGCCAAACGCGAGGTGGCCTGATGACGAGCGCTCGCGCCAGCCGCTTCGTCGGCGCCGCCGCGACACGCGGCATCGGCGTTTCGTTCGAGTTCTTTCCGCCCAAGACCGCGGAAATGGAACGGTCGCTGTGGGACTCGATCGGACGGCTGGCGCCGTTGCAACCGAATTTCGTCTCCGTCACCTACGGCGCCGGCGGCTCCACCCGCGAGCGCACGCACGCCACCGTCAAGCGCATTCTTGCCGAGACCTTGCTGACTCCGGCGGCGCACCTCACTTGCGTCGCCGCCACGCGCGCCGAAGTGGACGCGGTGATCGCCGCCTATGCGCAGGCGGGCGTGCGCCACATCGTGGCGCTGCGCGGCGATCCGCCCGGCGGACTCGGTGAGCGCTACGCCCCGCATCCCGGCGGCTACGTCAACGCCGCCGACCTCGTCGCCGGCATCAAGCGCATCGCCGACATTGAAGTGTCGGTGTCCGCCTATCCGGAAAAACATCCGGACAGCGCCACCGTCGCCGCCGATATCGACATGCTCAAGGCCAAGGTCGATGCCGGCGCGAGCCGCGCGATCACTCAGTTCTTTTTCGAGAACAGTCTTTACTTGCGCTATCTCGACCGCGTGCGCGCAGCGGGCATCGACATCCCGATCGTGCCTGGAATCCTGCCGGTGCAGAATTTCGCGCAGACCAAGAATTTCGCGGCGCGCGCCGGCGCTTCGGTACCCGACTGGCTCGCCGCCCGCTTCGACGGGCTGGAGGACGACCCGGCGACGCGCAAGCTGATCGCCGCCACCGTCGCCGCCGAGCAGGTGCTCGATCTGGTCGACCACGGCGTCACCGATTTCCACTTCTACACCATGAACCGCGCCGACCTCGTCTACGCGATCTGCCATTTGCTCGGACTGCGGCCCGGGAAAGAGCACGGCGCCGGCGCGCGTCCTCACCCCGAGACCGAGCGAGCGTAGCCCGATGGCTGCATCAGTGACCGAGTCGAGCAAAGAAACGACGCTGCACCGTCTCGCGGCGGAGCGCATTCTCGTGCTCGACGGCGCCATGGGGACCATGATCCAGGCGCTGAGCCTCGACGAGCAGGGCTACCGCGGCGCGCGCTTCGACGCCTGGAACCGCGAGGTCCGCGGCAACAACGATCTCCTCAACCTGACCAGGCCGGACGCCATTCGCGCCATTCATCTCGCCTATTTCCGCGCCGGCGCCGACATCGTCTCGACCAACACGTTCTCCTCGACCCGCGTCGCGCAGTCCGATTACGCCATGGCGGAGATCGCCTATGAGCTCAACCTCGAAGGCGCCCGTTTGGCGCGTCAGGCCGCGGATTTTGCGCAGGCCGAGGACGGCCGCGCGCGTTTCGTTGCCGGCGCCATCGGCCCGACCAACCGCACCGCCTCGATCTCGCCCGACGTCGCCAATCCCGGTTTCCGGTCCATCACCTTCGACGAGCTGCGCAGCGCTTATGCCGAGCAGATCCGCGGCCTGATCGACGGCGGCGTCGATGCGCTGCTCATCGAGACCATCTTCGACACGCTCAACGCCAAGGCCGCGATCTTCGCCGGCGCCGAAGTCATGGAAGCCCGCGGCATCCGCGTGCCGGTGATGATCTCGGGCACCATCACCGACCGCTCCGGCCGGCTCCTCTCCGGGCAGACGCCCGAAGCGTTCTCGAATTCTGTCGCCCACGCCGCGCCGCTGTCGATCGGGCTGAATTGCGCGCTGGGCGCGCGCGAGATGCGCGCTCACGTCGCCGAGCTCGGCCGCGTCGCCGACACGCTGATCTGCGCCTATCCCAATGCCGGCCTGCCCAACGAATTCGGCCATTACGACGAAGGCCCGGAGACGATGGCGACGCTGATCGGCGAATTCGCCGCTTCAGGCCTTGTCAACATCGTCGGCGGTTGCTGCGGCACTACGCCCGACCATATCCGCGCCATCGCGGAAGCCGTCGCCGGCAAGAAGCCGCGCCCGATACCGCGCGTCACGCCACTCTTGCGGCTGTCCGGGCTCGAGCCCTTCACGCTGACGCCGGAGATTCCGTTCGTGAATGTGGGCGAACGCACCAACGTCACCGGCTCGGCGCGCTTCCGCAAGCTCATCACCGGCGGCGATTACCCGGCGGCGCTCGCCGTCGCCCGCGACCAAGTCGAGAACGGCGCGCAAATCCTCGACGTCAACATGGACGAGGGCCTGCTCGATTCCGCAAAGGCGATGACCACGTTCCTCAATCTCATCGCCGCGGAGCCGGACATCGCCCGCGTGCCGCTGATGATCGATTCCTCGAAGTTCTCGGTGATCGAGGCCGGCCTTAAATGCGTGCAGGGCAAGGCGGTGGTGAATTCGATCTCGCTCAAGGAAGGCGAGGATGCCTTCATCCATCACGCCCGGCTGGTGCGCCGCTACGGCGCCGCCGTCGTGGTCATGGCATTCGACGAAACGGGCCAGGCCGACACCTTCGAGCGCAAAACCAAGATCGCCGCGCGCGCCTACGACATCCTGGTCAACCGCGTCGGCTTTCCGCCGCAGGACATCATCTTCGATCCGAACATCTTTGCGGTGGCGACCGGCATGGAGGAGCACAGCGGCTACGGCGTTGCTTTCATCGAAGCCGCGCGCTGGATCAGGAAGAACCTGCCGCATGCCCACGTTTCCGGCGGCGTCTCCAACCTTTCCTTCTCGTTCCGCGGCAATGAGCGCCTGCGCGAGGCGATGCATTCGGTGTTTCTCTATCACGCCATCGCCGCCGGCATGGATATGGGCATCGTCAATGCCGGCCAGATCGCGGTCTACGACGATCTCGATCCCGAATTGCGCGAGGCGTGCGAGGACGTCGTGCTCAACCGCCGCGCCGATGCCGGCGAGCGGCTGCTGGCGCTCGCCGAACGCCATCGCGGCCACGGCAAGGAGAAGAAAGAGTCCGATCTGTCCTGGCGCGAATGGCCGGTGGAGAAGCGGCTGTCGCACGCGCTGGTGCACGGCATCACCGACTTCATCGAGATCGATGTCGACGAAGCGCGCCGCCGGGCGGCGCGGCCGCTCGCCGTGATCGAAGGCCCGCTGATGGACGGCATGAACGTGGTCGGCGATCTGTTCGGCTCCGGCCGCATGTTCCTGCCGCAGGTGGTGAAGTCTGCGCGGGTGATGAAGCAGGCCGTGGCCTATCTCCTGCCCTACATGGAACAGGAGAAGGACGGCAGCGGGCAGCCGTCCGCCGCCGGCAAGATCGTGCTCGCCACGGTCAAGGGCGACGTCCACGATATCGGCAAGAACATCGTCGGCGTCGTCCTGCAATGCAACAACTACGCGGTCGTCGATCTCGGCGTGATGGTGCCGGCGGAGAAAATCCTGCAGGCCGCGATCGCGGAAAAGGCGGATATCGTCGGGCTGTCCGGCCTCATTACCCCGTCGCTCGACGAGATGTGCCATGTCGCGGCCGAGATGGAGCGGCAGGGATTCGACCTGCCGCTATTGATCGGCGGCGCCACCACGAGCCGCGTCCACACCGCAGTGAAAATCCATCCCAACTACCGGCGCGGCCAGACCGTCTATGTCAATGACGCGAGCCGCGCCGTCGGCGTGGTCTCCTCGCTGCTCTCGCGCGAGACGCGGGCGCGTGTCGTCACCGAGGTTCGCGCCGAATATGCCCGTATTGCCGCGGCGCATGCCCGCGGCGAAGAGGCCAAGCATCGCTTGTCGCTCGTCGACGCGCGGGCCAATGCGCTGAAGCTCAATTGGTCCGGCGACTATCGGCCGCCAGTACCGCGCGTTCTCGGCACGCAGCGCTTCGCCGATATTCCAATCTCCGAGCTCATCGGCCTCATCGACTGGACGCCGTTCTTTTCCACCTGGGAGCTCAACGGCAAGTTTCCGGCCATCCTCGACGACGCCACCGTCGGTGAAGCCGCGCGCAGCCTGTTCGCCGACGCGCAGGACATGCTGGCGCGCATTGCCGCCGAACGCTGGTTCCGCGCCGGTGCCGTGGTCGGCCTGTGGCCGGCGAACAGCGAAGGCGACGATATTCTCATCTTCGCCGATGAGGCGCGCCACGCGCCGGCGGCCATTCTGCATACGCTGCGCCAGCAGCTGGCGCGCCGCGAGGGTCGCGCCAATGTCGCGCTCGCCGATTTCATCGCGCCGCGTGCCAGCGGGCTCGCCGATTATGTCGGCGCCTTCGCCGTGACCGCCGGACTGGGCGAGGACGTGGTGGTCGAGCGCTTCAAGCACGCCAACGACGATTATTCCGCGATCATGGCTAAGGCGCTGGCCGATCGGCTGGCCGAAGCGCTGGCCGAGCGCATGCACCAGCGCGTGCGCAAGGAATTTTGGGGCTACGCGCCCGACGAGGCGCTCGCCGCCGCCGAGCTGATCGCCGAAAAATATCGCGGTATCCGGCCGGCGCCGGGCTACCCGGCGCAGCCCGACCACAGCGAGAAGGCGACGTTGTTTAAGCTGCTCGACGGCGAGCGCGAGATCGGCGTGCGGCTCACCGAAAGCTTCGCCATGTGGCCCGGCGCTTCGGTGTGCGGGCTCTATTTCAGCCATCCCGACAGTTATTATTTCGGTGTCGGCAAGATCGAGCGCGATCAGGTCGAAGATTATGCCAAGCGTAAGAAATGGACGCTGGCGCAAGCCGAGAAATGGCTGGCGCCGATCCTCAACTACGACCCGGTGGCACTGACGCGCAGCGCCGCGGAATGACACCCTGACAAACAAACACCGGAGCATTGACTGCTCCGGTGTCTGTAATCTCGACCGCCGGTTGGACGCGGCGACCCTTGATGGCCTCTGGCGTTGGACCGAAACTCAGAACGCCCCCAGCAAGATCGCGCCAACGAACACGAACACGGCGCACACCGCCAGAACATTGAGCCTCAATGTAAGGTCCACTCGTCGCACCTCCATCAGAGTTGCGCTGAGTAAAAGGCTAGCAGAACGCGGCAAGCGGCAAAAGAAAATCCGTTGCTGCATCGCCGCAGAAATTTGCTGCATGACACACAGCCGCCAACATCATGAAATCCGCAGACAATTTTTCCACATGAACGGTTGCGCCCGCGACTAAGAAAAGTTCCAGCGCGCGCGCAGGGGAAAATTAAGCACGCGAATGCTTGGCGATGGCGCGTTCCAGGAACAGCGCCGCCTCCAGCGTTAAGCGGTCGCGGCCGAAGCGGCCGACGATCTGCACGCCGAGCGGCAATTCGCCCTCGCGCAGTCCCGGCACATTGACGCAAGGCGTTCCCAGTAGCGTCCACAGCTTGTTGAACGCCGGATTGCCGGTCGAGCCCAAGCCATGCGGCGCCGCGCCGGGCGCCGACGGCGTCAAGACCACGTCGTACTCGCGCAGCAAATCCGGCATTGCCTGACGCGCGCGCGTGGCGGTCCGGCGCGCCGCGTCGTATTCGTCAGCGGTGATCGCCGCGGCGCGGTCGAGCTGCTCACGCAATGGCGCTGCGAGCTCGTCGCGATGGCGGTCGTATTCGAAGGCGAGCGCGCGAAACGCTTCGTAGTCCTGAATCGTGCCGTGCACGCCGTAGGCCTCTTCCAGGATCGGCGGCAGCGTCAGCTCGGTGACCGTCGCACCGGCGGCTTGCGCGGCGCGGGCGGCGGTTTCGAGCGCGCCGTGCATCGCGGCGCTCGCCTGCCTCCACAGATGCGTGCGGAGAAGTCCGAGGCGCGGCGCCGCCGGCTCGCCGTGATCGACGCGCAAATCGCGGTCGGTGATTGCCGCCGCCGCGAAGGCAACATCGGCAACGCCGGCGCCGAACAGGCCCACGGTATCGAGGAGCCACGAGAAGCATTTCATGCCGACGGTCGGGATCAGCCGGTACGACGGCTTGAACCCGGCGACGCCGCAGAACGCCGCCGGCCGGACGACCGAGCCGGCAGTCTGACTGCCGAGCGCGATCGGCAGCATGGCGGCAGCGACCGCGGCGGCGGAACCCGACGACGAGCCGCCCGGCGTATGCGCCGGGTTTCGTGGATTGCGGGTGCCGGCGGGCACCATCCAGGCAAATTCGGTGGTCACCGTCTTGCCGAGGATCAAGCCGCCGGCGCGGCGCACCATCGCCACCGCGGCGGCATCGGCGCGCGGCCGATATCCGGCGTAAATCGGCGAGCCGTACTGGGTCGGCAGGTCGGCGGTATCGAAGATATCCTTAAACCCGATGGGCAGACCGCGCAGCGGCGTGCCAACAAGCCGCGGGTCTTCCGCGGCGCGCGCCGCCGCCTCGAGATCGAGCGATGCGAACGCACCGATCTTGGCCTCGTCGGCCGCGATCGCCTCGGCGCAGAGTTCGACGACAGCACGCGGGGTGAGTTCGCCGGCTTCGATGCGGCGGGCCAAGTCGAGCGCGGCAAGCATCAGACGCCCTCACCCTCAATCGGACTGTGTTCCATCACCCCTCCCCGCTTTAGTGGAGCATGATCTTTTCGGAAAACCGGCCTCCACTTTTCCGGATCATGCTCGTTTGCGATGTGGCCCGAAAGCCGGTGCCGGATCAAGGGCTGCTCGCGCGGGGCATGGTTAGCGTACCCCTAACGCGCATGAGCGCGCGGCATCATTGAGCAGTCCTTAACGGAAATTCTCGCATTCTCCGCGCATGTCGCGTGGCGTTCAGTGGTCGCTGTTCGGCTCCGCCGTCGTTGCCGCGTTGATCGCGCTCGCCGGCTGCAGCCATTACCTGTTCGCCGAGCGCGAACCGTGGCGGCGCGACGCCGAGGTCGCCTGTCTCAATTCCGGCGCCGTGAAGGAAAGCCCGGAGCGCCTGCGCATTTCGGCGATCAGCGGCCCGGGCATCTGCGGCGCCGATTTTCCGCTGCGGGTGTCGGCGCTGGGTGACAGTGCACCGCTCGGTTACGATGACGAACCAGTGCGTCCGCCCAGCGCTATCCCCAAGGGGGCCATGCCGCAGCAATGGCCGGTGATCCAGTCGAACGCCCTGCCGCCGCTGCCATCCGGCCCGCCGCAATACGGCGTAGCGCCCTCAACGCCACCGCCGTATGACGCGCCGCCGCCCTCCGCGTCACCGCAATACGGCGCGCCGCCGCCGGGTTCGACGCCAACTAATCCGGGCCAAGTTTATCGGTGGCAGACAGGTCCGCCGCCGGCCGCACAGGCCGGTCCGCCGCCGGGCCCCCAACAGGCCGGTCCGCCGATGTCGCTCTACGCCCCGGGTGTTCCCGTGCCTGATGAGGACGACGCGGATTACCAACCCGGGCCGCCGCGCCGCTATGATGGCGCGCCCGGCACACCCTCAAGCATGCCGCCGCCGGCGACTTATCCGCCGCCGGTATATTCGTCGCCGGCTTACCCGCAGCGCGCCGAACCGGTGCCGCTCGGTCCACCGCGCGCGCCGATGGTGACCGCCGCCGGCCAGGTCGAAGTCAAACCGCCAGCGACGCTCGCCTGCCCGATCGTCTCCGCGCTCGACAAATGGATCGCGGCGGCGGTGCAGCCCGCGGCGCTGCGCTGGTTCCGCCAGCCGGTGATCGAGATCAAACAAATCTCGGCCTATTCCTGCCGCGGCATGAACGGCGATCCGAACGCGCATATTTCCGAGCACGCTTTCGGCAACGCGCTCGACATCGCCGAATTCCAGCTCGCCGACGGCCACAAGATCAGCGTGCAATATGGCTGGCGCGGAACCCCGGAGGAGCAGGGCTTTCTGCATGACGTGCAGCTGGCGGCCTGCGAGGAATTCACCACCGTACTGGCGCCCGGCGCCAACGTCTATCACTACAATCACATCCACGTCGATCTGATGCGGCGCGCCAGCGGCCGCCGCATCTGCCAGCCGGCCGCGATACCCGGCGAGGTCGTGGCCGAACGCGCGCGGGCGCGCTACGCCGCGCAACATTACGGCGAACATTATGGTGACCCCGGCGTCACCGGTTCGCTCAAATACAAACCGCGGCGCGCGCTCGGCTATTCCGGCGAGGACGACGACCGCTTGCCGCTCGCCGTGCCGGGCGATGATTAGGCCGTGAACTCTTAAGATCATCCGGACGTTCGGCTCGCGATGTCCGCTAATACCCCGAAGGCGACCGAAAACCTTTTCAGGGCGCTACGTCGTGATGGGCCACTTTCAGACTCACGCACTGCAACATGACGGCTTGTGCCGATCAGGTTTTGGCCATACGCCCAAGTTGATATTCGGACTTCATCAACAGAATCGGCTAGGTTGTATTAATCACAGTATCGTCTGTGATTCATCCCAGTTTATTGCAAGCGTCCTGTACCGCTACCCTTCCGCGAATGATGGCTCATTTAGGTGTAGCGATGCCATCTGCTCCGGGGTGGGGGCCGCATGGCGCATGTTCCCAGGAAAATCCTGTGCATCGAAGATGATCGCGACACGGCCGACCTCATTGCCGAAGAGCTGGTGGATCGCGGCTTCGAGGTCAGTGTGGCGTATGGCGGTCAGGAGGGCTTGATGGCCATCATGAAGGCTACGCCGGACCTGATATTGTGCGATGTCAGCATGCCGGCCATGACCGGCTTTGAAGTATTGGAGCGGTTGAACGAGATCGCACCCCGCCTCGGACGGATACCCTTCGTATTTCTGACCGCGCTGGCCGATCGCGAGACCGAACTCAAGGGCCGGCGCCTTGGCGCCGATGACTACATCACCAAGCCGATTGATTTCGATCGGTTGGTCTTCATCATCAATGCGCGGATAGCGGGCATCGCACGCACCAAGCTGTCGCCGAAGATTGTGAAGTTGAACGATCGTGAGATCGAAGTTCTGACCTGGATATCACACGGCAAGACATCAGCCGAGATTGCGCGCAAGCTCCGTCTATCCAAACGCACGGTGGATTTTCACGTGGACAACGCCAGGATCAAACTGGGCGCGGCGACGCGGACGGAGGCAGCGATAAAAGCTGTGTCCAGCGGCCTGATCAAACCGTGATACGGACCTTGCACTGATTGTCACGGATGCCTGGGCCGAAAGCTGTTACCGCTGATGACACCGGCGACGTTCTTCGCCGGACCACCAATCGCGCCGGCGCCCAAACCCGGACGGACTATATCGCGACCGCTGATGATCGAATGGTTCATCGCCGTGTTAGTTCGTGGGTCGTGCGGCGTGACCCCGCCTGCCCGGAGCGGGACAAACCCTTGGCGGTGAGTATCGATCCCACCAGCTTCCGTTCCACCGTTTCCCGCAGGACTTCCGGACTTCGGCGCGCCGTCGACGCCGGCCCGCTCGGAGGCCTTCACGTCTGTTCCCTTGATGTCGGTGCTCGTCGGGTGGACGGGCAACCCGATCGCATTTCTCACGACGCCATTCTTGGCGTGCGTCCAGGCTCGGCGGCCATCGCGGGAATTTCCTGATGGTCGGGTAATCTTGGATTTCTTCCAATCGTGTCCTTTCAGTCCACGTCTGAAGTGAGATGGGCGCTGCATCGTAATGCTGGCGTCAATCGGGTTCGCTTCGGCATCGGTATGGTTTGCAACCGGAGCGGAGTCTTCGGCAGAAGCAGAGTCAACCGCCACCGCGCCGAACAATAGAAGATATACAGGGAAGAAGCTCGCCAACAGCGGTGCGCGGGCGCTCATGGCAACTATCGCTCCGCCGGCGTGAGCTGGTCCGCATCGGGCGACACATGCGGGCCGTGCTCCCGCTCCAAGAACATCATGCGCAACGCCGGCACAACGACGAGCAACATGATCGGACCTATCAGCATGCCGCCGACGACGACGGTGGCCAGCGGCCGCTGCACCTGGCTGCCGATGCCGGTCGACACCGCCGCCGGCAGCAAGCCTATGCAAGCTGACAGCGCCGTCATCAGCATCGGCCGCATGCGCTGGGTCGCGGCGTGGTACATCGAGTCGACAGCGCTCGCGCCGGTTCTGTGGACCTGGTTGTAATAGGTGATTATCAGGATGCCGTCCATGACCGACACGCCCAGCAACGACACGAAGCCGATCGCCGATGAGATACTGAAATCGAGTCCAGTGAAATACAGCGCCAGCACGCCGCCGCTGACCGCAAAGGGAATGCCGGCCAGCGCCAACAGACTGTCGCGCAGCGAATTGAACAGGCCGTAGAGCAGAACCATGATCAGCAGCAGGCTGATGGGAACGATGATTTCGAGCCGCGCTTTAGCCTTCTGCAGGTCCTCGAACTCGCCGGCCCAGATGATGCGATAGCCGACCGGCAGCTTCACGTTCTTGGCGATGCGCTGCTGCGCTTCGGCAACCGTGCCGCCCAGATCGCGACCGCGGACGCTGAACTTGACCGGGATGTAGCGCTCTCTCGTCTCGTGATAGATGTAGGAAGCGCCGGTATCGAGCGTGATATTGGCGAGCTCGCTCAGCGGAACATAGGCATTGACGCCGGCCGGTGTCTGATAGCCGACCTTGACATTGCGCACCGCTTCGAGGCTTGCGCGATATTCAGGTGGCAGCCGCACCTGGACATTCCATGCGCGGTCACCCTCGAGGAACGTGGTTGCGCTTGCGCCGCCCAGTGCGGCTTGAATAACGGTGTTGACATCGCCGGTATTGAGGCCGTAGCGGGCGGCCTTTTCGCGATCCACTTTAACATTCAGGTTCGGTTGACCCTGAACGTGGAAAATGCCGAGATCGGCCATGCCCGGGACCTGCACCATCTCGTGCTGGACCTTAAGGGCCAGGTCTTCCAATATATCCTGGTTGTGACCGATGATCTTGACGGAATTGGCGCCTTTGACGCCGGACAGCGCCTCCTCGATATTGTCCTGGATGTACTGCGAGAAATTGAAATTCACACCCGGCAGCCCGTCGTTAAATTCATGTTGCAGCTGAGCGATCAACATGTCCTTCGTAAAGCCCGTTGGCCATTCGTCGTACGGCTTCAGCGGCACAAACAGCTCGACATTGGAGAACGGTGAAGCGTCGCTGCCGTTGTCCGGCCGGCCGTGCTGGGAAACGACGTGAAGCACTTCCGGATGACGGAGCAATATCTCGCGCATCTTCGTCGTCGCCGGTTCGCCGGCCTCCAGCCCCATGGTCGGCGGTAATGACGCGCGAATCCACAGATTGCCTTCTTCAAGCGCCGGCAGGAATTCACTGCCAAGCCGCGTCGCCAACAAACCGATGACGACGAGGAACGCGGCAGCGATCCCCAACATGATCTTGCGGTGCTCGAGCGACCAATGCAGCGCCGGCGCATAAATCCGGTGCAAGAAGCGGACAACGACGGTCTGCGTTTCCTCCACGTGCGCGGGAAGCAGGTACGACGCCAGCACCGGTGTGATCGTGAAAGTCGATAGCAACGCCCCGGCAAGCGCCAGCCCGTAGGTTCGCGCCATAGGATTGAAAATCTGGCCTTCGACCCCCTGCATGGTGAACAAGGGCACGAACGCCGCCACCGTGATCAGCGCCGAGAAAAAGATCGCGTTATCGACCTGAAGCGCGCTCGCGAAAATCATGCGCAGCCGATCGGTCCAACCGCCCTCGACAGAGCGCGTCGGATCAGGGCCGAATGCTCCCTCGGCGAGGTGCTGCAGCAGGCTCCGCCTGACATCCGGCGGCGCCTGGAAGTTGCGGAAAATGTTCTCGACCAGGATCACCGCCGAATCGACGATAATGCCGAAATCGACGGCGCCGACCGACAGCAGGTTGGCGTCCTGTCCCAGCAGCACCATGATGATGACGGCAAAAAACAGCGCGAAGGGAATGTTGACGCCGACAATGATGGCGCTGCGCAAGTTGCCCAGGAAGATCCACTGGATCAGGAATACCAGCGCGCAGCCGAATATCAGGTTGTGCAGCACCGTATGGGTGGTGACGTTTACCAGGCCGATACGATCGTAATAGGGAACGAGCTTAACGCCCGGCGGCAGCTCACCGTCAGTGTTCAGCTTGTCGATTTCCGCCTTGATGCGGGGTACGACACTGTTCGTGTGAAAGGTTCGGCCCATGACGACGATGGACAACGCGACATCGCTGTCGTGATCGAAGCCGGCGATGCCGAGCCTCGGCACATAGCCGACCGAAACCTTGGCGACCTCCTTGATCTGAATGGGAACGCCATTGAACTGTCCGAGGACGACATTCTCGATATCGTTGACGCGATAGCCCTTGGTCAAGTCCTCATCGCCGCCGCTATTGAAAAGCCCAATGCCGCGGATGTTCACCGACTGCTGGCCGACGGTGATCTCGCGGCCCCCGACGTTGATGTTGGAATTGCCAAGCGCACTGATGATTTGCGGCAGCGTGACGTTGTAGGCGTCGAGTTTGTGCAAATCGACATCGACGTTGTATTGCTTGGTCGTACCGCCCCACGAGTTGATCGCCACAACGCCGTCGGTCACGGTGAATAAGCCTCGGGTAGCGATCCAGTCTTGCACGGTGCGCAAGTTGGTGAGCCCGAAATGCGGAGGGCCGACCACTTGGTAGCGATAGACCTCGCCGACCAGGCTGGATTGCTGAATCTGCGGTATCTGGTTGCCTGGCAGAGTGACGTTTTGCTGCAGGCTTAGCGCCGCCTGCGTATAGGCGAAGAAATAATCGACGCCGTAGCGGAACGTGACGCGCACGAACGTCAGACCGTAGAACGAAGTCGAGCGGATATTGTCGATTCCGGGCGTGGGGTAGAGGCCGATTTCCATCGGGATGGTGTAATAACGCTCCATCTCTTCGGCCGACAGACCGGCGGCCTGGGCGGTGATCTCGAGAATGACGGGCGCGGGATTGGGATAGGCCTCGATATTCAACCTGGAAAACGCGACGAGCCCGCCGGCGATGAAGACCAGCAGGCCCAACAGGATGATCGCGCGGCGGGTAAGGCCAAAGGCAAGGATGCCCTTCAGCACGGGCGGCCTCCGTCACCTGCGGACCGGATGACCGGAGACCTCATTGGGTCCCCGCGATCGTCAACATGTTGCTGAGAAAGACTGCGCCCTCGGTGGCAACCAGCTCGCCCGGCTGCAAGCCTTCGAGAATTTGCCGGTAGCCGTCGCGCGGCTGCCCGATCTTGACGGTTCGCCTGGCGAACCGACGGCGGTCGGCGGTGACCCAAACCGTCTGTGTGCCGTCGCCTTCTCGCACGACGCCGGCGAGCGGCACCGCCGGGGAACGGACCGGCGCGCCAATGCTGATGACAAAATTTCCGAACATACCCGAACGCAGCTCGTGCTGCGGGTCGTTAATCTCTGACCGAACCAGGACGCGACGGGTATTGGGATCGACGGTCGCTCCGATGGTCGTGATCTTGCCGTCGAACACCCGATCCGGAAACGCGCTGAGCCGGACCTGGACCTCCTGTCCGACGCGGAATGCCGGGCTGTCGGTCTCCACCACATTCGCCAGCATCCACATTGTGTCGATGTCAGCCACAACATAAGGCGGCGGCGGATTAGCGGGCTGCACGAACAGCCCCGGCGCGGCAGTGCGGGCCGTGATCCGGCCATTGATCGGGCTCGGCACCACGAGCGTTGGGTCCGCCAAGCGATCGGCGACAATGCGGTCGATCTCGGCGTCTGACTTGCCGAAGATGCGCACCGAATCGCGCGCCGCGCGCAAATTGCCTTCCGCGGTCTGCTGATCGGAAATTCCCTGTTCCAGAAGCGCCTGCGATACGGCGAGGCTCTTGTAGAGCTCGCGCAAGCGCGCCAGATTGCGGGTGGTCAGGTCCAGCACCCCTGCTGCGGCAATCAAGTTCGATTCGGCCGCCAGCAGATCGGGGCTGTCGATCGTGAACAGCGTCTGACCCTTCTTCACGTCATCGCCGACGGCAGCGAACAGGGCGATGATCTTGCCCTGATAGGGCGTGAAGACCTGCGTCTCCATGTCCTCGTTGAAGTCGATGCTGCCGACCGCCTCCTTTTCGACCGGGAAGACGTGGACTTCGACCGGATCGACCTTTACGGCAGCGAGTTGCGAATCCGTTAGATCGAGGGTGAATGGATTGACCGAGGCCGCGCCCGGCGCGGCTTTTGGCGTGGCGGTTGGCGCCGCCTGTGCGTTGGCGTTCGTTGTCCGGACGCCGGGCACAAAATCCGACGCGGCAGGAAATAGCCCGAAAATATACGACAGCGCCGCGATGGCTCCCACGGCGAGCGCTGTTCCGGCAATTGTTCTTGTTTTCGCGGACGCCATTGATGGGGCCCTTTGCGTACGCGGCGAACGTCAACATTCATCGTGATAATCGGCGTCGGTTCCATCGCCGTAAACTGTGAGAAGTTTCACTTCTTACTGTGATAGATCACAGTACGAACCATGCTGAATAAATGGCAACACGGCCAAGCGATAACAGCCAGTACGAAACAAATCGGAAATAGTGAAACTTTGTAACCGGGAATGTAGCAGGCGCCGGGGCCTTGGTCTTGTCTGCTGCGACGCACTCTACACTTCCGCAACGGGTCATTCTCGACTGAGATGGTCAAGGCCCAAGCTCGTCCATGTCCGCTTCAACTCCGATAGCGACCGTCAGCCATCAAAACGTGATCCGGCGCTAAGGGCCCATCGCATCATCCCGCGAACTCATTGACATGCGACTACTGCTCTCGCCTTCTCAAAGGCGGCGCGAACCTTAGTCGCGGCAGCTTCTGCATCATCGCGCTTATCGTAGACAAAGCTAACGATAGGTAGGCCGCGTGCGGTAGTAATGTTGAAGCTGTGGCCCAACGCGAACGAACCGGACTTCACTGAGGTAACACTGCTCACTTTCAAGGCCATGTTTTTGCTTCCTTCGCCGCTAAAGTCACGCGAGTGTGTACGCGCCGGCTGGCGCGGTAGGTCATGCAGACGGCTTTTCCCAAGCGGCGGCTGTCACGAGCAATCATCGCAGCAAACCTTTCACTCGAATGACCGAGATGGGTCATTCGCAACTGAGATAGTCAAGGCCCAAGCTCGTCCATGTCCGCTTCAGCTCCGATAGCGACCGTCAGCCATCAAAACGTGATCCGACGCTAAGCGCCATAAGGCGACAAAGTGCAGTGCAGCGGAGAATGTTCTGCGCGGTCACTTTGTCGGTTTCGCCGGCTCGCCGACGACGATGAAGGGCGCCCAGTATTTGGGGTCGGCGAGGTCGCTAAACAGTGGGCGGTTGGCGCTGTCGATCATGGCCAGGATGGATTTACGCAGCGCCTCGGCATGCGACAGCGTCGGATCAGCGGTGAGGGCGGCGAAGGTGCCAGTCATCAGCGCCACGGTGGCGTTGCTCTCGACTTCCCAGTTCGACACGATCAGGGAGCGCGCGCCGGCGTAGAAGAAGGCACGCGCTAGACCCGACAAGGCTTCAGCACCCGGCTTGTCGCCGGCCGCCGTGTTGCAGGCCGACAGCACCACCCAGTTGGCGTTGAGCTTGAGCTGGGCCACCTCGGAAGCCGTGAGAAGCCCGTTATCGTATTCAGTGGGCTTCTCGGGCAGGGTCAGAACCAGTGCCGGCTCGGCATTGAGCTTGGCATATTCGGCGACGTCGCCGGCGAGGAGCCCATGGGTCGCGAAATAGACGATACGAAAATTGTCGAGTTTGGACTGCTTGACGCGCGTCTCGGTCGCATCGGGACCAATAAAGAGATCGGCGGGGTCGGCCTTGACGCTCTTGGCCACCTGCTTGAGTTCGTCGGCGGTTTCCGGCAATTCCGGCAGACCGGCGCGCAGCGCCGCGAGGTCGGCGATCGGACCGCGCGTGCCGCGCGAGACCGCGACATTCGCCGCAAGACGAGTGTCCTGCTGCAATTGTGGCGAATCGAGTTTCAGGATCGGATTTGCGAAGCCGATCAGCGGGCTTGGCGCTGCCGCCACCGCGGACTTGCCCCGCAGGCTTTCGACCGACGGCAGCACCGTGACGGCATGGCTGCGGATCAGCCAATCGACATCCTTGAGCGCCTTGCCGACCGGATCGCTCACGACCAGCACCTGCAGCGGCAGGCTGGTCAGCGCGCCGTTGACGACGAGGCTGAACCTCGGCTTCCCGGCGATGATCGGCTCGACCGGCCCCAGCAGCTGTCGGTAAAGGCCATAACTCAATGCCGGATCGAATGGCCGGAAGTTCGTGGGATCGAGGCCGGCGCGTAGCGTCGTAACAGACTTGGCCACTTGGCCAGCATTGATCCCGAGGTCCTTCCAATCCACGGCGTTCCGTGTGATCGCCCAGACGTAGCTATGGCCGCCGAGCTCGATGATGACGAGCGCTTCGTCGTTGGCGAGCAAGCCCTGGACGTCCTTGACCGTCATAGGCTGCGGGTTCGACAGAGCCGCGTAATCCGGAAACTCCTTGGCGAACACGGCCTGCAGATCGTCGCGTTGCTTGGCCACCACCCCGATCCGGTCTTTGGTCTTTTGCTCTACCGCGGCATCGCGCTTGGCCGGTTCCTGCGACACCGCAGCGATCAGGGCCTTGTCGAGCGTGGCGGCCTCGCCGGCGAGATCCTGATCCTGGCGCACCAATTGGGCGAGCCGGTCGTTGCCGGCAGAAAATCGCACGGCCAGAGCGTTGAGGGCATCGCTAGCGGCGGTCTGGGTGTCGCGTTGCTCGACGTTCAGTCCGTCGTCGATGGCCTCATCCGGCGCAATCAGCTTGGCGGCTTGCGCGCCGGCCAGGACCGGCAGCACCGGCCAGGACTTGGCGAACTTCCCGGCGATGAGCCTGCGGGCCAGCGGCAGCGCATCGGCGTAGCGGCTCTGCTCGGCATAGAATGCAGTCAGATTGTGCAGCGCCGCCGCGACATCGGGGTGATCGGGCCCCAGTGCCTTTTCCCGGATCGCCAGCGCCCGCTTATAGAGCGGTTTGGCCTCGGGGTAGCGGCCCTGGTTGTCGTAGAGCGAAGCCAAATTGTTCAACGCCATCGCGACATGGGGATGATCGGCGCCCAGTGCCTTTTCCACGATCGCCAGCGCGCGCTTGTAGAGCGGTTCGGCCTCGGCGTAGCGGCCTTGGTCTTTGTAGAGCAAAGCCAGATTGTTCAGGTCGGCCGCGACATGGGGATGATCGGGCCCGAGCGCCTTTTCCTGGATCGCGAGCGCCCGCTTATAGAGCGGCTCGGCCTCGGCGTAGCGGCCCTGGTTGTGATAGAGCGCAGCCAGATTGTTCAGCGCCGCCGCGACATCGGGATGCTCGGGCCCGAGCGCCTTCTCGTCGATCGCCAGCGCCCGCTTGTAGAGCGGCTCGGCCTCGGCGTAGCGGCCCTGGTCGTCATAAAGCTTAGCCAGATTATTCAGCGCCAGCGCCACATCAGGATGATCAGGCCCGAGCGCCTTTTCGTCGATTGTCAGCGCGCGCTTAAACAGCGGCTCGGCTTCGGCGTAACGGCCTTGCTCGACGTAGAGCCAGGCCAAATTGTTCAACGCCGTCGCGACATCGGGATGATCGGGCCCGAGCGCCTTTTCCCGGATCGACAGCGCCCGCTTGCAGAGCGGTTCGGCGTCGGCGTAACGGCCTTGCTCGACGTAGAGGTGAGCCAGATTGTTCAGGTCGGTCGCGACATGGGGATGATTGGGCCCGAGCGCCTTTTCCTGGATCGCGAGTGCGCGCTTATACAGCGGCTCGGCCTCGGCGTAGCGGCCCTGGTTTTCGTAGAGCGAAGCCAGATTGTTCAGGTCGGTTGCGACAAAGGGATGATCGGGCCCGAGCGCCTTTTCGTAGATCGCCAGCGCTCGCTTATAGAGCGGCTCGGTTTCGGCGTAGCGGCCCTGTTTGTCGTAAAGCAAAGCCAAATTGTTCAATGA
The DNA here is from genome assembly GCA_049284935.1 of Xanthobacteraceae bacterium. GTDB lineage: Bacteria > Pseudomonadota > Alphaproteobacteria > Rhizobiales > Xanthobacteraceae > BOG-931. The sequence continues at coordinate 38,428 of JBAPYW010000058.1, forward strand.
TGTCGCGAAATTGGGATGATCGGGGCCCAGTGCCTTTTCCACGATCGCCAGCGACCGCTTGCAGAGCGGTTCGGCTTCGGCGTGACGGCCTTGCTCGACGTAGAGGTGAGCCAGATCGTTCAGTGTTGTCGCGACATCCAGGTGATCGGGCCCGAGCGCCTTTTCCCGGATTGCCAGCGCGCGCTTCAACAGCGGCGCGGCCTCGGCGTAGCGGCCCTGTTGGCCGTAGAGCACAGCTAGATTGTGCAAGGCTTGCGCGACGTCGGGATGATCAGGTCCGAGCGCCTTTTCCCGGATCGCCAGCACTTGCTGCGCCGGTGGAATCGCCTCAGCGATCTTTCCGCTATTAAAAAGCTCGATGATCTTCTTATTCAGTTCGTCCGCCGTGCTTGATTGGGCCGAAACCCCGGTGAGCGATCCCGCTGCCAGGGCAATGATGGTTGCTATGACTAAGCAGAAGCGCCTGATAAGGTTCATAGCCTCGGTTCCGCTCTCCCACGACAACGTCGTGTCGAGTATGCCGACGAGCGACCCGATGTTTTCTTAGAGCGCGCGCTCTAGGCTTTCCACCACACAGTGAAGGCCGTTGGTGACTTTAGCCTTGCCAATTCACGCAGTAATGCTGGTTTCGCGCTTTGATATTGATCAAGAGCTTGCTTGCCTAAAGCCGCACGAGCGTCGCAAGTGCTCGCGGTATGCTACCTGGCCGCTTGTCCAGATAGCCGGTTGAGACCGCGAACCCACAGCAATTCCGGAACCCGATGTCGGCCATAAGGTGACAAAGTGCACCGCAGCGGAGAATTTTCCGCGCAATCACTTTGTCGGTTTCGCCGGCTCGCCGACGACGATGGAGGACGCCATCCGCCGACGAGTCGGCGGCGGTCAGGCAGACGGTCCGGGCTTGCCACGAGCCAGAAACGGTCCCAGATTTGGCTTGAACCAACGCCATCCGGCGGATGCTGGTTTAGGAGTCACGGATGGACGACGAGCACACCTTGAGACGGGAGATTGCGGCCCTGGAGAATTGGAATATGCAAGATCGAAACACCCGGCAAATTACCTTTGATGTGGACGAAAGGTCCGAAATAACGCAACGCATTTTGGCTCGTATGGCTGAACTGAAAGTGCTCAATGAGCGACTGGATCGGCTGCTCAAGTCAAAGTAAAAGTATCAGGCCTTCGCCTCCCGGCGGTTTCGAAATTACTCGGTCGACGGCGAACGCAGTGCGACAGATCAATGCGCTATCGGCAACGAGTTTTAGACTCCGCCCTAGTCAATCTGCGAGACTAGAAGACCCACGCTCTCACACAGCACTGAATGAGAACCGAACTGTGCGTCGCACAAAAATTGACGCCCCACGTCCGGTTTGGGTCATTCGCGAGCGGGCAGAGCCAGCAACAGGTCCGGCCATGTCGGTTGCGCCCCAAAAGCGGAAGTAATTCAGAGCGTTGGCATCATCATCGAAGCACTAGAGCGAGATGACTTATCTTCGAATCGTCATCCCGCTCTAAGTTCTCGTTTTATCGCGCGTCCGGACGGAAAACCGGGTTCCACTTTTCCTGGACGCGCTCTAGCCGCGGCCCAATTGCAACGATTTCCAGACGCAAAATTGATCATCGATCGTTCGCCTCCATATGCGCCAATAGCGCAGCGGTCGGCCAGCAGTCGACCTTGAGCCCGTTGCGCTTCTGATACTCGCCGAGCGCGGCGCGGGTCTTCATCCCGGCTTTGCCGTCGATCTTGTCATGATAATAGCCGCGCGTGGTGAGGATTTGCTGCATGCGATCGAGATCGCGCGTGGGAAGCTGCGCCACCTTGCCCCAAGGAGTTTCGAACGATGTCGTCTCGAACGGCCGCGGATCGAGGATGCGGTCGCTAAGATGACCGACGAACAAGACGTAAAGGTCGGAGAAATTGTATTCCTTGATGACAAAATAGTTCTTAGTAGCGAGGAAGGCCGGCCCGTAAAGCCCCGCCGGCTGCAGCAAGGAAGCCGGCTCGGCGCGCTCCCGCGGCGACAGCCTGCGGCCGTAGGCCGGCACAAAACCCCGCCTGAGCCATTCGCTGATCGGCTGCGTATTCTCCGGGACGCCGAGCGTGCAGTCGACGTCGTTCGGCGCACGCACTTCGTAGGCCCAGCGCAGATCGCGCTGCCAGCCTTTGTCGACGAGTTGCTTCGCCGCCGACGCGAGCGCGTCCGGGATCGAATTCCAGATGTCGGCCCGGCCTTCGCCGCCGAAATGCGCGGCGTATTTCAAATAGTCCGAGGGCAGAAATTGCGTCAGCCCCATGGCGCCGGCCCAGGAGCTTTTCATATCGGCGAGCTTGACGTAGCCGTGCTCCAGCATCTTGAGCGCCAGCAAAAATTCGTCGCGGAACTTGTCCTTGCGCTTGCCGTAATAGGCCTGCGTCGCCAGCACGCGGACGGCGTTGTGGGTGTCGCGGGCGCGGCCGTAGTCGGTCTCGCGGCCGAAGATCGCCAGTACCACGGTCGGCGCGACGCCAAACTGCCGCTCGATCGCGGCGAGCGTCGGCCGGTATTGATCGTTGAGCTTACGGCCCTGCGCGGCCAGACGGTCGAAGGTCGTCTCTTTCAGATAATCCGCGGGCGTCTCGACGAATTCCGGCTGGCCCGGTTCCTTTCGTTCCGGCCGCCCGGGAATGACCAGCTCCGGCAGCGACAAATCGGGCTCGAGCCCGCGCGTCGCCTCCTCGAAGGTGGCGCGCGACACACCGAGCGCTTGCGCCTGCGGCCACAGCGATTGCAGCCACGCCTGGAACGCCGCATCGGCGGCGAAGGCGTGCGACATTGTCAACACCAGCAAGAGAAAAATTGCGGTGGGAAGAAGACGTGGATGGCCGGAACAAGACCGGCCATGACGACAAAAAATCTTCATCGCACCGCCACGATGAACAGCCGGGGAAATCGCAGCAGCACCTTGCCATCAAGGCGCGGCGGGTAGCTGCCGACGATCTTTTTCGTATAGGCGGCCAAAAATTCTTCGCGCGCGGCGGCATCGAGCGGCGCCAGGAACGGCTGCAGCGAGGAGCCCTTGAACCATTCGACGATGGCCTGCGGCGTCGCCATGACGTGATGGTAGACGCTGTGCCAAATATCGAGCTGCGCGCAGACCGGCTTGAGCTGATCGTAATAAGTTTCGGGCGGCGGCAGGTCGGCGCGCGCGGCGGCCTTGACTGCCGGGTTGTTGGCCCATGGCCCGCTGGCGGCTACCTCGCGCTGCAGTGCAAGCGCCGGCTCGCGCGTGTTGTCGGGGATTTGCACCGCGAGCACGCCGCCCGCCGGCAGCGCTTCAAGTAACCGTCGTAGTACCCGCGGATGATCGGGCACCCACTGGAACGCCGCATTGGCGAAGACGAGATCGGTGCGCGGCGGCGGCGTCCAGGTCGCGATGTCGGCGGCAATGAACGTGTAGTTGGGCAGCCGCTGGCGCGCCTTTGCCAGCATGTCGGGCGACGAATCGAGGCCGACAATCTCGGCCTGCGGAAAGCGCTCAACTAGAAGCGAGGTCGAGTTTCCCGGTCCGCAGCCGAGATCGACCACGAGCCGCGGCTGCCGGAGCGGCACCCGGGCCAAAAGATCGCGCGGCGGCCGCGTGCGTTCATCCTCGAATTTGAGGTATTGCCCTGCGCTCCAATCTGCCATCGCGCCTGTCCGCTTTCTGCGATCGACCCGGGCTAAAGTTCACGCCCCGGGAGCGGCGTGCGCGGGGGGAATGTGCGCTCCGCCGGCCACCGCCGGCGCCGAATGATCGGCCGCGAGCAGCATGTACACCGCCGGAACCACGAACAGCGTGAACAGCGTGCCGATCGAAAGGCCCGAAGCGATGACAAGCCCCATCTGGAAGCGGGACACGGCGCCGGCCCCGGTCGCGGTGATCAGCGGCACCACGCCGAGCACCATCGCCGCCGTCGTCATCAGGATCGGCCGCAGCCTGATACCGACGGCCAGCTCGATCGCCTCGCGCTTGGTGCGGCCTTCGGCCTGCAAATGGTTGGCGAACTGCACGATCAAAATACCGTGCTTGCTGATCAGGCCCATCAGCGTCACCAGGCCGACTTCCGTGTAGATGTTGAGCGAGGCGCCGCCGATGCCGACGCTGACGAAGATCAGCGCGCCGGCAATCGACATCGGCACCGAGACCAGGATGATGACCGGATCGCGGAAGCTCTCGAACAACGCCGCCAATGACAGGAAAATGATGATCAGCGCGAAGCCGAACATGGTGACGAAGCCGCTGCTCTCCTGGACGTATTGCCGGCTTAAGCCGCCGTAATCGATCGAATAGCCCTGCGGCAGCGTGCGCTTCGATAGATCCTGCAGAAACGCCAGGGCATCGCCTTGGGCGACTCCCGGCATGGTGACGCCCTGGATCGTCGCGCTGTTGAGCTGCTGGAAATGGTTGAGCGATTCCGGGACGGTCTTGGTCGAAACGGTGGCGATCGTCGACAGCGGCACCAGCGTGCCGTCGGCGGTGCGGATGTAATAGTCGAGCAACTGCCGCGCATTCAAGCGAAAGCGCTGCCCGACCTGCGGGATCACCTTGTAGGAGCGTCCGCTCATGCTGAAATAGTTGACGTAGCCGCCGCCGAGCATCGAGCCGAGCGCGGCGCCGACGTCGCTCATTTTCAGCCCGAGCTCCGCGGTCTTGTCGCGATCGATGATCACATTGGATTGTGGATTGTCGATTTTCAGATCGCAATCGAGAAAGATAAACATGCCGCTCTGCCGCGCCTGCTGCAGAAATTGCTGCGCGATGTCGTACAGCCGTGCGAACGGATCGGTGGTGACGAGGACGAACTGAACCGGCAAGCCGATGCTGCCGGGCAGCGGCGGCGGCTGAAAGGCGACGACCCGCACGCCGGCGACCTTGTTCAGCTCCTGCTGCACCACCGGCTGCAGCCGGTTGGTGGTCTTCGCGCGCTCGTCCCAAGGCTTGAACACCATGCCGGCGATCGACTGGCCGGGCACGTCGATCTGGAAGACGTGGTCGGTCTCCGGATGCTGCGTGAAAATCTGATACACTTGGCGCGAATAGAGCTGGCGCTGCTGCAGCGTGGCGTCCGGCGCCGCGATCGATTGCGTGATGATGACGCCCTGATCCTCCTGCGGCGCCAGCTCGGTCTTGGCGGTGGCGAACAGGAAATAGATGCTGCTCAGGACGATCAGCGCGAATACCACGGTGACCGGCAGATAGTTCAAGCTGGCATGCAGACGCCGCTCGTAGGCGCCGCGCAGCCAGACGAAGCTGCGGTCGATGTAATAGGTAAACCAGGCCTCCCAGCCGCGGTGCTCGGGTTCGGGAGCCTTGAGCAGCCGCGAGCACAACATCGGCGACAGCGTCAGCGCAATGATGCCGGAAACGGTCACGGCGCCGACCAGCGCGAAGGCGAACTCCGCGAACAGCGCGCCGGTCAGCCCGCTCTGAAAGCCGATCGGCACATAGACCGCCGCCAGCACCACGGTCATCGCGATGATCGGGCCGCCGAGCTCACGCGCCGCGGCGATGGCGGCGGCCACCGGCGCCATGCCGTCCTCGAGATGGCGGTTGACGTTCTCCACCACGATGATGGCGTCGTCGACGACGAGACCGATGGCCAGCACCAGCGCCAGCAGCGTCAGCAGATTGATCGAATAGCCGAGCGCCAGCAGGATGATGAAGGTGCCGATCAGCGACAGCGGAATGGCGACGGTCGGTATCAGCGAGGAACGCACCGAGCCGAGAAACAGAAAGACCACGAGGGTGACGATGCCCAAAGCCTCGAGCAGGCTGAAGATGACCTCGTGGATCGCCGCGTTCACGAATTTGGTGGAATCGTAGACGATCTTGCCGTTGAGCCCGCGCGGCAGCTGCGCCTCGATTTCCGGAAATACCCGGTGCACGCCGTCGATCACGTCGAGCAGATTAGCGGTCGGCGCGACCTGGATGCCGATATAAACCGCCTGCTTGCCGTCGAACCCGACCTCCGATTCGTAGTCCTCGGCACCAAGCGTGACGGTGGCGACGTCTTTCAGGCGCACCACCGCGCCATTCGATTGTTTGACCACGAGGTTGCGGAATTCATCGGCGGAGTGCAGCCCGGTCGAGGCCGTCAGGTTGACCTGCACCATCTGACCTTTGGTATTGCCGATGCCGGATATGTAGTCGTTGGCGGCCAGCGCCTGGCTGACGTCGGTCGCCGTCAGCCCGAACGCCGCGAGCTTTTGCGGATCGAGCCAGGCGCGCAGGGCGAACACCTTCTGACCGAGCAGTTCCGCCGTCTGCACGCCGGTGACCGCCTGCAGCTTGGGCTGCACCACCCGGGTGAGGTAGTCGGTGATCTGGTTCGGCGCCAGCGTGTCGCTGTTGAAGCCGAGATACATGGCGTCGATGGTCTGGCCGATCTTGACGGTGAGGATCGGCTGCAGCGTGCCGGCCGGCAGCTGATTGAGAATCGAATTGACCTTGGTATTGATCTCGGTCAGCGACTTGTCGGCATCGTAGTTGAGCCGCAGATACACCGTGATCGTGCTCACCCCGCTCTGGCTGACCGAGGTCATGTAGTCGATGCCGTTGGCTTGGGCGATGGCGTTTTCCAGCGGCGTGGTGATGAAGCCGGCCACCACGTCGGGATCGGCGCCGTAGTAGATCGTGGTGACGTTGACGATGGCGTTTTCGGTGCGCGGGAATTGCAGGACCGGCAAGACTTCGTAGGCGCGCAGGCCGAGCACCAGGATCAGCAGGCTGACGACGGTGGCGAGCACCGGCCGGCGAATGAAGATATCCGTAAAGTTCATGGCCGCGGCTTGCCTATCGATCGATCGGAACGGCCGGTGCCGCGTCGGCCGTCGGCGTGATCGAGTTGTCGATCAGAATGGTCGATCCATTGTGCAGCTTGATCTGCCCGGCAGTAACGATCAGATCGCCTTCGTCGATGCCCTTGAGCACGGCGACCTGATCGCCTCGCGTCGGCCCGGTGGTGACGAACGTCTGCCGGGCGATCAGTTGTGGCGGCTTGCCGGCGGCGTCGGCCGCCTTGCTGTCGACGACGTAAACCGTGTCGCCGTACGGATTATAGGTGATGGCCGTCTGCGGCAGGGTGAGGTAGCTCTGCGGCGACCCCGTGGCGATGTCGACCGTGGCGTACATTCCCGGCAGCAGCTTGTGTTCCGGATTCTTCAAGGTCGCGCGGATCTGGACGTTGCGGCTGCCGGCGTCGACCTTGGGATTGATCGCCGAGATTTCGCCGGCAAAGGTTTGATCCTTAAAGGCGTCGATCTTGACGACAACCGATTGCCCCAAGCGCACCTGATCGACCGCCTGCTGCGGCACGAAGAAATCGACGAAGATCGGATCCAACGCCTGCAGCGTGACGATGACCGTTCCGGCTGCCAGATATTGTCCGAGGTCAACGGCGCGAATGCCGAGGTGCCCGGCAAACGGCGCGCGCAGAAACTTCTTGTCGATGATCGCCTGCTGCTGGGCAACCTGGGCCTTGGCGTTCTTCAGGTTGGCGGCGTCGGTATCCAAGGTGGCCTGGCTCACCGCTTGCATCTTGAATTGCTTCTGGTCGCGCTGATTGACGACGTCGCTGAGCTCCGCCATCGCCTGCAGAGATTCGAGCTTGGCGAGATCATCCTCCACGCGGAGCTTGAGCAGCGGCGCGCCCTGTTCGACATCGTCGCCGGAATTGAACGAGATCGAGGCGACGACGCCCGGCACGTCGAGCGACAGATCGGCGCCCTTCACGGCGCGCAGCGTGCCGATCGCTTCGAGCTTCGGTTGCCATGCGCTGTAGGAGGCCTTGGCCGCGGACACGGTCTGCGGCGGCGAACCCATGGCGGTCATGAATTTCTTGATCATGGACGCCTTGAACGCCTGGAATCCGAAGATTCCGCCGAACACGATGGCGACTGCGATGAGCATGATCACCATGCGCTTGGTCATCTATTGAGCTCCGTTGCTGCGCACGGCGGCGGTATCGCTGGCGGCTTGGACGAGTTGCGGCTCGGGGCTGAGCGGATCCGGCACCACATCGCTGCGGTTCCACCAGCCGCCGCCCAGCGCCGCGAACAATGCGGCGGTGTCGGCATAGCGGGCGGCTTGTGCCTGCACCAGGGCGAGCCGCGCCTGCTCGTAGCTGCGTTCGGCATTGAGCAGCGTCACATAGGTGATCGCGCCCAACCGGTACTGGCCGCGCGAAAGGTCGAATGTATCCGATGCCGCACGCGTCGCGCGCTGCTGCGCCTTGAGCGTGGCGGCGTCCAATTGCAGCGCCCGCAGCGCGTCGGCGACGTTTTGGAACGCCGCGAGCACGGTATTGCGATATTGCGCTTCGGCCATGTCGTAGGCGGCCTTGGCCGCGCGTTCCTGATGCAAGAGCGTAAAGCCGTGGAAGATCGGTTGCGTGCCGGCGGCTCCGAGACTCCAGACGGCGGTGGCCGGGGTGAACAGCGCCGCCGGCGTCAAAGCGATGCTGCCGTACTGCGCGGTGAGACTTAATTGCGGCAGCCTGTTGGCGATGGCGACGCCGATCAGGGCGCTGGCCTGATGCAATTGCGCCTCGGCGGCGCGCACATCCGGGCGCTGCTCGACGAGTTGGCTCGGCAAACTGACCGGCAGCGCCGTCGGCAACCGCAGCGATGCGAGTTGCAAGTGATTGCCGTGCTCCTGATTAGGAAAGCGGCCGATCAACGCCAGCAGCACATGGTGCTGCTGCTCCAGTTGCTTCTGCAGCGGCGGCAATGTCGCCTGCGTCGTCGCCACCTCCGATTCCTGGGTCAATACGTCGGCTCGGTTGGCGCCGCCGACTTCGAACTGATTGCGCACGACTTCGAGCTGGTCGGTTTCCGCCTTGATGATCTCCTTGGTCGCCTCGATCTGACCGCGCAGCGACGCCTCCTGGATCGCCGCCGTCACGACGTTCGCGGTCAGCGTCAGGAAAGTCGCTTCGAGCGCGAAGCGCTGCTGCTCGGCAAGCGCCGCGTTGGCTTCGATCTGTCGGCGTTGGCCGCCGAACACGTCGGGCGTATAGGCGACGTTTACGGTGGCTTGGTAGAGGGTGAAAATGGATGGCGGGCCGGTCAAGCCGAATTCCGCCGCCGAGAATTGCTGAGGAGTGACGGAGGCAGCGGCGTCGACGCTGGGCAGCAGCTTGCCAGCGGAGGCGTAGAGGTTCTCCTTTGCCTGCCACAAGGCCGCTTGCGCAGCCTGAAGGTTCGGATTGGCCCGCAGCGCTTCGGCGATCAGCGCGTCGATCTCCTTCGAATGGAACACCTTCCACCACTCGGCCGGGATGTCGCGGCCGACGACGAACGTTTGCGCGGCACCGCCGGCGACGTTGGCTGAAGTCGTCGTCGCCGGATGCGTTTCGGGCGTATAGCCGCTGACCGCCGGCGCCGACGGCGGCTTGAAGTCGGGACCGACGGCGCAGGCCGCCGATAGCGAAAACGACAGCACAACGCCAGCCGCCCTCCGCCAAAACCGGCCGAGATCAGCCAAATATCCGACACGAGGCGCACCGACAGGCCGACGGCGCCACCTGAACTGCCCCAACCACATCTGCACTTGTTCACCCCTGGGCGAGGCAGACTAGTTATTTACTATCCAGTTAGTCAATAACTTGACTTTCATGGTTTCCGGAGCCTAGCTCAACCCATGACCGAGGTGATGGAGACGCGCACGGAAACCCGGCGCCGCCGCAAAGCGGAGCGGCCGCAGGAGATCCTGGAAGCCGCATTCCTGGAGTTTTCCCGCAACGGCTACGCCATGACCACGCTCGATCAGATCGCCGAGCGTGCCGGGGTGACCAAGGGCACGATCTACGTCTATTTCGAGAGCAAGGAGCAACTCTTCATCTCGATGGTGCGCGAGCTCATGAAAGCGACGCTCGACACCGTGCAGGACATGTTCGAGCGCCACGACGGCTCGACGGCCGATTTGTTGCGCGCGCAGTTCAGCTTCATCTACCAGCACCTGGTGGAAGATCGGCGCCGGCGCGAAGTGGTGCGCATGCTGATTTCCGAGGCGTCGCGTTTCCCCGAGCTCGCCGACCGCTATCACCAGGATATCCACCGCCCGTGTCTCGACATGCTTCAGAAAGCGATTCAGCGCGGCATGGATCGCGGCGAGATCCGCCGTTCTGCGGTGACCGATTGTCCGCTGGTCATCATCGCGCCGATCGCCCTGGTCGACCTGTGGATGATGATGTTCGACGACCGCCACCCGCTCGACCTGAAGTCCTATTTCGACGCCCACCTCGAGCTGGTGCTGAACGGATTGCTGGCCAAGCAGGCGTAAGGGGCGTGGCGCGCTTTACGTCGCTGGAATCGAGATCGACTTTAGCAGCGTTCGCAGCTTGCGAAAAGAAATAAGCTGGCGGGCCGTTTCATCCCAGAGCACCAGGCGAACGCATGCCAGGCTCTGAGGCAGCGTCAGCCGGCCGATATTTGTGAGTTCGGGGTGGCGGCGCAGGATCAGCGGCAATCGATAAAACGGTATCCGGCTGCAGAGATGGTGGACGTGGTGAACACCGATGTTGGCCGTGAACCAGCGCAGCACGATCGGCAGCTCGTAGTGCGAACTGCCGTAAAGGGCCGCCTCATACACGTTCCAAGCTCGGTTGCGAGCCCAAAACGTATCCTCAAACTGATGCTGGACATAGAACAGCCAAACGCCGAGCGAAGCGGCGATCAGCATGATCGGAATCTCAACCAGCAGAAAGGCGCGAATCCCTACCGCCCAGATCGTGACCGCCGTCAGCAACGCGATACCGATATTCGTCGCCATCGTGCTGAGCCAAGGCTGCCAGCCTGCACGCATCAATCCGACCGGCAAACGATGCTGCAGGACGAATAGATAAGCGGGTCCGAGGCCGAACATGATCAGCGGGTGCCGGTAGAGGCGATAGCGGAGCCTTCCCCAGCGCGACAGCGCCAGATATTCGTTGACGGTCAGCGTATCGACGTCGCCGATGCCGCGGCGGTCCAGATTGCCCGAGCTGGCATGGTGGACGGCATGGCTGCGGCGCCAGAAATCGTACGGCGTCAATGTAAAGACGCCGATGACGCGCCCGACCCAATCATTGGCGCCCCGGTGCCGGAAAAACGCACCATGACCGCAATCATGCTGGATCATGAACAGACGAACAAGAAACCCCGCGGCGGGAACGGCCAGCAACAGATAAAGCCCATAGCCGATGTCGAGCGCGCGCCACATCGCCAGCCAAAGCAGAATGAGCGGTATGGCGGTAATCAGAATCTCGACAAGGCTCCGCCCATGATTCGGCTGGCGATAGCGGGCGAGATCCTGGGTCAGCGCCCGCATGTCGGTTGCCGCCGCGTCGGTGTCGAGCTTCGGTAGGTCGTGCAAAATTCTCTCCGTAACTAAAGCCTGCTCATGAACGACGCCCGTCCCGGCAGCCGCAAGCTTCGGACCATCGGTACGCTTTCATGCGCCCTCGGCGCGGAAGTCGTCTCATTCCGGCGCCTGAACAGCGGCGCTTTCCGGGCGCGCAGCCCTAACAGGGTCTTCGACAGGAAAGCCTAGGCATTGTGCCGCGCTTCAAGCAGACTGGGGGGGGAACGCAGCGGCTGTTTCAGCCTAGATAGCCGCACTGCCCGCACGGCACCCTTACACGTTATGGGAGTACCCGTCCACCTCGCGATCGTCGCAGGTCTTCCCGATTTCGAAAAATATCCGCGGCTGACCTAGCATTATGGCGTTTTGAGCTTATCTTTGTGCGGTGTTTGCGTGCGACGTTTCGGGACAATTTGGAGGCCGGACCAATGAGCGAATTTAACTACAAAGCCGCGGCCGAGTTGTTTCCGACGCGTAGGCGGATACCGCGGCGTCAGCCGCTCGGCTACAAGCGGTTCGCGCAGGCCGCGCAGGCCATCCGTTTTGCCATGGAAGATGTTGCCCCGGAGCTTCTGGTCGGCGCTTGTCTGGAAGTCGACGAGCAGAGGTACGGCAGCGACGACATCCGCCGCCTCTATGAAAGCGCCGACTATCCCTTGGCGCGGCGCGCCGCACGATCATAACAAGACCCCGGCACGAGGGAGGACACGATGGCAAAAGGCCAAATGAGAAGCAATCGCGAGAAGAAGAAGCCGAAGGCCGACAAGAACAAGAAGAAGGGCGGGCCGGCGGTATCGCCGTTCAGCCCGGTGCGGCTGACCGGGAATCCAAGCCAGGGCGGCGGCGGCAAAAAGTTCTAGCGACCCGTCTCCATCGGCTCGGCGCAAAAGCACATGCGCCACACCGCTTAGAAGTCGGTCACCGCGAGTTCGTAGGATCCTTTACGACCTCGGGTGAATGCTTTCAGTGCCGCCGCGTAGATCAAGGGCCGATTGGAGTCGAAGGCTTTCAGCAAACCCGCCTCGTCCCGCCCCGTATCGGGCTCGATGCGCTGGAGCGCGTCCTCGCTGACGAAGAACGACCACTCCATGGCGCTGTCGTATCCCCAAAACCGCACCGCACGTCGTGTCGGATCAAAAAATCGGCTTTGGTTCGGAAAATTCAGCATGGTCCGCTCAGCGCTTTTCAGTCGGCGTTGGAAATCCAGCATTTTCGCAGGCCTTCGGCATCCCGCGCCCACCAGTAATTACCCTCCTGATTGTGCCCGGAGACATTGAAGGTTTTCAGATGCTTCTTGATCGCAGTCAACGCCTCTTCGCGCGTCGAATAGCGATGTTGCCCGACCTGCGCCGCCGCGGCTGACTGTGCGGCCTTGAGCTCGAGAATCTTGAACATCGTCGGGTTACAATCCGGTGCAGTCGAGGTTCGCTGCATCGCGCCGGCTCTGGCAAATTCTCGATATCGGGGCATCGCCTTAGTCCTATTCGAATCTCAGATTCGCCGAGAGAATCAGATCGCTCTCCCCTACCACCCGCTCGTGGTTCTCGCTCTTGCTCTTGATCCGGTATTGCGGATTGCCGCCCTCGGCCGGCCGCAGGCTGACAATTTCGTAATGCCCTCTTGCCGCGGACCTGAACGTCGAGGGGATGAGGTCGACAGTTTGCCCGATCTTGAATCTGTGGATGAACTCTGTCATCGCAGATCTTGCTCCTGCGCAGGGAACGTGTTTACCGAGTAAACCGTTTTCAAACGACTTCCGCCGTCTTTTTGCTCATCCGCCAAAGCTGATAGCCGTGATCGTTAATGGCCGTTTCGATGACGGCCCGCGACAGCTTGTGCGGAGGGTCACGGTCGGGCGCGACGGCGCCGATCGCCCGCCAAGGACGGAACTGATCCGGCAGCCGACCTCCGACCAGATCGCCGCCGAACGCGCGCAGGTCGGGACTTGCTTCCGACTTGAAGATGAAAATTCGCATCATACCGCTCCTCTTGCCGTGACACGGCCGTCGCTGCCGGAATCGAATTCAGCGACGACGAAATTGGTTGCGCTGCGGCGGCCGACTGACCGACGCCGCCCGTTCGTCCTTGTGGCGAAAGATCATGCGGCCCTTTTCCAGATCGTAGGGCGAGACTTCGACGGTCACCCGATCGCCGGCCAGCGTTTTGATGCGGTTTTTCTTCATCCTGCCAGCGGTGTAGGCGATCAGCGCATGTCCGTTGTCGAGCTGAACGCGGTAGCGCGCGTCGGGCAGGATCTCGGTGACCAATCCCTCGAATTGCAGGAGTTCTTCTTTCGACACGTTACGATCCTCTTGAATGGCCGGTCCAACGCGGCGCGCGGGCGGCGACGTCGCGCCCCGCCGTTGCCGGGCGATGCAGGAAAGCAACCGAAGCGATGCCGTCCGCGGTTTCCTTCGGCTGACCGTTATGCCGGTGTTGGCGCGCGTCCTCGCCGCGGCGGCCCTGCCGTTGCCGTTGCTTGGCCGGAGCGCCGTTTGCCGACCGGGCGGGACCCCGCATTGCCGCCGGCGGCTCGGAATGCCGCGGCTGCGCGCGTTTGTCGCTCACCGGAATCGATAGGCGAATGAGCTTCTCGATATCGCGGACGAATCTCACTTCCTCGCCGTCGCACAGCGAGATCGCGATGCCTTCGGCGCCCGCCCGCGCGGCGCGGCCGATGCGATGAATGTAGGTCTCCGGGATGTTAGGCACGTCGTAGTTTACCACGTGACTGATGCCGTCGACATCAATACCGCGTGCGGCAATATCGGTGGCGACCAGCGTCCTGACCTCGCCTTTACGGAAGGCCGCGAGCACGCGTTCGCGCTGGTTTTGCGATTTGTTGCCGTGGATCGCCTCGGCGGCAATACCGGCGCGCACGAGGCTGCGCACGACTTTGTCGGCGCCATGCTTGGTGCGCGTGAAGATCAGCGCCCGCTCGATCGCCTCGCGCTGCAACAGGTCAATGAGGATCATCGGTTTCGCGGCGCGATCCACCCGGATCATACGCTGCTCGATCCGCTCCGCCGTCGCGCCCACCGGCGCTACCGATACCTTGACCGGATCGCGCAGCATGTGCGCGGCGAGATCGACGATGGCGCGGGGCATGGTCGCGGAAAACATCAAGGTTTGCCGCTGCGTGGGAAGCTTGGCGACGATTTTCCGGATGTCGTGGATGAAGCCCATATCGAGCATGCGGTCGGCCTCGTCGAGCACGAGACATTCGACCTGGTCCAGGCGGAGCGCATTGCTCTTGACCAGATCGAGGAGCCGGCCGGGCGTGGCGACCAGGACATCGATGCCGTTGAGCAGCGCGCGAACCTGGCCGCCCATCGGCACGCCACCGATCGCCAGCGCGCCTTTGACGCGCAAATGACGGCCGTAGGTGCGGAAACTGTCGAGGATTTGGCCGGACAATTCGCGGGTCGGGCTAAGCACCAGCACGCGGCAGCTCTTGCGCACCGGCGGCCGCGCAGCGGCGGCGAGCCGATGCAGGATCGGCAGCGCGAAGGCAGCGGTCTTGCCGGTTCCGGTTTGCGCTATTCCGATCAGGTCGCGGCCCGACATCACGGTCGGGATGGTCTGCGCTTGGATCGGGGTTGGCGTGAGGTACTTTTCTTCGGCGAGGGCACGCGTGATGGCGTCGTTAAGCTTGAAATCGTGAAAGGAGGTCAAAGAAGATACTTTCTATTATGCGCATTGGCGCAGCCGCTGCGCAATGCGCCGGGCCTGCGTTGCGGGTGAATACGACACCCCGCGCGATCTGGGCTGTCAGTGAAAAGGGTTTAAAGAGCGAGCCGGAAGCCGTTTTGGCGGTGTCCGTACACGCGGCTCGCCGCAAGCCCATGGGGCTGCTGGTGTTATATGGCCCGCGGATGTGTTCGTTTCAAGGCGAGCCGAAACGAAGCCGCACAGCGGGCGGCAAACGCACCTGCGATCGGGAGCCTTATACCTTGCCTGCGGCAGTTTTTTTGGCGGGTTCGATCGCCTTTTCCGCGGCCTCTTTGGCCAAACGGAGCGCCTTCAGCTTCGCCATCTTTTCGCGAACGGACCGGCTGTGGGCCTGATATTCCATCATCGCTTTGGCGCCATCCTTGGCACGCTCTTCCTTCCTGAAACTCGCTTCTGCCCGGGCTCGAGCCTCGCTCGACCGGGCCTCAGTCGCTTTTGTCGGCAATCTCATTCTCCTTCAGCGAGCAAATCCGCCCTTTACCGTTGGTAGTGCGGGGTGAGCCGGATTCTTGCCCATATATAAGCTATATATAGGTATCGACGTGGGGAAAGGTAGGCCGCGCGAATCATGATCGCAGGCCACCACCATAGCAAAAAAGCCGACGCCTCGTGACAGCGGGCAAGCGACGCCGCAGGAGGCCGGGTGGCGCGGCCCCGCGGCGAGTTCGCCGCTACCGCGAAAATTTCTTGTACTTGATCCGGTGCGGGATGACCGTGTCGGTCCCGAGCCGCCGCATCTTGTCCTTCTCGTAATCCGCAAAGTTGCCCTCGAACCACTCGACATGGCTGTCGCCCTCGAAGGCGAGGATGTGGGTGGCGATGCGGTCGAGGAACCAGCGGTCGTGGCTGATGATCACGGCGCAGCCGGCGAAATCTTCCAGCGCCTCTTCCAGCGCGCGCAGCGTGTCGACATCGAGATCGTTGGTAGGCTCGTCGAGCAGCAGCACATTGGCGCCGGATTTGAGCATCTTGGCGAGATGCACGCGGTTTCTCTCGCCGCCGGACAGCGCGCCGACTTTCTTCTGCTGGTCGGCGCCCTTGAAGTTGAACGACGAGCAATAGGCGCGCGAATTGACCTCGCGCTTGCCGAGCTGCAGCTGGTCGAGGCCGCCGGAGATTTCCTCCCACACGCTTTTCTTGCCGTCGAGCGTGTCGCGCGATTGATCGACATAGCCGAGATGCACCGACTCGCCGATCTTGATGGTGCCGCCGTCGGGCGCCTCCTGCTTGGTGATCATGCGGAACAGGGTGGTCTTGCCGGCGCCGTTCGGCCCGATGATGCCGACGATGCCGCCGGGCGGCAGCTTGAAGGTCAGATCGTCGATCAGAAGATTGTTGCCAAAGCCCTTGCGCAGATGCTCGAAGTCGATGACGTTCTGGCCGAGCCGCTCGGCGACCGGAATGACGATCTGCGCGGTCTGCGTCTGCTTCTCGCCGGCCTTTTTCAGCAATTCCTCGTAGCGCTCATAGCGCGCCTTGGATTTCGCCTGCCGCGCCCGCGGCGAGGCGGCGATCCATTCCTGCTCGCGCGCCAGCGTGCGCTGGTGCGCTTCCTCCTCGCGGCCTTCCTGCTCGAGCCGTTTCTGCTTCTGCGTGAGCCACGCCGAGTAATTGCCCTCGTAGGGAATACCGCGGCCGCGATCGAGTTCGAGAATCCAGCCGGTGACGTTGTCGAGGAAATAGCGGTCGTGGGTAACGATGAGGATGGCGCCGGGATAGTTGCGCAGGTGGCCTTCGAGCCACATCACCGACTCGGCGTCGAGGTGATTGGTCGGCTCGTCGAGCAGCAGCAATTCCGGCTGCTCCAGCAGCAGCCGGCAGAGCGCCACACGCCGCCGCTCGCCGCCGGAAAGCTTCGCCACTTCGGCATCGTCGGCCGGGCAGCGCAGCGCATCCATCGCCTGATCGACCTTGGAGTCGAGGTCCCACAGTCCCTTGGCCTCGATCTGGTCCTGCAGCTTGGTCATCTCGTCGGCGGTCTCGTCGGAATAGTTGACCGCCAGCTCGTTGTAGCGGTCGACGATCGCCTTCTGCGGCGCCACTCCCTCCATGACGTTGTCGCGCACCGATTTGGCCGGATCGAGCTGCGGCTCCTGCGGCAGGTAGCCGACACGAGCGCCCTCGGCGGCCCAAGCCTCGCCGGTAAACTCGGTGTCGAGGCCGGCCATGATGCGCAACAGCGTCGATTTGCCGGCGCCGTTAACGCCGAGCACGCCGATCTTGGCATCGGGGTAGAACGACAGGTTGATGTCCTCCAAGACCTTGCGGTTGCCGGGATAGGTCTTGGAGAGCCCCTGCATATGGTAGATGAATTGCCGCGCCATCAGCGCCCTGCCCTCTTGCTCGGCGCCACTCCGCCGCTGCGCTTAAGGGCGCAACCGCAAACGCGCTCATGTTGGGAAGTCGGCGCTGATGTAGCGATCCGCCGCGCCCAGGGCAAGCACCGGCGCTCGACAAGGCCAGCGCGTAGGCCGGCCTAGGAGCCCGTACGATCGGCCCACCCGACCGCGGCAATATTTCGTCAATCCTGGCGACATTTCGGTGCCGCTGGCGACGATTCGCACCAATTTTTAATGATTTGTTGCCGAAACTTTACGGCAAAGGCGCGCCTCTCGTCAGACGCTTCAACCGCGAATGTCAGAGCAGGCGGCCGGGGCAAGGGCCGGGGAGCACGTCATGGGCCGTCATTTCACCAACGCCGTCCGCGAGCTGTGGCGGACCTTCGCCGAGCTGTTCAACCCCTATCATCCGGAACTGCACTATATGCGCGGTCCCGGCCCGAAATGGCACGCCAAGCGCCCGGCGTCCTGACGTCCGCCGCCGCGGGACCGCCCGCCGCCACGGCGCGGGCCAGCGCATGTCCCGGAGTTTCCTGCTCGTCGAACACTTGTTTTCCGAAGGGCGTTATGAGACGCCTACGAGCCTCTCCGAATAGGCGGTACTCATGGCGCTGCGTTGCGCAATTCTCGACGATTATCAGAACGTCGCGCTGAATTTGGCCGACTGGTCGAAGGTCAAAGGCGACGTAGAGATCAAGGTGTTCAACGAACACCTCGGCTCCCCGGACAACGTCATCGCGGCGCTTGACGGCTTTGCCATTGTCTGCGTCATGCGCGAGCGCACCGCCTTCCCGCGCGCGGTGATCGAGGCGCTGCCGGATCTGAAGCTCCTGATCACGACCGGAATGCGCAATGCCTCGATCGACCTCGAGGCGGCCAAGGCGCGAGGCGTCGTCGTCTGCGGTACGCCGGCGTTCGGCAATGCCACCGCCGCCATCGCCATCGGCCTGATGCTCGAACTGACGCGCCACATCGGCTACGAGAACGCGCGGCTCAAGGCCGGCGCCGTCTGGCAGACGACCATCGGGCTCGATCTCGAAGGCATGACGCTCGCGCTCCTCGGCCTCGGCAAGCTCGGCGCCCGCGTCGCCGCGATCGGCAACGCGCTCGGGATGAACGTCATTGCCTGGAGCCAGAACCTGACGCCAGAAAGGTGCCAAGAAGTCGGCGCCGAGTACGTGAGCCGCGACCAGCTATTCCGCCGCGCGGATTTTCTGTCCATTCATCTGCAACTGTCGCCGCGCACCCGCGGCCTGGTCGGCACGCGCGAACTTGGCCTGATGAAGGCAAGCGCCTATCTCATCAATACCTCGCGCGGGCCGATCGTCGAGGAGGCGGCGCTGGTCGCCGCGCTGCGCGAAAAGCGCATCGCCGGCGCCGGCCTCGACGTGTTCGACGTCGAGCCGCTGCCGCGCGATCATCCGCTGCGCCAGCTCGACAATGTCGTGGTCACGCCGCATCTCGGTTACGTGGTCGAGCAGAATTACCGGGCCTTCTTCGCCGGCATGGTCGACGACATCCGCAGCTTTCTCGACGGCCGGCCGGTGCGCGTGCTGACGTAGCGACCCCCCTCGATTTTCACAGCTGTCTGCCCCAGACGCCGGAAGTGCCCCTATTAAAAATTTCGATTGCATTGCAATACTGAGTGCGAATCACTAAACGTAAGAATATATGTTCTAAACATCACTTCTCATGTTATTACATGCTCACCGCCGGCCAGCTTAGGGCCTCGCGCGCCTTGCTCGGCCTCGACCAGCGCAAGCTTGCCGAGGCGGCCGGGCTGTCGTTGCCGACCATCCAGCGCATGGAGGCGAGCGAAGGGGTGATCCGCGGCAACGTCGATTCGCTGATGAAGCTCGTTGTCGCGCTCGAAGCGCTCGGTCTCGAGCTGATTGCCGACAATGCGCCGAGCCCGGGTGGCGGCCGCGGCGTGCGGCTCAAGAGGTCGGCGCCATGACGCTGACGATCGCACTCGTGTGCGCCGCGGCGCTGCTCGCGCTGGCGGCGGTCGGCGTGGTTATGGGGCGCTCCCCTGCGAACACGCGGGTCGTCTACGGCGCGAGTCTCATCATTGCCGCGGTGTCGTTCATCGTCGGGCTCATTCATCTCCTCGGCGCGACAGCGCCTGTCAGTCTCACGCTGCCGCTCGGCGTGCCGTGGCTCGGCGCGCACTTCCGGCTCGACGCGCTATCCGCCTTCTTCCTCATCGTGGTCGATCTCGGAGCCATGAGCGCCAGCCTGTTCGCGCTCGGCTATGGCGAGCACGAAACCGCGCCGCAGCGCGTGCTGCCGTTCTACGCCGCCTTCCTCGCCGGCATGACGCTGGTCGTACTCGCCGACGATGCTTACACGTTCCTGTTCTCCTGGGAGTTCATGTCGCTTACCTCCTGGGCGCTGGTCGTGTCGCACCCGCGCATCGCGGAAAACGTGCGCGCCGGCTACGTCTATCTGGTGATGGCGAGCTTCGGCACACTCACGCTGCTGTTCGCCTTCGGCATCCTGGCCGGACCGGACGGCCTCTACACTTTCGCGCAGATGCGCGCCGCGCATCCGTCGGCGGCGCTCGGCGCGCTGGCGCTCATCCTCGCGCTGATTGGAGCCGGCTCGAAGGCCGGCATCGTGCCGCTGCATGTGTGGCTGCCGCTCGCGCACCCCGCGGCGCCGAGCCACGTCTCCGCGCTGATGAGCGGCGTGATGACCAAGGTCGCCGTCTACGGCTTTGTGCGCATCGCCTTCGAGCTGGCCGGCCCACCGGCCTGGTGGTGGAGCATCGTCGTGCTCGCGGTTGCCGGCGCGACGACGGTGATGGGCGTACTCTACGCGCTGATGCAGCACGATCTGAAACGGCTGCTTGCCTATCACACGGTGGAGAATATCGGCATCATCTTCATCGGGCTCGGTCTGTCGCTCGCCTTCAACGCCAACGGCCTGCCGTTCGCCGCGGCGCTGGCGCTGACTGCCGCGTTACTGCATGTCTTCAATCACTCGCTATTCAAGAGTTTGCTCTTCTTCGGCGCCGGCGCGGTGCTTACCGCCAGCGGCGAACGTGACATGGAGCATCTCGGCGGCCTCATCCACCGCATGCCGCAGACCGCGTTTGTCGTCCTCGTCGGCTGCGCGGCGATTTCGGCGTTGCCGCCGCTCAACGGTTTCGTCTCCGAATGGCTGACGTTCCAGGCGATCCTGTTGAGCCCGCAGCTGCCGTCGTGGGGGCTCAAGCTCCTGGTGCCGGGCGTCGGCGCCTTGCTGGCGCTCGCCGCGGCGCTTGCCGCCGCCTGCTTCGTCAAGGCCTACGGCGTGACGTTTCTCGGCCGCCCGCGCACCCCGGCCGCCGAGCGCGCGAGCGAAACCGACCGCTTCTCGCTGGCCGCGATGTTCTTTTTGGCGGCACTCTGTCTCGTCGTCGGCATCCTGCCCGGCGTGTTTATCGATGCGCTCGCGCCGGTCAGCACGGCGCTGCTCGGCGCGCGCATGCCGCCGCAGATCGGGGCGCAGTGGCTCTCGATCGTGCCGGTCGCCGCGAGCCGCAGCTCCTATGACGGCCTGCTGGTGTTTTTGTTCATCACTCTGTCGGGCACGCTCGCGGCCTATGCGATCCACCGTCTCGCCTCCGACCGCTTGCGCCGCGCGCCGGCCTGGGACTGCGGCTATCCCGACTTGAGTCCGGCGACGCAATATACCGCCATGAGCTTCGCGCAACCGCTCCGCCGCGTGTTCGGCACGTTTGTGTTCCGCGCCCGCGAGCAGGTCGACATGCCGCCGCCCGGCGACATGCGTCCGGCGCGGCTGACCGTCCGAATCACCGATCCGATTTGGGACTTCCTCTACGCACCGCTCGTCGTCGGTATCGGCGCTGTCGCCGATCGGCTCAATCGTCTGCAGTTCCTGACCATCCGGCAGTTCCTCAGCCTGGTGTTCTGCGCGCTGGTCATCTTGCTTCTGGTGCTCGCCATATGGTCCTGATCCGCGATCTGATCATCCAAGGCGTGCAGATGATGCTGGTGCTGTTGCTGGCGCCGCTGTTCACCGGCTTCGTACGCAAGGTGAAGGCGCGGCTGTTGCGGCGGCAAGGCCCGCCGCTCATTCAGCCCTACCTCGACCTCATCCGCCTCACCCGCAAGGACGTGGTGCTGGCGGAGTCCGCCTCGTGGCTGTTTCGCGTCATTCCCTATCTCGTCTTTGCCGCCACCTGGGTCGCCGTCGCGCTGGTGCCGACCTTCCGCACCGGGCTGTTGTTCTCCTGGTCGGCCGATCTCATCGCCATCATCGCGCTGCTCGGCAGCGCGCGATTCTTCCTGGCGCTCGCCGGGCTCGACGTCGGCACGAGCTTCGGCGGCATCGGCTCGAGCCGCGAAGTGATGATCGCCTCGCTCGCCGAGCCGGCGATGATCATGATCGTGTTCACGCTGGCCTTGATCGCCGGCTCGACGCAGCTATCGAACGTGGCGGAATTCATGGCGTCGCCGCAGGTCGGGTTGCGCGTCTCGCTCGGGCTGGCGCTGATCGGTCTGGTGATGGTCGCAATCGCCGAGAACGGCCGCGTTCCCGTCGACAACCCGGCGACGCACCTTGAACTGACCATGGTGCATGAGGCCATGGTGCTCGAATATTCCGGCCGGCATCTGGCGCTGATCGAGCTTTCCAGCTCGCTCAAGCTCCTGCTTTACGTCTCGCTGCTCGCCTGCCTGTTCGCGCCCTGGGGCATCGAGGCGGCCGGCGCCTCCGTGCCGACGCTGGCGCTTGGCGCCGCCGCCTACGTGGGAAAACTTGCGGTCGGCGGCTTCCTGCTGGCGCTGTTCGAGACCTCGATCGCCAAGATGCGCGTGTTCCGCGTGCCGGAATTCCTCGGCGTCGCCTTGATGCTCGGCCTGTTGGCGACGCTGCTGCGGTTCGTGTCCGGGAGCTTCTGATGAGCAGGATCGATTTCGACATCGCCCACCTGCTGGCCGGATCGCTGGTGCTGATCAGCTTTCTCGAGCTCTATCAGGACCGCCTCTACGCCCTGCTCAACGTCTTTGCCGCACACGCGCTGGTACTGGCGGCCTCGGTCGCCTGGCAGGCTTTCGTCCAGGACGCGCCGCATCTGTACGTGACCGCGGCGATCGCGCTCACCTTCAAGGCGATCGTCATTCCGGTGGCGCTGCACCGCATCATCGTGCGGCTCGGCATTCATCGCGAGATCGAGAAGGTGGTGGGCGTCGGCACCGCCATGCTTGCCGGCATAGGTCTGGTCGCTCTCTCCATGGTGGTGATGCTGCGCGTCACCCACGGCGCCGATCCGCTGGCGCGCGAGGATCTGGCGTTCGCGCTGTCGGTGGTGCTGCTCGGCCTGTTGATGATGGTGACGCGCAGGAACGCCGTCGGTCAGGTGATCGGCTTCATGTCGCTGGAGAACGGCCTGGTGCTGGCGGCGACCGGCGCCAAGGGCATGCCGCTCGTGGTCGAGATCAGCGTCGCCTTCTCCATCCTCATCGCCTTCATCGTGATCGGAATTTTTCTGTTCCGCATCCGCGAGCGATTCGACACGGTCGACGTACAGGTGATCGACCGCTTTCGCGGAGAGCGCCGATGACGTTCGATGCCCTGACCGGGGTGCTTCTGATTCCCGCTGTCGCCGCCGCGCTGCTCGCGGCGCTGCCCGCTTATCGCGTCACCGCGCGGCTCAACGTCGCCGCGACGACGCTGACGCTGATCTGTGCGCTCTCGCTGTTCTTCAGCCGGCCGGAACCGGGCGTTTATCTCCTGGTCGACGACCTCAACGGCACGTTCATCGTGCTCACCACCTTCGTCGGTTTCACCACCAGCGTGTTCAGTTTGAGCTACATCGGCCACGAACTCGAGACCGGCCGTTTGACGCCGCCGTTCGTGCGCTTCTACCACGCCATGTATCAGGTGCTGATGTTTGCGATGAACCTGGCGCTGGTCGCCAACAATATCGGGCTGATGTGGGTGGCGATCGAGCTGGCGACGTTGACCACGGTGCTCATGGTCGGCATCTACCGCACCCACGAGGCGCTCGAGGCGGCGTGGAAATATTTCATTCTCGGCAGCGTCGGCATCGCGCTGGCGCTGTTCGGCACCATCCTCATCTACATGGCCGCGCGGCCGGTGATCGGCGAAGGCCTCGCCGCCATGGAGTGGACCGTGCTGGTCACCCGCGCCGGCGCCTTCGACCCGGCGCTGCTCGATGTCGCGTTCGTGTTTCTGCTGCTCGGTTACGGCACCAAGGTGGGGCTGGCGCCGCTGCACGCCTGGCTGCCCGATGCCCACGCCGAGGGCCCCACTCCGATCTCGGCGGTGCTGTCGGGGTTGCTGCTCAACGTCGCGCTCTACGCGCTGTTGCGTTTCAAGATGCTGCTGGCGGTGAACGCCGCGGCGCTGGCACCCGGGCCGTTGATGGTGACGCTCGGATTGCTGTCGCTGGTGTTCGCGGCCTTCATGCTCTACCGCCGGCGCGACATCAAACGCCTGTTCGCCTATTCGTCGATCGAGCACATGGGCATTATCGCGTTTGCTTTCGGCATGGGCGGCCCGATTGCCAATTTCGCCGGTCTGTTGCACATGACCATGCATTCGCTCACCAAGTCGGCAATCTTCTTCGCCGTCGGCCATATCGCGCAGGTCAAGGGCACCCAGCGCATTGCAGACATGGGCGGGCTGACCGAGACGCATCCGGTGCTCGGCTGGGCGCTCATTCTCGGCGTCGTGGCGATCGCTGGACTGCCGCCGCTCGGCATTTTCATGAGCGAATTCCTGATGGTGACCTCGACCTTCGCCCGCGCGCCGCTGCTGGCGCTGGTTCTTGTTTTCGGCATTCTGGTCGGCGTCGCCGCGCTGTTCCTGCGGCTCAACAGCATCGCCTTCGGCGAGCCGCGCGGCGCCAGCGCCAAGGCGCAGGCGTCCTACGTGCCGATGTTCGCGCATCTGGCGCTGGTGCTCGCCGCCGGCATCTACATGCCGCCGGCGCTGGTCGCCTGGTTCCAGAACGTCGCCGGGCTGTTGGGTTAGTCCGATGCCGCCGCTCATCGACATCATCCCGCACGGCGAGCGCGTCGAGGGCCACCGGCCCTGGCCGCGCCTCATCGTCACGGCCGACGAATGGCGCCATGTCACGCGCGAAATTGCCGCCGGCCGCGCGACGCTGTTCGGCCTGTGGGGCGACAGCGGCGCCGTGCCCACGGTGCACATGGCCATCATCGCGGACACAACCGGCGAGATCGTGGTGATCAGCCTCGCCTGTCCGGCGAGAAAATTTCCCTCGGTCGGCGCGCTGCATCCGCCCGCCATCCGGCTCGAGCGCGCCATTCACAGTCTCTATGGGCTAACACCGGTCGGCGCGCCGGACGCGCGGCCCTGGCTCGATCTCGGGTTCTGGGACGTGCAGCATCCGCTCGGCGTCCGCCAGCCGGCGCCAGCCGAGCGTCCTGCCTACGCGTTCCTGCCGGTAGAAGGCGAGAGCCTGCATCAGATTCCCGTGGGCCCGGTGCACGCCGGCATCATCGAGCCGGGGCATTTCCGCTTCACCGCCGGCGGCGAAACGGTGGCGCGGCTCGAACAGCGGCTCGGCTACGTGCACAAGGGCATCGAGTCGCTGATGACCGGCGCGACCATCGAACAAGCAGCGCGGCTCGCCGCGCGCACCTCGGGCGACAGCACCGTAGCCTATGGGATCGCCTTCGCGCAGGCGGTCGAGGCGGCGCTCGCCATTGAGGCACCGCCGCGCGCAAAATATCTGCGCGCGCTGATGGCAGAGCTGGAGCGGCTGGCCAACCATTTTGGCGACATCGGCGCCATCTGCAACGACGCCTCCTTCGCGCTGATGCACGCGCATTGCGGGATTCTGCGCGAGCAGGTGTTGCGCGCCGCTGAGGCTTGCTTCGGCCACCGGCTGATGATGGATCGGGTCGTGCCAGGCGGCATCGCCGACGATCTTCGCCCGGGCGGCCTCACCCTTCTTCGCAACACCTTGCAGCAGATCCGCGCGCGATTTCCGCGGCTGGTCGATCTGTACGACAACACCGCCTCGCTGCAAGACCGCACCGTGGCGACCGGTGTCGTTACCGCCGAGCTGGCGCGGCAGTTCGGCGCGGCGGGCTACGTCGGCCGTGCCAGCGGGCGCGATTTCGATGCGCGGCGAACGCCCGGCTACGCGCCCTACGATCAACTCGACTTCGCCGTCCCGGTGCTGACGGCGGGCGATGTCAATGCCCGGGTCTGGATCCGCATTCGCGAGGTGGAACAGAGCTTGAAAATGATCGATCGCATTCTCGCGCATCTTCCCGACGGACCGGTCGCGAGTACGCCCGACGGCGACGACGACGGCGGCAATGGCGAAGGACTGGGCCTGGCCGAGGGTTTTCGCGGCGATGTGCTGGCTTGGGTTCGGCTGAAGGGGCGGCGTGTCGCGCGCTGTCACCTGCGCGACCCTTCGTGGTTTCAATGGCCGCTGCTCGAAATCGCGGTCGAAGGCAACATCGTCGCCGACTTCCCGCTCTGCAATAAGTCGTTCAATTGCTCGTATTCGGGACACGATCTCTAGCGCATGTTCAGGAAAAGTGGGAACCGGTTTTCCGTATAGAACATGCGCAACTAAAAAGGCCATTTATGCGCAGAACATTGCTGGAAAGCCTCACCAGTCGGCCGTTGACCGAAACGCCACCGGCAACGGATGACGCCGCGCTTGCCGAATTGGCGGCGAGCGTCGAGCGCGCGGCGCGGCCCCGGCTCGGCCGCAGTCTGGCAATCCGCCAGGTCGATGCCGGCTCCTGCAACGGCTGCGAGCTTGAAATCCACGCGCTCAACAACGCCTTCTACGATCTCGAGCGCTTCGGCTTGCGCTTCGTCGCGTCGCCCCGCCATGCCGACGTGTTGCTGGTCACCGGGCCGGTCACGCGCAACATGAGGCAAGCGCTCGAGCGCACCTACAATGCGACGCCGGATCCTAAATGGGTGGTCGCGGTCGGTCATTGCGCGGCCGACGGCGGTATTTTCGCCGACAGCTACGCCGTCGCCGGCGGCGTCGGCGCTGTTGTTCCGGTCGATCTGCACATTGCCGGCTGCCCGCCCACGCCGCTGCAATTGCTGCAGGGGCTGCTGGCGCTACTCGCCGGCGCATCGGAGGCATGATCGCCGCGTCAGCCGTGACGGATCTTGAGCACCAGAACGATCGCCGTCATTGCCAGGGTGACGATGCTTGAGCCGATCAGCGGCCCGTCGACGATGGCGAGCCCATAGACAAGCCACAGCAGAACCCCGAGCGCCGACAGCGTCGTGCCCGGCAGAGAAATCGCGCGCGTCTCCCGCTCGCGCACGATCTTGACCGCTTGCGGCACCCAGCACAGCGTGGTCAAAACGGCACCGGTAGCGCCGATCGCGTCGACGACCGCTGAAGCCATCATCGATCCTCGTGCCGGAACCCGGTCAACACGCCGCGTGGTTACCCAGCGCGGCGCAGCGAATCGGCACGAATGTTATTCGCGCACCGGTGAGACTGTGATGACAAAGACAGGTCGCGCTTATCGGGTGAGGTCAAATGCCGTGTCATCGGATCGTCACGCACGAATCGTAGAATCATCAAGACGTTGGGTTAGGTTTTGTTCCGGGTGTCGCGTAACGGCAGTGGCGCGCATCCGATGAGAGTCACCAACGTCTACGGAAATACCATGAACGTTTCCGACCACACCACGCGCGTCTTCGACACCGACCTTATCCAGCTCACGCAAATGGTCGCGCAGATGGGCGGCTTCGCCCAGAAGCAGATTACCGACGCGATCGACGCTCTGACTCGGCGCGACGTCGGTCTGGCGCGACGGATCATTGCCGCCGACGCGACGGTCGACGATCTGCAGCGACAGATCGAGGACAAGACCATTGCGACGATCGCGCTGCGACAGCCGATGGCGATCGATCTGCGAGCGCTGGTGGCGATGTTGCGCATCGCCAACGACCTCGAGCGGATCGGCGACCTGGCGAAGAACATCGGCAAGCGGGTCATCGCCGTGAGCGGCGATAATTCCCAGCGCACGCTGATGCGCGGGCTCAAGCACATGGCGGCGCTGGTGGTCTCGCAACTGGCGGCCGTGCTCGACAGTTTCGTCGACCGCAATCCGGGCAAAGCGCTGCAAGTCTGGCAGGGCGACAAGGCGGTCGACGCGCTCTACGTCTCGCTGTTCCGGGAATTGCTCACCTACACGATGGAGGATCCCGGCGCGGTATCGATGTGCATCCACCATCTGTTTTGCGCCAAGAACATCGAGCGAATCGGCGATCACGCCACCAACATCGCCGAGGCCGTGCATTACATGGTCGAGGGCCATGCCATCGCCGGCGAGCGGCCCAAAGGCGATACGTCGAGCTATGTCGGCGAGACGCGCCCGCTGGCGAGCAAGGTGCCGGCCTAGCTGCGCCAGGCTGCCGCCATCTTTCCCCTAGATGTTCCCGGTTGCCGCGTTAACCGCCCATTACCAAGAATTGCTGGCGTCTTTGCGAGGCATTGGGTCCTTCGAACGCCGAGCTTGACGGAAAACAACTCCAGGAAATCGCCACCGCCTTTGCCAAAGCTGCGGTTCCGCAATATTCCGCCATTTGCGCTCTCGAATGCATTCTGCAGGCCGACTGCACAACAAGGGCTCGCACGCCGCGACAGCGACAGCATTATTTGGAACAGCGGCTACTGGAGATCGAAGAGGCAGGGTGGGTCGAAGAAGCGATAAATGCCGTGCCTTGAGATGCGGGTATGTGCGCGAGCCGTTGTGCGACGCCGCGAAATGTCTGCAATAGGGTGTGAAGCGGAAGTCGCTTGTGCCCGCTCGAAACGTCGAAAATGACCCCCATCTCGAACGTTTGCTGCGAAACTTGGTGCAACGCAGCAGCCGAACCAGGTGTTCGTCGCATGCCTGGGTTGCGTCGTCACGTTGCTCCTCGCAACGATTGCAGCCTTGGATTAACCTAGCAGCCGGGGAAACGTGGAGGGCGCCATGTCGGGTTACTTGCAAAACTTCGATCTCACCAATGAATTCAATATCTTGCGATTGATTTGTGGGCTGTTCTTCATCCCGCATATCTACGCGAAATTCTACGTTCCGGAGGCGCTGGGATTCTTCAAGGCTGCAAAGTTCAATCCGCCCAAGATGTGGATGTACATTTCCTGCGTCATCGAAGTTTTCATCACGATCGGACTTATCTTCGCAATCTACCCGTTCATTGCTGGCGTTCTTGGCTTCGTTCACCTTCTCGTCGCGTCCGCCGCGATTTGGAGAGTCACCAAGGGCAAGTGGCTGTGGAATATCGGCGGTTACGAGTATTGCCTTTTTTGGGCGATTTGCTGTTTGCTCGTCGCAATGCACTATCGCGCCGACTTCACCTGGATGTGATGAAGTCGAGGCATTCGGCGTTCACAGTGAGAGTGGAGAGCCGATCAAAGCTGGCGTCGTCGCACTTGGCTGGTGGGCAAAAAGTGGAAAACTTTCTTGGTGCCAGCGCTCGAGCGCGGCGCGTGCCTATGACGACTCGGGCAGCCCGCGTCTAAAACTGCTCGTAGAAACCAAGCTTACGCTGCATCGGAGCATCGTCGACCATGAACAAAAAGGATATTTTAGAAGAATTGTTGCGGATTTGAATATTCGCGTGGGTAGGAATGGCTATGGTGTCCGCTTCGCCCCACGTCATTTCGACGCCGTCAACAATAGCATCGCCGGCGCCTTCAATGACGTGAAACACCGATGATGCGGAGCGCCGGCGGGGAGCGAACGTTTCAGCAGGGCGGAGTGCGAGCGCCGAAACGCCCAATGTCGGGAGGCACTCGCGACCGGTTTCGGGGTTCACATAGGCGAGGTGCGCCGTCTGATCCCGCCCGCAATTGGCGACAACAGCCAACAGAGCCTCGCGGACCTCGGACCACGGGAAGCGTTTCAGCGGATATTTGCCGGATCCTTGTTCTAGCGCGCTGTACGGCAGCAGGCCCGAGCGCCGGTAGGTGGTTTGGGAGCGATCCGGTGTGTTGGACGACATTTGAGAAGCGCCCTCGATGCAATACGAGGCTTCGATCGAATAAATCAGCGGCAGATCAAGAGCATCGAGCCACACGACGGGCCCCTTGCCTGAGTGACCATGTTCGTGCCACCGGCCGGACGGGGTCAAGATCAGATCGCCCTTGTCCATCGGGAGCTTTTCGCCCTCTACCATGGTGAATCCGCCCTCGCCCTCGACGACAAACCGGATTGCGCTCGGCGAGTGCTTGTGGTTCGGCGCCGTCTCGCCGGGCTTGATTAATTGCAGGCCAAGATAAATTGTTGGCGTTGCACGAGCTGTGGCAGGATCGAGCGTGGGGTTGGCCAGAATAAGAACGCGTCGCTCGGCCTTTTCGATGGGCGTGAGGTCGCCCGCCTGCAGCAACAAAGGTCGCACTTCATTGTAATGCCAGATGGTAGGAGCGCATTTTCGCTCCGGCATGCCGTAAGGGAGAAAGCTGCGCAACGCCGGCCATAACGGGACAAGGTTGGTCTTCGACAAAGTATCGC
Source organism: Xanthobacteraceae bacterium (assembly GCA_049284935.1). GTDB lineage: Bacteria > Pseudomonadota > Alphaproteobacteria > Rhizobiales > Xanthobacteraceae > BOG-931. The sequence goes on from JBAPYW010000058.1 coordinate 68,375, forward strand.
GATAGAGCTTCGGTAGATCGTCCAATGTCCCGAGCGCAGACGTAGACATATTCAATCCCCTTTGTGGATTGCCATTATATCAGCATGCCAGTGCCGTGTTTGCCAGGCCGCGAGACCAAGGTGATGCTCGCTGTTAGCGCGATGTTCCGTTGGTGAACCTTGTGTGTTGACGAAGGGTTTCGACCATTTGGGCGCCGCCGGCGTAGATTGGCTCGAGAATGGTGCGCCGATCCATCAGTTCGCCGATCGCTACCGGGCGGCCACTGGCGTAGACTAGCTGTGCTCCCGCTTTCTCGAGCAACAATGAAGGCAGGGCTAGATCCCACAAATTGACCGTGGGGCCGAAGAAGAATGCTTGCGCCGCTCCCTTCGCCACCAGACAGAGCTGGTAGATTGGGGCGCCGAGACAATAGATCCGGCCGGGGAAATCGACTTTGAACGTCCGGTGGTGATCGGTTGGGCCCAACACGATGGTGTTGGCCTTGGTGACCGTCTCATAGTGTGGGCGCAACGGCTCGTCGTTGCAGAAGGCGGGCGTCTCTTCCGCGGCCCAGAACAATTCGCGCGTCAAAGGGTTGAATGCCGCACCTGCGAGCGGACGATCGCCACGCAGCAGACAAACCGCCGGAGTCCACAAAGGCAAGCGCGCCGCGAAGGCGCGACTACCGTCTAGCGCGTCCACGATCCAAGAATGGGTCTCACCGGCCGCAGGGGCGCGGGACTCCGCAGTCTCCTCGCCGATATAGCCATACCCGGGAGCAAGCCCCGTTAGTGCCAGCTTGAGATAGTTCTCGACCGCCGCGTCCGCCTCGGTGACGATAGTCTGATCGGCCTTTACCGAGGCCGAGACCCTTCCGTAATAGATCAACGCCAGTTCGCCCGCGGCTAAGACGATCTGTTTGATCGACTCGATGTCGACAGACATGTCAAGTTCCCATTGGCAGACTGTAAGCCGGTGGTTGGGATCACGCGCGACTCAAGATCTCGACGGCACCGGCAGCTCCGTCGATGCGGACAATATCACCGTTGTGTACCGACGCCGTCGCGTTCCACGTGCCAACGACGGCCGGGATACCGTATTCGCGGGCCGCGATGGCGGCGTGAGTGAGCATGCCGCCGGTATCGGTGACGACGCCGGCGATCTTCAGGAACAGAGGCGTCCAGGCTGTGCCGGTATACGGGCAGACCAGAATGTCGCCGGACTGCACCTTGGCAAAATCGTCGAAGTGCATCACCACCCTGGCCGGGCCCTCGACCACGCCAGGCGAGGCGGCGAAGCCTTGCAACTTGAGCCGAACATCCTTTTCGCCCTTGGGGTGGAGAATCTCGTCGATGATGCCGAAAACCTTGATGGCGATGGGGTCGGTCATGATCTCCGGAACGTTGCCGAGGGTAAGCGGCGCATCCAGTTCGGGCACCTTCGACCGCTGCTCCTTGCGCTCCGCGATCAGCGACGGCACCAGCGCCTGGTGATGGTAGATTGCAACCTTCTCGTCGCGTGCCAAATCGGCGAGCACTTCATGCAGCTCAGCATAGGTGAGAAAGAATACATCATCGGCCCGGTCGAGCAATCCAACCCTTTGCAAGCGCCGACCGCAGGATAAGAGCGTCACATGCAGCGCTGCAGTCGAGCCCTGGTCGATGTAGAAGCCATGGTCTTCTTGATAAGCGTAGACCTTCTGGCCGACCGCCAGCAAACGCCGGAATTCGTCCAAGGTATCGGCCGGCATCTCTCGCATGACGGCAGCGATGGCCTCTTCGCGCATGCGGTTGACTAGCTTGCGCTGCTCGGCATGGTCCCAGCCTTCGTCCATCCGGCGGAAATAGCTGCGGATGGTATCGAACACCGGCGCCTGATCCTCTCGCCACGTCGGGAAAATAACATCCAGGTGGGCGGCGCTGATACGGTTGCCATAAACGACGAGAAACTGATCGAGTCGAGCAAGCCAATCGCGCGCTTCAGGCATCGTTGACAAAACGGCGCGAGCTTCCGACGCGGGCGTCTCGAGTAGCACTCGATCAAGCCCATGTTGGCGGGCCGCTTTGGCCAGCGCCCAAAGCTCCGAATCGGTCCGTGCCGGCATGCTGTCGAAGCCCGATAGCATCGACACCATCCGCTGTTCGTCGAGTCTGTGTTTCCGGCAGTAGTCTTCGAACCGCAGGTAAATCGTGTCTGCCGGATACATCAGAATAAAGTGAATCTCCCAGTTCCGCCGATTGATCTCGTCGCTGCGCTCCAGGTAGCGCACCAGGTCGGAGGTGGCCAAGCGATCCGGATCCACCGCAGCGAGAGTGGCCAAGCCGGCGCTGACCTCGGCGATGTAGCCCCGATAGAACTCGTCCCAATGATCGATACAATGCTCGACAAAGGCGTCGAATTTTTCGGCCCGGGACGCCACTTCTTTGGCGTCGTCTATAAGCGCGAAGCCGAGATACACCCGTCCCTTGTAAATTTTGACGTACGCACCTTTGGATGGCGGCAGTTGGGTTCGCTCCGCCGCCACGTGGTAACCCCAGGCATGGTGTTTTTGGATGGTCGTCATGCCCATAGGCGAGACGGGGAACGGCTGATGCAGGTCGTCGCGGAACCAGAAAATTTCCTTGTCGTGGTTGGGCCTGAGCGTCCGCAGGGCGCTGATGCTAGTATCGACCATGGCAGCCTCGCGATTGTATTGGCCTTCGGCGACATGGCCGGAGAATATCTCCGGCCAGCTGCCGAGAGTTCCTACTTCCCTGGCATGGGGGGCAGGTTGAACAATTTCTCTGCATTCTTCCCGAGCATCAGGTCGAGTTGGGCCTGGGGGAGCTTGATCTGTGAGCCGAGATCTTTGATGCACTTGATGGCACCCTCGGGATCACCCACGCGGTGAGCATAATCAGTGCCGATCACCATATGATCCGCACCAACCCATTCAAGGCAGCATTTCATGGCCGGCAGATAGAACGACGCCGTGTCTGGGTAGACCTGCCGCTTGTAGGTTAGGTCCGGTGACTCGGAGAGCTCCAATCCCCATTCCTTCGAATAGCCCTTCCAAGAATCCTGCAGCCGACGAACCAAGTACGGTACCATTCCGCCCATATGGGTGTGGATCATTTTGAGCTTGGGGTTACGCTCGAAGACGCCGTGAAAGATCAGGCTGATCACAGCCATGGTCGTGTCGAACGTGTAGCCGTAGAGCTGATACGGGATCTTCATCATGTCCAGGATCTTGTCAGTCAGCGGCACAGTGGGATGCATGAGGATCGGCATGTTGTAGTCTGCCGCCATCTGGAATATTGGCGCGAACTTCTCGAGAAACAGTGGTTCTCCCTGGATATTGGAGAACATCTGGATTCCCTTGAAACCCAGCTCCTTCTGGCAGCGCGTCAGTTCCTTGCAGGACTCGTCGACGTCCTGATAGGGAAGACAGGCGTAGGCGTAGAGGCGATGAGGGTACTTTTGTGTCGCTTCGGCTAGAGCGTCATTGATGCGCTTGGCCCAATACACGCCCTCGTCTCGTTCCAGCATATCTGGACCTGGTATGGTCTTGCTCACGACCTGCGTGTCCATCCCAGCCTTGTCGAGGTCGGCGATGCGGGCAGCGAGGTCGTAATGGCCTGGCCGGTCGATATGCGCGACGATGACGTCGCTGGCCTTCATGACGTACGAATGAGGTCCGGTCTGTACGGCTTTGGTCTTGCCGGTACGGCCGAGCAGATGTTTGATATAATCCATCGGATAGTAGTGATTGTGAATGTCGACAGTTCTCTGCGCCATTGCGATTTTCCTTTCTCAGGCGGTATTGCGGGAGGTCAGTCCAAGTCTCGAATTTTCCGGGCCTGCAAAATGAACAGGCGGCCGTCCTCGTAAGCCCATTCGACATCGACGTTGAAGCCGTAGTGATTTTCGATCCGGCGACCGAATTCGGCGAGCTCGAGCAATTGCGCATCCGAGAGCGTCGTAAGCGTGGCGCGCTCCGCCGGCACCGGGAGTTCTATGCGGCCACTCCCGCGGCCGTCATCGGCCACGACCATGAGGGTCTTGTGAGCGATCTTCTTATCCCGGACCGTCAGCGTCGCCTTGTCGAGCACAAAATAGTCGTTCATCGACTTGCCGGACACGACCGATTCGCCCAGTCCCCAGTTGGACTCGATCATCACCTCGGTCTTGTCCTTGGTTACCGGGTTTGCCGTAAAAAGCACACCAGCGGTATCAGAATTGACCATCAACTGGACCACCGGCGCGATGATCGCTTTTTGGTGCGGGATCCGCTTGTGATGGCGCATATAGGCAGCACGTGCCGACCACAAAGAAGCCCAGCACTCGCGCACCTTCTCGAGCACCTGATCCTCGCCCAACACGTAGTGATATGTATCCATCATCCCAGGAAACGACGAAATTGCCGTGTCCTTCACCGCTACCGATGAACGTACGGCGACGAAGCGATTGTTTGGCGTGACGAGTGCAGCGTATTGGTCGCAAATGTCGCGGCTCAGCAGCTTTGGAATACCGATAGAAGTTATAAGGGCGCGGATCTCCTCGCAGCCCGCATCGACCTTAGCGAAGTCGCTAAAGTCCAGCTTGCGCGCGAGCCCCTCGATGCGGTCGGTCAGCCCCTCGGTGTCTAGGACCCATGAAAGGGCTTCGGAGACGATGCAAAAGCCCGGCGGCACCCTCGCACCCATGCGCATGAGTTTTCCCAGGCTGGCAGCCTTGCCGCCGCAGCGTTCAACCTCACCCTCTCGAATGTCCTGAAGGGGCACAACGTAAGTCCCCATAGCGCTCGCTCCCGCCGCCGGTCCCATTAGGAGGTTGCTTGGCCGAGCACGCTGCGGCTGCTGTCGCTCGCCTCTTTATGGCGATACTGACCGCTTGATCTTTAGCCTATCTTTAGGAGCTCTCTTCCTTGGGAGGCTAGCCTGATGATTTCGACGCAGGGAGGGAAGAGGAGGTCTTTGCAATGCAGGCGCATCCTCAACGGCACGGCCTGTAGCGGTTGGCGACAAAAAAGCAAAAAAAGTTCAAGAGGAGTATGTCCCGATTCTAAAGAATACGAATATTTTTCCGGTCATGAGACTAGGCGCTGGAACAGGACCCTGGTGTTAGGCGAAGGGGCTCGATCCTCGTGCCGTTTGAGCGCGCCCATACACAAGCGGTACTGACGCTCGACCGCATCGCGCCGCCCCAATTGATGAAAAATCTGCATCAGCTCCTGATGCGCTGGCTCAAAGCAAGGCTCAAGCTCGATTGCCCTTTCCGCGTAAACAGTGGCGTGTTCCAGGTTCTCAAGACGCCGATAGACACAACTCATTTGCGTCAGCATCTTGACGTGAATCTCCTCAAGCCAATAGCGCCGGCTCCAACACCAATCCCGGTCGGTGTTCTCGGCATATTCAACCGGGATATCGCTGAGCAGCCTCCCCGCGTAGAGCCTTTCGGCAGATACATAGCAGGCAATGGCCTCTTCCAATTGATCTGTTTTAAGCAGTTTCTCAGCGCGGCGACAAAACTGCTCGAAAATCGGCACGTCCACCCAAGTTCCTTCGGGAAGGGAGAGATGATAGTGGTGATCGTGACCAACTACGTATTGCGATGTACGTGAGCACTTTAGGTCTGGACTTAACGCCATGCGCAGACAATGGATGGTGTGATAGAGTCGATTCAAGCTTTTGCTTAGGGAATCTGCCTCAGGCCAAAGCAAGTCGGCGATCTCCTCGGCGCTGGCGCCTTTCACGCCGCGATGCAGCAGGTAAGCGAACAGCGTCTTGGTCTTCGTCGTGGCGCCGTTGGCGACGTTCCACTGCACTGGTGTGCTATCCTGCCGGTAGACGCGCAGGTTGCCTAAGCATCGGATTTTCCAGCGATGCCCTAGATCGGCCGGTTCCGCCTGTGCGGCGTTAGTCTTGTTGACGGCGGCAAGTCGTGGTGCGGCGTTTGATGCCATCGCGACGGCGACCGTTCGGGATGCCTTCGGCCGAATGGGCTGCGAACGAGAGGTCGCCGCCAAACTCGACGGCCGCAGGCTCCTCAACCATGCCCCGAGCTTCTCTGCCGCGTTGCCGCTCAAGAAGGTTCGTGGCAAGAGGAAATGCGGATTCTCAAATTCTCCGTCCCCGGTACGCACTTTTGGATGGGTGCGCATTGCATCCAAAACCATCCACTCAGGAAACATCGTCAAGTGATAGAGGCACACCGCCCGCAATGGTAAAGTTTCTAAAACCAGTTCCTGAAGGGCAGCCTCGAACTCACCATGTTGAGCGATGCCCGAGGGAGTACGCAACAGCCAAGACATGTCAATTAGCAGCAGCAACCCGGCAAACCCCGCGACGACGGCCGCCTCGCTCTGCTCGCGGATCTTGCCAATGACCCGACTGATCGAAAACGGTGTTTCGCTCATCCCGAATGCGCTGGCTGTGGAAATCGATCCGACCGGAAGCGTCGCTGTGTCCAGCGAATATCCACCAACTGCCCGTCTTTCGGAAATTACAAGCCACTTAAATCCGGCAAGCTCGGCTGCCGCAACATAATCAGCGCACAGCGGCCACAATTCGGCGCCATCTTCGAAGAATACGCAGCTATGATCGTCCAGACACATAGACACGCCACCCTGCTTGCGAGCGCGTACTGCCCGGAAGCGGCACAGGCATAAAAAAATCTCCCCGTTGGGGGACGCTCGCTCCCGCTCCGCACACCCGATACCGGCACGGCGCGCGAAAATTATTTCTATATGTTAATCAGAAGGCCCTTTAGAGGGCCGTTCATTGATCTAGATCAACATTCGCCGAATGCACCAAGGAGAAGCAGCACATCGGCTAACCGACCCCGATCTTTCAGGTGTCGCCGATCGACCTCCTTCGCTCGGCATGATTTCGACGGTTGTCGCGACTCACGAAAGCCTCAAAGCGAGTAATTATAAGTCGCCACAACGATGCTGAGACGAATTTGTTTTGCTCGTTAATCGCGGGAATGAGGTCAAATGGAGGCATCTTTCAACAACGGCGCGTCGCCTGTCTCCTGGGTTCCCCCGGTCGGCCACTGAGCCTTTCCGTCGGCGACGACCGGTTGTTTGTGGCTTTTTTCGTCCTCCAGCCGCCGTGCGATCATAACGCGCAAGTCGCGTCTCAATATTTTGCCAGCTGGGCTGATCGGAAACTCGGTAACGAGTTCCAGCCTTTCAGGTCGTTTGAACTTCGCGATACCCCTTTTCGATAGGAAATCGACTAACTCCGGCAGGTCGATCGTTTTCCCCTCGCGGGCAATGATGAAGGCGCAAGCCTTTTCGCCGAAAGTGTCATCGGGCATGGCTACGACGCAAGCAGCTTCGACTTTTTCGTTTGCGAGAATGTGGTTCTCGATCTCCTCGCAGCTGATCTTTTCGCCGCCGCGATTGACTAGATCTTTCTTTCGACCCTCCACGTATAGGTAGTTGCCGAATTTGCGCACAATGTCGCCCATGCGATAGAAGCCGTCGGCAGTGAATGCCTGCTGGTTGATTTCTGGCGCATTATAGTATCCGCGGATGGTGTAGGGGCCGCGACACAGCAACTCTCCGGCTTCGCCATCTGGCAGTTTCCGGCCATCGTCATCGACCACGATGATTTCGTCTGCTGGCGATATGGGCGCACCCGAGCTCTCGAAGCGTCGCGCTTCGTCATCATCGAGGCGTGTCATGCTGAGCAGCCCTTCAGCAGTTCCAAAGCTCTCCTGAGTGAGGCATCCAAATACTTCCGCGACCCGCCGTCGCAACTCCGGAGCCAGACGCGCGCCGCCGTTCATGAGTACGTTTAGCGAGCTGAGATCGTGCCGACCGAATTCGAGAGCGTTCAGCCACTTCACGAACAACGGCACGCCAGCGCAAACCACCGTCACTCGCTCGCGCTCGATGAGAGGAAATACTAGGTCGGCTGCCGTTCCCGGGGCGATCACGATGCGACCGCCGTAGGCCAGTGTTGCCAGCACGCCGGGCGAACCTAGCGAATAGTTGTGCGCCATCGGCAGCAACGCCAAGTACACGGTCTCGGCGTCAAATCCAGCCACCAGCCCACTTTGCTTGCAATTATAGACGTAGTCGTTGTGGGTGCGCGGAATCAGCTTCGGCAGGGCCGTAGTGCCACCAGAGAGAAGCATCAACGCGACATCGTCAGGGCTGGGGCGAGCGCTTGCCACCTGTGCGGCAGCAATTGTTGATGGCCGCGCCGAATCCAGAAGCCCGCTCAGGGACAATTGACCGGGTCCGGCCTCTCCCCAAATCAGCACCAGCCTCATCAACGCGCTGTCGTTGCTGATTTCGGCGGCAAGCGTCCGGTGGTCGAAGCCGCGAATGATATCAGCGGTGATATACCCGACGGCGCCCGAGTGGCGTGCGAAGTGACCAATCTCGGTTTTGCGATGCTGGGGCAAAGCCATCACCGGAATTACGCCGATTTTCACGAGCGCGAGAAATGTGAAAATGAATTCCGGGCGGTTGTCGAGTTGGAGAATTACCCGATCGAGAGGTTGAAGCCCGGCCTGCATCAACGCGAAGGCAAGTCTGTCCACCTGCTCAGCAAGTTCAGCGTAAGTGATCCTTTGCTCGCCAAAAACGACCGCAACCTTTGTGGGGCGACGACGGCTCGATCTCTCGAACATGTCGCTGAGGGTGATGTCCTGCCAATAACCCTTATCGCGATACATTCTCGCGAAATGCTCAGGCCAGGGAGTACAGCCGGCGAGCATTCTAACCTCCTATTCGAGATGGCTCAGCTGCGCGCCGGTCCGCGCGACGCCGTGCAGCAGAATTCAATATCGGGCGTGCGGGGCACCTCGGGGCGGTTGCGTCGCGTGCCTGGAAAGCTCTTTTCAAGTCGTCACGGAATTTTCAGCTTCCATCGTGGTGGTCATATAATCGGGCAGCGGCAGTTCGACGAACACGGTATTCGAAGGGGGACCACCTTGCCCGGTGGCTGTGTAGGCTCGGACGTAATAGCGGTAACGCGTGCCGGCCAGCACATTGCCGTCCTCCCAGCGGGTCACCTTCACGGCGTCCTCTAGACGCATCTGTCCTACCGGATCAGCGCGGCATACGTCGTAACGCGCCGCGCCCGGCGCCTTGGTCCACTTCAACGTTATCGTTCCCTTGCCTAGGGTTGCTGTCAGGTTCGCGCCGTTCGGACCCCATTGCGGCGCGTTGGCGGCGGGGTCGTCGGCCGGTGCCTGCAACGATCCCTGCGGCCACAGCGAGCAGATGACGCGGCTATGGGTGGCGTCGAGATGCTTGCAGACATTGCAATAATCGCATTGGATCACGCGATCGCGTTCGTTGTTTCGGATCTTCTTCGGCCAGTCCGGATCCGCCAATAGGCCGCGCGCGATACCGATGACGTCGACTTGGCCCGAGTCGACAAGCCTCTCAGCATCGTCGGGGTTTGATAGTTTGCCAGCCGTTGCGACCGGCGTGTCGTAGCCATTCGCTTTGATATAGGCCTTGATTTCCGCCGAAAAATGCGCGTGTGGAACGGGAGGGTACCAATCGCCCGGCATGGCCCGATCACCGGAGTAACCGGTGTACGGATACAGAACCTGTCCCGGAAGGTGGACAGCATCTTCGAATTTGCCTCCGACCGACAGCGATAGATAATCGACTCCGATTTGCGCAAGCCTCAGGGCTATAATTTTGGCATCGTTGACCGTATAGCCATCCTTGATGAACTCATCCGCCACGAAGCGCACGCCCAGCGGGAAATCTTTGCCTGCTTTTGCGCGCGCATTTTGAACAACGCGGCCGATGAGGCGCAGGCGCCCCTCCAGGGTCTGTCCCCCATATTCGTCCTGGCGCTTGTTGGTCCGCGACAGGAAGGAGGCGAGCGTATAGGCATGGGCCGAGTGTAGTTCGGCGCCATCGAAGCCGGCCTCGCGAGCGCGCGCGACCGCGTCGCCGAATTCGTCAACGATCCGATCGATATCCTCCAGCGACAGCATGTCCACCGTCTGCCGCCATCCGGACTTCGCGACCTTCAGGAAGTGGATGATTTGGGGCACCACCTTCGAGCCGGACGTATCGTGGATGCGGCGAGCGAGGGTTGCTAAGCCTGGGACGAAGGTATCGTCACTGATCCGCAATAGGGGGCCAGACTTCGAATGATGCACTGCCATCGCCTCGACTACGATCAGACCCGCCTCACCCTGCGCATACCTGACGTAGCGATCGATGATGTCCTGATTGACGACGCCGTCCTCGCCGGATAGGCGCGTTACCATGGCCGGTACCATGATGCGGTTCTGAATGACCATGCCATTGATGTTGAGAGGTTGGAACAATTTCATGGGTTTCCCCCTTGTTTGATGATAGGCGCGGGCATCCCCAATTTGTGATGTACTGGGTGCCATCAATCTACCCGCGGCCAGAAGACTACTTTGCCACCGTGCGCTCCATCACATCAGTTCTCCACCGGCGACCAAGATGCTCTGACCCGTGATCGAGGCGGAACTTGGTAGACACAGCCAGCCGACCGTCTCTGCCACCTCGGCTGGCTGGATCAGACGTCCTTGCGGATTGTGGGCCACCAGCTCGGCTAAGGCCTGCTCGCGCGCGCGGCCGGTCTTGGCGGAAATACTCGTCACCGCGGTTTGGACAATGGCAGTGTCTGTATAACCCGGACACACGGCGTTGACAGTGACTGCCGTGCGTGCGGTCTCGCGTGCCAGCGCCCGCGTCAGCCCAATGAGGCCATGTTTCGCGGCGCAGTAGGCAGCCACATAGGGATAGCCGGTCAATCCAGCCGTTGAGGCGATGTTGACGATGCGCCCGTATCCATTCTTGATCATGTGCTGCAACGTTTGGCGAATACATAGGTAAGCGCCACTGAGGTCGACTTCGATTACCTCCTGCCACATGGCGGGATCGGTCTTTGAAAAGGGCGCCGCTTTCGCCAATCCCGCATTGTTCACCAAGATTGCCGGATGGCCCAGCCGCTCGCTGGCGATGCGGAAGGCGGTCTCGACAGATTCCTGCTGTGCCACGTCCAACGCAACCGCCTCAATTCGGGTGCCATGGCGCCGCGCAAGGGTTGCTGCATGAACCTCGAGGACTGGCATGCGGCGGCCCATGATTGTCAGGTCGGCTCCCAGTCGCGCCAACGTCTCTGCGATTGCGCCACCTATACCGCTGCCGCCGCCGGTCACTACGGCATGATGGCCGGAGAGCGGACGTTCTGCAGGTCTGGATACTGCGTGGGCGGCAGTCATACCTTCCGACATTTGGTCCAATTCTGAAACGTTCGGTCGCTCCCGGGGGCGACTTGCTGATTGCTGCTTGTCGACGGCCGGCGTGGGAATGGGCTTAGCGTCTAGCGTCGACGACGCCGGCATCTCAAACTGCATTGCTAAGCCGCATTTCTTTAGCCACCCTTTAGGGTCTCAAAGGCGCGCCCTTCCCTGGGCCGCGACTCTTTCATCGGAATAGCCAAAGAAGGACTAAAGGTTGCGATTTACGATGTCAGTAACAGGGCGCTCTGCGACTTATAATATCAGTGGGAGGACGGAATGGCGCGGACATCAAATTCTACTCGCTTCAATCGGCGAAGCTTCATCAAAGCGTCGGCTGCCACCGGAGCAGCCCTGGCGGCGGGTCAGGTATTCGCGCCGGCCGTTCGTGCCGCCACGAGCATCAAGCTCGGCTATGTCAGCCCGCAGACTGGACCGCTCGCCGCCTTTGCCGAGGCGGACAAATTCATCATCTCGAACTTTCAAAACGCGGTGAAGAGCGGCCTCAAGGTCAGCAACGCGAATTATCCGGTCGAAGTCATCGTCAAGGACAGCCAGTCCAATCCTAATCGCGCGGCAGAAGTCGCCAAGGAGCTAATCGTCTCCGACAAGATCGATTTGATGCTTGTGGCCTCGACCCCGGAAACGACTAACCCGGTATCGACGCAATGCGAGAACGAGGAGGTGCCCTGCATCTCCACCGTGGCGCCGTGGCAGCCTTATTTCATCGGCCGGCAGGGCAACCCGGGCGACCCGGCGACCTGGAAGCCATTCAATTACACCTACCACTTCTTCTGGGGGCTCGAGGATGTCATCGCGGTCTTCACCAACATGTGGGGACAGCTCAAGACCGACAAATCCGTCGGCGGCCTCTTCCCCAATGATGGCGACGGCAACGCCTGGGGCGACAAGCAGGTCGGCTTCCCACCGGTGCTTGAGAAGCTCGGCTACAAGCTTACCGATCCTGGCCGTTATCAGAATCTCACCGACGACTTCTCCGCGCAGATCAACGCGTTCAAGAAGGCAAACTGCGACATCATTACCGGCGTGGTATTGCCTCCGGATTTTACAACGTTTTGGAATCAGGCGTTGCAGCAGGGCCTAAAGCCGAAGGCTGCCTCGATCGGCAAGGCTATCCTGTTCCCAGTAGCGGTTGAAGCGCTGGGTAAGAACGGCAACAATCTTTCATCCGAGGTATGGTGGTCGCCGAGCCATCCGTTCAAGTCTTCACTGAACGGGATGTCGGCGAAGGACCTTGCCGACGCGTACCAGAAGGCGTCAGGCAAGCAGTGGACGCAGCCAATCGGGTTTGCGCACGCGTTGTTCGAACTATCGGCCGATGTCATGAAGCGCTCTGGCGATGTCGGCGACAACAAGGCGATAGTGAAGGCGATCGCCGCGACCAATCTCGACACCGTAGTCGGTCACATCGAATGGGGCCAAAAAAACCTGCCACCCTTCGCCCAGAAAAACATCGCCAAGACGCCGCTTGTCGGCGGTCAGTGGCGGTTGCGTAATGGCAACAAGTACGACATCGTCATCACCGATAACAAGACCGCGCCGGCAATTCCAGTTAGTGGTCAAATGCAGCCAATCGCTTGATTTTCATGATTGGACGGGGGAGCTGACGTGGCCGGCTCCCCTCTAGGCAGTCGCGTGATCCTGAAACTGGAAAACCTAAGCAAATCTTTCGACTCGATCACAGCGATCGATGCCGTCGATCTCGAGGTAATGCAGGGCGAAGCGCTTGGCACCATCGGGCCGAATGGCGCGGGAAAAACGACGCTGTTCAACCTCATCACCGGGCTGCTGAAGCCGGATACCGGGACGGTCTGGTTTGACGGACGCGATATTACGCGCGCTCCGCCGCGCGCCCGTTGCATCGCCGGTATCGGCCGCTCGTTCCAGATACCGCACCCGTTCGAGAGCTTGACCGTGTTCGAGAACCTGCTCGTTGCCGCTATCCACGGCCGCAGGCAGCGCGAGCCTCAGGTCGTCGATGCTTGCGGCGAAATCCTCGCGCGGACGGGCCTCATCGCCTTCGCCAATCACCGCGCTGGCACGCTCAATCTCCTGGGACGCAAACGTCTGGAGCTGGCGCGCGCTTTGGCGAGCGGACCGCGGCTGCTACTGCTCGATGAAATCGCCGGCGGCCTGAGCGAGGCCGAATGTGCCGAGCTCGTCCGGTTGGTAGAGGACATCAAAAAATCGGGCGTGACCATCGTATGGATCGAACACATCGTGCATGCGCTGGTTGCGGTGGTTTCGCGACTGGTGGTGCTGAACTTCGGCCGCAAGATTGTCGAAGGCGAGCCACGCTCGGTCATGGCCTCGGAAGACGTTAGGGAGATTTATATGGGCATTGCGGCGTGAGGTACTCGAACGTGGCGTTGTTGGAGACTCACGAACTCACCGCCTTTTACGGCGACTTCCAGGCGCTGTACGGCATCACATTTGTGCTCAACGAGGGCGAAACGGTCGCCGTCATCGGCGCCAACGGGGCGGGGAAATCAACCTTCCTGAAGGCAGTCGCTGGCCTGCTGCCGCGACCGCCTTCGGCCGTGCGTCTCGATGGCCGCGATATCGGCGCGCTGCCGGCATTCGAGATCGTCAAGCTCGGTCTCGCTTTGGTGCCGGAAGGCCGCCGGCTGTTTTCGTCCCTGTCGGTCGAGGAAAACTTGCTCCTTGGCGCCTACGGCCGGCACGTCGAGGGGCCATGGAGCCTTACTGCGGTTTATCGACTATTTCCCATGCTGCGGGAGCGGCGTCACGCGCCGAGCAGGGCACTGTCCGGCGGGCAGCAACAGATGGTCGCCATCGGCCGTAGCCTGATGTCGAATCCACATATCTTGTTGTGCGATGAGCTCAGTCTCGGCCTCGCCCCGATCATCATTCGCGACATCTACGCCGCCCTTGCAGACATCAAGACGCGCGGGACCAGCGTAGTACTGGTAGAGCAGGATCTGGCCCACGCTATGTCGGTTGCCGACCGGGCCTATTGCCTTCAGGAGGGACGGGTGAGCCTTACCGGCCGGCCACAGGACCTGACCCGGGACGCCATTCACGCCGCCTATTTCGGATTGTAGAGCGATGCTTGGGTGGGTCGACACGCTGCTGCAAGGGGTCCTGCTCGGCGGACTCTATTCGCTGTACGCCACCGGCCTCTCCGTCATCTTCGGCATCATGCGATTAGTTAACTTGGCCCATGGCGATTTGATCGTGCTCGGCGCATTCCTGATGCTTGCGGCGTCGGCGGTCGGTGTGCCTATCGTTTTCGCCTTCGCGGTGGTGGTACCGCTGATGTTCGTCATCGGTTACGCGCTCCAATCCGTGCTGCTCAATCGCACGCTCGGCCGCAACATCCTGCCGCCGTTGCTGATCACGTTCGGGCTATCGATCATTGTGCAAAACGGCCTGCTGGAAATGTTCTCAGCGGACACCCGCCGGCTCAATGTCGGAACGTTTGAAAGCGCTTCGGTGCCGCTGGACGGCGGCATTGCGGTTGGGCTGATGCCGCTGATCTGTCTCGTTTCGGCGGTCGCCGTCATCGTGCTCCTCAATGGGGTGTTCTACCGGACCGCACTCGGACGCGCCTTCCGCGCCACATCCGACGATGTCGAGATTGCGCAACTTATGGGTATCAACAACAAGTCGATCTATGCGATGACTATGGGCATCGCGCTCGCCGTATGCGCAATCGCCGGTTTCTTTCTCGGCGCGCGCGCCAATTTCGACCCCAGCATCGGTCCGGCTCGTCTGCTCTATGCCTTCGAGGCCGTCATCATCGGCGGGCTCGGCAGCCTGTGGGGGACGCTTGCCGGCGGCATCGTGGTCGGCTTGGCGCAGACTATCGGCGCTCACCTGAACCCCGAATGGCAAATTCTTTCAGGTCATGTCGCTTTCCTGATCGTGCTGGTGATACGACCGCGCGGCCTGTTCCCGCGCGCCGTGGATTGAGAGCGGCGGCATGCGCGTGAATAAGTTGAACCCAATTGGTGCCGACGAAGGCCACCGTCGCGACGCACACTTTAGCGTGGCGACGGCGACGCGTGTATCCACCGTCGCAGCGCTGCTCGCTATCCCGCTAATCCTCTTGCTGTTTGCCCTGCCGGCATTCGCCAGCCGGGCTTTGCTGCAGCAACTGTTCTACGTGTTCACGATGCTGACGTTGGCGCAATTATGGAATCTGCTCGCTGGCTGCGCTGGCCTGATTTCCGTCGGGCAACAGGCCTTTGTCGGCGTCGGAGCCTACGCGCTGTTCGCCTTCACATTGATGGCGGGCTTCGAGCCCGTGCTGTCGATTATGTTGGCTGGAATCGTCGCAGGGGCTATTGCCGTTCCGGCTGCGCTGATCGTCTTCCGGCTGCGGGGCGCTTACTTCGCCATTGGCACCTGGGTGGTCGCCGAGGTCTGCCGGCTGGTGCTGGCGCAGTTCAAGCAACTGGGCGGCGGCACCGGAACCTCGCTGCCGCCGCACATCGTCGATTCGATTGTCGGTCTGGACTTTGCCCGTCACCTTTTCCATGTCCGCGGCCCCGCGGCGCGCGACATCCTGGCCTATTGGCTGGCTCTCGTGCTTGCGGTCGGCACGCTGGCCCTGGTTTACAAGCTGTTGCGGTCGCGGCACGGTCTCGCCTTATCTGCCATAGGCGACGCCGAAGCGGCCGCCGAAAGCGTTGGCGTCGACGTTTTTCGCACGAAGCTCTTCGTCTACATCCTAGCAGCCGTCGTGACGGGGATGGCGGGCGCGCTGATTTTCCTGCAGAAGGCCAGAATCTCGCCGGATGCGGCGTTTTCGCTGATCGACTGGACCGCCTATGTTATCTTCATCGTCGTCATCGGCGGAATCGGAACGATGGAAGGGCCGATCATCGGCGTCGTCATATTCTACCTGCTACAATATTATCTGGCCGCACTCGGATCCTGGTATTTGATCCTGCTGGGGACGCTCGCCATTCTCCTCATGCTGTTTGCTCCGACGGGAGTCTGGGGCGAGATCTCACGCCGCTTCGATATCAATTTGTTCCCCGTCCGGCGGCGGCTGATGCCACTGTCACACTAAAGGAGAGTGCGTGTTGCCTTTACTGCTCCACCCTCAAGGAGATCGAGCGGTACACGGCGGCGGCCGATCAAGTCAGGTTGTCGAAAGCTGCCATAGCCAAGCTCGGGGGCGACAAAACGCGAACGTAAGTGTCTAACCTTGACCCGGAAAGTCTCTACCCTCCCCGCCAAGACCCTGAAATTACGCAGTCTTGCCCTCCTCGTCGTTAACCGCTCATTAGGGTTAACGGTCTATTGCTGACCGGCGCTGCGGCGACGGCGCGCCCGGCGGCATGGTGCCTCTTTTGGCAGCGATCGAGATGCGTTCGACCCGATCTTGCTCTGCACGCCTGTTGGCCTCGGCCGCGCTGCTTGCCTTCGTTGCCGCGGCTACGGCCGGATGCCAGACGACGCAGAGTACCGAGACAACCGGCGCGCTGCCGCTCGCCGCGGCCGAGCATCCCGAAGCCGACGGGCGCCGCGACGTCGACGTCTACGGGCAGCAATACCGCGCCAATCCAACGAACCGCGACGTGGCGCTGCGCTACGCGCAGGCGCTGCGCGCGACCGGACAACGCGCCCAGGCGGTCGCCGTCCTCGAGCGCGCTTCGCTGGAGAACCCGCGTGACAAGGCCGTGCTCGGCGCCTACGGGCGCGCGCTGGCCGAAGCCGGCGATTATAACCAGGCCCTTGAAGTGTTGGGCCGCGCCCATTCGCCGGACCAGCCGGACTGGCACATCCTTTCCGCGCAGGGCGCCGTGCTCGACCAAATGGGCCGTCATGCCGAGGCGCAGCGCTACTACCTGACCGCGCTCAAGATCGTTCCCGGTGACCCTTCCGTGCTCTCGAATCTTGGACTTTCCTATGCGCTGGCGAAGAATCTGCGGAGCGCCGAGGCGACCTTGCGCCGCGCCGCCGCACGGCGTCCGGTCGATCCGCGGGTGCGGCAGAACCTCGCGCTGGTGGTCGGCCTGCAAGGCCGGTTCGCCGACGCCGAAGCCATCGCCCGCGCCGATTTGCCGCCGGATGAAGCCGCCGCCAATGTCGCCTATCTGCGGCAGATGCTCGCGCACCGTAGCGAGCTTCGCAGCCCGAAGGACGTGCACCCGCCGAATGGTCCGACCTGATCGTTGTCTTGGCGGAGCATGCGCCTGTGGAAAAACCGGCCTCCTCCCTCGGATCAAGTCCGAGGGCAGTTCTTTTTTGCGGATCGTGGTCTAATGCTGCAGCGCCATCACGCGGATCGCGGCCGGACCGAGAATGACGATGAACAGCACCGGCAGGAAGAACAAGATCATCGGCACCGTGAGTTTCGGCGGCAGGGCCGCCGCCCTCTTCTCGGCTTCGGACATGCGCATGTCGCGATTCTCCTGCGCCAGCACCCGCATGGTCGCGCCCAGCGGCGTGCCGTAGCGTTCCGACTGCTGCAAAGCCAGACACACCGATCGCACCCCTTCCAGACCGACGCGCTGCGCCAGATTCTCATAGGCTTGGCGGCGATTCGGCAGGTACGATAATTCCGCCGTCGTCAGGGTCAGCTCTTCGGCGAGCGGAACGGACTGCGCGCCGATCTCCTCACTGACTTTGCGAAAGGCGGCTTCGACCGACATGCCGGATTCGACGCAGATCAGCAGCAAATCCAGCGCGTCGGGGAACGCGCGCTTGATCGACAACTGTCGCCGCTGGATCTTGTTCTTGAGGAACAGGTTGGGACTCAACATGCCGAAATAGGCGGCACCGATCGAGATTCCGATCTTGATCAGGGGCGGCTGATGGAGTTCGAGCACTACGAAGACGTAGAATAATGAAAGGATCAGCATGGTTATCGGCATCACCATGCGGAAGAACAAATAGGTGACGTAAGGCGCCTGCCCGCGATAGCCCGCCTGAACGAGCATGAGGCGCGCTTGCTCCTGGCCGACCCATTTACTGAGGTTGAAGTTCTCGACGATGGTCTTCATGTACGCCCGCGGCGATTGCCGCAGCGTAATCTTGCCGCCTTGCGCCAGTCGTTCGCGCTCACGCTGGCGGATTTTCTCGCGCTCGAGCGCGACCGCCTTCATGCGCTTGGACAGCGTGTCGGTCGCCACGTAGGGCATCGCCAGCGTCAGCACCGTCGCCGCCGCGGCGATCGCCGCAAACATCATGGCGAGGAAGTGCGGGTCGAGCCACTGGGTGATCTGCTGCACCACGGCTTTTCTCAGAAATCGAAGTTGATCATTTTGCGCATCACCAGCACCCCCATTCCCATCCAGATAGCGCAGCCGGCCAACATCGCGTGCCCGAGTGGTTCGGTGAACAGGATCGAGATGTAATTCGGACTGGTAATATAGACCAAGGTCATCACCGCCAGCGGCAACGAGCCGATGATCGTCGCCGAAGCCTTGGCCTCCATCGACATGGCCTGAATCTTCGCCTTCATCTTCTTGCGGTCGCGCAGCACGCGCGACAGGTTGCCGAGCGCCTCGGACAGATTGCCGCCGGAGCGTTGCTGGATGAAGACGACGATGCCGAAGAAATTCGCTTCGGGAACCGGCATGCGCTCGTAAAGCCGGAGACAGGCTTCGCCGAGCGGCATGCCGATGGCCTGTGTCTCGATGATGGCGCGAAATTCGCCCCGGATTGGCTCCCTCGATTCCTCGGCGATCAGCTTCAGACTGTCGAGCAGCGGCAGGCCGGCCTTGATGCCGCGAACGATGACGTCGACGGCATCGGGAAAGCCGTCGAGAAACCGCGCCAAGCGCCGCTTCTTGAGGAAGGACAATAGCCACAGCGGCAGGCCGCAGCCGGCGGCAAAGGCGGCGCCGAGCGCCGCCAACAGACCGGGCCCGGCCGCCAGCACGGCAATAAACGTCACCAAGCCGAACACGCCGGCGGTCAGAAAGAACCGGCGTTTCGACCAAGTCAGCCCGGCCCGCGAAATACGCGTGGCCAGTGACTGACGTTTGGCCTTCTTCTGTCGCTCTTCGATCTCATTGAGCGTGCCTTGCACCTGTTCGCGGCGCGATCGCTGCGCCGCGCGCGTCGGCCGCGGCGCCATCGGCTCCGACCGCGCGACGCTGGCCATGCGCCGTTCCGTATGCCGTTCGCCGGACAGCAACGGATAAACGAAGACCCAGGCGACTCCGCCCATCGCAAGCGTCACCAGAGCGAAGACAAGGTACAGGTTCATTTGAGCGACTCGCGTGCCGTCTGCTCGGCCGCATCGAGCGCGGCCGCCAGCCGCTGCTCCTCGCCGTAATAGCGCGCGCGATCCCAGAATTTCGGATGGCCGATGCCGGTCGACTTATGATGCCCGATGAGGTGGCCGTTGGCATCTTCGCCGATGATCTCGAACAGAAACAGGTCCTGCGTGATGATGACGTCGCCTTCCATGCCTATGACCTCGGTGATGTGCGTGATGCGGCGCGAGCCGTCGCGCAGGCGCGAGCCATGAACGATGACGTCGATCGAAGAACAGATCATTTCGCGGATCGAACGCGAAGGCAGGCCGTAGCCGCCCATCATGATCATGGATTCGAGGCGCGACAGCGCCTCGCGCGGGCTGTTGGCGTGTACCGTGCCCATCGAGCCGTCGTGGCCGGTGTTCATCGCCTGCAGCAGATCGAACGCTTCCGGGCCGCGCACTTCGCCGACGATGATCCGTTCCGGTCGCATGCGCAGGCAGTTGCGCACCAGATCGCGCATCGTGACCTGACCCTCGCCTTCGAGGTTCGGCGGCCGCGTTTCCAGGCGCACCACGTGCGGCTGCTGCAGCTGCAGTTCGGCGGCGTCCTCGCAGGTGACGATGCGCTCGTCCGCATCGATGTAACGGGTCAGGCAATTGAGCAGCGTGGTCTTGCCGGAACCGGTACTGCCGGAAACCAGCGTATTGATGCGGCAGCGGCCGATCACTTTGAGGATGTCGGCGCCTTCCGGCGAAACTGAACCAAACTTGACGAGCTGCTCGAGCGTGAGCTTGTCCTTGCGGAATTTGCGGATGGTGAGTACCGGCCCGTCGATCGCCAGCGGCGGCACGATGGCGTTGACGCGCGAACCGTCCGGCAGGCGGGCGTCGCAGATCGGCGAGGATTCGTCGACGCGGCGGCCGACCTGGCTGACGATGCGCTGACAGATGTTGAGCAATTGCTGGTTGTCGCGGAAGCGAATCGCGGTCTTCTGCAGCTTGCCGCCGACTTCGATGTAGACCGTGCCCGAGCCGTTCACCATGATGTCGGCGATCTCGTCGCGCGCCAGCAGTGGTTCGAGCGGCCCGTAGCCGAGCACATCGTTGCAGATGTCGTCGAGCAGATCCTCCTGCTCGGAGATCGACATCACGATGCCTTTGATGGCGATGATCTCGTTGACGATGTCGCGGATTTCTTCGCGCGCGGAATCGGCGTCGAGCTTGGCCAGCTGACCGAGGTCGATCGCTTCGATCAGGGCGCCGAAGATCGTGCCCTTGACTTCGTAGTAGGAATCCGAGCGGCGGGTATCGACTGCGGAGGGGATTTGCGGCGGGTTTTGCGGCGCCGCAGTCCGCGTCGGCGTCGGCGCCGCCAGGATCGGCGCCCCGAGACCGGCGGACGGGAACGGCGTCCGCCCGCCTTCGGACGCCGCGGCCTTGGCAGCGGGCGAAACGGCCGGCGGCGGCGGCGGCGAAGCCGGCGGCTGCCGATCGAGACCGGCCTCGGAACTACCGGGAACGGGACGCTTGCCAAACACTAACGCAACTCCAACCGACGTTTCGCTACGGTTACGACTGCCGTTGCAGCAGTTTCTCGATCAACGGCGACAGCACGCTCAAGCGTTGTTTCTTCGGCTCCGTGCGGCCGGTCAATTTCTGCGCCAGCTGTCGGAACATCTCCGCGGTACGATGGTTTGAGGAAATCTCGGCGATCATCTGTCCGTTATTGGCCGCCGCGCCGAACGTCTGCGGCTCGAACGGAATGACCGCGACCGCCTGGTCGTCGAGCGCCTTGGCGAAATCGGCGGCTTTGATCTCGGGCCGCTTCGGCACTCCGACCTGGTTGAGACAGTACAGCGGACGATGGTCGTTCGGCCGCGCCGCTTTGAGGAAATCGTACAGATTCTTGGTATTGCGCAGGTTGGCCAGATCGGGCGCGGCGACGATCAGGATGTCGTCGGCGCCCACCAGTGTCTGCTTGGTCCAACCGGTCCACTGATGCGGAACATCGAGCACGACGCAGGGCACGGTCGCCCGCAGCGAGTCGAAGATCGCCTCGAACGCATCGGCGCCGAAATCGTAAACATGATCCAGCGTCGCCGGCGCCGCCAGCAGGCTCAAGTGATCGGTACACTTCGAGAGCAGACGATCGACGAAGGCATTATCGATGCGCTCCGGTGAAAACACCGCTTCGGCAATGCCCTGCGGCGGATCCTGGTTGAAATCGAGGCCCGCGGTGCCGAACGCGAGATCGAGATCGGTTACCACCGCATCGAGCATAATATCCCTGGCGATGGAGAAGGCGATATTGTGAGCGACGGTCGAGGCGCCGACGCCGCCTTTGGCGCCGACCACGGCGATGATACGGCCGACCGGCTTGGCATCGGGCGCCGAAAACAGGCCGCACACCGAGCGCACCACCTGCAGGGCGCCGACCGGCGCGATCAGATAATCGCTCACGCCGCGCCGCACCAGCTCGCGGTAGAGCGTGACGTCATTCATCCGGCCGATGATGATGACCCGCGTGGCGGCATCGCAAATCTGGGCGAGCCGATCGAGCCCGGCGAGGATCTCTACGCCGCCGCTCTCGGATTCGAGCATGATGACGTTCGGCGTCGGCGAGGTCTGATAGGCTTCGACCGCGGCGACCAGACCGCCCATCTGGACGCGTAGATGCGCTTTGGCCATCCGTCGATCCTCGCCGGCCGCCTGGATGGCGGCGGCGGTCTCCACGGTCTCGCAGAAGGCCTGCACCGAGACGCGCGGCGCCGGTGCGATGCGCTCATCGCGCCCCGCAACATCGGCGGCGGCACTTTGCGGCAAAACGTCTTGGTTGGCTTGTCGCATCATCATGACAGAATCATTGGCCAACGCCGGTAGCGACCTTGGCCGAGTCGATTGTCGGATATTGAGTCGCGGTTGAGGTGCCGGCACGATATTTTTCTACGGCCGTGGTGCGCCGCATCGTATAGGCCGGAGTTTCGGCGCGCGGCTGCACCAGATCGGCCGGGTTGTCCACCATAGCAGCGAGGTTGCGCTGGCTGGCGCAACCGAAATTCCAGGGCGGCTGATTTTCGAAGTAGCCGCGGTTCATGCTCGGCCCGACATCCTGCGGCCACAGCCCGCAGGGTCCGGCCTGGGCGGCCATTTTTGGATAGGTGATGTGGATGGTTGCGAGGCTGCGGCCGGAAGGGTGATAACCGCGCACGACAATACCCTCCGGTGGCACGCCGCTCGCCGCCAGGATCGAGCGAACCTCGCGCCCGGCCGCGGCCGCCGCACGCTCGTTGCCGGTGCCCACCGGTAGATTGACCAGAACTCCACCGGTGGCCTCGTGCTTCCAGGTTTGCGCGAAGGCCAGCGCTTGCGCGCGTTGCGTGGCGCTGAGCTCGCCGCGATTGGAGCCGACGAAGATTTCGAGAGAGTGGTCGGCTTCGCTGATCGTGATCGGATGACGCAGCCGATAATCGGTGGGAACGTCGGGCACCGCCGCAATCTGCGGCTGGTCGGTGTTGCAGCCGCAAATGACAAGCGAGCAGCCGGCGACGATTGCCGCACGAATGGCGAGCGCCGCAACGCCGCGGCTCTCGGCGATCATGGTCCGGACAATTTGCATTGTTGTCTCCTTGCACCGGATCAATCGAGGATGAACCCGTATTTGCCGCGGTAGTTGTCCGGCGGATCGGGGACGCCGCCGACTCCGTAGATGCGATTAAGCCTGCCGAGCAGCACGGTCGCCGGATCGCTCGGATCGGCGAAGCCGTCGTCGGGACGCGACAGATCCTTCTGCGCCACCGCGCGCACGATATAGGGCGTCACCAAAGCTACGAGCTCGGTCTGGCTGTTGAGGTAGTCGCTGCTCTTGAACAGCGTGCCCAGAATCGGAAGCTGCATCAGTCCGGGAAGCCCGGTGATGGCCTGTTTGGTCTGTTGCTGCAGCATGCCGGCCATGGCAAGCGTGCCGCCCGAGGGAATTTCCACCGTCGTGTCCGCACGCCGCACGGTCAGGCCGGGGACGGTGGTTCCCGCAATGGTTACGGAAGTTGTGTTGTCAAGTTGTGAGACTTCCGTCGCCACGTGCAGGCTGATGCGGCCTTCCGACAGCACGACAGGGGTAAAGTTCAGAGCTACACCGTAGCTCTGAAATTGAATCGCGGGCGGCTGGCCAAGTGATCCCGGCACCGGGTACGGGAAACTGCCGCCGACTAGGAAATGCGCAGATTCACCAGAGATCGCGGCGAGGGTCGGTTCGGCAAGCGTGCGGACGATGCCGACTTGCTCCATGGCCTGTATAGTGGCCGTGATCCCCTTGTATCCCGGGGAAACGGAACTGCTCGGCGTGCCATTGATCGGGAAGGGATTGGAAGTATTGAAATTGACCACCGCCGATCCGAAGCCGGCGCTGCCACTGAGATTGATGCCCAGCTGCTTGATCACGTTGCGGTCCATCTCCGCGACCGTCACTTTCAGCATGACTTGGTCGCGGCCGCGGACCAGGATTGCGTTGACGATCTTGGTTCCCCCGGCGACGGCGTCGGCGGTGTTAACGCCGATCAACCTGGCGGCGAGGTCGAAAGCCTGCTGCGCCTCGGCTTGGCTGGAAACCGTACCGCTCAGAACGACGCCTTCGCCGATGCCCTCGACGCGGATGTCGGCGTCCGGCAAAAGTTGTCTGATCGCGGCGCGGATGCCGTTGAGATTGCGCGTCACCGCAATGTCGAGGCCGGCCATCTGCCGCCCTTCGGCGTCGAAGAAAAACACGTTGGTCTGGCCAACTTCGTTGCCGATGATGTAAGCGCGGCGCGAAGAGCGGATCACGGCGTTGGCGATCTTCGGATCGGCCACCAGCACATCCTTGATGTCGCGCGGAAAATCGAGGACCACCGATTTGTTGATACCGAGCGCCACCGACCGCGATTCGAAATCGCTAGTCACCACGATAACCTGCGCCTGTGCCTCGCTGGCCGTCAGTTCGGTCGCCGCGGCCGTGCTGACACTGTATGGGACGGTCCATGCCGCGACGGCGAGGACCGCGACGACCGCCGCACGGATCGATGTCCCTGTTGTCATGACGAATTCCTCTCCGTGCGGGTCAGCGTTGTGTTGACTGCGTACTGACGCCGTAACGCACCGTATTGACGCTGACATTGTTGCCGTCTCTGTCCTCGGCGGTTTCGGGAGTCGGCGATTGCGAATCGAGGATGCTGCGCAAGGTCAGTGAAAGCGTGCCGAGCTGATGCGACAGCGCCAGCATCTCGGCTTGCTGCGGATCGAGCTCGATGGTCGCCGTCTTACCGATCACCACCTTCTTGCCGTCCTTTTCCTCGACTGCCTGGTCCACCGCCAGCACCCGCACGTTTCGTAGAATTGTTTCGGTGATGAATTTTTCGACCCCACTGGCCTTTTCCGTGGCTTTGTCGTGGCGCGTCAGCAGGACATCGACGTGATCGTTCGGCAGAATGAACCCGCCGGCTCCGGTGTCGGGCGCTATGTCGAGCGATATGGCACGCATGCCGTGAGGCAGGATGGCGGCCATGAAGCCACTACCATTGGCGGCGACGACTTTGGGGTCGCGAATCGGTTCTCCGGCGACAAGGGATGAACGCACGATGGCGCCGACAAAGTCCTTGATGGCGTCCGGCCGGTCGGTCTTTTTGATGAAGATCGCATTGGCCGAGGCGGCGGGCCAGGTCTGCCAGCCGATGTCGCCGGCGCCGACAACTTGGCCGGTATTGAGGTCGGTCTTGGCGACCAGCACGTCGACCGTCGCCAGCGGCGGCGGTGGCGGCTCTGCTTTGGGCGCCTCGGGCTGGCGAAGGCCGGCCGCCAGCATGGCGGCAGCGCCGCCGGCGGCGAGGGCAACACCGAGTACGATCAGACGCGCGGCTTTCATTACGCTTCACGTTCCAAAGTGACTCGACGGCGGGACCGGCCGTCAACTCGGGATTTCACCAGCTAAACGTCAAGGCATGGTTAATGAGGAGTATCCAAATCGCGTTAATCGCGCGTTACGCCGCGCTTCGTGGCGGCCGGATCCAACGCTGATCCCCCACGATCGAACCGGCACGTGGCCTGGGCTTTTGGCCCGAATATTTCCGAAAGACCGGCGCTCACTTGAATCAAGTCCGGAGCGGCTTTCGGCGGCGGCGCTAAAGGCCGACGGCCGCCATCCACTCGGTCTGCGGATAGACCAGGAGCGCCGCCGCCGCGAGCGCCACGCCGTAGGGAACGCCGCCGCCGCGGCGATGTAGCCGCTCGGCCCACTCGCGGCCGACGAACACCTTCGGCAGCGGCAGGGCGCGAAACTGAATCAGCGCCACGGTCAACACGCCGCCAAGCAAGGACGCATAGAGGAGATAATCCGCGAGGTGAGCGAAGCCCAGCCACAACACCGTCGCCGCCGCGAGCTTGGCGTCGCCGCCGCCGATCCAACCGCGGCTGAAGAAAACAAAAACCACGGCCAGCACCAGGACGGCGGCGGCAGCATGCGACGCCGCGTCGGCGGCGCTCATGCCGGTCATCGCGGCGAGCACCGCGAACCCGGCGACCAGGATCAGCGAGACGCGGTTGGCGATCGTCATCGTAAACAGATCGCTCGAGGCGGCAAACGCCATCACCGCTGGAAACAACGTCAACTTGATCGCTTCGGTGAGCATGAGCATGGCGATGCCGCAGGGCCGATGGTCTTCATGGGGTTTACTCCGCCGCAGGTTGAGAGTGGGTTAGCGCCAGCGCGCAAGCGCCGGAAAAGCGAAAGGGCCCCGGCAGCGGCCGGAGCCCTTTCGTAACTTTCCACGATCACGCTTAGTTCAACTGGCTGGAGACGCTAGCGAACGTGGTGTTCAGCTTGGTGCCGAGGCCGTTCACGACGGCGATGATGGCAACCGAGATGCCGGCGGCGATCAGGCCATATTCGATAGCCGTCGCGCCCGACTCGTCATTCAGGAAACGCGCAAAAAGGGTCTTCATTAGCTGGCTCCTTAGGTCCACATGTGGCTGTCTGAGCTCGACCCAAAGCCGGTTTTCCGGACCATTGGATCGCGTTTGACGCTAGCAATGAGAGATTTCGGCAGAGTTAAATCGATCGGCGAAACCTGCGATTAAGCGGCCTTTCGATGATGTAGTTAACATCATGTTTCTGCTCGGCGCAGAATCCGACTGAAGCTATGCGATCAGCCTCGGCAACACGGTCGCCACCAACGCCAGCACCGCCACCATGGACACGACGACCAGCGCCGCACGGCGCCGCACCACCGAATCCATCATGAATGAAGCGAGGAAGTGCGCCGGATCGCGCGGAATGAGAAACGGAGTCTGCGCCCGGTAAGCGGCGAAATCAGGCAGCACGCGCGCCAGCACGTCTTCTTCCCATCGCGCCCGCGCCACTTGCAGCACGACCGCCAGCAGCAGCAGCCCGACCGCCAGCAGCGAGCGATATTGCAGGGCGACAGCGGCCGTCGCCA
Source organism: Xanthobacteraceae bacterium (assembly GCA_049284935.1). Classification (GTDB taxonomy): domain Bacteria; phylum Pseudomonadota; class Alphaproteobacteria; order Rhizobiales; family Xanthobacteraceae; genus BOG-931. The sequence goes on from JBAPYW010000058.1 coordinate 95,265, forward strand.
GCATCTCGAACAAATACAGCGGATGCCGCACCTGACCATAGGGACCGCGCTGCACCAGCCGCCTCGCCTCCGGCATCACGCTCAGCGAACGGCCGAGAAAACTCACGGTGACCAACGCCATCACATTGGCGAGCACGCTCAACACGACGGCAACCAGATTGAAAGTGAGATTCGGCGGCGCCCGATCGAGCAGCATGTACATCAGCGGCAAGGTCACCGCGATCAGCGCGGCGACGCGCGGCAATATCTCTTCGGATTTAGCGATCGGCCGCAACCGAAACAGCGGCTGGATCGAGAGCAGGATGACAAACATCCACTGCGAGATTCGGGCCAGCATGGCGACGTAGGTGCCGGCGTCGAACTGCTGGAACGCGACCGGATCATGGGCGACCTGCTGACAGAATTGGAAAACGTCGCGGCCCAAGAGAAACGAGCAATAGATCATGATCGGAAAGCGCATCGCCCAGTCGTAGACGACGCTCTGATCGAGCCTGCGGCGGAGATCGCCGAACGGCATGGCAAGCGACTTGATGGCCGGCATTGGACGCGAAACTCCATCTATGACGGCAATGACAATTCCGGCTTTGCCGCTGGCCCGGATCGAGCAAGTCCGATCCGGCCAATATCGGGTCTCGATTGGCAAAATGGCTTTAAGTTTCCGCTAATGACGTCATTTCGTCCGCGGCACTTGCCGTCGTCCTTAAGCAGGCCTCACCACGCTGCGACGGCGGCGGGTAGTCTGGTTTGCACTTCTTTCACCATTTTGCCGTCAAGTGGACGCCTCGGAGTGCGGCTCTCTTCGTTTATGTAGTCCGCGTAGCGTTTCGGAGAGTCTCGATGTCGGCGTCGTGCGCGCGAGGCGGGGCTGTTGCAAGCCCGCTGCATTGGCTGGCGGCAGTCCTATCCCTCGTTTCCCTTGTGCTACCGGCTGCCGCGGCCGAACCGATCGACGTCGCGCTCGACCAAGCCACGGTCCTACAACTGCCAGACCGCGCCACGACGGTGGTGGTCGGCAATCCGTTGATCGCCGACCTTTCGGTGCAACCGGGTGGGCTCGCCGTGGTCACCGGCAAGGGTTACGGCGCCACCAACTTCATCGCGCTCGACCGCAGCGGCGCCGTGCTGATGGAGAAGACTGTCGAGGTCAAAGGGCCAAGCGACCCGACCGTCGTGGTCTATCGCGGCCCGACGCGGCAGACCTATAGCTGCACGCCGGACTGTTCGCCGCGGATCACGCTGGGCGACACCGGCAAGGACGACTTCAACATAGAAACGCGGCTTTACAACGACTACTTTGCCAGAACGCTTGGTCAGACTGCCGGCCGCAACACCCAGGCCGCGACCGCTGGCGCCATGTCTTCGGGACACTGAGGCCGCGCGCACACCGACGCGTTCACGGAATCGGCAGCGCCGTCGTCGACTTGATCTTCTCCATGGCGAAGCGCGAGGTGACGTTGGCCAACGGCACCGCCGCGATCAGCCGCTTGTAGAAGCCGTCGTAACCGGCAATGTCGGGCACCACGACGCGCAGCATGTAATCGACGTCGCCGGCCATGCGATAAAACTCCATGACTTCCGGCAGGGCGCCGACCACCTTGGCAAAGCGATCGAGCCAGTCCTGCGAGTGGTCGCCGGTCTCGATCGAGACGAAGACCGTGACGCCGAGCCCCACGCGGTCCTGATCGACCAGCGCCACGCGCTTTTGAATGACGCCGTCGGCTTCCAGCCGTTGAATGCGTTTCCAGCAGGGTGTCGAGGACAGTCCGACGCGTGAGCCGATCTCGGCAACCGACAGCGAAGCGTCGTCCTGTAGAACAGTAAGTATCTTGCGGTCGATGGCGTCCATGCGGCGAGAACCTCAAAAAAGCCCGTCGAAGTAATATTTTTCAATTTATCCAGCAACGCGTATCTATAATAGAATAATATTCTAAGACAAGCGCCATTCGGCAGTCGAAGCGTCACGCGGAGAATGCCACGCGACGTTCGGCCAAGAACGCCTCCACCTCGGCCCGCGGCGGCGCGCCGGCGGAGCCGCCGATGCGGGTGCACTTGATGCCGGCGACCGCGGCACCGAACCGCAGCGCGTCGGCTTCGTTATGTCCTTCGGCCAGCGCCAGTGCGAATCCGGCATGCAGGGCGTCGCCAGCACCGAGCGTATCCACCGCGCGGATGGCGAACACCGGCAGGCGGCGCAGCGCGCCGGCCTCGAGGAACAGGATGTCGTTCGGCCCGTCGCTGACCGCAAGGAAGGCGGCGGTCTGCTGCGCGATCACCGCAAGCCCTTCGGCCAGATCGCCGCGGCCGGTCGTCGCCCGCAGACACTCCGCGGAAAACACGATATGCGAAGCGATGCGAAACAGCACGTCGTCTTCGACCGTTGCCTTGTCGGCGTCGAGCACGATCCGCAGCTTGCGGTGTCGCGCCGCCTCGCAGATCGGCCGCACGTATTGCGGATATCTGTTGTCGGCAAGGACGAGGTCGGCGGCGGCGACGACGCTGTCCGCATCGCCCGGCATGACCGCGGCGATGCGCTGGTCGCGGTAGGTCACGATGGTGCGGTCGCCGCGTGAGTCGATGAAAATCGCCGACAGCCCGGTCGCCAGCCCGTCGATGCGCTGACAGGCGCTGCAGTCGACGTGCTCGCGCGCGAGCGCCGCCAGCACGAGGTCACCGTTGCCGTCCTCGCCGGCCGGCCCGCCCAGCGGGCCGGCGAGCGCCGCGCGGCCGCCCAACCGCGCAACCGCAATGGCCGCGTTCGCCGCGCAGCCGCCACTGACGATGAAAAAGTCTTTGGCCTCGACCTTGCTGTCGGGCTGCGGGACCTTCTCGACGCGAAAAACCTTGTCGAGCACGATGATGCCGGCGCAGAGGACGAGCGGCGCGCTCGTGCCGGCCCTTTGCGCCGGCGCGTTTTCGGCCGAAGGTTTCTTAGGGCAAAACTCTTCACGCCAAGACATCGCCGCCATACTCGACAAAGGCGCGGATGATGTGATGGGCAATCGCGATCGGCGGCGGCGTGGTCAGGCCGTGTGGATGCTTTCGCGTCAGCATCAGCTTGAGCTCGTCGCGGTCGAACCAGCGCGCCTCTTCGATCTCGCTGCGGTCGATGACGATCTTATCCGCCAACGCCTCGGCATGGCAGCCGATCATCAGCGACGACGGAAACGGCCAGGGCTGCGAGGCAAAATATCTGACCCGCGCGCAGGTGAGCCCGACTTCCTCGTGCACCTCGCGGCGCACCGCCTCCTCGATCGATTCGCCGGGTTCGGCGAAACCGGCGAGACACGACCACATGGTTTGTGGGAAACGCGGCGAGCGGCCGAGCACGCAGCGCTCGCCGGCGATCGCCAGCATGATGACGACCGGATCGGTGCGCGGAAAATGCTCGGCCTTGCAGGAGGGGCAATCGCGCCGCCAGCCGCCCTGCGCGAGCGCGGTCACCGCGCCGCAATTCGGACAGAAGCGATGGCGCGCATGCCAGCCGAGCACCGATTTGGCTTCCGCCAGCGGCGGCACATGGTCGGCCGCGACGATCGCCTGCACCGCGATGGTGCGCAGATCGATGAGTTTGAGATCGTCGCGCGCTTTCAAGGGTGCAACCGCCTCCGCATCGAGGCCGGCGCCGAAGCGCGGCGCTTCATCCATCAGCCCGAGAAACACGGTATCGCGCGCGGCGCCGAGCGCAGCCGCGTCGGTCGGGGAAAACAGGGGGTCGAATGCCTCCCCGCGCTTCTTGAGCACCGCGAGCTCGCCGGCGATCAGATAATAGCGGACGCGGTCGTCCGCCGTCATCGCCGCGAGCGCCGCGTCGTCACCGCGATAGAAGGCGGCGCGCTCGATGCGGCTTCCCGCATAGGCGTGGCGCGGCTCCAAGCTGAGATGGTGGCGGGCGGAGGCCAGGCGCTGCCTCACTCCGCCGCTTCGTGCGACGGCAACGGATGGCGCGACATGGACGGCACGGCGGCGATGCGGAATCTCATACGCGATGCTCCCACTCGCAATTGCTGCGCGCCGATAGAAGCCGCGGCGGTTGGTGCGGTCAAGGTGCGTGGCGCCATCCGAGCGCCCGGCCATGACGAATTCTTGAGCTACCCCTGCCGCCCGGCGGGGCCGGCGAGGATCAGCGCCCAGAACACTTTGTACTTCGAGCCCGGCGCATAGACCGCGGCGATGCCGAGGCGCATGACGCCGGGATTGAGCATGTTGGCCCGATGCGGCGGCGAATCGCGCCAGCCGGAAAACGCTTCCGCCAACGTGTGGTAACCGGCGGAAATATTCTCGACCGCGACGCCGCCGCGGAAGATCGAATTGCGGATGCGCTCCTGGAACGGCCGGCCGATATCGTGCGCCATCTTGTCGTGCGCCGCCATGCTGCGCGCCTGCTCGGCGGCGAGCCGCATCAGGTCGGGATCGACGGTGACCGAGCCAAGACCGTTGTTGCTGCGATAGCCGGAGATCATCGAGGCCGCGGCGGCGGCGTCGACCGCCGCGTCGGAGTGCGCCAGGTCTTGATAGAAGGTCGGCTCGGTTGGCGGCGGCGCGTTGTCGGCGCAACCGCCCAGCGCCGCGACGCTCATCGTAAGCCCACACAGCACCAGCGCAGTAGGTGGCCGGATCATGGAAAGTCCCCCGAGGGTTCAGAGAAAAAGAGTCGGAAAAGAGTCGAGGAGCCGGTTTGAGAGCTCCAGGGCTTACTGGGACCTGGGTTGATAAGTTGCCCATCGTCGGACGGCAAGGAGGAGGCCGCGCGAGCCTTGTCGCCCGCGCGCGGTGGCGTTGCCGGCAGCTACGACGCGGCCTTTTGAAACGGCAGCATGGCAGATGCGCCGTTTTGCGGTGCGGTGCATGAGTGAGACGCATGGATTGTATGCTCTGCGGCCTCTACTGCCGCCACCGCAGGCGGCTATATTGCAGTGCAACAAGAAGAAAATCCGCTGGAAATGCCTTGGGTTGTCGGTTCTTGAACTGGAGATGACGCCATGGCCTACGCGCGCACCGCGATAGCTCCGCAAGGTTTTATCGCTACCCCCCGCAAGCCCAGAAACTGGCGCGGCCTGTTGCGCCGCCTGGGCGATGCGCTTGAGGAATCGCACCAGCGCGCCATGGATCGCGAAATTGCTGCCTACCTCCAAAGCAGGGGCGGAAGGCTGACCGACAATGCCGAGCGCGAGATCGAGCGGATCATGTATTCGTCGACGCGCTGGTGAAGCGATCGCAGCGATCGGGTTTCCAGGTCTCTGGAGACGGAATAGTAATAATGGCGCTTAGCGCCGTATCGTTTGCAAGCTGAGGGTGAAGGACGATTCGGCCTCGGACTTTAAGCACTCCATTTGTCGACCGTCCCGCTGACGGCCCGGATGGCGTCTCCACAGGATAAGAACAAAGGCCGCAACTTGCTTTCTTCCCCTCCGCGGCCGATATAGGCCGCGGGAGGTTGGCGGTGGACGAGCCACTCGCCAACCGGGTCAGGTCCGGAAGGAAGCAGCCCTAACGAGCGCGGTTCGGGTCGCTCGTCAGCCTCCCACCCTCTCTTATCGATGTAGCCTGCGTCGAGCGCAGCGAAATGCGGGGAGAACCGGCCCGCTCGCAGACCAATCCCGGATTTCACTCCGCTCGCCGGGTTACGCTTGCTACAATCGCACCCATGAACGACACCACCGTCCCGACCGCATATCGCGTGCTCGCACGCAAATACCGGCCCTCGACCTTCGCCGATTTGATCGGCCAGGACGCCATGGTGCGCACGACCTCGAACGGCTTCGAGGCCGGCCGCATCCCGCAGGCCTGGGTGCTCACCGGCGTGCGCGGCGTCGGCAAGACGACGACGGCGCGGATTCTCGCGCGCGCGCTCAACTACGAGCTGCCCGACGGTTCCGTCACCGGCCCGACCATCACCATGCCGGTGCTCGGCATCCATTGCCAGGCGATCATGGAAAGCCGGCATCTCGACGTGATCGAGATGGATGCCGCCTCGCACAACAGCGTCGAGGACGTCCGCGCCATCAACGAGGCGATCCGCTACGCGCCGGTCTCGGCGCGCTACAAGGTCTATATCCTCGACGAAGTGCACATGCTGTCCGGCGCCGCCTTCAATGCGCTGCTCAAGACGCTGGAGGAGCCGCCGCCGCATGCCAAGTTCGTGTTCGCGACCACCGAAATTCGCAAAGTCCCGATCACGGTGCTGTCGCGCTGCCAGCGCTTCGATCTGCGCCGGGTCGACGCGGCGCTTCTGGTCAAACACCTGCAAGGCATTGCCGAGAAGGAAACGATCACCGCCGAGCCCGAGGCTTTGGCGCTGATCGCGCGCGCCGCCGAAGGTTCGGTGCGCGACGCGCTGTCGCTGCTCGACCAGGCGATCGCACACGCAGCAGGTCCGGTGCGCGCCGAGGACGTGCGGCAGATGCTCGGGCTCGCCGATCGCACGAAAATCATCGATCTGTTCGAAGCGCTGATGCGCGCCGACCTTGCCCGCGCCTTGCAGGAAGTGCGCGACCAGTACGACACCGGCGCCGATCCGGCGATGGTGCTCGGCGATCTCGCCGAGTTCACGCATTTCGTCACCCGGGTCAAAGTGGTGCCGGCCTTGGCCGACGATGTCTCGCTCACCGAAACCGAACGCACACGCGGCCGCGCCTTTGCCGCCAAGCTCTCGATGCGCGTGCTGGCGCGCACCTGGCAGATGCTGCTCAAGGGCATCGAGGAGGTGGCAGCGGCCGGACGGCCGCTCGCCGCCGCCGAGATGGTTTTGGTGCGCATCGCTTATGCCGCCGACCTGCCGACGCCCGACGAGGTGATGCGCTCGCTCGGCGAAGGAACGCGCGGCAATGGCGCGGGCGCGGGCGCGACGACGCCGGGCGCCCCGTCATCGCCGCGGCCGGACCTGCGTTCCGAGGCACCCCGCGCGGACGTTCCGCGCGGCGCAACGCGCGCCGCGCTCGCGGCAGCGGCACCGGCCGAAATGCCGGCGCATGAACCGGTTGCCGGGAGCGCCGCTTTGAGCGCCGCACCGGCGCGAGCATTGGCAAGCTTCGCAGACCTCGTCGCGCTCGCCGCCGAAAAACGCGACCTCGCGATCAAGAGTGCGCTGGAACGCGACGTGCGCCTTGTGCGTTTCGAGAACGGCAGGCTCGAGATCGGCCTTGAAGGAAGCGCGCCGAAAGCGCTCACCGGGGAACTAGCAAAAAAACTCAGCGACTGGACCGGCCGGCGCTGGATGGTCATCGTGTCCGCAGAGCCGGGCCAGCCCACCCTTTACGCGCAGGCGCAGGTGCGCAAAGCCGAACTGAAAGACGGCGTGCGCGGCGATCCGCTGGTGCAGGCGGTGCTCCAGCGCTTTCCCGGCGCCGAGATCGTCGACGTGCGCCAGCCGGGGAGCACGCCGGACGCCGGCGCGGAAGAAATTCCGGATATCGCCCAGAACGACAGCGACATCGCCGACGACGAAGCATAAGCAGGTGCCGTATGGCTGATTTTCTCGGCCTGATGAAACAGGCCGCCGAATTCAAATCGAAGATGGAGGCGATGCAGGCCGAGCTCGACCGCATCGAGGTCGACGGCGCAGCCGGCGGCGGCCTCCTCACCGTCAAGCTTTCCGGCAAGGGCGAGCTCAGGGCCGTGCAGATCGACGATTCACTGATCAAGCCGGACCAGAAGGAAATCCTGCAGGACCTTTTCGTCGCCGCGCACGCGGACGCCCGGCGCAAGCTCGAAACGCTGTTGGCCGAACGCATGCAGGCGCTCACCGGCGGGCTGCCGCTGCCGCCCGGACTGAAGCTGTTTTAGTCGATGCCCGCGATCGCCGCCGGTCCCGAAATCGAACGCCTGATCCAGCTGCTCGCGCGCCTGCCCGGACTGGGACCGCGCTCGGCGCGTCGCGCGGCGTTGTTCCTCATCAAGAAGCGCGAGCTGCTGATGGCGCCGCTCGCCGCCGCCTTGCAGACCGCGATCGACAAGATCGAGGTGTGCAAAATTTGCGGCAACATCGACACGCAGAATCCCTGCACGGTCTGCACCGACACACGGCGCGACCCTTCCGCCATCGTGGTCGTCGCCGACGTCGCCGATCTGTGGGCGCTCGAGCGCGCGCACGCCATCAACGCGCGCTATCACGTGCTCGGCGGCACGCTCTCCCCGCTCGACGGCGTCGGGCCGGACGATCTGTCGATCGACGCGCTAATCAAGCGCGCGCATGATCCGGCCGTCAGCGAAATCATCCTCGCGCTCAATGCCACCGTCGACGGCCAGAGCACCGCCCACTACATCACCGACCTGCTGCACGACGCCAAGGTCAAGGTGACGCGGCTGGCGCATGGGGTGCCGGTCGGCGGTGAACTTGATTACCTCGACGAGGGCACGCTCGCCGCGGCGATGCGCAGCCGGACGCCGTTTTAGGGCCCCGGCCGAGCAGAGCTGCCCGCAAATTAGCCAATCTGCGCCCGCGGCGCGGGCACCCTTGGCTGCCGGGGCACGACTCCCGGACGGGCTGCAACGCTTTGATATTTCGGCAAATCACGCCCTGGCCCAACTTGGCCCACAGCTTGCATGGCTTTATGTGCGATCTCGATCTCACAACTCGTGTTGAATGAGATTGCTTGGAGCCCCGGCGATCCCGGCACCGGGGCTCCATCCTTTTTTGGGGGTGACATAGGCCGTTGTAGGACAACAGCTTTTTTTCATTTACCCTGTCGCCAAGTTTGTCGCCATCGCCCTTGCCGCCATTGAGTGTCGTTGTTTATATCTCGGCGCATGAGCACCTATGGCAGCTACCTTTTTCGGCGCGGCTCGACTTGGTACGTCAAGCTTCGGAACCCGCTAGGACGCATTGAGAAGTCCCTGCATACGTCCAACCGGCTAGAGGCACAGATAGCCGCCGCGCCGCTGATCGACGCCCACCGGGCCGCGCTATTGGCGGCCAAGCCGCGCATCGAGATCGCCCACGAACGGGAATACGAGCCAGGGCTGCATACCGGGCTCGACGGCGAGAAGATTTACGCCACGGCGACCGAGCTTCACTATCTCGACGAAAGCCCGATCCGTATCGAGTCCAACGGCGCGGTGGGGCGTCGATTGATTGCCAGAGGTCCGCAGTCGGCGCTGACCGAGTTCAGCATGCTCGACGAAGCTTACGGCGACGCGGTGCAGCCGAAGCCGCCGGTTCGAACCGGCGACGATGAAATCGTCGAGACTTATTGCACACACAACAATCTCAGCGAGCACTTCCGCCGGGAGGCGAACGCGGTGTGGGCAATCTATAAGCGGTTGACGAACGACAAGCCGTTGAAGGATGCAACTCGGGATGACGGCCGGTTGCTGGTTAAGCA
>JBAPYW010000059.1:0-7657 GCA_049284935.1 Xanthobacteraceae bacterium
CGTTTCGAGAACTGGAAGCTCCTGCGCGCCTTGGCCTTGCCGTACTTCTTGCGCTCGACCACGCGCGGATCGCGGGTGAGAAAACCGCCGCGCTTGAGCACCGGGCGCAGATCGGGCTCGTGCCGCATCAGCGCCTTGGACAGGCCGTGACGCACCGCGCCCGCCTGACCCGACAGCCCGCCGCCCGAGACGGTGCAGACCACGTCGTATTGACCCTGGCGATTGGCGGCGACCAGCGGCTGCTGGATCAGCATGCGCAGCACCGGGCGGGCAAAGTAGGTCTCCACCGGCCGGTCGTTGATCAGGATCTTGCCGCCGCCCATTTTGATCCACACCCGCGCCACCGCATCCTTGCGCTTGCCGGTGGCGTAGGCGCGTCCTTGCTTATCGAGCTTTTGCACGTATTTCGGAGGCTGCGGCGCCGCCGCTGGCTTGAGCGTCGATAGCTCCTCGAGCGCCTGTATCGTGTCGGCCATTACGCGGTCCTCTTGTTCTTGTGGTTCATGGCGGCAATGTCGATCTGCTCGGGCTGCTGTGCCGCGTGCGGATGCTCGGCATTCGGGTAGACCCTCAGGTTGGCGAGCTGGCGCCGGCCCAACGGCCCGTGCGGCAGCATGCGCTCGACGGCCTTCTCCACGATCCGCTCGGGAAAGCGGCCGGTCAGGATCGACTTGGCGGTGCGTTCCTTGATGCCGCCGATATAGCCGGTGTGTTTGTAGTAGACTTTCTGTTCGACCTTGCGCCCGGTCAGCACGACCTTGGCGGCATTGATGACGATGACGTTGTCGCCGCAGTCGACATGAGGCGTGAAAGTCGGCTTGTGCTTGCCACGCAGCCGCATCGCCACGAGCGACGCCAGCCTGCCGACGACGAGCCCGTCGGCATCGATCATCACCCACTTCTTGTCGACCTCGGCGGGCTTGGCCGAATACGTTTTCATCTTCGCATCCTATAAGGGTCGCCCCGACCAACGCCGGCACGTTGCGCGGCTGTTTATCCGCAGCCGCTGGCAAGGTCAACACCAATAGGCGCTATTTTGTCCATATTTCAAGGATTTGAGCCGGAGGTATTATTTCACCTCGAAGGGATCGCGTAGGTGGACGTGGCGTGAGCGACCAGGTCGCCCTCGCCCTCCGATCGAATCTCCACCTCGGCAACCGCGAGCCGCTTTCCGAGCTTGATCAACCGCGCCTCGGCGAGCAGGTCGCGCGGTGCCGGCTTCTTGAGAAAATTGATGGAAATATGAGTGGTCACCGCCGCCGGTAGCCAGCCGATCGTCGCCAGGATCGCCACATAGGGCGCAAAATCGGCGAGCGTCATCATCGTCGTGCCGGCAATAGTCCCGCCGGGACGAAGCGAGCGCGGACTGAAATGCTTGCGGATGCGACTGCCCCCCGACCAGACTTCCTCGATGCCGTAGCCACTATGCGCGTTGAGCATTTGCGGAAATTCGGCGCTGAGCAGCCGCTCGAGCTCCTCGGCCGTGAGTTTCGGCGCCGCCATGTGCTTCATGCCCCCTGCTCCCCGTCATGTAGATCGGATACAATGCAAGCGGTCCATTTGCCAATCCGCACGGCAGGACCGGACCGAGGACCGAACCGATGCACGCCCATCCCGCCGCCGCTGCCGCCGACGCCTCTTCGCTGATCCTTTTACGCGAAGACATCGAGGGCGTCGCCGTGCTCACGCTCAACCGGCCGCAGAGCCGCAACAGTCTTTCTGAGGCGATGCTCGAGGCGCTCGGCGACGCGCTCACCGCCATCGCGCACGATGATTCAGTGTGCGCCGTCGTGCTGGCCGCCAACGGTCCGGCCTTTTCCGCCGGCCACGACCTCAAGGAGCTTAACCAACGCCGTTCCGATGCCGACCGCGGCCGCGCTTATTTCAAGCATGTCATGACCACGTGCAGCGCCGTCATGCAGCAGATCGTTCTTCTGCCGCAACCGGTAATCGCCGCGGTGCAGGCGACCGCCACCGCGGCCGGTTGCCAGTTGGTGGCGAGCTGCGACCTCGCGATCGCCTCGCGGGCCGCCAAGTTCGCGACGCCCGGCGTCAATATCGGCCTCTTCTGCTCAACGCCGATGGTTGCGCTGTCGCGCAACGTGTCGCGCAAGCATGCCATGGAGATGCTGCTCAGCGGCGAAATGATCTCTGCGGAGCATGCCGCGCGCATCGGTCTCGTCAACCACATAGTCGCCCCCGGGAGCGAACGCGAAGAAGCGGTCAAGCTGGCGAAAAAAATCGCCGCGAAATCGACCGTGACCGTCAAGATCGGCAAGCAGGCATTTTATCGCCAGCTCGAAATGCCGCTCGCCGAGGCCTACAAATACACGTCGGAAGTCATGGTCGAAAACATGCTGGCGCGCGACGCCGAGGAAGGCATCGGCGCTTTCATCGAGAAGCGCGTGCCGAAATGGGAGAACCGCTGACCTCGGGCGCTCGCGATGAATCACGATTCCTATCCCGACAGCTACATCCGCGGCATTCTCAACACCGTGAAGTCGATCGCGATGGTCGGCGCCTCGGAGAAAGAGAACCGCCCGAGCTATTTTGCCTTCAAATACCTCCTCGAGCGCGGCTACAACATGATACCCATCAATCCAGGTCATGCCGGCGAAGATCTGCTCGGCCGCCGCATCTTTGCGCGGCTCGCCGACGTCACCGAGCCGATCGACATGGTCGATATTTTCCGCGCCTCGCGCTACGCCCTGCCGATCGTCGAGGAAGCGCTGGCATTACAGCCGCGGCCGCAGGTCATTTGGATGCAGCTCGGCATCCGCAACGATGAAGCGGCGGCGCTTGCCGAGGCAAACGGCCTCAAGGTCGTGATGAACCGCTGCCCGAAGATCGAATACGGCCGGCTGTCTTCCGAGATCGCCTGGATGGGCGTCAACACCCGCACCATTACCTCAAAGCGGGCGGCGGCGAGCGGCGGTATCCAGCGGCTGTCGCTCAACCGCACCTCGACGCGCGGCGGCGCCACCGACGCCGCCGAACGCGCCGAGCGCGAAGACGGCAAAGCCTGACGATCAAAGATTCATGATGAAGGCGCCCCGCCAGCGCGGCGGCTGCCTATTAACGCAACGGATTTGCGCGCCTTGACGGCCCCGGCGGCTCCTATAAACCGGGAGCGCCTCTTCCCGCCACCAGGATCGCAAGGATCGGCCGATGAGCGAACGCATTCCGGGCTTCTCCACGCTCGCCGTCCACGCCGGCGCCCAGCCCGATCCGACGACCGGCGCGCGGGCGACGCCGATCTACCAGACCACGTCTTACGTGTTCGAAAGCGTCGACCACGCCGCCTCGCTGTTCGGCCTGCAGACCTTCGGCAACATCTATACGCGCATCGGCAATCCGACCACCGCGGTACTCGAGGAGCGGGTCGCCGCGCTCGAGGGCGGCACCGCCGGCTTGGCGACGGCGTCCGGCCATGCGGCGCAAGTTCTGGCGTTCCATTGCCTGCTGCAGCCGGGCGACGAGTTCGTGGCCTCGAAAAAGCTGTACGGCGGCTCGATCAATCAATTTACCCACGCGTTCAAGAATTTCGGCTGGAACGTGGTGTGGGCCGACCCCGACGACATCTCCTCGTTCGAGCGCGCCATCTCACCGAAGACCAAGGCGATCTTCACCGAATCGATCGCCAATCCCGGCGGCGTCGTCACCGACATGGCGGCGGTTGCACAGATCGCCAAGCGCGCCGGCGTGCCCTACATCGTCGACAACACGCTGGCGACGCCGTATCTGTGCAAGCCGATCGACCACGGCGCCGATATCGTGGTGCATTCGCTGACCAAATTCTTGGGCGGTCACGGCAACTCGATCGGCGGGCTGATCGTCGACGCCGGCACCTTCAACTGGTCGCGCGAGCGCCGCTATCCCATGCTGTGCGAGCCGCGGCCGGAATATCACGGCATCGTGCTGCACGAGACGTTCGGCAATTTCGCCTTCGCCATCGCCTGCCGCGTCTTGGCGCTACGCGACATCGGCGCAGCGCTGTCGCCGTTCAACGCCTTCCTCATCCTCACCGGCATCGAGACGCTGCCGCTGCGCATGCGCAAGCATTGCGACAATACGCTCGCCGTCGCCGACTGGATTTCGACGCATCCGAGCGTCGACTGGGTGAGCTATCCGGGGCTGCCGGGCGACCGCTATCACAACCTCGCCAAGAAATATTGCCCGAACGGCGCCGGCGCGGTGTTCACCTTCGGGCTGCGGGGCGGCTACGACGCCGGCGTCAAACTCGTCTCCAACGTGAAACTGTTTTCGCATCTCGCCAATATCGGCGACACGCGCTCGCTAATCATTCACCCGGCCTCGACCACGCACCGGCAGCTCAGCGACGAACAGAAGATCGAGGCCGGCGCCGGTCCCGACGTGGTGCGGCTGTCGATCGGCATCGAGGACAAGGAAGACATCATCGCCGATCTTGAACAGGCGCTGGCGGACTAATTTATCTCCGCTCGGATTCCCGCTGGCGCGGGAATGAGCGCAATAGCGGCCCGCAATCTCAGATTCGCCGCGTGCACGGCCGCGGCGGTCAAGACCAGCATCGCCAGCGCCTGGTGGGCGAGCGCGACCGCAAGCGGCACCTGCAGCAGCAGCGTCGCCACGCCGAGCGCCACCTGAAGCGCGACGGAGGCGGCGAGCACGAAGGCGCCGGGGCGCGCCGGTCCGCTCTTGAGCGTGCGCGCAACGTCGAGCGCGTGCCATAGCGCCAAGATGAAGATCGCATAGGCGAGCATGCGGTGATCGAACTGCACGGTCAGCGCATTCTCAAAAAAATTCCGCCACAGCGGCGTATCGAAGAACATCCCGCGCGGCATTAATGAGCCGTCCATCAGCGGCCAGGTGTTGTAGATATAGCCGGCGCGCAATCCGGCGACCAGCGCGCCGAGATACATTTGCGCCAAGAGCAGAACGAGGAGACCCACGGCGGTGAAGCGCAGGCGCGCTCCTGCCCTATCCTCTTCCGCAAACCGCACCGGTAAAGGCCGCCGCTCCTCGAGGCGCTGCGCGGTCCAGATCAGCGCCACATAGATCACGCAGGCCAGCACCAGATGCGTGGCCAGCCGATATTGCGAGACTTCGACGCGGTCGGCGAGGCCGGAGGCGACCATCCACCAGCCGACGCCACCTTGTAGCGCGCCAAGCCCGAAAATGAACCACAGCGGCGCCCGCAGCGCCGGTTCCACCCAGCCGCGCCACAGGAACCAAAGAAACGGCAGAAGAAAAGCGACGCCGATCAGCCGGCCGAGCAAGCGATGCGCCCATTCCCACCAATAGATGGTCTTGAATTGCGCGAGACTCATGCCGGCATTGAGCTCGCGGTATTGCGGGATGGCCTGATATTTCTCGAACTCGGTCTGCCACCCGCTTTCGCCGAGCGGCGGCAGCGCGCCCAGAACCGGCTTCCACTCGGTGATCGAGAGGCCGGATTCGGTGAGCCGGGTGGCGCCGCCGACCAAGACCATCGCCAAAACCAGCGCGGCGACGGCATAGAGCCACAGCCGGATGGCGCGGGTGTGAAATTCGCGTGTTGCCGTCATCATCGATCGCTTTTTCGCGGGGCGCGCGGACCATATCGCGCTGCGCCCGGCGCTTGCAATGGACCTTGTGTCGCTCGCGCCATGTCGTTAGCACCGTTGCCATGCCGCTTCGCCTGCGCAAATTCATCGGCGCCTTCGCGCTGTTCGCCCTCGTCACCGTCTGGGCGCTGGCCGCCATGGCGCTGGCGCAGGTCCCCGCCATCCGCGACAACGCGGTCGCCGCGACGCTTTACTACGTGATCGCCGGGCTGGGCTGGGTGCTGCCGGCGATGCCGCTGGTGCGCTGGATGAGCACGCGCGCGCCGTCACCCTGAGGCGGCCGGCACCTACGCCGCTTCCAAGCGGCGGAAGCCGTTCCACATCGCCGTCGCCGAACCGGACAGCAGCACGCGCACGTAGCGCAGCTGCTGGTACTCGCCGTTCAACGAGATCCGCGGCAGCGCGGTGAGGCGGTCGCGGTGCGCGGCGAAGATGACGCCCGGCCGCGTCGTCACCGCGGTTTTGAAGCCGAGCGCGGCGGCGGCGGCGAATTCGCGCGGCCCGGCCGCGGTCGCATCGCCGAACGGATAAGCGAGATGCTGCGGCCGCCGCGACAGCGCCGCCTCGATCACCGAGCGGCTCAGATCCATTTCCGCACGCGCCGCGTCGGCCGGCAGCTTCGCCAGCATCGGATGATTGACGGTATGGGCGCCGATGGTCACCAGCGGGTCGGCGGCGAGCTGCGCCAGCTCGCGCCAGTCCATGCACAGATCCTTGCAGAACGCCGCGACGTCGACCTGATAGCAGGCCGCGAGATTGCGGACGATGGCGCGGGTTTCCGCGTCGGTCGGCTGCCGCCGCAGCCACCAATAAAGCTCGTCGAACAGCGCACGTTTTTCCGCGACGCTCGCGCAGGCGAAGCTGCGGTTCTCGCCGTCGATGACGAGCCCGATCTGGTCGTTCTTCGCGATCACCGCTTCCAGCGCCAGCCACCAGAATTCGCCGAGCCGGTCGGGGAAGCTCGTGGCGACGTAGACCGCGAACGGCACGCCGGCCGCCTTGAGGATCGGGTAGGCGCAGGTCAGCGTGTCGCGGTAGCCGTCGTCGAAGGTGAGACAGACGAAGCGCCGGGCGAAATCGCCTTCCGTCAGGCGGCGGTGCATTTCATCGAGGCTGACGAGGTCGAGGCCGGAGCGGCGCAACAGCGCGACCACGCGGGTGAGAAACCGCGGCGTGATCTCGAGGATCCGATTGGGCTGGAAGCGGCCGGGCCGCGGCGGGCGGACGTGGTGCAGGGTCAGAATGACGCCGACGCCGCCGACGAAGGGCTTCAGCGCCGCGTGCGCGCCGGAAAAATACAGCGATTCAAGCCCGCCGCGGATGATGGTCTGTCGGAGCCCGGCCACGGATGACACCCTGGTTTGCCGGCCGCACTATTCCATCCCTTCCTTGATAATCCTTTGCCAAGCCGCGGAAGGGTTAACTTCACACCTCCCCCCTGGAGGGGGAAGGTGGGGTGAGTTGGCGTTGCCGCTTCGCTCAGATCCCCAACAGGTCACCGCCCTCTCCCCCTCGTCACCACCGGGCTTAGCCGTTCGAAGAACGGCGTCGCTTCGCTCGCCTATGACCCGGTGGTCCATGCTGAAGTGAGAGTAACGAGACCACGCGGAGAAGCTGAGCAAGCTTGGCGGCCGCATGGATTGCCGGGTCTTTAGGCGCGAAGACGGCGCTTCGCGCCTTGTGCCCGGCAATGACGAATAGAGTATCCTTCTCGCGACGCGATGCGCGCCCGAGGCATGCCGTACAACGCGTCGACAACTTCGCCGGAGCACCATCGCGTCACGCCTTGAACCGGCGGTGGGACCGGCTTTCGGCTCGATCGTGCCTCGGCTAACAAATGCAAAGCCAGCCGTACAATCTGTTTCCCAACCAAGCTCCGGAAGAAGTTCTTTTAGGTTCGCTTCCGGCAATAAAAGGAAGCGGAACGCCGGTAGACGCTGATCCGTATCCTCCGCACCCAGCGGTGCGGCTCTGCCTCCGTCTCGGGAAGCAGCTCGCCTGCCGGCGTTCCACTCGCGGCTCTCGCCAAAGGGACTCTCGTCCCCAAGGCTCAGCGTCAGGCCATGTTTCCT
>JBAPYW010000060.1:0-94422 GCA_049284935.1 Xanthobacteraceae bacterium
TGAAGAAGGGTTGCGCCGATACTCAGATTTGGGATGACTCGAACGAGATTGGCTCAATCGCCGAGATGTACGAAGAGCCGATTGTTATCGAGGGAATGAAACATCCCGGCATTCGGTTTGAGCGCGCCAACAAAGGACCGAACTCGATTGCTATCGGCGGCGCGATGATGCGTGAAAGGTTCATCGCCACGGCGCCGCCAGTGGATAGTCATACGCGGCAGGGCAAGGGTCTGTTCATTGTGGAGAGTGAGTGTCCGCAGTTCCTCAGAACGGTTCCGGTGCTCGCACGTGATAAGAAGCGTCCTGATAAGGTCGCAGAAAATAGCGAGAATCATTTGTTTGATTGCTGTCGTTACGGTTTGAACTTCGACACCACTCCCGCATTCTCAACACATAGGAGATACCATGCCTAGCGCATCTCCTAATTATTCAACATTGCGGTAATGATCACCACCATCGACGCCAAACCGATAGTTGACCCCTATCTTGAACACGTTGAAGTGCTGCGTAACGCTGAAATTGTACGACCCCAGGGCTGAATCGGAGAACGTCACGGTGCGGGTGCCGAAATCCAAATAATTATACTCACCAAACACTGACCAGCCGCCATATACCATCCATTCCGTGCCGATCCCTACGGTCCAGCCGAAGCGCGAGTCGGTGGAAGTGCCAAAATTGAACTGCTGGTTAAAGGTCGGATTGGATATCGCGCAGCTTGGTAGGGGGATTGGGGAGAGTGGCATTTCGATAGGGGTAAGGGTATTGCAGGACGTTGACGCGACGCTACCACCGAAGCTGTAGCTGCTCTGTTCATAGGCCCCGCCGCCTTTGACGTAGAATAAGCCGGGCCAGGCTCCCATGCTGTAGCCGAAACGCCCGGTAAACGTGGCTATGAAATTGGTTTGAGCATTGAGGTTGCCGCTTGAATTGACGGATGTCGTGACCGGCAACGGGCCAATAAGGCCGACGGAGTTTGTTTGTGACGTGCTTCCTTGGCTGTTCGCCCCGGCGGCGTCTGCGCTGAAGCCCACGACCCAGTGCTTCGCGAACTGAACATCGCAGCCCGCTTGAGCGCCGCCCAACATGGCAGGAAAGAGGGGATCGCCTCCCGAACCATTACCAACATTGACGCTATTGGAACTGATAAAAGCCTGACCAAATTGAGTGGCGGCTCCTATCGGATAACTGTTGTACTCAGACCCGCCATCGCTTCCGTTAATCGGACTGGGGGAGGGTGGGGGGTTGTAACCCGCCGGATAACCCGCCGCCGTTAACGCGGCGGCGGGTCCGCCATTGTTAGACGAATTCACTCCTATCGGGATTTTGTTATCAGAAAATTGCCCGTTGAATTGATTGTCCGCGGTGGCACCACCGGCATGGATACCGGCATAGCAACCGGTCCAGGTGAAAACGCGAACCGGCGGTGGCCCCACGACGTATGTCGGCGTTGATGAGACCGGGAGGGTGGGGACCGGTCCGCCCAGGATCGGAAGCTCATAATCGGCGGCGAACGCAGGGGATAGTAGGCCCATCAGGCCAAGAGCAACGAGCAGGCGGCGCATGACGGATTCCTTGCTCCGCAAACATCACTTATCGAAGGAGGGAATAGTTCATTAACGTTAACGATTCGCTAATTTTTTGATGGTCATTTGGATCAGAGGGAACGACAGGGCCCACGGAAAACACGGAAAACACAATGTCGCGCGGTCTCGGGAAAATGCAGCGTCTAATCCTCGCCAGTCTCAGACCGGCGAAACAGGCTCATGTTGAAGGCAAGTTGAATTATACCGGCGCGGCCGGTTTTGCAAACGTCATGCACCTGAGCGACCTCTATGATCTTCGGGGGACGCTGCCCTATCTTGCTATCAGGCTTTCGGAACGACCGGGCAAGCGCAAGCGGCGGCCTGTTTCCGATGACCTTCGCGTCGTCGACCAAAGTTTCCGAGTCGCGTTCTGGCAAGCCGCCCGCCATTTGGTCGAGCGGGGGTCGTTAATCCCGTGCGATGACGAGGACGCTAAGCAATTGCGCTTCGTCAGAATGCGACCTGAAATTGACCGCAGCCGTCGCTTCGCGCACCCACAAACCCGTCAAAAAATTCCAACGCCAGAGCTCACTCGCATGCTCCGTGTTCTCGTTACCAATGAGAATACCACCGATGCAGAAATCGCTGCGGCACGGCAACTATACGCCCGCCGGCGACCCGGTCGTGAGTTACTTCGCGTTCGCGTTGGCCTGCGATAACCGATTCGTGGGTGCTTTGATTCGCGGGGGTTATTCGCCTTGAACCGGCTCGAAGCCGTCCACTTGAAGACGGGCGTTCTGGCGAAGGTCCGCCAGGCTTTCACCCCGCCCCCGGGCGAGTCTTCTGAGATTGAGATTTTCCGCGAAACCACCGGGCAGATAATATTGCGCGCGCGAAAGCGCGGCTCTCACGACCGCCCTGTCATGCTAATGGTCACTGTCACTGAGCTGCGTTCGTGGGAGTGACCCGAACGTCGTTCGTGTCGCCTGCGCCAATGTCGCGGACAACTTACTCACCTCCGCCCCGCGGCGCCGCTTTTCCTGCCGCTTTGGACTGCCTCCACTGCCGTTATTTGCCTCGCTAAGTCATTGATTCTGCTCAGTCGCTCACCCTGTAGCACGGGTGACTGTCGGCGCAAGATGATGCCGGGAGTTGTCCAGGGTCTTGACCCGGGGCGATCCGCAGCCCTAACAGCGTTCAGGCCGAACGCAGCATCAGGATGATGAACGAACCACGCCTCAATCTGCCGGAACTGACGGTGTCCGAGCTGTCGGCGGCGCTCAAGCGCACGATCGAGGACGCCTACGGCTACGTGCGCGTGCGCGGCGAGCTGGGCAAGGTGAGCTATCATGGCAACGGCCACGTTTATTTCGATCTCAAGGATGAGCGGGCCAGCATCGCCGGCGTGATCTGGCGCAGCGCGGCCCCGCGCATCAAGCTCAAGCTCGAAGCCGGGCTCGAAGTGGTGATCACCGGGCGGCTCACCACCTATCCCGGCCGCTCGCAATACCAGATTGTGGTCGAGACACTTGAGCCGGCCGGCCTCGGCGCGCTCATGGCGCTGCTCGAGGAGCGCAAAAGACGACTGACCGCCGAGGGCTTGTTCGATGAGGCGCGAAAGCAGCTGCTGCCTCACCTGCCGGCGGTGATTGGCGTCATCACCTCGCCGAGCGGTGCCGTGATCCGCGACATTCTGCATCGGCTCGCCGACCGTTTTCCGCGCCATGTGCTGGTCTGGCCGGTGAAGGTGCAGGGCGAAGGCTCGGCCGCCGAGGTCGCCGCTGCCATCAGCGGCTTCAACGCGCTGCCGGAACGAGGCGCGCTGCCGCGGCCCGATCTCCTCATTGTCGCCCGCGGCGGCGGCTCGCTGGAAGATCTCTGGTCGTTCAACGAGGAGATCGTGGTGCGCGCGGCGGCCGCAAGCCTCATTCCGCTCATCTCCGGGGTTGGGCACGAGACCGACGTGACGCTGATCGATTTTGCCGCCGATCGGCGGGCGCCGACGCCGACCGCCGCCGCCGAAATGGCGGTGCCGGTGCGTGCCGAGCTCGTCGTCGACGTCGAGAGTTTGCAGCGGCGGGCGCTCGCCGGCTGGCTGCGCAGTCAGGAGGCGCGGCGCAACGCCGTGCATTCCGCCGCCCGCGCACTGCCGGATGCCGACGAAGTGCTGGCGGTACCGCGGCAGCGGCTCGATCACGCTGCGGCACGGCTCGGCCGCGCGCTGCGCGCCAACGCTCACATCCATCACGTCAGTTTTTCGCGCATCGGCGGCAGGCTGAACGCCCACCTCTTACGCACGCAAGTCGAGCGCCGCCGGGAACGCTATGCCGCCCTGGCGCTGCGGCTGCGCGCCAGCGTCGGCGCCAATGTCGCGGCGCATCGCATGAGAATTTCACGTGAAGCCGAGCGCGTCGGAGCGTTGGCCGAGCGTGCCGCGCGCGCCGTGGACAATCTTCTCGACGCGCGCTGGGCGCGTTGCGAACGCGATGCGCAATTGCTGGCGGCGCTGTCCTATCGCGGGGTCTTAGCGCGGGGTTTTGCGCTGGTGCGTGATCGCGCAGGGCGGCCGCTGCGCACCGCCGCGTCGGTGACGATCGGCACGCCGATGGACATCGAATTTTCCGACGGCCACGTCGGCGCCCGCGCCGAAGTGGTGCATGCTTCGACCACGCCGCGCGCCGAGCCGCCGCGACGACGGCGACGGCGCGACGGCGATCCGGGGCAAGGTAATCTCTTCTAGTCGGCGGCGGGCAAGGTTTCGTCCGCCAAGCGGAGTGATTATGTTACTTAAAGTGTGGACCCTTGAGAGCCATGGGCCGACTGCGACGGAGGTACATTTGCTCAATCGTACCGATCGACCCTCGCCGATGCCCGGCGAGGCCGAGGTCAAATATCTCGATGGCGATTTCCGCGTCGTGCGGCCGGGGGCGTTCGTGCGCTGCGCCGTGACCGGCGTGGCAATTCCGCTCGAGGAGCTCAGATATTGGAGCGTCGACCTGCAGGAAGCCTATGCCACCCCGGAGGCAGTGCTGCAGCGACATGCCGCGGCCTATGCGCGGAAATCTTAAAGCCCATTGCACTTAGTTATTTCTGGCTGACGGCTGCACCGCGTGCAGGATCAGCTGGCGAAACGCCTCGGCTTCCTCGATCACGAGACGCACCGGCAACGCGCAGGCGCGCGCCGCCAGTGCGGTTACATGCGGATCGCCGGCAAGCCGGGCAAAGTCCTTCTCGGTGGTGAGCAGTGTGAGGTCCGCGGCACCGGCGCGCGCGATCAGCGCCCGTGCCTCCGCCGCCGTATAGCGATGGTGGTCGGGAAAGCTTAGGCGCTCGGCGACGCTGATGCCGGCGTCGGCAAGCGTCGCGAAGAACTTCTGCGGATCGCCGATGCCGGCGAAGGCCAGAGCTTGGCGCGTGCCGAGCTCGGCGACGGTCCGGCGGTCGGGTTCGAGACGGCCGCGGAAGATCGCGACGCCGTGCCGGCGCGCGAGCTGCGCGACTGCGGCGGCGCCGGCCGGCGGCCCGACCATGACCAGCGCCTGCGCTTGCGCGATCTGCGTTTCCAGCGGCGCCCGCAGCGGACCCGCGGGGATGACGCGGCCATTGCCGACGCCGCGGCGGCCATCCACGAGCAGGATCGCGAGATCCTTTTTGAGCGCGGGGTTCTGAAACCCATCGTCCATAACGACCACGTTCGCGCCGGCAAGCTGCGCGGCTTTTGCGCCCGCCACGCGGTCATGAGCGACGATGGTCGGCGCAAGGCGCGCCAAGAGCAGCGGCTCGTCACCAACGGCGGCGGCAGAATGCACAGCACGATCAACGCGTAGGGGACCGGCCAGTCGCCCGCCATAGCCACGGCTTAAAAAGAAGGGCCGCTCGTGGGCACCGAGAAGGAGTTCCCCCACAGCGAGCGCCGCCGGCGTCTTGCCGGCGCCGCCGACCGTCAGATTGCCGAGGCAGATCACCGGAACGCCAACGCGCTGCCCTGGCGATTGCATACGCAGCGCGGCCGCGGCGCCGTAGATGGCGGCGAGCGGACTGAGCATGCCGCCACTACCGGGCCGCCACCAAAAGTCGGGCTCACGCATGAGCTATCCCCGCACCAGAGCATGATCCGGAAAGTGAAGGCCGGTTTTCCGAAAAGATCATGCGCCACAAAAATAATAGAGCACCAATCGATTTAATCTGAAGCGATCGCGCTCTGAGATACCCGTTGTTCGAGCCGCAGCTGCATCAGATAAGGATCGAGGGCGGCGAGTGTGTGCTCGAGCGCGCCGCCGAGCTTTCCAACTGCCACAACGCCTGCATCGGCCACGGCTTTGCGCGCCGCCGGCTTGGCGAGCCAGCCGGTGAGGCACGCCGTCAAGGCCTCCTCATCGGCGACGCATTCGGCGCCGTGCGCGGCATCGAGCGCGGCATAGATCTCGGCGAAGTTCCAGACGTGCGGGCCATGAACGATCGCGGCGCCGAGCCTGATGGCCTCGATCGGATTCTGGCCGCCATGGCTCGCCAGCGAGCCGCCCATGAAGACGATGGGCGTGAGCCGGTAGATCAAGCCGAGCTCCCCAAGCGTATCGGCAATGAAGACATCGATATCCGGCTTCGGCAGCTCGTCGCGCGAGCGCAATGCGACCGAAAGGCCGGCCGCTTTTGCCGTCTCCGCAATTCCAGGTCCGCGTTCCGGATGGCGCGGCGCGATGACCATCAGCAGCGATGGATATTTTACCCGCAGCCGCCGATACGCAGCCATGATGATGGCCTCTTCGCCGGCATGGGTGGAAGCGGCCGCGATCACTAGGCGCGTGCCGATGATGGGCCGCAGTCTGCACAAGGTCGGCTCGTCGACCGGCGGCGCGGGCACGTCGAGCTTGAGGTTGCCGACGTTGCTGATGCGCGGTGCGCCGAGTTGCGCAAAGCGCTCCGCGTCGGCGCTCGACTGCGCCAAGCACAGATCGAAGCGCTCGAGCAAGGCCGCGATCGCGCCCGGTAAGAGCCGCCAGCGGCGAAACGAGCGCTGCGACACGCGGCCATTGACAAGCATCATCGGGATCGCTCGTTCCGAGCATGTCATAATGAGATTCGGCCACAAGTCGGATTCGACGAACAGCGCCAGATCGGGCCGCCAATGATCGAGAAACCGGCCGACAAATCGCGACACATCGAGCGGAATAAACTGGTGCACAGCACCCACCGGCAGGCGCTGCGCGGCGAGTGCCGCGGAGGTGACCGTACCGGAGGTGACGAGCACGGCGAAATTTTGCGCACGGATGCGCTCGACGAGAGGAATAACGGCGAGCAATTCGCCGACGCTGGCGCAGTGCAGCCAAATCAGCGGACCGGTCGGCCGCGGCAGGCTTGCTTCACCGTAACGCTCCGCGAGGCGAGCGGGGTGTTCCTTGCCGCGGCTGAGGCGCCGCGCCAGCAGCCGCGGCGCCAACGCCGGTGCCGCGGCGTTGAACGCCAGCCGATACAGTCGTAGCGCGAGCGGCGGGCGATCGCGCACGCTCAGTCTCCCTCGCGTGGCTGATCGGCTGGGTTCTGGAACTCGGTCTCCACCGGATGGATCGCGCTGGCGCCGAACACCAGGCGGAGCGATTGCGTGGATGGTGGTTCGGAAATGGTGTCCGGCATACTGCTCGATCCGCCCGCTGTTTGGCGATTTATGAGGACGCGACCCGCCGTTCTCTCAGGAGATCGATGAGCATCGCATGCCTGTCTCGGCCGGCCGCGACAAGCATCCCGTGCCGCGACAGGGGAAGATTATAGGCGATAGGGCCACCCCCGACGGGCGTTAGCGCGCCGCCGGCTTCGTGCACCAAAAGATCGGCCGCCGCAAGGTCCCAGTCGTGGCTGTTGGCGCCGGCAATCGCCACGTCGAACGCACCCTGCGCCACGCGGGCGAGCCGCAGCGCCAGCGAGTGCACCCGCGGGACGACGGTGAACGGCGGGGCCACCGCGGCCAATCGATCAAGAAAGCTCTTCGGACCGGCGATTCGGGCGTCCGCCAGCGAAGCTCCGGTCGTGGTGGCGATCGAGGCGCCGTTGCAGGTGGCGCCATTGCCAGCGATTGCCATAAAGAACTCCTCGGTGACCGGAGCATAGAGGCAAGCCGCAACCGGCCGCGCATTTGTCACCAGGGCGGCGGAAATGGCCCAATCCGGCAGCCCGGCAAGATAGGCGCGCGTGCCGTCGATCGGATCGACGATCCAGACGTAACGCGCGGCGAGCCGGCGCGGATCGTCGACGCTTTCCTCCGACAGCCAACCGAAATCGTTGCCCTCGGTCAGCCGTTGGTGCAGCAGGCGATCGACGGCAATATCAGCTTCGCAGACCGGCGACGACCCTCCCTTGGTCCAAGTGTTGATGGGCGTCCCAAACATCGAGAGCGCCAGCGCGCCGGCCTCGCGGACATAGGTGGCAAGCCGTGCGGCTGCTTGCGTGTGGTCGACGACCTCAATGGCCGGCAACGGTCAGACCCTCAACGCGCAAAGTCGGTGCATTGGTGCCGTAGCGGAACTTGAGGTCGTTCGCCGGCGTGAGGCTGCCGAAGATGTCAAAGAGGTGCCCGGCGATCGTGACCTCGCTGACGGGATAGGTGCGCTGGCCGTTCTCGATCCAGAATCCCGACGCGCCGCGACTGTAGTCCCCCGTCACCAGGTTGACGCCCATCCCGATCATGTCGGTGACGTAAAAGCCGTCGGCGATGTCGGCGATGAGCTGCTCCGGACTTTGGCCGCCGGCGGCGAGATGAAGATTGCTCGGGCCGGGCGAAGGGGTCGAGGAAACGCCGCGCTGCGCATGACCGGTTGTTTCAAGATCGAGCTCGCGCGCGGTGGCGCTATCGAGCAGCCAGGTCGTCAGTATGCCGTCGTCGACCAGCTTGCGGCGGCGGCCGGCGACGCCTTCGGCGTCGAACGGTCGCGAACGCAAGCCGCGCGGCCGCAGTGGATCGTCGATGATGTCGATGCCCGAGGCAAAAATCTTCTGACCAAGTTTTTCCCGCAAGAAACTCGTCTTACGGGCGATGGCGGCGCCGTTGGCGGCGCTCGCCAGATGGCCGACCAACGAGCCTGAGATTCTGGAATCGAACACCACCGGCACGCGGCGGGTTGCGACCTTGCGCGGATTGAGGCGCTTGACCGCCCGTTCGCCGGCGCGCCGTCCGATCGCTTCGGCGCTATCGAGGTCGGCGGCATGCAGCGTCGAGGAGAAGTCGTAGTCCTGCTCCATGCCGGTGCCGTTGCCCGCGATCGCCGACATGGAGATCGAATGCCGCGAACCGATGGTGGCGCCGTGGAAGCCGTGGCTTGTCGCCAGCACCATGCCGCCGATGCCGGCCGAGGCCGAGGCTCCCGCCGACTTGGAGACGCCGGCAACGGCGAGCGCGGCTCGTTCCGCTGCACGCGCGCGCGCTTCGAGCACATCGACGCCCGGCATTTCCGGATCGAGCAGATCGAGTGATGGAAACGTGCTCGCCAGCAATGCCGCATCGGCCAAACCGGCGAACCGATCTTCGGGCGCCGTGCGCGCCATGGCGATTGCGCGCTCCGCCAGCGCGTCGAAGCCGTCGCCCTTCAGGTCGTTGGTCGATACCACCGCCTGCTTATGGCCGACCAGGACCCGCAGCCCGAGATCGTCGCCCTCGGAGCGCTGCGATTCCTCAACCGCGCCGTCGCGCACCTCGACCGACAATGACACCGAGCGAACGACCAGGGCGTCGGCCTCATCGGCACCGGCGCGCCGCGCGGCGGTGACGAGACGTTCGGCGAGATCGGCGAGGTCGGATTGGTCGAGAAGCGAGGGCATGCAGCGGCCGGTTTATGCGGGGACAGAAGCGAACACAAGGCCAAGATGTGGAGTAGGCGGCGCGATTCAACCCGCAGCTTGGCGCGCGCCGGTCGGCACGCCAGGGCCAATGGCAAGCGGCCGCGGCAACCGCTCGTCAATCATGTGATTCATTCGCCTGCCTCAATACCAGCAGTTAACCAGGGTTCTTAAGCTGATTGCGACGGCGCTCTGGCATTCTCGCGGCAACCGGGCGGCAACAGCCTGGCGGGAGCCGAGTTATTCGGGGCGTCAAATGGAAGCCGGCAGGATCGCTGCCGGGTCGGGCCGCGCCAGGGTATCCCATCGCGCAAGCGCGATGGGGACCCCACTGCGGCTCGACCCTTTCTCCTTACCCGTGCGTTTCGAAGCCGCGGACGAAGCGGCCGACGAGCGCCTGCGCGTCGTCGATCTGCATCGCGAGCGCGTCGTGGTGCGCCGCTCGGTGCGCGGCATGCGCATGGCGCTGAATTTGCCTGTCGCCGCGTTCCGCGGCGTCGCCATCCGCGTCACCGGCAAGGCAGACGAGCCGCCGACCGCCATTGCCGTCGTGCTCGAGCACGGCGACCCGGCGCTGTCGCTGCCGCTGTTTTGTTCGAGCGCGAGCGACGACATCGTCGCCGAATGGCAATCTTGGGGCCGTGTCCTCGGGTTGCCCTTGCTTGTCGCCGAGCGTGACGGCAGCTTGCGCGAGCCGTTCGCGCGGCTTGGCGCGGTGCGCATCGAAGCGCCGACATGGCGGCGCCGCCGCCGTACCGCCATCGCGCGCCGCCGCCCCGCGGCCTTGCTGCGGCGCCGGGCCGGGGTGCCCTCAAAAACACCGGCGATCCATCGCGGCGAGCGCGAGATCATCGCCAGAGATTGAGTTTCTAAGGCGCTTCCTCCGACGAAGTCGATGGATCCGCAGGATCGGCGTCCGGCCTTCCGCCTGATCGGGGCCCTACGATGCGATTGTTCAGCGCACGCTTGGGCGTGGCAGACCACGGGCGGTCTTCGACGGCCGAGCGATCCGTGGCGACGAGGAAGCGAGAGCCGTCCCAGACGAGGCCGGCGGCGCCGGTGAGCTCGAGGCGGCGTTTGTCGAAGACTTGCGCCTCGCAGTCGGCCGGCGCGGTCAGCGCGCTCACCAGAACGGCCGCGCGCGCGCAATCTTCCTCGAACGCCGAGCGATCCGTTACCACGCTCAGCAACCGGCCCTGCGGCAGCGCGGCGATGCAGCCGGCCCGGTCGCAGCGCGCATCGGGATCGCGCGCGGAAGCCGGATCGCCGTCGGCGCGCAGCCATTGCTCGGCTGCGAAGGCGTTGAAACGCTTGCCGACGACCTGCAGCCGCCCGTCCGCGTCACGCACCGCGACGAGATCGCCCGAAGGCGCGACAATCGCATCAAAGCGCGGCCCGTGGAGAGCGCCGATGAGGCCGAGCGCGGCCAGCGGAATCGCGGTCGCGCGAAACAGCCAGCTGCGCCACAGAATGGCGCTCATCACCGCAAGGCTCAGAAAAGGAAGCGCGTAGGGCGCGAAGGCGCGCACATGCAGCGTCGAGCCCGGTGCGGCGGCGATAAAGCGCGCGACCCAGAGAATGAACTTGATGCCGAGGCCGACATAGAGCCAGACCGGCGCGTCGAGCCCCAGCGGATAAAGCGTGGTCCCCAAGAGCGTGCCGGGCACGGCGAAGCATTCGATGATCGTCAGCGTCAGCGGATTGCCGATCAGCACGTAAGGGCTCAGATCATGAAAATGATAGGCCATGAACGAGGCGGTGGCGCAGGTCGCGCACAGGGTCGCCAGCATGAGCCGGAGCGGTTTGTCGACGAAATGGACCATGAGCGCGCCGGGCTTCGGCGGGCGCCCGCGCGCTGGCAACAACGGATCGCGCCGGTGGTCGAGCCGCGCCAGCCGCGCCTCCATCACCGCGACGAGCGCGCCGACCGCGGCGAACGAGAGCTGAAAACTGACGCCAAGGATCGCATCGGGCTCCAGCGCGACGATCGTCAGCACCGCGAGCGCAAGATTTCGCATGGTCAGCGCGCGACGGTCGAGAATGACGGCGCCGAGCACGATCAGCGTCATGATCAGCGCCCGCTCGGTGCCCACGCGCGAGCCGGTGGCGATGTCGTAAAGAAAGGAGCCGAGCATGGCGACGCCGGCGGCCCATTTCTTGATCGGATAGTTGAGCGCCAGCGTCGGCGACAGCGCCAGCAGCCGCCGCGCGAGGACGAAGAAAATGCCGGCCACCAGCGTCATCTGCACACCGGAGATGGTGATGACGTGGAAAATGCCGGCCTCGCGGATGAGGTCCTTGGCGTCGTTCGAGAGGAAATCGCGCTTGCCCGTGACCATCGCCGCGGCGATCGCGCCCTCGTCGCCGCCGATGATCGCGTCGACGCGCACAGCGAGGCGGTTGCGTGCCCGATCGATCGCAGCGAAAAAGCGCTGGCGCCACGAAGTTTCGTGCGGCGGCGGCAGAACCGAGATCGCCCCGAGCGTCGAACCGACCGCGCCGACGCCCGCGAAGTAAGCGTCGCGCGAGAAATCGTAGCCGCCGGGCACGACCGCGCGCGCAGGCGGCAAGAGCCGCGCGGTCAGCGCGACATAATCGCCCGCCGCGATATTGGAGGTGCTCCGCGTGGTCACGCGCACGCGGTGCGGCGCGAGACCGGCGGGCATGTTGCCGGCGTCGACGACGCCAAGGACGAGGCGCGCGCCGACCGGGCGGATGTCGACCTCCTCGACGAAGCCGCGCAGCTTGACGATGCGGACATGATCGAGCACCGGCGTCTCGACGCGCGCGGTGCGCAGGCCCATCGAGAGAAAGCCGGCGAACAGCGCAGCGAGGCCGACCCAGAGGCCGAGCATGAGGGGCCGAGCGCGAGAAATCCAGGCGAGCGCGGCGCAGAGCGCCGTCAACAGCGCCGGCAGCCACAACACCGGCTCGCTATCGGCCGCCAGATTGAGCGCGACGCCAGCCATCGCGGCGACGGGAATCCACAGGAAAAGCCGCCGCCCGTCGATTTCCTTCGCCAGCGCCGCGGCGAACAGCGCGCGCCAATCGGGCGCCCGCGCCGCCGCCGCGCGCGCGCGCGCAACGCTGGCGCTGGCAACAACGGCTGTGCGCGCGGGGGTCGTCATGGCGGCGGGTGTAAACGCATTGCGACGCCGTACCGAAGGCACGTCACCCGGAGGGCGGATCAGCCTAGCATAATCCGCCATTGCATCGCCGCGAAGCGGCGGGGGCGAGGTCATCGCCAGGAATTGAGGGCAGCTCTCTCAACAGCGCGCCTCGAGACGCGACCTCGCGACGCCCACCCCTATCCGCTCGCCGGAAGGGGAGGGGAAGAGCAAGCACACCCGCAAGGCAGTCAGTGGAAGTATCGCAATGCGGCGTCGAGCAGCAATCCGGCAAACAGGATCAGGCCCGCGTCGCGGTCGGATTTGAACACGGCGAGGCAGAGGCCGGGATCGGCAATGTCGAGGCGGGCGATCTGCCAGGCCAAGTGCGCGGCAAAGCCGACAAGGCCAAGCGCGAAGACCAAGCCGGCGCCAGCGGTCATGCCCGCGGCGCCAATCAAAATGACGGCGAGGCCATAAAACAGCGCCAGCATCGGCTTGGTGCGCGGTCCGAACAAGAGCGCGGTCGATTTGATGCCGATCAGCGCATCATCGTCGCGATCCTGGTGGGCATAGATCGTGTCGTAGCCGATGACCCAGGCGATGGATCCGGCATAGAGCAGAAGGGCCGCCACCCCGAGCCGGCCGAATGCTGCCGCCCAGCCCATCAGCGCGCCCCAGGAGAACGCCAGGCCGAGCACGGTCTGCGGCCAGTCGGTGATGCGCTTCATGAACGGGTACACCGCCACGATTGCGAGCGAGGCGATGCCCAGCGCGACGGTAAACGCATTGAACGAAACCAGCACCGCGAAGCCCACCAGCGCTTGCAGGACCAGGAAGATCGCGGCCTGGAAAACGCTGACTTGCCCGGAAGGAATCGGCCGGGCGCGCGTACGCTCGACGCTGCGGTCGAGGTCGCGATCGACAATGTCGTTCCAGGTGCAGCCGGCGCCGCGCATCGTAAAGGCACCGACAAAGAACAGCGCAAGGTGCGTCAAGCTCGGCGCACCCTCGTGGGCGGCGATCGCGGCAAGCGCCGACGACCACCAGCAAGGTAACAGCAACAACCAGGCGCCGATCGGGCGGTCGAACCGCGCCAGCCGCAAATAGGGACGCGACCACGCCGGTGCGAGGGAATCGACCCAATTGCCGGTCGCGTCGGCGACCGAACCGGTCACCGGGCTCATTTTGCCAACGGGTTACCGCTCAGCGTATCGAGGGTGCCGCGGCCCGTTTTGGTATTGGTCGCCGAGTCTACGGAAGGCGTGGCGATGGCATCGCTGAGCGTCGGCGCCTTCGGCTGGGCGGCGGGAGCTTCGCTGCACGCCACGGTGCGGAACTTCAGTGTTCGTTCGTGACCGGTCTTGGCCGCCTTGACCGCCTCGTCGGGAATGCCGCACCACGTCTTGTTGGCTTCGAGGAATTTTACCACGGCCGCCTCGGCCGTCGCGAAACGGGTCACCAACGCGCAAACCTCCTTGCGCTCGGCCTTGTGCTCGGTCGCGGCGCGCACGGCCGCCGCCTTTTGTTGTGCATCGTCCCTCAGCGGCATGAACGCATTGCATTGTGACGGCGCCTGCGCCGATGCGGCGTGAGAAGCGGCGATAATGGCGAAGGCGGCCAGCAATATGGCGCGGCTCGACTTCATGTGAGGTCCCTTTCCCGGGATGGCGACTCAAGTCTTGATGCCTTCGCGGTCACTAAACGCTCGTTGATTTCGGCGACAAGGCGGCAGAACGTCTGCAAAGGTGATACACGCTAGCGGCACTTCGGCGCAATGTTGCTCATTTTGCTCAGATTCCCCCATGGCCGGCTATGATTTTCGCAGCCCGCGTCTGTACGTCGAGGCGCCGCTCGAGGAGGGTGCCGACGTGGTGCTCGACGGCGCTCAGGCACACTACCTTGGCACGGTCCTGCGGCTGAAATCAGGCAGCCGGGTTCTGGTCTTTAACGGCCGGGACGGCGAGTGGAGCGCCACCCTGGCCCTGCACAGGCGGGCGGCCGCTTTGGTCGTCGGCGGCAAGACGCGCGGCCAGACCGCGCCCGCGGATTTGCACTACCTGTTTGCGCCGCTGAAGACCGCGCGTCTGGACTACATGGTGCAGAAGGCGGTCGAGATGGGTGTCTCCCGGCTGCAGCCGGTCCTCACCCGCCATAGTCAGGTCACACGCGTCAACACCGAGCGGATGTGCGCCAACGCCATCGAAGCCGCGGAGCAATGCGGCATTCTTTGGCTCCCGGACATCGCGCCACCGGTTCCGTTCGCTCGCCTCCTGGCCGGGCGGGACCCCGCGCGTCGCCTGGTGTTTTGCGATGAAGATGCCGAACGGACCAACCCCGTTGCTGCGCTCGCCGGTCTGGCGCTGTCGCCGCTGGCGGTGCTGATCGGTCCGGAAGGCGGATTTGCCGACGACGAGCGCGCGGCATTGCTCAAGCTGCCGAACGTGGTCCGGCTTTCGCTCGGCCCCCGCATTTTGCGCGCGGATACCGCGGCAGTGGCGGCGCTTGCGCTCGTACAAGCGGTGATCGGCGATTGGCGCTGAATTTTCCGTGGAGCAGGAAATGATCGACTCAGTGGATCATGCCTGGACGGTCCATGCAGACGAAGCTGATATAATCGCCGTAGACCCGATGTACGCTGGTCACGTGCGAAAGCCGCCCCCAGCGCGCGCACCAATCGGCGGCCATCGTGCCGTAGACACCCCTCTCCAGATCGGGTCGATAGGCAATGATACCGCCGGTGTCATTGCCGGTAAGGCCCGGACCGGGCCCGAGAAAGACCGCGCCGGCAAACGCTTGGCCAGCGGCAACGGGCAGCAAGAGAGCGAGCGCCATAACGAGCCACAGACTTCGACGCATTTCCAATTCTCCGCGCTCCAACCGACGGACACAAGCTTAGAAGCTTGCAGCAGGAATGAAAAGCCGGCCACGGCTTCCTCGCACAAGCGCCGAGCGTGGCCGCATTATCACATGGCCCGGCAAGCTATCGCTGCCGCGTCCCCGCGCTCTTGACCGACCGGCG
The DNA here is from genome assembly GCA_049284935.1 of Xanthobacteraceae bacterium. GTDB lineage: Bacteria > Pseudomonadota > Alphaproteobacteria > Rhizobiales > Xanthobacteraceae > BOG-931. The sequence goes on from JBAPYW010000060.1 coordinate 15,477, forward strand.
CCGGCGCGGCACGGTTGCTCAGTGTAGAGGGGTCAGAGGGGCGGCAGGGCAATGTCCGGTCGGATCGCGTGCGTTGCGCTTGGATTGGCGCTCAGTGTCGTGTCCGCTTCGCAGCCGCGAGCAGCGAGTTGGCTCGAGAAGAATTTCTGGTTGTCCGGTCCGCGCTATGATCGCGTGATGCCGGGCTGCGATTATCCGCCGGCGCTGGACCGCATCATCGGCAACTTCCACAGCAAAGAGGCGCGGTTCTGGAACTCCGAACTGCAGATCGTCGGCATCGAGAATATCCGCGAGACCGCGGTGCTGCCGTGGGCGGCGCAATCCATTCCGCGCCGCTTCTGCAGCGGCACGGCGCTGATCAACGACGGAATGAGACATCCGATCTATTACTCGATTGCCGAAGATACAGGCATCATCGGCTTGGATTGGGGCGTCAACTTCTGCGTCGTCGGCCTCGATCGCAACTGGGCGTACGGCCCGGCGTGCCGCGCCGCGCGGCCCTGACGGCGCCTACGCATCAAAATCGTGTCGTGAGTCGGCGGAACCGGACTGCTGAAGGCCGGCGAAAAGTTCCATACGCACGCCTCTTTTCTCCCGGGGCTTCGGTCCTGGCCGCTTTTCTGTTGCTGTCACGGCTGAGATCCGAACCGTCCGGACGCCGCTAGCGGGACAAAATCAGCGGCGGGTTTTTGATTTGGATCAATGCAGGCCGCAAACCTCTGCCACCAAGTTGCAACCAAAGCATAAGATGCGGATGTCGGATCCCTGAAATTTGGGGGCAATCCGGTCCCTGAAGGGCATCGGACTTCCGCGCGGCAAGAGCCTAGGGAGAGGTCCGATGACTGTGCATAGCGAACATCCCGGCTATGAAGCGGACAGCTTAGTCGAGCGGCTGGCGAGGGTGGCCATCGTTATGTCCGGCATAGCGGTCATTGTTCTCTGGTTATACCTGCTTTGGTAATCAAAAATTGCCGGTCAGGCGGAAGGCACTTGATATTTGTCAAAGCCCGGCGACGCGTTTGGCTGCATTTATTCAATCACCCCCTAACGGGGGCAAGTGAGTCCGACCGGTCTTGGCTGGGCCTTACGTGTTTCGAGGTCGCAGCCTTGGCCGGTTTCTTCCCGCCATAGGTCAACTTCGGCCCCGGTCGATCCGATTCGGGGCCGTTTCTTTTGCTAGATCCCGACGGAATAGGACGTCTCGGTCGGCCATCGATCGACAAGCGATCAAACTCACCGGAAATAAAACCAGCCGATCGCGATCAGCATGATCACCGCGGTCGCCAGCAATGCGAGCTGTGCCGCCGGGTTGTCGCTGAGGCGATGGGCATGATGATCGCTCGGCATCGTCATCGGGCATCTCCCCGTCGCCAAATTCTGAAGGGGCCGATAGCCCCACCGCAGGCTTATCAAAATCTGGTCGTGAGCGATTGCCGGCCGCATTGATCAAAATCAAAAAGTGCCGCTCTAAAATTGAATGCGGCAAAGAGGCTGGTGCCTATTTTAGCTGAGCACATTTAGCTTGAGGAACCTTATTGCTGTCTTTGCGCTCCTAGTCGCCACGAGATGCCATTCGATCGCCAAGGCTTTTCATTCGTTTTTGATGGCTGGATCGGAAGCCTCGCGCGCGCTTCGCTTGTGAGGGCTCTCAAGGGCGAAATCGTCCATTAATGCATTATCTGGTCTCTTCTTCCCGTTTGTTCTTGATCTGTTCGTTTAAGCGTGTTTAGGATCGCTGACCTGTTGGCAGGCGCGTCAGGGGTCATCATGGCCAAGACGGTTGTTGGCGCCGCGGTTGCGGCGTTCGTGCTCATGGCTGCCGGGTCGTTTGCGCCGGCGCAGGACGCGCGGCAGAACGAGACCGGGCAGTTTGATTTCTACGTGCTGTCGCTGTCCTGGTCGCCATCCTTCTGTGCGGCCGCCGCCGAGCGCGGCGGGCGCGGCGCGACAATGCAATGCGGCGCGCGGCCATATTCGTTCGTCGTGCACGGCCTCTGGCCGCAATACGACAAGGGGTTTCCGGAATATTGCCGAATCCCGGCGCCGCGGCTCGACCACGGCATTGTTTCTTCGATGCTCGATCTGATGCCGGCGCCGCATCTGATTTTTAACGAATGGGACAAGCACGGCACCTGCTCGGGGCTGTCGCCGCGCGCCTACTTCGAGACCGTGCGCAAAGCCCGTGCAGTGGTGAAGATCCCGCCCGAATATGTCGCTTTGCAAGAGCCGCTCGCCGTCACGCCGGCCGCGGTGGAGGAATCCTTCATCAAAGCCAATCCGGCGCTGCCGCAGGATGGCATTGCGATTGGCTGCGACAAGAAGCGGCTGACCGAGGTCAGGATCTGCCTCTCCAAGGATCTGCAATTCCGCGACTGCCCCGATGTCGCGCGGCGCAACTGCAAGCGTGAGCAAGTGGTGATGCCGCCGCTGCGCGGCGGCTAGGCGCCATGTGAATCATTGAACGCAAGCGGGTGAGGTTGCTACTGCTGTGGCGATGAATTATCGCCACGCGTTCCATGCCGGCAATTTCGCCGATGTGCACAAGCACAGCGTGCTGGCCCGCATCCTGGTGCATCTGCGCCGGAAGCCGGCGGCGTTTCGCGTGATCGACACCCATGCCGGAGCCGGCCGTTATGACCTCTTGGCACCCGAGCCGAGCCGCAACGGCGAATGGCACGACGGAATTGAGCGTGTCTGGGAGGCGCGGCGGCAGCAGCACGGGCCGGATGCGTTATTGACGCCCTACCTCGCCGCCGTCGTGGCGTTCAACCCCGACGGCAGACTGCGCATCTATCCGGGTTCTCCGCTGATCGTGAAATATCTGCTGCGGCCGCAGGACCGCCTCATCGCCTGCGAGCTCGAGCCGCGATCCGCCGCGGCGCTTGCCGCGGCGTTGCGCGGCGACGCGCGCGCCAAGGCGGTGGCGATCGACGGCTGGACCGCGCTCGGCGCCTATGTGCCGCCCAAGGAGCGCCGCGGTCTTGTCCTGATCGATCCGCCGTTCGAGGACGCGGCCGACTTCATGCGCCTGTCAAGCGCGCTCGCCGCCGCCTATCGCAAATGGCCAACTGGCATCTACCTGATGTGGTACCCGATCAAAGATCGCGCCGCGCCGGACGCGCTGGCGCGGCGGCTGCAGAAGCTTGCTGTAGCGAATGTTTTGCGCTGCGAGCTGACGCTCGGTCCGCCGCGGGCGCAAGCGGGTCTGGTCGGCTCCGGGCTGATTGTGGTCAATCCGCCATTCACGCTCGAACCGGATTTGCGGATTTTCATGCCCGCGCTGGGCGCGGCACTGTCGCCGCAGGCGGCCAGCCGGATCGATTGGTTGGCGCAACGACGGTAGGCGGATTGATAGTCCGACGGTAGTCGCCCACTTTTCCACACGTCAAAATTGGGCTAATTAGCGGTTGCTGGCTTAGACGTTCCGCCTCCTGTGGGGGCCGGCGGAGTGACTGAGGCCGTCCGCGGCTGAAGCCTTACCCGTTGTGGATGTCCGGCCAAGCCGTCGTGCCGTGTGGCTCGGCGGCGAAGCAACCACGGGGGAAGGAGCTTCTCGATGGCAATGACCGGTACGGTCAAGTTTTTCAACGGCGAGCGCGGGTACGGCTTCATCAAGCCCGACGACGGCGGACGCGACGTGTTCGTGCACATCACCGCCGTTGAACGCGCGGGGCTGAAATCGCTGATCGAGGGTCAGCGCATCAGCTTCGATGTCGAACCCGACAAGAAGGGCAAGGGTCCGAAAGCGGTCAATCTGGTCGTCACCGGCTAGAGTATGATCCGGAAAAAGCCTGCCCTCGGACTTGGTCCGAGGGCCGAAACCGGTTTCCCGCCTGCGCGAAGCCGCTGCGGCGGGCGAAGCACGGTTCGGACAGATCATGCTACACTAAAGATGACCGGGCCGCGCCGCGTGCGAGCGGCCTGCGGCACCGATACCGCGGCGGCGCGCCCGCCGCGGCAAGTTATCATCTTGCCGTCTTCATCGCTTCAACGTTGTCACGAACGCCGATACCAGTGATGCTGCCATGATGATCCTGCGTTCCGCCGCACCGTCTCCGTTCGGCCGCAAGGTGCAGATCGCGCTCGCCGTGCTCGGTTTCGACGACGTGCGCGTCGAGCCGGCCGACACCGTCGATCCGCACGACACCGTCCGCGAACAGAATCCGCTCGGCAAGATTCCGGTGCTGATCGCCGAGGATGGCACCGCCTATTACGACTCACGGGTGATCCTCGAATATCTCGATCACCGGGCCGGCGGCGGCAAGATCATCCCGCGCGATGCCGGCCCGCGCTTCGCCGCGCTACGCTTGCAGGCGCTCTGCGACGGCATCCTCGATGCGTCGATCCTGACGGTCTATGAGGGCCGCTGGCGCGCGATCAAAAGTCACGAGCCGAAATGGCTCGATCATCAGGCCGGCAAGGTAGGCCGCGCGCTGGCCGCGCTGGAAGCGGCGCCGCCAGCGTTCGCTGCGGCCGCCGGTGTTCCCCATGTCGGGCAGATCGCGCTCGCCTGCGCGCTCGGTTATCGCGATCTACGCTTTGGCGGCGATTGGCGTGCCGAATACCCGCGTCTTGTCGCCTGGCTCGAGGACTTCGCTGCGCGGGTGCCGGCTTTCGCCGCAACGGCGATGAAGGTCTAGGGCCTTTTCAACAGGGATCGACCGCGGTCGCCGCCAACAAAACGCCCCGCGACAATGTCGCGGGGCGCTTTGTCTTGGTTGCGTTGATGCGGTTGATCGCAGATCAGAAGCGGTAGTTGAAGCCGCCCCGCAGGATGTTGTCGCTGAACGACACGTGGTTCACCGCGGCCGCTCCGCAGCCGAGGCCGCAATTGAAGTTGCCGAGGTCGACGTAGAGATATTCCGCCTTGGCAGTCCAGTTGCCGGCGATGGCGAATTCGATGCCGGCGCCCACCGTCCAGCCGGCATTGGCCGTGCTGCTGCCGGCAAATCCGGGCCGCGAGGCTTGGATGTCGCCGAACGCGGCGCCGCCGGTGAGATAGGGCAGGAACCGGTCCGCCGCATAACCAAGACGCGCGCGCACGGTCGAAAGCCAGCTATCGCTGGTCTGGCAGCCGGCCGCGCAGCCCGCGGTGGTCGATCCCTTCATGCCGCTCCAATCAATGTCGCCTTCGGCGCCGATGACGGCACGACCGTACTGGTAATTGTAGCCGATGGTGCCGCCCGCGAGGGCACCCGTAAGATCGAAGCTGCCGGTCGAGTCCCACGACGAGCGTCCAAAGCCACCGCCACCGTTCACACCGAGATAGAATCCGGTCCAGCTGTAGTAGGGCGCCGCATACGGCGCCTTGTAGTACGGCGCCGGGGCAGGGGGCAGATCGGCCGCCGCCGCCGCGCCGGTCAACGCCATCAACGCAACGCCTGCAAGAAACACACGCTTCATTTTGGGGACCTCCGTCGTGTTTAGGTCTCTAAGAGTATTCGTAATATCCTTCCGGTCTAGTGTAGAAAAGACACAGGTCTTTTGTCTTTGTTGACAATATTATGGCGAAACTAATCCTCGTAACGTCACAATTATAGCTAAGTATGCCTTAACGTCGACCAAAGAGTGGTTAAATTACTTTTAATTCTTGAAGGAAGTCCGCTCGCATTTGCGTCATCGGCGGTAACCTATCGGCTGGATAGCCGCGGCGTCGGCGCCGTGATCGCCGACCCTGGCCCTCTGCCGGTGCAAACCTTACGTTCGCGCAGGACCATTCGCGTCGGGTCCTTCCGGCAAATCAGGCATGAGCGTTCCGAAGAAAGACATCGAGCCCGAGATCGAGATCGTTGAGGAAGACGAGGAGTCGTCGCTTCCGGAAGCGGAAGCAAGCGACGTTTCGGCTGCCGACGACCAAGTCGAGGACTCGCTTGGCGCAGGCCGGGCCGCCATCCTCCGTTACGCCGCGCTGGCGCCGTCCCAGCCCGGCGTCTACCGCATGATCGATGCGCGGGGCGACGTGCTCTATGTCGGCAAGGCAAAGAATGTCAGGAACCGCATTCGCGCCTACGCGCGGCCGGCCGGGCTGGACACCCGCATCGAGCGCATGATCGCGGCAACACGGGCGCTGGAATTCGTCGTCACCCGCACCGAGACCGAGGCGCTGCTGCTCGAGGCCAACCTGATCAAGCGCCTGCGGCCGCGCTTTAATGTCCTGCTGCGCGACGATAAATCTTTTCCTTACATCGTCATCACCTCCGACCATTGGGCTCCGCAGATCCTCAAGCATCGCGGTGCGCGGACGCGGCCGGGCCATTATTACGGGCCGTTCGCGTCGGTTTGGGCGGTCAACCGCACCATCAACGCGCTGCAACGCGCGTTCCTGCTGCGCTCGTGCAGCGATCCGTTCTTCGAGAGCCGCACCCGGCCGTGTTTGCTGCATCAGATCAAGCGCTGCTCGGCGCCATGCACCAACGAGATTTCGTTCAGCGATTACGCGGTGCTGGTGCGCGAATCCAATGCGTTCCTGTCCGGCCGCAGCAAAGCGGTCAAGGACGAGCTTGCCGCCGAGATGGAAAAAGCCTCGCTTGCGCTCGATTTCGAGCGCGCCGCCGTTTACCGCGACCGCCTGGCGGCGCTTTCCACCATTCAAGCGCACCAGGGCGTCAACCCGCGCGGCGTGGAAGAGGCCGATGTTTTTGCCCTGCATCAGCAGGGCGGCTTTACTTGTGTCGAGGTGTTCTTCTTCCGCACCGGGCAGAATTGGGGCAACCGCGCTTATTTCCCCAAGGCCGACCGCTCGATCTCACCGGATGAAATTCTCGCCGCCTTTCTGGCCCAGTTCTACGACGACAAGCCGTGCCCGCGCCTGATCCTGATCTCTCACGATATCGAGGACCGCGCGCTGCTCGCCGAAGCGCTCAGCACCAAGAGCGGACATCGGATCGAGGTCGCGGTGCCGCAACGCGGCGAAAAAAAGGATTTGATCGAGCATGCATTGGCCAACGCGCGCGAAGCGCTCGGCCGCAAACTGGCCGAGACCTCCTCGCAGGAGAGGCTCCTCCGCCAGCTCGCCGAGACCTTCGGCTTGCCCCGCGTGCCGCGGCGCATCGAGGTCTACGACAACAGCCACATTCAGGGTTCGAACGCGGTCGGCGCCATGGTCGTCGCCGGGCCGGAGGGCTTCCGCAAAAAGGAGTACCGCAAGTTCAACATCCGCTCGGCCGATCTCACTCCCGGCGACGATTTCGCCATGATGCGCGAGGTGCTGAGCCGCCGGTTCAAGCGGCTGCTCGCCGAGGCGCCGTTACCCTCTCTCGTTGCGGGGGAGGTCGGTCCGGTGCAGCCGGATCGGGAAGGACGTCGTCCCGGCAAGTCAGCACCAGCCGGGATCCCGCTGCCGCAAGGCGAGAGGGAGCTGCAAGCGGAGTCTGATGAGCAAGATGAATCACCCTGGCCGGACCTCGTGCTGATCGACGGCGGGCAGGGCCAGCTCAATGCCGCGCGTGAGGTGCTGGCTCCGCTCGGCCTCGACGTCCCGCTGGTCGCCATCGGCAAGGGACCCGACCGCGACGCCGGCCGCGAGACGTTCTTTATTCCCGGCCGCGACTCGTTCAAGCTGCCGCCGCGCGACCCGGTACTCTATTTCGTGGAACGGTTGCGTGACGAGGCGCATCGTTTCGCGGTCGGTTCCCACCGGGCGCGGCGGATGCGCGATCTGCGCGAAGCCGGCCTGCAGGAGATCGCGGGTATCGGGCCAAGCCGAAAGCGCGCCTTGCTCCACCATTTCGGCACGCTCAAGGCCATCGAGCGCGCCTCGGTCACGGATTTGATGCAAGTCGATGGTATCAGCGCCGAAACGGCCCGGCGCATTTACGAGTTCTTTCATGAAGGAGCGGTGTGATCGGACCTCAAGGTAACAAGCGGGCAGCGGCCTTCGCCGCGCATGCCGTCACGCTGGCACGCAGAGGAAGGTCCTGTCGGCGGCGGCGCGGCGGCGCTATGGTGCAGCCATGAATTCAACGACCACAGGCCGGCTGCGGGCGCATCCTTTCGCGCTTCCCAATGTCCTGACCTACGGTCGCATCGCCGTCGTGCCGATCGTGGTCGGCTGCATGTTCTGGCAAAGCATCCTCGGCGGCGGGCTTTGGCTGCGCTGGGTCGCGCTCGCCTTCTTTATCGCCGCCGCCATCAGCGATTTCTTCGACGGCTATTTTGCCCGGATCTGGGCTCAGCAGTCCTCGCTCGGCCGCATGCTCGACCCGATCGCCGACAAGCTCCTGGTCTCGTCTTGTCTGTTGATGCTTGCGGCGGAAGACACCATTCACGGCTGGTCGCTGTTCGCCGCGATCGTCATCCTGTGCCGCGAAATTCTGGTCTCGGGCCTGCGCGAATATCTCGCCGAGCTGCGCGTCAGCGTGCCGGTGACGCGGCTCGCCAAATGGAAGACGACGCTGCAGCTCGTCGCCGTCGGTTTTCTCATCGCCGGCGACGCCGGCGACGCCGTCATCCCGATCGTCACCAAGATCGGTATTATGCTGTTGTGGCTGTCGGCGCTGCTGACGCTCTATACCGGCTGGGATTATCTGCAGGCCGGACTGCACCACCTGACCCGGGAGGATGCGTGAGGCTTTTATATTTCGCCTGGGTGCGCGAGCGCGTCGGCAAGGCGGAGGAACAGATCGATCCGCCGGCCGGCGTCGCGACAGTCGGCGAGCTGATGGCGTGGCTGGCGCGGCGGGACGAGCAATACGCCTACGCTTTCGAGAACCCGAAGGTAATCCGCGCCGCCATCGATCGCAGCCACGTGCGCGCCGACGCGGCGATCGCTGGCGCCAGCGAAATTGCCTTCTTCCCGCCGATGACCGGCGGCTGAGTTTTTGTCAGCGGAAGCAGAAACCGCTATGACCGCGACCATACGTCTGCAGCGCGAGGCCTTCGACGTCGCCGCCGAAACGGCGAGGATGACGCGCGGGCGGACCGATATCGGCGCGGTGGTGACGTTCACCGGTCTGTGCCGCGCCGACGAGAACGGCGAGCCGATTGCGGCGCTGACACTCGAACATTACCCGGGCATGGCTGAAGCGGAAATCGCCCGGCATGTCGAGGAGGCGCGCGCGCGCTGGCCGCTGCTCGGCGTGACGGTGATCCATCGCTACGGGCGCATCGTGCCCGGCGAGATCATCGTCTTGGTTGCGACGGTATCGAGCCATCGCCAGGCGGCCTTCGCGGCGGCGGCGTTTCTCATGGATTACCTGAAAACGCGCGCGCCGTTCTGGAAGCAAGTCGAGAAGGCTACAGGATCGGCCTGGGTCAGCGCCCAGGCGACCGATGATGCCGCCGCGGAACGCTGGTCGGTGCCGCCGCCACACCGCCACGAAACCGCCAAGTGACACGCCCTTGAGGCGCGCCGACGGCGCGTTGTCTGCGGCTACGAATAAGCCCGTTGCAGCGCCAGATTCACTGTCAAACCGCGAAGTTCATCGCGTCAATCTATATGGAATTCTTATATCGTGGACCGCGCTCTTCTCTCGCATTCAAACCCGGTTCAATGGCAAATTACCAACGCGCAACGAGAGAGGCGCTCGCCTATTTTGCTGCTATCAATTTGCGGTTTGTCAAAGACTTATGCATTCCACGGCGCTAGGCGTCCGCTCAAACAAAGGGGAATTCCATGGCGCTCACCGTCCTCATGTTTGTCGTGCTGGTGGCCAGCTATGCGTTGATGTTCGGCCTGGTGAAGTTCACCGAGAACGTCATTGCCGAGACGCGATATGGACCGGCAGGCAACGGCGCTGCGGCAAGAACTGAAGACGCCACGAACTCTTTGTGAGGAAATGCCACGAGCGGCCGAGTTACGCCGCCCCGAAACCCGACGGAGATCACCATGGTGTCGGTTTATGTTCTCACGCTTCTCGTGGTTCTGTTGGTGATTTACCTGTTCTACGCCGTCATTAATCCGCAAAAATTCTAGGTTCGCGCCGCCGATGCGCCGGAGCAGCAAGCGTTCGGAGAAGTGCAAATGCCCGTTCTCTCCTGGCTCCAAATCGCTGTCACCGTAATCGCCATCTTTCTGTTCAGCATCCCGACCGGGCGCTACATGGCCCGCATCGTCATGGGGCAGAAGACAATATTCGATCGGTTCTTCGATCCGATCGACAACGCCATCTATTTTCTCATCGGCCGCCGGGTGACCGATCAGGCGATGACCTGGAAGGCTTACACTTACCATATGCTGGCGACCAATCTGGTCATGGCGCTGCTCATCTTCGTTGTCTATTCGTTCCAAGATCATCTGCCGCTCAATCAACTGGGCTTCCCGGGCATGGAGGCCTTGCAGGCGTTCAACACGGCAATCAGCTTCATCACCAACACCAATTGGCAAACCTACAGCGGCGAGACCACGCTGTCGAATTTCAGCCAGATGGGCGGCATTACGTTTCCGATGTTTACTTCCGCGACAACGGGCTTCGTCGTTGCGATGGCGTGGATTCGCGCGTTCACGGTCACCAACGGCGGCGCCGATCTCGGTAATTTTTACCGCGACTTCATCCGCTTTATCACCCGCGTGCTGCTGCCGATTTGTTTCGTGATCGCGTTGGTGATGGTCAGCCAGGGCGCCGTGCAGACGCTCGCCGCGACTATTGTCGCCCACACGGTTCAGGGAGGCGATCAGACCATCATCGTCGGGCCGGTCGCCTCGCAAGGCACGATCGAGCTCGTCGGCACCAATGGCGGCGGCTTCTACAACGTCAACGCCGCACATCCCTTCCAGAACCCGACGCCGATCACGAATGTCATTCTCATCGTGCTAATGGCGCTATTGCCCGCCTCCATCGTCGTGACCTTTGGCGAGATGATCGGCAACCGGAGGCAAGCCTGGGTGCTCTACGGCGTGATGGGCACGCTGATGGTGCTCTTGCTGCTCCTTTGCGTCATGCCCGAGCAGAGCGGCACGCCGATGCTGCGGCGTGCCGGCATCGAGAGCAGCGCTACCGCCGATCAGCCCGGCGGCAATATGGAGGGCAAGGAGGTCCGCTTCGGCATCGCGGCCAGCAGCCTGTTTGCCGATATTACCACCGCCTTCACCACTGGCGCGGTGGATTCCGCCCACGATAGCTACACGCCGCTGCCGGGCATCTCGATGTTCGGGCAGATGATGCTGCAGTGTGTATTTGGCGGCAAAGGCGTCGGCTTCTTGAATGGTCTGATCTACGGCCTGATCGCCGTGTTTGTGGCGGGGCTGATGGTCGGGCGTACGCCGGAGTTCTTGGGCAAAAAGATCGAGACTCAGGAGATCATTCTCGTTTCGTTGGCGCTGCTGATCCACCCGCTCGTCATTCTTTCTCCGACCGGCTGGTCGATGCTCGCTCCCTACGCGCTGTCTTCGCTCGGCAACAACGGCATTCACGGCTACGAGGAAGTCCTTTACGCATTTACTTCGGGCGCGGCGGACAATGGCTCGGCATTTGCCGGCCTCAACTCCAACACTCCCTGGTTCAACCTCTCCATCGCCGCCGTCATCTTCATTGGCCGCTATCCGCCGATCATCTTTCTGATGGGTGTGGCGGGTTCGGTCGCACGCAAGCGGACGACACCGCCGACAACGAGCACGCTTCGCACCGATACGGTGATGTTTGGCGTGTTCTGGTTTGCAACCGTCCTGATCGTCGGTGCACTGACCTTCTTCCCGGCCTTGGTCCTCGGACCGATTGCCGAATTCTTCGCCATGAAGGCCGGCCTCACTTTCTAACGAGTTGGCGCACCTGATATCGCGCTGGAGAAAACGATGGCACCCCGAACGCAAAGCAGCACAAGGCGTCAGCCGCTCGGCGCGGCCTTCCGCGGTGTGCGTTTGCGCGGCGGCTATACGCTCGGCCTGTTCCTTCAGGCACTGAAGGATTCGCTCCTCAAATTCGATCCGCGGGTGCAGATCCGCAATCCGGTCATGTTCGTCGTCTGGGTCGGAACGCTGGTGACGCTGGCCCTGACCATCCAGCCAGATTTGTTCGGCCCGTCAGGCGCCTCGCGGCTCTATAACGGCATCGTCACCCTGGTGCTGGCGCTGACCGTATGGTTTGCCAATTATGCGGAAGCTCTTGCCGAGGGCCGCGGCAAGGCGAAAGCTACCGCGCTGCGGCAAACCCGAGCCGACCTGTTCGGTGTCCGCGTACTCGAGGATGGCCGCACCGAGAAAGTCCCGGCCGCAGATCTGCGCAAAGGCGATCTCATCCGCGTCGAGAAGAACGACGTGGTGCCGGCGGATGGCGACGTGATCGAGGGTATGGCCTATGTCAACGAAGCCGCGATCACCGGCGAATCGGCGCCGGTCTTGAAGGAGCCGGGAACCGACATGTTCTCGTCGGTTACTGCCGGCACGACCGTCATTTCGGATTGGCTCGCGGTGCGCGTCTCCGCCGATCCCGGCAGCTCGTTCCTCGACCGCATCATCCATCTCGTTGAAGGCGCTAGGCGGCAAAAGACGCCGAACGAGATCGCGCTCACGGTGCTGCTGTCCATCCTGACGCTGATCTTCGTCATCGTCGTGGCGGCGATGGCACCGGTCGCCAGCTATTTGCAGGCGCAAATCAATGTAGCCGACCTCGTTGCACTTCTCGTCGCACTGATCCCGACGACGATTGCGGCGCTGCTTTCCGCCATCGGCATCGCCGGGATGGACCGCACGATGCGGTTCAACGTGCTGGCAATGTCCGGCAAAGCCGTGGAGACGGCCGGCGACGTTCAGACATTGATTCTCGACAAAACCGGTACGATCACCACCGGCAATCGCGAGGCGACCGATTTCATGCCCACATCAGGCCATCAGCCGAGCGAGCTGGTTCAGGCCGCGTTTCTTGCATCCTACTTCGATACGACGCCGGAAGGCCGCTCCGTTGTTGCCAACAGCGCTTCGCGGGGTGCCCTGCCGATGGCGGGCCTCGATCAGGCCAAAGGTCTGGAATTTTCGGCGCAGACCCGCATGAGTGGAACCGACCTTCCCGATGGCCGGATCATCCGCAAGGGTGCCGTGAGCGCGGTGGTTCGCCACGTTGCCGAGCGCTTCGCCGCTGTCGCGCCCCCGGATCTGCAGACGATCGCCGACGGCGTCGCCAAGAAGGGAGCGACGCCGCTCGCCGTCAGCGTCAATGGCGACATCGTCGGCATTGTCGTGCTCTCCGACAAGCTCAAGCCGGGGATCCGCGAGCGCATCGCCGAGCTGCGCAAGATGGCCGTCCGCACCGTCATGGTCACCGGCGACAATCCGGTTACCGCCTACTCAATCGCGGCCGAGGCCGGCGTCGACGACTTCGTCGCCGAGGTTACTCCGGAAGAGAAGTTGCAGCTGGTGCGTCGCGAGCAAGCTCAGGGGCGGTTGGTGGCGATGACCGGGGACGGCACCAACGATGCGCCGGCGTTGGCGCAGGCCGACGTCGGCTTGGCGATGAATTCCGGAACCATGGCGGCCAAGGAGGCGGCAAATCTCGTCGATCTCGATTCCGATCCGACCAAGCTCACCGACCTCGTCGCCATCGGCAGGCAAATGCTGATGACCCGCGGCGCGCTGACGACGTTCTCTATCGCCAACGACGTGGCAAAATATTTCGCCATCATCCCGGCGATGTTCATCCTTGCCCTGCCGGGACTGGCGGCTCTCAACGTCATGAACTTGGCGACCCCGCGCAGCGCGGTGCTGTCGGCGCTGATCTTCAACGCCCTCATCATTCCGCTGCTCATTCCGCTGGCGTTGGGCGGCGTGCGTTTCCGGGTGCAGACCGCGGAAAGTTTGTTCCATCGCAACCTTTGGATTTACGGCGTCGGCGGGCTGCTTGCGCCCTTCGTCGGCATCAAGCTGATCGATCTGTTGATCGCACCGCTGGTTTGAGAGGAGCCTGACATGCTCGACTACGTGAGCGGCGCAGTGCGCGTGTCGCTGGTGACCTTCGCGCTTTGTGGCTTTGCCTATCCCCTCGCCGTGACCGGAGTGGGTCAACTGTTCATGCCCTATCGGGCCAATGGCAGCGTCTTGCAGAGTGCCGACGGCCGGATTATCGGCTCGCGACTGATCGGCCAGCAGTGGAGCGATGCGCAGTGGTTCCACGGTCGTCCATCAGCCACTGTGGATTTGAGCGATGCCACCAAAGCCGCGCCCTATAATGCGGCAAACACCACGGCTTCCAATCTGGGTCCGACCAGCAAGGCCTTGCAGGACCGTTTGACCGCCGACCGCGCCGCCCTCGATCAGGCCCAGCCGGAGCTCGCGGGCAAGCCGCTCCCCGCCGACATGCTCACTGCTTCGGCTTCGGGCCTCGATCCGGACATCACGCCGGTCAATGCTTTGCTGCAGGCGACGCGCGTGGCCAAAGCCCGCGGTGTGCCGCCTAAGCAAGTTGCCGCTCTCGTCGCGCAGCACACGACGGGCCGCAGCCTATGGATTTTCGGCGAGCCGCGGGTCAACGTCTTGGAGCTCAACCTGGCGCTGGAGGAGGCCTTTCCAAAGAAATAGCAACGGGCGGAATCAAGAGCTCGCCACGGTGCGGTTCGGAAACGCTCAAGCCGAGCGCTGATTCAATTGTTTGTGTTGATCTGCATCAAGGCAGTTCATCCGGGTCGCTGCCTTATCCCCTGAGCAAACGCACCACAGGTTGCGTGATTTAGCTAGGCCGAGCTGCTCCACTCCCAGAAGGACGGCATAAAGGATGGGACGTCCGATCCTCAGCCCGGTCCTTACGTCATGAAAAGTTCGAGTTCGCACCGCAAAGGTCCAGCCGCAGCCCAGCCGCTGCCCAGCGCGCCCTCGCACGCGCCGCGCGGCAGTTTCGCGGCGCTGACCGTCGGCGCGCTGGGCATCGTCTACGGCGATATCGGAACGTCGCCGCTCTACGCGATGGATGCGTTGTTCCTCGGCCGTGCCGGCGCCGCGCAGACGCCCGCCGAGGTTTTGGGCGGCGTCTCGCTGGTGATCTGGACGATCACGATCATCGTCGCGATCAAATACGCCATCTTCGTCTTGCGCGCGCAGAACGACGGCGAAGGCGGCCTGTTCGCGCTCTACGGCCTGCTGCATGAACACAAGAAGCGCGGCATGCGGCCGCTGCTGTGGGCGCTGATGCTGGGGGCGGGACTGCTGTTCGGCGACGGCATGATCACCCCCGCCATCAGCGTTGTCTCTGCTGTGGAAGGACTGCAAGTTGCCACTCCGGCCTTGGCGGAGGTCGTCGTGCCGATCACCATCGGACTTCTGACCGCGCTGTTTGCGATCCAATTTAAGGGCACTTCGGGAATCGGCGGCGTCTTCGGTCCCATTCTGCTGGTCTGGTTTGCGGTCATCGCCGTCCTTGGCGGCTGGCAGGTCGGGCAGCACCCGGCAATTCTTGCGGCGTTCAATCCGCTTTACGGCCTGGAGTTTCTGCGGCACGCTGGCTGGTTCGAAGCGCTCCTGATTTTGAGCGCCTTGATGCTGGTCATCACCGGCGGCGAAGCGATGTATGCCGATGTCGGGCATTTCGGCGCGGCGCCGATCCGCGCGAGCTGGTTTGTCGTGGTCTTTCCCGCGCTCATCCTCAACTATCTCGGCCAGGGCGCCTATCTTCTGACCGGCGCTCCGGTCGCCGGCGGCAAGCTGTTTTACAGCCTGGTGCCGTCGTCCATGCTGTTTCCGATGGTCGTGCTGGCCACCGTCGCCACGATCATCGCGTCGCAGGCGCTGATTTCGGCGGCCTTTTCGCTGGCGTCGCAGGCGATCCGATTGGGCCTGTTTCCGCGACTCAATCTCCTGCACACCCATCAGGCGCATGCCGGTCAGATCTATATCCCGTTTATCAATTGGTCGCTTTTTGCAGGCTGCATCCTGCTCGTCGTCACGTTCGGCTCGAGCGCGGCGCTGGCGGCCGCCTATGGGCTGGCCGTTTCCGGCGTCATGGTCATCACCTCGCTGGCGATGGTTCCGATCGCCGGGCTCTACTGGAAATGGGGACCGGCCAAAATCGGCCTGGTGTGGGGCGTGCTGCTGGCGGTCAACCTCGCCTTCCTGGTTGCGTGCATGCTCAAGTTTCTGGAGGGCGGGTTCGTCCCGCTTTCGGTCGGCGCCGTCTTGTTTCTGATGATGACGACGTGGCGCTGGGGCCGCAAGGCAACGTTTGCGGCCTATTCCGCGAAGCCGACGATGACGATGGCGGAACTGGTCGAGCTCCATCGCGGCTGCAAGGTTTTCATGGAACGCAACGCCGTCGTCATGGCGGCGAGCCAACTGCGGTCGCCGACCGATCGCGCGCCGGCGATCATCCAGATGTTATGGGAGCGCCACGGCATCCTGCCGCGGAACTTGATCCTTGTGGAAGTCGCCCACCCCAAGGTCCCCTACATCAGGGATAATCGCTATCGTGTCACCGTCTTCGACCGCGACCACCAAAGAGGCGGTATCATCGCCGTGGAGGTGAGCTTCGGCTTCATGGAGGAGCCGAATGTCGAGCGATTACTGGAAGAGATGGCGCGGCACAAACAAATCGACCTGCCGACCGATCGGCGGCAGTGGATCGTGCATGCCTCGCAGGAAAACCTGCTGCCGTCACGGAAGATGGGCTTGCTCAAACGTCTGCGTTTAAGGCTGTTCCTGTTGTTACGCTTGGTGTCACAGCCGGCTTATTATTATTACGGGCTCGGCGACGAAGTGCAGCTGTCGGTCGAAATCATCCCGGTACGCGTGCATTAGACTTTGAGGACGTTAGGTCGTCGGCTTCCGCAGCCACACCTTGTTGTCATGGAAGGCGGCACCACCGAACGGCGCGATCGGGTCGGCGCCGGTCAGCGTGTTGATGCCGTGGCCGTCGGCATAGGCCTTGTTGGGCCACAACGACTCGGCGATCAGCACGCCGCGGCGCACGCCGTCGAACAGCCGCGCGTGCAGCAGCACCGTGCCGCGCCGGTTGCCGAGCGTCACTGCGTCGCCGTCGGCGATCGCCAGCGGGGCGGCGTCGTCGGGATGGATCATTACCTCGGGCCGTCCCTCCTTGGCGAGCGAGGTGGGCGTTTCGGTAAAGCTCGAATTGAGAAAGCCGCGCGCCGGCGAGGTCGCCAGCCGGAACGGATGCTCGCTGTCCGCCTCCTCGATCACCTCCCAGTGGTCGGGTAATGACGGCATGGCGGAGCGGACGGTGGCGTGCGCGCGACCAAACGGCACTGTGGGCCAGTCCGGCTTGAAGCGGAACTTGCCGTCCGGATAGGCAAAGCCGTCGAGATAATGCGCGGTGGCAAAATCCGGCTGGCAATCGATCCAGCGGTTGGCCTCGAGCTCGGCGAGCGTGCCCCAGCCGGATTTTTGCAATGTGGCGTCGATCAACTGGCGCGGCGTCATGGTGAAGCCCGGATGCTGGGCGCCGAGCCGCCGGGCGAGCGCGCAGATCACGTCGTGGTTGGATCGGCATTCGCCGGGCGGCTCGATCAGCTTCGGTCCGAGCAGCAGGTATTGGCTGCCGCCGGCCAGATAGATGTCGTCGTGCTCGACGAACATGGTGGCGGGCAGGACCACGTCGGCAACTTGCGCCGTGTCGGTCATGAACTGCTCGTGCACGCACACGAACAAATCGTCGCGCGCGAAGCCGCGTTTGACCGCGTCCTGTTCGGGGGCGACGGCAAGCGGATTGGTGTTCTGAATGAGCAGCGCGGTGACCGGCGGTCCGCCGCGCAATGCGTCCTTGTCGCCGGTCAGGATCGCGCCGATGCGCGACTGATCGAGCATGCGGATCGCGGGATCGGCGGCGTCCTTGCCTTCGATCAAGCTCTTGTCGAGATGGAAGATCGCGTCATTGTGGTGAAAAGCGCCGCCGCCTTCATAGCGCCAGGCGCCGGTGACCGCGGCGATGCAGCTTGCGGCATGCATGTTGGCGACGCCGTTGCGCGAGCGCGAGAAGCCGTAGCCGAGCCGGAAATAGGCGCGCTTGGTCTCGCCGACGAGGCGGGCGAAGGCTTCGATCGTCGCGGCGGGACAGCCGGTGATCGGCGACGCCCATTCCGGACCGCGCGTGCGTAAATGCTCGGCAAGCTCGCGCGGCGCATCGGTGTAGCGATCCAGATAATCCCAGTCGGCCTTGCCGTCGCGGAACAGGCAATGCATCACCGCGCAGGCGAGCGCGCCGTCGGTGCCGGGCCGGATCAGTAGCGGCAGATCCGCCTGCCGCATGGTGCCGTTCATGTAGATGTCGACCGCGACGATCTTGGCACCGCGCTCCTTGCGAGCGCGCGTGGCGTGGGTCATCACGTTGACCTGGGTGTTCACCGCATTGGTGCCCCAGATCACCACCAGATCGGACTTCGCCATTTCGCGCGGATCGCTGCCGGCGAGCTTGCCGGTGCCGGCGATAAAGCCGGTCCAGGCCGCATTGACGCAGATGGTGGAGTGGAAGCCGGAATATTTCTTGGCATGCCGCAGGCGGTTGATGCCGTCGCGCATGACGAAGCCCATGGTGCCGGCATAGTAATATGGCCACACCGCCTCCGAGCCGCGCGCCTGTGCGGCGCGGGTAAACTGCTCGGCGACGAGGTCGAGCGCGTCGTCCCACGCGATCGGAGCAAATTGGCCGCTTCCCTTGGCGCCCACACGCCACAGCGGCTGCATCAGCCGGTCAGGATGATGAACACGCTCGGCGTAACGCGCGACCTTGGCGCAGATCACGCCGGCCGTATAGGCATTGTCCTCCGCGCCGCGAACGCGGCCGATCGTGTGTTGGTCGAAGACCTCGACCTCGAGCGCGCAGGTCGAGGGGCAATCGTGCGGACACGCCGAAGCGACGATGCGGGGGCGGACGGTCTGGTTCATCGTTTATCCTACCTCGGCAGCGGCACGAACGATAGCACATGGCACGCGCGAAGTGCCTTGCTGCAGCTTGGCAGTTGTCCGCTCACGCGTATTTGAGCGTGATGCCGCCGTCGACCACGAGCTCGATGCCAGTGACGTAGCGGCTCTCGTCGCTCGCCAGATAGACCGCCGCCCAGGCGACGTCCCAGGCATCGCCACAGAATCCCATCGGCACCTGGCGGTCGCGGACGCGCCAC
This sequence comes from Xanthobacteraceae bacterium, assembly GCA_049284935.1. Taxonomy (GTDB): domain Bacteria; phylum Pseudomonadota; class Alphaproteobacteria; order Rhizobiales; family Xanthobacteraceae; genus BOG-931. The sequence goes on from JBAPYW010000060.1 coordinate 34,464, forward strand.
ATTTCCTCGGCGTCGCCGCCGGCATAGCTCTTAGCCAGTGCGGCGCTCTTTTCAACCATCGGCGTCTTCATCAGTCCCGGCAGGATCGCGTTCACCCGAATGCGCTGCTTGGCATACTCGGCTGCGGTGGTGCGGGTGAGCTGGTTGAGCGCCGCCTTCGTGGCGTAATAGGTGGCATAGGGTACCCCGGTGTAGCGGATCGAGGCGATCGAGGAGATGTTGATGATGGAGCCGCCACCTTGCCGATTCATGATCGGGATCACGTACTTCATCGTCAGATAAGCGCTCTTGAGATTGATCGCGAACACCCGGTCCCAGTCGGCCTCGGGCAGCTCGACCACGCCGCCGACCTCGGCAATGCCCACGTTGTTGTCGAGCACGTCGATGCGGCCATAGGCGGCGGCGCACGCCTCGACCATCGCCGCAACATGGGCGGCTTTGCTGACGTCGGCGCGGTACGCTACTGCGTCACCGCCTTCGCCCTTGATGATGTCGGCGGTTTCCTCGGCGGCGGGCAAATTGATATCGGCGCAGAATACGCGCGCACCCTCGCGCGCGAACGTAACCGCCGCCGCCTTGCCGTTGCCCCAGCCGGGCCCGATCGAGCCCGCGCCGACGACGAGTGCTGCCTTACCCTTGAGCCGATCGGCCATCGCGGTCCATCGTTTGTCTGGCGTCGCGTTCGCGCAGCTCGGTCTTGAGAATCTTGCCGTAATTGTTCTTCGGCAGCGCGCTGACGAACACGTAATCTTTCGGGCGCTTGAATCGGGCGATGCCGTCGAGGCACAGCGCATCGAGCTCGCTGCGGTCGGCTTCGCCGACCACGTAGGCGACAACGACTTCGCCCCATTCCGGATCGGGCCTGCCGATCACCGAGACCTCGCGCACTTGGGCGTGCTGCAGCAGCACCTCCTCGACCTCGCGCGGATAGATGTTGGAGCCGCCGGAAATGATGACGTCCTTGGAGCGGTCTTTGAGGGTGAGATAGCCGTCGGCATCGAACGCGCCCACGTCGCCGGTGTGCAGCCAGCCGCCCCGCAGCGTTGCCGCCGACGCCTCGGGATTGCGCCAGTAGCCCGTCATGATCACACCGCGGCAGAGCACCTCGCCGGCCTCGCCGGCAGGCAACGGCCGGTCGTCTCCGTCGGCGACCGTGACCTCGACGCAGGCATAAGGCCGGCCCGCCGAAGCCAGCCGGTCGAGCCAGCGCGGATGGTCACGGTCGGCGATCTCCTGCTTCGACAAGGTGGTGATGGTCATCGGGCCTTCGCCCTGGCCATAGATCTGGGCGAAGCGCGGGCCGAACCGCTCGATCGCCTCGAGCGCGTCGGCGACGTACATCGGCGCGCCGCCCCAAATGATGGTTCTGATGTGATCCGGATTGCAGGACGCGCGGCATTCGACCAGCCGCTTCACCATGGTCGGTGCGGCGAACATCGAGCTGCGCGGCCAGGCGTCGAACAGGCCGAGCACCTCCGCGGCATCGAACGAATGCGATTCCGGCACCACGTTGACGCCGAGCCGCGCCACGGTCGCCATCATGTACATCCCGGAGCCGTGGCTCATCGGCGCGCCGTGCAGCAGCGGATCGCCCGGCGCAATCGGATCGACTTCGGCGGCATAAGCTTGGCTCGCCGCAGCGAGCACCTGATGGCTGAGCATGGCGCCCTTGGGTCGGCCGGTGGTTCCGGAGGTGTAGAACAGCCAGGCGAGATCATCGCCGCGGCTCGGCCAGACGCCGATCGGATCGGCGGCGAACAGGGCTTCGTAGGCGGGGCTGCCGATCGCGATCAGGCGTTCGAGGCTTGCCGGCGCGTAGGGCGCGATCTCGGCATCGAGCCCGTCAGAAGCGAAGCAGACGCGGGCGCCGGAGTGTTCGAGGATATAGCCAAGTTCGCGGCCGTGCAGTTTGGCGTTGGCCGGCACCGCCGCCAAGCCGGCATGCCAGATGCCGAACATCAGCTCGACATAGTCCGGACAATTCTTCGCGGCGATGGCGACGCGCTCGCCGGGCTCAAGCCCGAAGCGCTGCTGCAACGAAGCCGCGAGCCTTGCCGCGCGGCCGGCGACCTCGCGATAATTTCTGACGACGCGGGAGCCGAAACCGAGCGCCGGCCAATTGCCGTGGCTCAATCCCGCGCGTTCGAGCCAGAGCGCCAGGTTCATGGCAACCTGCCGCCGCCAAGTTATGCCGCCGCGGCCTTGCCCTTCGGCTGCACCTCGGCGGTGTAGTCGTTCATCAATTGCTGGGTGATGCGGCCGGGCGTGAACGTCCAGTCGGCGATTTGCGAAACCGCCGTCACTTCGGCGGCGGTCCCGGTGATGAAGCACTCGGAGAAGCTCGACAGCTCCTCGGGCATGATGCGGCGCTCGATCACTTCGATATTATGCCGTTTCGCCAAGGCGATTGCCGTCGCTCGCGTGATGCCGGCGAGGAAGCAATCGGCGGTCGGCGTGTGGATCTTGCCGTCCTTGATGAAGAAGATGTTGGCGCCGGTGCATTCGGCGACGCGGCCCTGCCAGTCGAGCATCATGGCATCGGCAAAGCCGCGCTTTTCGGCGCGATGCTTGGAGATGGTGCAGATCATGTAGAGGCCGGCCGCCTTGGCGAGCGCCGGCGCGGTTTTCGGGTCAGGGCGGCGATACTCGGCGAGATCGAGCCGGATGCCCTTGAGCCGCTGCGCCGGGTCGAAATAGCTCGGCCATTCCCAGGTGGCGACGGCCAAATGGATCTTGTTGTTCTGCGCCGAGACGCCGAGCTGCTCGGAGCCGCGCCAGGCCAACGGCCGCACATAGGCGTCTTTCTGATTGTTCTTTTCCAGAACAAGACGCTTGGCGGCGTCGATTTCGGCAACGCTGTAGGGAATCTCGAAATCCATGAGCTGCGCCGAGCGCTTGAGACGTTCGGTATGCTCGGTGCCCCGGAAAATCTCGCCGCCATAGGCGCGTTCGCCTTCGAACACACAGCTCGCGTAGTGGAGGCCGTGCGTCAGCACGCTGATCTTGCACTCGGCGGTGGGAATGAGCTTGCCGTCGAACCAGATCAGGTCGGAACGTTGGTCGAAGGGCACCGCCATGATATGCCTCCCTGGCCGTTGCGCCGGGCCTTGCGCCGGACCTTGGGCTTTTGCTTCGGGAACAAACTCCCGGTATGTTCGCGGCCGCCCTGCGAGAGCACCCTTCGGCGCCCAGGCCATTCGTGCTTGGGCAAGCCAAGAACGATGCTGCCACGACACACGCACTTTTGGGGTAACAATCAAATGGAAATATGTCAATATAGCTGACATAATGGCCGACATCAGCATCACGACGCCGGGTAAAGCCCGCTCCGCCGCCGGGCCGATTGACCCCGCGGCGGCGGCGCGCGAACCGTACTGGGACCTCATCGAGCTTTTGTTCTTCGCCTATCGCGATTTCGTCAGCGATCCGGACCAGGTGCTGGAAAAGCTCGGCTTCGGCCGCGCCCACCACCGCGTCCTGCACTTCGTCAACCGCAATCCCGGAATCAAGGTCGCCGACCTGCTCGATGTCCTGAAAATCACCAAACAGTCGCTCGGTCGCGTCCTCAAGCAGCTGATCGATCAAGGTTATGTCGTGCAAAAAGAAGGTGCCGACGATCGCCGTCAGCGGCTGCTCTATGCGAGTCCCGCCGGAGAGGCGCTGGCGATGAAGCTCGCGGGACTGCAGACCGCGCGCATCGGACGCGTGCTCAACGAGCTTGGGCCCGGCGGCCGCGAAACGGTGCGGCGCTTTCTCGCCGGCATGATCGGCGCCGAGGATCGCGAAAGCGTGCTCCGTCTGATTGCGCGCGCCGACCGCGTGCGGCTCGGCGGCCGAGATGGAGTCTCATGACGACGACGCCGAACGCGAATCCGGCCGATGACGCGCCGCACCTGCTCGTCGTCGATGATGATCGCCGCATCCGCGCGCTGCTGTCGCGTTTCCTGGTCGCCGAGGGTTACCGCGTCACCACGGCCGAGACGGCGCGCGAGGCGCGCGCCAACCTGGAAGGCCTCAACTTCGATCTGCTGATCCTCGATGTCATGATGCCGGGCGAAAACGGCTTTGATCTGGCCCGCGCGATCCGCGCCGGATCGGCGGTGCCGATCCTCATGCTCACGGCGCGCGACGAGAAGGAGAGCCGCATCAAGGGCCTGGAAATGGGCGCCGACGACTATCTGGCGAAACCGTTCGAGCCGCGCGAACTGTCGTTGCGCGTTGCCAGCATCCTGCGTCGCGTCCGGCCGCCGAGCGCGCCGCCCGCCGAATCGGTGCGCTTCGGTCCGTTTGTATTCCACTTCGCGCGCGGCGAGCTGCGCCGCGGCGAAGACGTGATCCGCCTCACCGACCGCGAGCGCGAGATGCTGCGCGTCCTTGCCATGAGCGTCGGCGAGACCGTCCCGCGCCAAGCGCTCGCCGGCAACGGCGACAGCGTCAGCGAGCGCACCGTGGACGTGCAGGTCAACCGGCTGCGCCGCAAGATCGAAGACGATCCGGCCAACCCGCTGATCGTCCAGACCGTGCGCGGGTTCGGCTACCGGCTGGTCGCGGCGTCGTGAGCGGTACCATGTCCGGTTTAGATGACGGCATCGGGCGCCTGCGGAGCGCCGCAAGCCGCCTGCTCAGCGCGGCGAACGCCGCGGCGACTGCCACCCGCTCGGTCGCGGCGCCCGTCACCGGCCCATGGAGCCGCTTCACCAACTCGCTCAAGCTGATGCTGCCGAAAGGGCTTTATGCCCGCGCGCTCTTGATCATCATCATGCCCATGGTGGTGCTGCAATCGGTTGTCGCTTTCCTGTTCGTGGAGCGGCAGCGTAGCCTGGTCACCTATTACCTGTCTTCGGCGGTGACGCAGGAGATTGCGACGCTGATCGATGTCTACAAAACCTATCCGCAGGGCGCCGACCGCGCGCAGCTGCGCCGCATCGCGCAGGATCGGCTTGGCCTGGCGGTCGATTTTCTGCCGGAGACGCAATTGCCGCCGCCCGGACCGAAGCCGTTCTTCTCGCAGCTCGACGTGGCGCTGTCGGACCAGATTCGCAAACAGATCGGATTGCCGTTCTGGATCGACACCGTCGGCCGCTCTTCGATTCTGGAAGTGCGCATCAAGCTCGACGACACCGTGATGCGGGTCTTTGTGCGCCGCGCCGACGCTTACGATTTCAATTCGTGGATATTCCTGTTGTGGATGGTGGCGACCTCGCTGGTGGTGCTGACCATCGCCATTCTGTTCCTGCGCAACCAGATCCGGCCGATCGTGCGGCTGGCCGACGCCGCCGAGGCGTTCGGCAAGGGCCGTGACGCGCCGAATTTTCGGCCCCGCGGCGCCCGCGAAGTGCGGCGCGCGGCGGCCGCTTTCCTGGAAATGAAGACCCGCGTCGAGCGCGCGATCGAACAGCGCACTACCATGCTGGCCGGCGTGTCGCACGATCTGCGCACGGTGCTGACGCGCTTCAAGCTCGAACTGGCCCTGCTCGGCGACGGGCCGGAATTGGATGCGATCAAGAAGGACGTCGACGAAATGGCGGGTATGCTCGAAGCCTACCTGGCCTTTGCGCGCGGCGATCTGGGCGAGCAATCGGCGCCGACCGATATGGCGGCCATGCTCGAGGAGCTCAAGCTCGATACCGAGCGCCACGGCCAGCGCGCCAGCGCCGCCTTCCACGGCCAGCCGGAAGTCACGGTGCGGCCGGCGGCGTTCAAGCGTTGTCTCGCCAATCTCGTTTCCAACGCGACGCGATATGCGTCGACGGTGGCGATCACCGGGCATCGCGATCACCGCTGGCTCACGGTGACGGTGGACGATGACGGGCCGGGCATCCCACCGCCGTTGCGCGAGGACGTGTTCAAGCCGTTCCTGCGCCTGGACGACGCGCGCAATCAGGATGAAGGCGGCACCGGCCTCGGCCTCGCCATCGCCCGCGACATCGCGCGCTCCCATGGCGGCGACATCACCCTCGGCGACTCGCCGCTCGGCGGCTTGCGCGCGACCGTCAGGGTTCCGGTTTGATCGGAGCGCGTCCAGGAAAAGTGGGAACCGGTTTTCCGTCCGGACGTGCGACAAAACAAAAACTTTAGAGCGGGATGGCGATTCCGTCCCGCTCAATGAGCGTTACTTCCGCTGCAAATCGGCCGACGCGCGGGCCAAAATCTCGACCAAGTGTGCTTCGGCTTCGGCGTCGCCTGCAAGCCGCTTCCCGACCGTTTCGCGCAAGTGATCAAAGGCGGCTTCGACCAGCGGCGGCAAGGTACGACGATTGTCGCGCTCGCCGCGCGCGGCGCGCCGCCAGCGGTTCACGCGTTCGCCGAGCGCGGTCAGGCGGTCGAGCACCACATCGACCAGATCGCGATTGCCCGCAAGATAAGTGCGGCCTTCGTCGGTGATGGTGTAAAGCTTCTTGCTGCCTTCGGTCGACGCGGTGACGTAGCCGGCTTCCTCGAGATAGGTCAGCGTCGGATAGACGATGCCGGGGCTCGGGCTGTACCAGTCGGCGGTTTTTTCCTCGACCAGCTTGATGATTTCGTAGCCGTGGCGCGGCGCTTCGGCGATCAAGGCGAGCGCGATCAGCCGCAGGTCGCCCTGTGCCAGCATGCGCCCGGCGCGCATGTCGTCGGGATCCATGCCGCCCCGTCCGCCCATGCCATGACGCCCGCCGAAGCCGTAAAAACGGCCGCGGCGATGGCGGCCGGCGCCCCATTTGCCGCCGTAGGATTCGCAATTTCCGTGCATATTCGTTCTCCAGTGAGAGTTAGATATATCTTTAGATAGATCAATTGCAGCTATGACGCAAGATATATCTTTTGACTATCTTTGCGTTGGGGAAATCGAGCCCCAGATCAATGGTTTGCGGTCAAGCTGCAGCGATGACCTCCGGGCGCGTGGACGCCGTAGCCTGATCGCGCGCGCCGGGATTACAATGCCGCGATGTTTGCCACCTTTTTCCATGAGCTGAAGCAGGCGGGCGTCCCGGTGACGCTGCGCGAATATCTCACGCTGATGGAGGCGATGGAGAAGGACCTCGCCGGCCGGCGCATCGAGGAGTTCTACTATCTGTCGCGCTCGGCGCTGGTGAAGGACGAGCGCAACCTCGACCGCTTCGATCGCGTCTTCGGCCACGTGTTCAAGGGCCTCGATTTCATCGAGGAAGCGCTGACGGCGGAAATTCCGCTCGAGTGGCTCAAGAAGCTGACGGAAAAGCACCTCACCGAGGAGGAGAAGAAGCTGATCGAGGCGATGGGCGGCCTCGACAAACTGCTGGAAACGCTGCGCCAGCGCCTCGCCGAGCAGAAAGGCCGCCATCAGGGCGGCAAGAAATGGATCGGCACCGCAGGAACCTCGCCGTTCGGCGCCTATGGCTACAATCCTGAAGGCGTGCGCATCGGCCAGGACGGCAACCGCAATTTCCGCGCCGTCAAGGTCTGGGACAAACGCGAGTTCAAGGATCTCGCCGGCGACGTCGAGCTCGGCACCCGCAACATCAAGGTCGCGCTGCGGCGCCTGCGCAAATTCGCGCGCACCGGCGCGCCGGACGAGCTCGACCTCGACGGCACCATCAAGGGCACCGCGCACAAGGGCTATCTCGATATCCTGATGCGGCCGGAGCGCCACAACACCATCAAGGTGCTTTTGTTCTTCGACGTCGGCGGCTCGATGGACTGGCACGTCAAGGCGACCGAGGAATTGTTCTCCGCCGCCAAGTCCGAGTTCAAGCACATGGTGCATCTCTACTTCCACAACTGCCTCTACGAGAAAGTGTGGAAGCAGAACGCGCGGCGCTGGACCGAGACGACGCCGACCTGGGACATCCTGCACACCTATCCGCACGATTATAAGGTGATCTTCGTCGGCGACGCCTCGATGTCGCCCTACGAGATCGCCGCGCCCGGCGGCTCGGTCGAGCATTACAACGAGGAGGCCGGCAGCATGTGGATGCAGCGCGTGATTACCACCTATCCATCCTGCGTCTGGCTCAACCCGGTCGCCGAGCGCGAGTGGCCCATGACGGCCTCGATCCCGATGCTGCGCCAGCTCCTCGGCGACCGCATGTTTCCGCTGACGCTGGAAGGCCTCGACGCGGCGATGCGGGAGCTGGGGAGGTAGGCTCGCGCTCATTTCGATCAGGCAACATGCCTGTGAGTGAGCCACCCACCCGCGCAGGAGGTGCTCATGGCGGCCGAAAGCAACGAAGTTCGCAATGCCGACGACGCAGCGTCCGGCACCGTCATCGTGCGGGAAACGCAAAACGGGAAGTTCCAGCAGGAAATCATTGCCGGCACGCATCGCCTCCTCGCGGACGAGCCGGTGAATGTCGGCGGGCTCGATAGCGGGCCGGGTCCGTATGATTTGCTGCTTGCCGCGCTCGGCGCCTGCACGGCCATGACGCTACGGCTTTACGCCGACCGCAAGAAGCTGCCGCTGACGCGGACGCAGGTGTGGCTGCGGCACAGCCGGATTTACGCCACCGATTGCGCCGAATGTGAAACCAAGGAGGGCATGCTCGACCGCATCGAGCGGGTCATCACGCTCGAAGGCGCTCTCGATGCCGGCCAGCGCGCACAGCTCATCGCCATCGCCAACAAGTGCCCAGTGCACCGCACGCTGAAATCGGAAATCGACATCCGCACCGTGGAGGAGCCGGCCGGCGGGAGCAAATAACTTTCAGACGGCAGCTTTGTGAACGCGCGCCCGCGCCGCCTTGATCACCTCGGGAATCGCCGCGTCGTTGCCCGGCGCCATGATGTGCACGCCGGCGATGCCGGGTATGGTGGCAAGCTCCTCGATCAGTTCGACGCAAATGCGCACGCCTTCGCGCGCCGGCTCGGCGGCTTGCTCCATGCGCACAATCAGCGCCTCGGGGATGATCGTGCCGTAGAGGTGATTTTTCATCCAATGCGCCGACTTTGCCGAGCGCAGCGGATTGACGCCGATCAGGATGGCGAGCTGCCGCGTGAGGCCCGCGTCGGCGAGCGCCCGGACATAGCGGCGCACGATCCCGGCATCCATGCAGAACTGGGTCTGCACGAACTGGGCGCCGGCTTTGGCCTTGGCGGCGAGCGCGCTCAGCTCCCAGCCCGCCGGCGGGTCGATCGGCAGGTCGGCGGCACCGAGGAAGAAGTTGGCCTTGCCGGCGACCCTGCGGCCGGTCGGCAGTACCGCCTCGTCGCGCAGCCGGCGCGCGGTCTCGATCAGCGTCTTGGAATCGAGATCGAACACCGGCTTGGTTTCCGGCTGGTCGCCCGCTTTCGGATCGTCGCCGCCGAGTAGGAGCAGGTTGCGGATGCCTAGCGCCGCCGCGCCCATCAAGTCGCCCTGGAGCGCGATGCGGTTACGGTCGCGGCACGTGAGCTGCAGGATCGGCTCGACATCGGCGCCGATCAGGATCGCCGCGGCCGCCAGTGCCCCCATATGGGCGCGCGCGCCGGCGCCGTCGGTGACGTTAACCGCGTCCGCAAGCCCGCGGAGCGGCGCCGCCTTACGGATGAGGTCCTGCGCGTCGCAGGACAGCGGCGGGGTGACCTCCGCGGTCATGACAAAGCGGCCTGCCCGCAGCCGTTCTTCGAACGTGCGAGGGAGTAGGGCGCTTTGGTCGTTCATTGCAGACTCGCTCACCGGCGCGCGGCGGAGACAGAGCGCTTATATGCTTTGCGGCGTCACTGCAATTGCGGCTTTCCTGGACAGGAAACACCAGTGTCGCTAGAGAGTTGCGGCAAATGAGCGGCGTCAACGAAATCAGGTCGAACTTCCTCGGCTTTTTTGCGCGCGAGGGGCACGCGGTCGTGCCGAGCTCGCCGCTCGTGCCGCGGAACGACCCGACGCTTATGTTCACCAATGCCGGCATGGTGCAGTTCAAGAACGTCTTCACCGGCCTGGAAAAGCGGCCCTATACGCGGGCGGTCTCGGCGCAGAAATGCGTCCGCGCCGGCGGCAAGCACAACGACCTCGACAATGTCGGCTACACCGCGCGCCATCACACCTTCTTCGAAATGCTCGGCAATTTCTCGTTCGGCGATTATTTCAAAGAACGCGCCATCGAGCTCGCCTGGAACCTGGTGACCAAGGAGTTCGGCGTGCCGGCCGAGCGCCTGACCATCACGGTCTATATTGACGACGACGAGGCGTTCGCGCTTTGGCGGAAGATCGCCGGCCTGCCGGAGCGGAAGATCATCCGCATCGCCGGCTCCGATAATTTCTGGGCCATGGGCGAAACCGGGCCGTGCGGGCCGTGCTCGGAGATTTTCTACGATCACGGCGAGCACATCGCCGGCGGCCCGCCCGGCAGCGCCGACGCCGAGGGCGACCGTTTCGTGGAAATCTGGAATCTCGTGTTCATGCAGTACGAGCAGCTCGTTGGCGGTAAGCGCGTCGACCTGCCGCGGCCCTCGATCGACACCGGCATGGGGATCGAGCGCATGGCCGCGGTGCTGCAAGGCACTCACGACGATTACAAGATCGACCTGTTCGGTGCGCTGATCGAGGCGATCGCCGACTTCACCGGCGTCGATCCGGAGGGCGAGCGCAAGGCCTCGCACCGCGTCATCGCCGACCATTTGCGGGCGAGTTCGTTCCTGATCGCCGACGGCGTGCTGCCGTCGAACGAGGGCCGCGGCTACGTGCTTCGCCGTATCATGCGCCGCGCCATGCGCCACGCCGAACTGCTCGGCGCCAAGGAGCCGCTGATGTGGCGCCTCGTTCCGGTGCTGGTGCGCGAGATGGGCCAGGCATATCCGGAATTGCATCGCGCCGAGGCGCTGATCACCGAGACGCTCAAGCTCGAGGAGACCCGCTTCCGCAACACGCTGGAGCGGGGCCTGGCGATTCTCGACGAGGCGAGCAAGACGCTCAAGAAGGGCGACATGTTCGACGGCGTCACCGCGTTTACGCTTTACGACACCTATGGCTTTCCGCTCGATCTCACCCAGGATGCGCTCAGGCCGCGCGGCATCGGCGTCGATATTGCGTCCTTTACCGATGCGATGGAGCGCCAGCGCGAAAAGGCGCGCGCGTCATGGGTTGGCTCGGGCGAGGCGGCTGACGAAAAGGTTTGGTTTTCGATGCGCGACAAGGCCGGCGCTACCGACTTCCTCGGCTACGAGACCGAAAGCGCGGCCGGCGTGGTCATGGCCCTGGTGCGCGACGGCAAAGAGGTTGCTGAGCTGAAACAGAGGGAGGGCGGCGCTGTCGTGCTCAACCAGACGCCGTTCTATGCCGAATCCGGCGGTCAGGTCGGCGACATCGGCCTGATGACCGGTGAGGGCGTCCGCTTTGCCGTCAGCGACACGCAAAAGCGTGCTGGCGATCTCTATGTACACTTCGGCACCGTGGCACAAGGCACGCTGAGAACCGGCGCCGCGCTTGATCTTGCGGTCGATCACGTGCGGCGTAGCGCCATTCGGCAAAATCACTCGGCCACGCATCTCTTGCACGAGGCGCTGCGGCAGGTGCTCGGCGATCACGTGGCCCAGAAAGGCTCGCTGGTCGCGCCCGATCGTCTGCGCTTCGATTTCTCGCATCCCAAGCCGATGAGCAGCGATGAGATCGAACACGTCGAGGATATCGCCAACAACATCGTGCTGCAGAATGCGCCGGTCATCACCCGGCTGTTGAGCCGCGACGACGCCATCGCCTCCGGAGCGCGCGCGCTGTTCGGCGAAAAATACGGCGACGAGGTGCGCGTGGTCGCCATGGGGGAGGGCGGCGGCAATACGCTGGGCTGGTCGGTCGAATTGTGCGGCGGCACGCATGTGCGGCGTACCGGCGACATCGGTCTCATCTCGGTGGTCAGCGAAGCGGGCGTGGCTTCCGGCGTGCGCCGCATCGAGGCGCTGACCGCGAAAGCCGCGCGCGCGAATGCCAATAACCTCGCGCGTCTCGCCAAGGCCACCGCCGGCGAATTGCGCGTGCCGATCGAGGAGCTACCGAACCGTGTCGCCGCCTTGCTCGACGAGCGCAAGCGCGTCGAGCGCGAACTGTCCGAGGCGAAGAAGAAGCTCGCCATGGGCGGCGGCGCCAAAAGCGACGGCGCCGACGGCGTCCGCGTCATAGGCGACGTCAAGCTCATGGTGCGCGCGGTCGAGGGCATCGACCTGAAGGATCTCCGCAGCCTCGCCGATGAGGGCAAGAAGAAGGTCGGCTCCGGGGTCGTCGCTATTGTCGGTGTTACCGAGGATGGCAAAGCCGGCATCGTCGTCGGCGTCACCAACGATCTCGTCAGCCGCTTCAACGCCGTCGATTTGGTGCGCAAGGGCGCCGAGGCGCTCGGCGGCAAAGGCGGCGGCGGGCGGCCGGACATGGCGCAGGCCGGCGGCCCCGACGGATCGAAAGCGGACGCCGCGCTTGCCGCAATCGAAGCCGCGCTCGGCGGATAACGCGTCCCGCTTCGAGCGCTCTCACAGCTCGACGATCTTCCCGTCCTCGGCGGTTTCGAACGGAACCTCGGCGCGCCGCGCCAGCATGTCGCTGCCCATATGCGTGAGAACGAGGCGCTTGGGGCGGATCTGGCCGAGATGGCGTTCGAGCGACGACAACGCCATGTGAGTGGGGGTCGGCTTGTCGCGGGTAAAGGCCTCGCAAATGAAAAGGTCGGCGTCGCGCCCGATGTCGATCAGCGCTTCGGTCCACTCGGTATCGCCGGAATAGGCAATCACCTTGCCTTCGGCCTCGAAGCGCAATCCGACACACGGTCCGGCACGATCGTCGTGCACGACATGAAACGGCGTGACCCGCAAGCCGCCGACCTCGTTGCGCGCCCCGATCTCCAGTTCCCTGAGCGTCAGCGGAAATCGCAAGTCCAACGCCTTCGTTCCGGGAAACTCGCCCTCCATGATCTCCGGATAGCGCGATTTGAGACTGGGCGGCCCGGCGATGGTGAGCGGTCGCTCTCGCTTGAGCACGTAGTTCGCCTCGAGGATGAAGAACGGCACGCCGCCGACGTGATCGCCGTGAAAGTGCGTGAGGAAGATGACATCGATCTCGTTGCGATCGATCGCAAGCTTGTTTAACGAAACCAGCGAGGTGGCGCCGCAATCGATCAGGGCGTTGATGCCTCGTCCGACGAGATGGAAGCAGGTATTGAACCGTCCGCCCGAGCCGAAGGCATCGCCGCAGCCGACGAATTGCAAGTGCATGGATTGTCCCCAGGGAATTGTGAGCCTTGTGAAATGGCTTGGCCAAGCGATGCGGCAGTCGATGCAGTGTGGCGGAAAGCGTGCGCCTCGTCCGTGATCGGGGTCACACCGGCGGGGCCTCTCGGCGCCTCCGGGAAGGGGGCCCAAACGCTTGTCCTCTCATCGTTTTTTTACCTTTGCGCGATTCAGTCTATAACGTGCGGCGTGGCGGTGAAAGCTTCGGGCTGGCAGTTTGCGCATTGCGCCACGATCACAACACAAAACGGCGCATGCTGCCACGGCGGCCGGTCGCTCTGAAGGAGACGGTTTCGGTGCTGGTTAAATCAAGTCGTTCCGCGGCGTTAGTGACTCTGGTGATGGCGGTAACGCTCGCGGGCTGCGGCGGCATGAATTTCGACACCAGCGGCTCCTGGTTTTCGCGGCCGCTCGACGTGTTCGGCCGTAATGCCGGCTACACCTACTCTCAACTCGACGAGTCGAAGCAGCAGCGTCCCATTACCGCCCATGATCTCGTCGATGCAAACGGCGCCTGCCCAACGGCGGCGGCGCCGGATTCGCTCGGCGGCGGCATCGCCATCGGCATGAGCGAATGCGATGTGGTCGCGCGTGTCGGCCCGCCCAACGCGGTGGACCTCGGCCGCAATCCAAACGGCGATCGGACCGCGATCCTGACCTACCAGAGTGGTGTGCGACCCGGGGTCTACCGGTTTGTTGCCGGTCGGCTCAAGGAAATGGACCGCGTGGAAGTACCGCCGCCGCCACCTCAGCCGGAGAAGAAAAGAGCAGAGAAGAAGATTGCCAAGAAGCCGCCGGCGAAGAGCGAAAAGCCGCCGAAAACCGACGGCAAGACCTGAGCGGCATTGCGTGCGGTACGGGTCCGGCGCGCCGCTTGCCGCGATCATGAGCGGACGCTATAAGCCGCGCGGTTCCGCACTGCACTCGCAATTCCCAAAAGGACGATGTGATGGCGATCGAGCGTACGTTTTCGATCATTAAACCCGACGCAACCAGCCGCAACCTGACGGGCGCCATCAATGCGATGATCGAAAAAGCCGGGTTGCGTATCGTCGCGCAGAAACGCGTGTTGATCAGCCGCGAGCAGGCCGAGAGGTTCTACGCCGTCCACCGGGCGCGGCCGTTCTTTCGCGAACTCGTCGACTTCATGACGTCGGGCCCCGTTGTCGTGCAGGTGCTCGAGGGAGTGAACGCGATTGCGGCCTATCGCGATCTGATGGGCGCGACGGATCCCGCCAAGGCCGCACCCGACACTATTCGCAAGGTCTTCGCGCGATCGATCGGCGAGAATTCGGTGCACGGCTCCGATGCCGCCGACACCGCCGAGAAGGAAATCGCGCAGTTCTTCGCCGAAAACGAAATCGTCGGCTGAAGACGCGTCGCTCGTGCGTCCACGATAGTGGGCACCGAGCGTTCGATGAGGCCGGGCGCACCGCGCAATGCCGGCCAGTCGCCGGCATGAGCCCGCCGGCAAAGGACGAGAAGAGACGCTGGGATCGATCACGCAGTACCTTAATCCTGCGTTCTGGAGCGACGGTCTCCAGGCGAGCGCGCTTGGTTTGGGAGGCGCGGCTTTCTGGATCGCCATCCCGCAGATCCTGTTGATCAACGTACTGCTGTCCGGCGACAACGCCGTGGTCATTGCCATGGCGTGCCGCGGTCTGCCGCCGCGCCAGAGGTTCTGGGGCGTCCTGATCGGCGCCGGTACCGCGGCTGTCTTGCTTATCATTTTTGCCGCCGTCGTCGCGCGGCTGTTGGTCCTTCCCTACGTCAAGCTGATCGGCGGGCTTGCGCTCATTTACATCGCGGTCAAGCTCCTGGTCCCGGAGGACCGCAAGAAGAACGAAGTCGAGGCGGCGACGCATTTGTGGCGTGCCGTGAGAATCGTCGTCGTGGCCGACCTCATCATGAGCCTCGACAACATCATCGCCATCGCCGCCGTGGCGCGGGGTAATCTCGCGTTGCTTGTGACCGGTCTTGCTGTCTCCATCCCCATCATCGTGGCCGGCGCGACGCTTTTCATGGCGTTGCTCAATCGCTTCCCGATTTTGGTTTGGGCCGGCGCAGCCCTGCTCGGCTGGGTTGCCGGCGACATCATGGCGACTGACCCGGCGGTGTGGGGTTCCCTGACCGCGGAGCTTGGCGAGAGCGCTGCGTGGTGGATCGAAACGGCTGCAGCGGGCGCCGGGGCGGTTCTGGTGATTGCGGCGGGCGCGTTCGTGCGGCGCGAAAACAAGTCTGAACAACGCGCCGCCGATTAACTCGCGCTAAACCATCGCGGCGTTTGGCTCGCGAACTGGCAAAGCGAGCGGCTCATAGCAGCCACGCTTGCGCCGCATTTCTTGGTTTGTTGTTTGCTCGCAATCGGATTTTGGCCTTCCGGCCGGTGCTGTCTTGCCGACGCGATCGTTTCTTCGGACCCTCCCCCAAAATCTGGCTTGTGGCGCGGGGCGCGGCACCTGCACGCGGGGTGCGGCGGCTGTTGCTGCGCCGAAGTTTGACTGACTGAGGAGACAGACGATGGAGAAGGGTACGGTCAAGTGGTTCAATTCGACCAAGGGCTACGGATTCATCAAGCCGGCCAGCGGCGAGAAGGATGTATTCGTGCACATTTCGGCCGTCGAGCGTGCCGGGTTGCGCACGCTGAATGAGGGCCAAGAAGTCGAATATGAGCTCGTGACCAATCGCGGCCGGACTTCCGCGGAGAATCTCAAGGTCGGATAGCGCGTTCCGGGAAAATCCCGGTACTTGTGGCCCGCGGCGCTCGCACCGGGGGTTTTGCTTTTGGCCCCTGATCCGGAAAGGCGGGAGCGGGGCATTCTGCAAGACTATGCGCTGTCCTCGCGCGGGCGGTTTTCCTTCGACGAGGAGGCCAGGCTTGCCCGGCCTTCGGCCAGCGCGCGCAGTGCTTGCGGATAGATGCGGTGCTCGACCTCCAGCACGCGCGCGGCCAGCGTCGCTTCCGTGTCGTCCTCGCGCACCGCGACCGAATCCTGCGCGACGATCGGTCCGGCATCCATTTCCGGCACGACAAAGTGGACGGTGGCGCCGTGCCGTTTCACGCCGGCCTCGAGCGCCCGGCGATGCGTATCGAGGCCTTTGAATTGCGGCAACAGCGCCGGATGAATGTTGAGCATCCGGCCGCTCCAGCGGGTCACGAACCATGGCGTCAGAAGCCGCATAAATCCGGCCAGGCACACCAAATCGATCCGCTGCGCCCGAAGCTCTGCGTCCAGCGCGCGTTCGAACGCCTCGCGATCCTCGCCAAACGGTCTGTGATCGACAATCGCGGTCGCGACGCCCTCTTCGCGCGCCCGAGAAAGGCCCGCCGCCTCGGCCCTGTTCGACACGACGAGCGCGATTTCGGCCGGATAATCTTCCGCCCGGGCCGCCTCGATCAACGCCGTCATATTCGAGCCGCGGCCGGAAATGAGCACGGCGACGCGCTTCTTGCCCATGCGCCTCACCAGGAAAGGTCGAGCCGACCGCGAAAGTCGACGCGAGCGTCGCCATCCGCGGCGACGATTTCGCCCAGCCGCACCACCGTCTCGCCGTTGGCCGCGAACTGTTCGCACGCCGCGGCCGCTGCGTTGGCGTCGAGCACCGCCACCATGCCGATGCCGCAGTTGAAGGTCCGCAGCATCTCGCGCTCGCCGACGTCGCCCGACGCCGCCAGCCATTTGAACACCGGCGGGACGGGTACGCGGTCGAGATCCAACGCGACCGCAAGCCCGCGCGGCAGCACGCGCGGTATGTTGTCGACAAAGCCGCCGCCGGTGATGTGCGCCAGCGCCTTGACCGCTTTGCTGCCGCGGATCGCGGCGAGACACGATCGCACATAGAGCCGCGTCGGCGTCAGCAAGGCTTCGCCCAAGCGTCGCGCGGGCTCGAACGGGGCCGGCGCGTCCCAGGCCAGCCCGGACGCGGCGACGATGCGGCGCACCAAAGAAAAGCCGTTCGAATGCACGCCCGATGACGTAAGCCCGATCACCAAGTCGCCCGGCTTGATGTCGCTTCGCGGCAACAGCTCCGCGCGCGCTACCGCCCCGACGGCAAATCCGGCCAGATCGTAGTCTCCGCGTTGATAGATGCCGGGCATTTCCGCGGTCTCGCCGCCGATCAGAGCACAGCCTGCCTCCCGGCACGCGGCGGCGATGCCCGCGACCACCATCGCCCCGACCTCCGGATCGAGCTTGCTGCAGGCAAAATAGTCGAGGAAGAACAACGGCTCGGCCCCTTGCACCACCAGGTCGTTTACCGACATGGCCACGAGATCGATGCCGATCGTGTCGTGACGCGAGGTCTCGACTGCGATCTTGACCTTGGTGCCGACGCCATCTGTCGCCGCGACCAGAATGGGATCGGAGTAGCCGGCGGCCTTGAGATCGAACAGGCCGCCGAAGCCGCCGATTTCGGCGTCTGCGCCCGGCCGAGCTGTCCGCCGCACCAGCGGTTTGATCAAATCGACCATGCGGTTGCCGGCATCGATATCGACGCCGGCAGCGGCGTAGCGTGCCTTGTCCACGGAACCACCAATCGGCAATGACGCCTTCCCCGGCGGGGAGGCACTCCGCGGCGCCTCCTACGTCGGAATCGACGGGTGCGCAAGCGCGCGAGCGCGGCTATAAGTGAGGCGCAAGAACGGCGCGCGAAGCCAGGATATGCGTTCGCGGCGAACGCGCTGGAGCCGGGGGCACGCGTTTGAGTATTCCAAACCTCATCACGTTGGGGCGCATCATCTTGGTGCCGATCGTGGTCTGGGCGATCATGTCGGAAGAGATGCGGCTTGCCTTCTTTCTCTTCCTTGCGGCCGGGATCAGCGATGCAGTCGACGGCTTCCTCGCCAAGCGCTTCCATATGGCGAGCGAGCTGGGTGCCTATCTCGATCCGCTCGCCGACAAGGCGCTGATCGTGTCGATCTACGTCGCCCTCGGCATCGCCGGCGCCTTGCCGATCTCGCTGGTCATTCTTGTCGTCTCGCGCGACATCATGATCATCAGCGGATTTATGCTGTCCTGGCTGGTGGGAAGGCCGATGCCGGTGCGGCCGCTGCCGGTCTCAAAGGCGAACACGGTGGCGCAAATTCTCCTCGCCACGCTGGTGTTGGCCGAGCACAGCTTCGGGTTCGACGCTATGCTGCTGTCGAAGATCGTCATCGGGCTGGTCGCCATCTTGACCTTGCTCTCGATCGCCTTCTATCTCGCCGAGTGGCTCCGTCACATGAACTCGTTTGGGGCCGGGCACTGATCGGCTAGAGCATGATCCGGAAAAGTGGAAGCCGGTTTTCCGAAAAGATCATGCTCCTCAGGTGCGGCGGAGGATTTGAAGTTCCCGCAATCCAGCGGCAACTCGTACGGGAACTGCAAATGCAAAGGCCGCGCTGAGGATTGCGCCATGCGGTTCGAGCGGCACATCGTGTTCTGGATCGTAGCTCTCGCGGTCTTTGTCGGCCTGTTCTGGTTGCTGCATCACATTCTCTTGCCCTTCGTGGTCGGGGCGGCGATTGCCTATCTGCTCGATCCGCTGGCCGACCGGCTTACCAAGCGTGGGCTGAACCGGATTGTGGCGGCGCTGCTTATGCTTGGCGCCTTCGTGATCGTATTCGTGGCCCTTGTCCTCCTCATCGCGCCGGTGCTGGTAAACCAGCTTTCAGCTTTCATCGGTAACGTCCCGGCCTACGTGCAGCGATTGCAGTCGCTGCTAGCCGATCCGAGCCATCCCTGGCTGCAGGGCCTTTTCGGCAGCACGGCCGGCGGCGGGCAGTTCGTCGGCACCCTGATGACCAAGTTCATGGACTATCTGACAGGGGTGCTGCCGTCGTTGTGGACGAAGGGCGAGGCGATCGTCTCCGTAATCTCTTTGCTGGTCATCACCCCGGTAGTGGCGTTCTACTTGCTCTGCGACTGGAACCGCGTCGTCAGCGCATTCGATGAACTGATCCCGCGGCGACAGCGCGACACCGTGCGCGGGGTCGCGCGTGAGATCGACAGGGTGCTGTCCAGTTATCTACACGGCCAAGTCCTGGTCTGCGGCATCCTCGGAGCTTATTACGCGATCGGATTGACAGTCGCGGGATTGAGTTTTGCGGTGCTCATCGGCGCCGTTTCCGGACTTCTCACTTTCATTCCCTATGTCGGCTCAGTGACCGCTCTGGTGGCCGCGTCCGGCGTGGCGCTGGCGCAATTCTATCCCGACTGGACGCGGATTCTGATTGTCGTCGGCATTGTCCTGGTGGGGCAATTCCTCGAAGGCAATGTGCTGGTGCCGAAGCTTGTCGGCGAGAGTGTCGGGCTGCATCCGCTTTGGTTGATCTTTGCGCTGCTCGCCTTCAGTTATCTGTTCGGTTTTGTCGGCCTCCTGCTCGCAGTACCGCTTGCCGCCGCGGCCGGTGTCTTGACGCGGTTTGCGCTGCAGCGTTACCGGGCGAGCCCGCTCTACACCGGAAAAAGGTCGACTTGAGCGCCATGTCCTCCCGCCCGCGCCAGCTCGCGCTCGCGCTCGCTCACGCCGAAAGCTATGCCCGCGACGATTTTCTCTCCGGACCGTGCAATGAGGGCGCGCTCCAGCTCATCGACTGCTGGCCGGATTGGCCGGCGAATGCCGTCGCCCTGATCGGGCCTGAGGGGTCCGGCAAGACGCATCTGGCGATGATATGGGCGGCGACGGCAGGTGCGCGCGTCGTTGCCGCGCGATCGCTCGGCGAAGCCGAGCTTCCAGCCGCGCTCGTGACCGGAGCGCTGGTCGTCGAGGACGCCGCGGCGGCAGACGACCGCGTGCTGTTCCATCTCATCAATCTCGCCCGCGAGGAAAAGGCCGCGCTGCTGCTCACCGCGACGACGGCGCCGGCAACCTGGCCGGCCGCCATCCCCGACCTCGTCTCGCGGCTGCGCGCCTTGCCGGTGGCGACGCTGCAAGCGCCGGACGATGCGATGTTGCGCGCGGTAATCGTCAAGCTCGCCGCGGATCGCCAGCTTGCGCTTGACGAGAGCGTGGTCGGCTATCTGTCGACCCATATCGAGCGCTCGTTTGCCGCCGCACGCGCGGCGGTGATCGCGCTCGACAACGAGGCGCTACGGCAACGGCGCCCGGCCACGCGTGCGCTCGCGGCGGAGATTTTTCGTGGTGAGACTTCGCCGGGCGGTTAGGCCGAGCGTTGCCAGGACGATCTCGCCCAGCGCCGCGAAATCCTGCTTGCGCGGCGAGGTGCGCCGCCACGCAAGCCCGATGGTACGCGCCGGCTCGGGTTCAACAAAACGCAAAAGCTTGACCCGGCTGTCGCGAACCTCGACGGCGGCGGCGACTTCCGGCACCAGGGTCACCCCGTAACCGTTCGCGACCATCTGCATCACGGTCGCGAGCGATGTGGCGCCGAGCGTGGCCGGGGTGTCGCCGCGCGCCGCCGCGCAAAAGGCCAGCGCCTGGTCGCGCAGGCAATGTCCTTCTTCGAGAAGAATGAGCTGCCGCCGGTCGACGTCCTCGGCCGCGACGCGCCCGTGCAGCGGATCGGCGGCCGGCAGCGCCAGCAGGAACGGATCGTCGAACAGCCGCAGGATCTCCACGTCGGCGCCGTCGGCCGGCAACGCCAGCATCACGGCATCAAGATCGCCGCCCGCAAGTTCCTCGAGCAACATCTTGGTCTGGGTCTCGCGGACCTCCAGACGCAGTTGCGGATAGCTCGTCTGCAGCCGCGGCAGCACGCGCGGCAAAATGTAGGGCGCCAGCGTCGGGATGATACCGAGGCGAAGCTTGCCGCTGAGCACGCCGCGATGGCGAGCGAAGTCTACGAGATCGCGGGTGGCGGCGAGAATGCGCTCGGCCCGTTGCGCGACCTCGATGCCGGTTTCGGTGAGTACGATCTCGCCGAGGCGCCGTTCCACCAGCTGCGCGCCGATTTCCCGCTCGAGCTCCCGCACCTGCATGGACAAGGCCGGCTGGGTGACCGCGCAATCCGCCGCCGCTCGCCCGAAATGCCGGTGATGGGCGAGCGCAGCCAAATAGCGAAGCTGACGCAGGGTGATCATAGCGATAAGCTATGCTTATCGAAAGCCCTAAACAATACGATTAGACCTGATCGGGGAAGAAGCCTAGAAAGAGCACAATGGCGCTAACCCCCCGGACGTCATAACTGTTCCACACGGAACACCCCGAAGAAAATTACAGAACACGATCGGAGAGTAAGATGGACGCAAAGACCGATGATAAGAGCGCGGGAAAATGCCCGGTGATGCATAAGCGTTTTTCCAATCGCGACTGGTGGCCCAATCAGCTGGACCTCAGCGTTCTGCACAAAAACTCCGATTTGTCCGATCCGATGGGCAAGGCGTTCGACTACGCCAAGGAGTTCAAGAGCCTCGATCTGAAGGCCGTGATCAAGGACCTGCGTGCCTTGATGACGAATTCGCAGGACTGGTGGCCGGCCGACTTCGGCCATTACGGCGGGCTGATGATTCGCATGGCGTGGCACAGCGCGGGCACGTACCGCATCGCCGACGGCCGCGGCGGCGCCGGTGCCGGTCAACAGCGCTTCGCGCCGCTCAACAGCTGGCCGGACAACGCCAACCTCGACAAGGCGCGCCGGCTGCTGTGGCCGATCAAGCAGAAATACGGCCGGAAAATCTCCTGGGCCGACCTGATCATCCTTGCCGGCAACGTCGCGCTGGACTCGATGGGCTTCAAGACGTTTGGTTTCGGCGGCGGCCGCGCCGATGTCTGGGAGCCCGACGAACTCTACTGGGGTCCCGAAGGGACGTGGCTGGGCGACGAACGCTATAGCGGGGAACGCGAGCTGCAGAATCCGCTCGCCGCCGTGCAGATGGGCCTGATCTACGTCAATCCGGAAGGGCCGAACGGCAAGCCGGATCCGGTGGCTGCGGCCAAGGACATCCGCGAGACGTTCTTGCGCATGGCGATGAACGACGAGGAGACCGTCGCGCTGATTGCCGGCGGCCACACCTTCGGCAAGACCCATGGTGCCGGGGATCCGTCCTATATCGGCCCGGCACCGGAGGGCGGGACGATCGAGGATCAGGGCCTCGGCTGGAAGAGCAAATTTGGCACCGGCTTCGGGGCCGACGCCATCACCGGCGGCCCGGAAGTGATCTGGACGCAGACACCGACCAAGTGGAGCAACCACTTCTTCGACAATCTACTCAATAATGAATGGGAGCTGGAGAAGAGCCCGGCCGGCGCCTGTCAGTGGCGGGCGAAAGACGCCCCGGCCACGATCCCGGACCCCTTCGACAAGTCCAAGAAGCGTGTGCCGACCATGCTGACCACGGACCTGTCGCTGCGGTTCGATCCGATCTACGAGAAGATCTCACGGCGCTTCTATGAGCATCCGGATCAGTTCGCCGATGCGTTTGCGCGGGCCTGGTTCAAGCTCACGCACCGCGACATGGGGCCGATCCATCGCTATCTCGGCCCGCTCGTGCCGAAGGAGATCCTGATCTGGCAGGATCCGATCCCGGCGGTCGATCACCCGCTGATCGGGGAAAAGGATATTGCCGGTCTGAAGGCGAAAATCCTCGCCTCCGGCCTGACAGTTTCCCAGCTGGTGTCGACGGCTTGGGCGTCGGCCTCGACGTTCCGCGGCTCTGACAAGCGCGGCGGCGCGAACGGCGCGCGCATTCGCCTGGCGCCGCAAAAGGACTGGGACGTCAACCAGCCCGCTCAGTTGGCGAAGGTTCTGCGCAAGCTCGAAGCGATCCAAAAGGAATTCAATGCTGCGCAGTCCAAGAGTAAGTCCAAAGGCAAGAAAGTTTCGCTAGCCGACCTGATCGTTCTCGGCGGCTGCGCAGCCGTCGAGGAAGCGGCGAAAAAGGCCGGGGTCGCCGTGAAGGTTCCGTTCACGCCTGGGCGCATGGACGCCTCGCAGGAGCAGACCGACGTCGACTCCTTCGCCCCGCTTGAACCGATGGCTGACGGTTTTCGCAACTATTACCGCAGTCAGCACCTCATGGCGCCCGAGGAGGCGTTGGTCGACAAGGCGCAGTTGCTGACGCTGACGGCGCCGGAGATGACGGTTCTCCTCGGCGGCCTGCGGGTATTGGGCGCCAATGCCGGACAGTCCAAGCACGGCGTCTTTACCAAGCAGCCCGGCAAGCTGACGAATGACTTCTTCGTCAACCTGCTCGACATGCGCACGCAATGGCAGTCCACTGGCTCCGAAGGTGTGTACGAGGGGCGCGACCGCAAGACGAATGCGGTCAAGTGGACCGGCACGCGCGTCGATCTGATCTTCGGTTCGCATTCGCAGCTGCGCGCGCTTGCGGAAGTCTATGCATGCGCGGACTCGAAGGAGAAGTTTGCGAAAGACTTCGCGGCGGCCTGGACCAAGGTGATGAACGCCGATCGCTTCGACCTCGCCTGATCCCGGCTGAACGGTCGTCCCTGACCCAAGGCTCTCAGAAGAGGCCGGGAAGTTTCCCGGCCTCTTTTGCAGGCGGTGCAGACACGCGCTGGGGGCGACGCTTACGCTTTTGACTTTGGCAGCTTCTCCGCGATCCCGAGACTGTTGGCGCGGCGGCGCATTTCCGCCCCGATGGCGGCGGGACCGATGCCGGCGCGGCGCCATAGCACGGCGAGATGGTAAAGGAGATCGGCGCTCTCGCGTACGATCGCCCGGTCGTTGTGCTTGACGGCCGCAAGCGCGACCTCACCCGCCTCCTCGATGACTTTTTGCGCTACTTTCCGGTTGCTGGCTCCCAAGAGCCTTGCCGTACGTGGATGGTTGTCGGGCGTCACCGCGTCGAGGGAGGCGTAGAGTCGCTCGAGCTCATTGCCGAGCCTCTCGGCGTTGCGGGCATCGCCGGGCAAAGGCGAAGCTTCGGCCGGCGCAATCAGCACCGCACGGGCTTCCGCCACCGCCAGTTCGTCAAGTTCTTCGTGGATCGGTCCGACCGGCGGGGTGCGCCGGCGATCACCATGCAACCGTTTTGCGAGTCTTGGGACCATCGCTCACCTCCTTGACCGCGCTTCGCGGGTCCGGCTTGAGCGTTGGCAAGAGATCGCTAGCCGCGGTCTTTTGCCATCGCGCAGGCGTCTATGCCGCGCACGGTCGTGATGCTGACTGGTAGGACCGACACCAAGTCTGGAGTGCCGGCCGTACCAGTATTGGTACTGCCCATGGCCTAATTGCCGAGTTTAGAAGTCGTTCAGTTGCTTTTCTGACCGACGAGGCGCAGATAGGCTTCCTTGCTCAAGCCGTCAAGCATTAAAAGGCCGTAACTCTTTGATCTATCAGGCCGAGACCGGCGGTCGCGATTGCCGCGGCAGGGAAGGCTTGACGGAGCGACGGCCGCGCCGCCTTAATCTCCGGTGGTGGAAGTCATGGAATCGTTACCGGGGACAGCGAGGGTGAGGCTCGAGGACCAAGGAGTAGTCATGGTCGACCGCGGCCAAGCGACCGCTGTTGCGCTCGAATCCAGCCCTGCGGCGGCGTTGGAAGCGCCGCCGCGGCTCGCCGAACCGGCGGAGCGGCACGCCGCGTCGGCTCTGGCCTCCAGCCCGGATCGCTTCATCAATCGTGAGCTGTCGTGGCTCAATTTCAACCGCCGCGTCCTCGAGGAATCCGCCAATCGCGGTCATCCGCTGCTTGAGCGATTGAAATTCCTGTCGATCTCGGCGAACAACCTCGACGAGTTCTTCATGGTGCGCGTGGCCGGCCTGCGCGCCCAGGTGCGCGCCGGCATCGGCACCAAGAGCCCCGAGGGACTGACCCCGGCGGAGCAGCTCGTGCGCATTGCCGAGGCCGTGGTAGTCCTCGTTCAAGACCAGCAAACGCAGTGGCGCGAGCTGCGCGCGGCGCTCGCCCAGGCCGGCATCGTGCTGGTCGACGGTCCCGATGTGGGCAAGGCGGAGAAGGCTTGGCTCGAGGACCATTTTCTTGCCCATGTGTTCCCGTTGCTGACGCCGCTGGCCGTCGATCCGGCGCATCCGTTCCCGTTCATCCCCAATCTCGGTTTCTCGATCGCGCTGCAGCTGTCGCGCGCCAAGGACGGCAAGGCGATGAACGCGTTGATCCGCATGCCGAACCGCATCGAGCGGTTCGTGCGGCTGCCGCAGGCCGGGGAGGGCGGCGAGGTGCGGCTGATCTCGATCGAGGCCGAGACCAGCCTGTTCATCGGCAAGCTGTTCCCGGGCTATGCGGTGAAGGGGGTCGGCGCCTTCCGCGTGATCCGCGACTCGGAACTGGAAGTCCTCGAAGAGGCGGAAGATCTGGTGCGGCTGTTCGAAACCGCGCTGAAGCGGCGCCGCCGCGGTTCGGTGATCAGACTCGATATCGAGGCGATGATGCCGGCCGAGCTGCAGCGGTTCGTGCTCCGCGCGCTCGACGCCACCGATGACAGCGTGTTCAAGGTCGACGGCGTGCTGGCGCTCAACGAGATGGCGCAGCTCGCCAGCCTCGACCGGCCGGACCTCGAATTCGTGCCCTATACGCCGCGCTATCCCGGCCGCATCCGCGACAATGGCGGTGATTGCTTCGCCGCCATCCGGCAGAAGGATCTCATCGTCCACCACCCCTACGAGTCCTTCGACGTTGTGGTGGATTTTCTCAATCAGGCGACGCGCGATCCGAATGTCGTCGCCATCAAGCAAACGCTCTACCGCACCTCGGCCGACTCGCCGATCGTCAAGACACTCGCGGAGGCCGCCGAGGCCGGCAAATCGGTCACCGCCGTCGTCGAACTCAAGGCGCGCTTCGACGAGGAGGCCAATATCCGTTGGGCCCGCGATCTCGAACGCGCCGGCGTGCAGGTGGTATACGGGTTCCTCGAGCTCAAGACCCATGCCAAGCTCTCGCTGGTGGTCCGTCGCGAGGGAGCCGCGCTCGCCGCCTATGTGCATGTCGGCACCGGCAATTATCACCCGGTGACCGCGCGCATCTATACCGACCTGTCGTTCTTCACCGCCGATCCCGCCATCGCCCGCGATGTCACCCGCGCGTTCAACTACGTCACCGGCTACGCGGAGCCCGCCGGGCTCGAGCGCATGGCGGTCTCGCCGCTGACTTTGCGCAAGCGCATCCACGCGCACATCGAAGAGGAGATCGCCCACGCCAAGGCCGGTCGTCCGGCCGCCATCTGGATGAAGATGAATGCGCTGGTCGACGCCGATATCATCGATGCGCTCTATCGCGCTTCGAGCGCGGGCGTGGCGATCGAACTGGTGGTGCGCGGCATCTGCTGCCTGCGGCCAGGGGTTCCCGGCCTGTCCGAGAATATCCGCGTCAAGTCCATCGTCGGCCGCTTCCTCGAACACGGCCGCATCTATTGCTTCGGTGCCGGCCACAGTCTGCCGCATCCGAAGGCCGCGCTTTATATCTCGTCCGCCGACATCATGCCGCGCAATCTCGACCGTCGCGTCGAAGTGCTCTGCCCGATCCTCAATCCCACCGTGCACGAGCAGGTGCTCGATCAGATCATGGTCGCGAATTTCAAGGACAACCAGCAGAGCTGGGAGCTCCTCGCCGACGGCTTCTCGTCGCGCATCAAGCCGGGGCCGGGCGAGGAGCCCTTCAACGCCCAATCCTACTTCATGACCAATCCAAGCCTGTCGGGGCGCGGAAAGTCGCCGAAAGAGTCCATTCCTCGCTTACGGCATCGCTCGGAGCGGGCGTGAGCGAAGCCGCAAACGCGCCACCGATTGCCCGGCGCTAATTGCAAAAGATGAGCCGCGCCAAGATCGACGCCCAGGGACGCCTCGACGATGGTCCGCCACTGGCGGTGATCGACATCGGCTCGAATTCCGTGCGGCTTGTCGTCTACGAAGGGCTGACCCGCAGCCCGACGCCGCTGTTCAACGAGAAGGCGTTATGCGGGCTTGGCCGCGAGGTGCAGTCCACCGGACTGCTCGCCGCCGACGCGGTCGAGCAGGCCTTGGCGGCGCTCAAGCGCTACCGCGCGCTGTGTACGACCATCGGGGTGAAGAAAGTTTTGGCCATCGCCACTGCGGCCTGCCGTGACGCCAAGAATGGCCGCGCCTTCATCAAGCTCGCCGAACGAATCATCGGGACCGATATCGACGTGCTGTCCGGCGGCCGCGAGGCGCAGTTGACCGCGCTCGGCGTCATTTCCGGCGTGCATCAGGCGGACGGCGTGGTCGGCGACCTCGGCGGCGGCTCGCTCGAACTGGTCAATGTCCACGGCACGCGCGCCGGGCGCGGCTTAACCCGGCCGCTCGGCGGTCTGGCCCTGGCCGACATTTCGGCAAAATCGCTCAAGAAGGCGGAAAAGTTCGTCAAGAAAACCCTCGGCTCTTTGCCGCTGCTCGACGACTGCGAGGGCCGCAACTTCTACGCCGTCGGCGGCACCTGGCGGGCGCTGGCGCGGCTGCACATGTGGCAGACCGGATACCCGCTGCACGTGATGCACGGCTACGCCATTGCCGCCGATGACGCGCTGGAGTTCGCCCGCCTGGTGCATCGGGTCGATGCCGAGACGCTCTCCAACATCGAAGTGGTGGCGAGTGCACGGCGGCCGTTGCTGTCCTATGCGGCCCTAGTGCTGGAATACATCGTGCGCATCGGCGAGCCGCGCCAGGTGATATTCTCCGCACTCGGCGTGCGCGAGGGCTTGCTCTATTCGCTGCTCAGGCAGAAGGACAAGGAGAAGGATGCGCTTATCGAAGCGGCGCGCGGGCTCAACAAATTGCGTTCGCGCTCGCCGCGCCATGGCGAAGAGCTGATCGTATGGACCGACCGTTTCATGGCCTCCTCCGGCCTCAGTGAAACGGCCGAGGAACGCCGGCTTCGTCACGCCGCCTGCCTATTAGCCGATATCGGCTGGCGGGCGCATCCCGATTACCGCGGCGAGCAATCACTCAATATCATTGCCCATGGCGGCTTCACCGCCATCGACCATCCGGGCCGCGCCTATCTGGCGCTCGCGGTATTTTACCGTCACGTCGGACTGGTGATGGACGACGAGCTGTCGCCGCGGTTGCGCGAGCTTGCTTCGACACGCGGGCTCGACCGTGCCCGCGTGCTCGGCGCGGCGCTGCGGCTCGCCTATGTCGTGTCCGCGGCCATGCCTGGCGTGCTGCCGCGAACGCCGCTCGCGGTCGAGCGGCATCGGCTGGCGCTGCGGCTGCCCGGTCAATTCGCGGCGCTCTACGGCGAACGGGTTTTGAACCGGCTGCGCGTGCTGGCGCGACTCATTGGCCGCGAGCCGGTGGTGCTGCTGGGGTAGGACGAGGCTATCCGCGCTCGACCGCGGCCACCCGGCCTTTTTCGATCGCCAGCGCCAGCTTGCCGTGTTTGAGCGCGAGCGCCTTTTCGCCGAACAGCTCGCGGCGCCAGCCGCTGAGCGCGGGGACATCGGCGGCGTCATCGGTGGCGATGCGCTCGAGATCGTCGACCGTGGCGATCACCTTGGCGGCGACGTGGTGATGCTCGGAAATCATGCGCAACAGCACCTTGAGCAGCTCGACGACGGCGGCGCCGTTGGCCAAGGACTGCAGCCGCACCGGACGCGGCAATGTCTTCGGATCGCGCGCCAGGCCGCGCGCCACCGCGGCGACGATCGCCTCGCCCCAGCGTGAGCGTTCGAAGCCCTTGGGCAGCGAGCGCAGGTTCTTGAGCTTCTCGATTGTCGTCGGCGCCTGCACGGCGATATCCGCGATCGCGTCGTCCTTGAGCACGCGGGAGCGCGGCACGTCGCGCGACTGCGCCTCGCGCTCGCGCCAGGCCGCGACCTCGATCAGTACGGCGAGCTCCTTGGGCTTGCGCACGCGCGTCTTCAGACGCTGCCAGGCGTTCTCCGGATCCATGCGGTAGGTGTCGGCCGACGTCAGCACCTGCATTTCCTCTTGCACCCAATCGACCCGGGCGCGCCGCCCGAGGTCTTCGACCAGGGCCGCATAGACGTCGCGCAGATGCGTGACATCGGAGACCGCGTAGGACAGCTGCGCTTCGGTGAGCGGCCGGCGTGTCCAGTCGGTGAAGCGATGCGATTTATCGAGCGTGTCGCCGGTGATGCGCTGCACCAGCTGGTCATAGGAGATGGAATCGCCGTAGCCCAAAACCATGGCCGCGACCTGGGTGTCGAAGATGGGATGCGGAATAAGCTTGGCGCGGTGCCACACGATTTCGATGTCCTGACGCGCGGCATGAAAGACTTTCATCACCTTCTCGTTCGCCATCAGCGCGAAGAAGGGGGCCAGGTCGATACTGGGAGCCAGCGCGTCGACCACCACCGCCTCGTCGGCTGAGGCCATCTGCGCCACGCACAGCAGCGGGTAATAGGTGGTTTCGCGCAGGAATTCGGTGTCGACGGTGACGAAGGGGTGGGACGCCATCCGCTGGCACACGGCGGCGAGCTCGGACGTTGTCGTGATCGGCTGCATTGCGAACGTGATAGCGGAATCGCGTGGCGTTGTCGCCGGTCCGGGGCCGTCAGCCACCGCGCACCCGCCCCATATGGATGAACTCCCACGGGCTCGGCAGCGCGCCAACCGGGACTTCGATCAGGGTCGGGCCGTCGCGGCGGGCAAAGCCGCGGCGCAGGGCTTGGCCGAGTTCCGCCGGCGATCGCGCCCGCACCGCCTCGGCGTCGAAGCTCTTGCCGAAGGCGACGAAATCGGGATTGACCAGATCGGAGGCGATCAGCCGGTTACCGAAGCGCTCCTGCTGGATGCGGCGCACATTGCCGAAGGCGCCGTCGTTGAACACCACCGTTACCAGCGGAATGCGGTGCTGCGTGGCGGTCGCAAGCTCGGTGGCGGTGAAAAGAAAGCCGCCGTCGCCGGTGATCGACAGCACCGGCACATCGCGCCGCGCGTCCTGTGCGCCCAGCGCCGTGGCGAATCCCCAACCCAGCGGATCCTGATACCCGGGCGACAGAAACGTGCGCGGCTTGTAGACGGGAAAGACCAGCCGCGCGGCGAAGCCGAGCTGGGTGACCTCGTCGACGAAAATGCCATCCTCCGGCAGTTCGGCGCGCATCACTTCGAGGAAGGCGACCTGCGGGGCGATCTTCTCGAACCGCTTGCGCCACTTCGCCTGGCGCTCCTCCATTTCCGCCTGCCGCGAGGCGCGCTTGGCGTTGCGCGCCGGCAATTCCGCGAGCAGGCTTTGCAGGATCGGCTTGGCATCGCCCACGAGCGCCACCTTGGGCCGCTGCCAGCGATTGTGTTCCTGCGGATCGGCATCGACGCGGACGATGGCGAGGTCGCGATCGACGCCCCATTCGCGAAATTGCATGAGCAGCCGGGTGCCGACCGCGAGCACCGCGTCGGTCTCGCCCCACAATTCGTGCCCCAGCGGCAGGGTGACGCTGAAGGGGCTGCGGCCATCGAGAACGCCGCGCCCGCGCCGATAGGCCAGCACCGGCGCCTGCAGCATGGCGGACAACGCCGTGACTTCCGCCGCGGCGTCCTGGGCGCCGCCGCCGCAGACGATCATCGGCCGCTTGGCGGCGCCGAGAATCGTCGCCGCCTTGCGCACGGCGTCGCGATCGATGTTCGGCGCCGGCCGCGGCAGCGGCGGTTGCACGACGACCGGGCCGCTCTTGCCCCAGACGTTGATGGCGCATTCGAGGACCGCCGGTCCGGGCCGGCGGCTGTGCATAGCGCGCAGCGCCAGCGCCGTCTGTCGCGACGCTTGTTCAGGCTTGCTGATCAGCGCCGCGTGGTCGACCAGCCGCTTGATAACGCCATGCTGGTCGCGGATCTCATGCAGATGGCCGAGGCCGCGCCCGATATCGGCCTGAAAAATCTGCCCGATCAAACCAAGCACGGGCGCGTTCATCGAATAGGCAGTCAACAGCGCGGTCGCGGAATTGAGCAGCCCCGGGCCCGGGACCACGGCATAGGCCTGCGGCTTGCCGGTCGCCAGCGCCGCGCCGAGCGCCATCAGCGCGGCACCTTGCTCGTGCCGGGTATGCACCGTCCGCAGCCGGTCCGAAGCCTTGAACAGCGCCTCGAACAGGTGGTCGTTCTGCACTCCGGGCAGGGCGTAGATCGTGTTCAGCCCATGCGCGACCAGGGTCGCGACCACGGCGTCGGCGGTGGTCATGATTTCGGCATTTGCGGCCGGCCGAGCCGTCTTGCGTTTCTTCGGCATTTCCCGCTTCCCGGTTGCCGTGAAGTGGCAGATCGGCGCCGTTCTGTCGAGGCGCGGGTGCCCGCTTGACAAGGCGGCGGCCGCCATGTGCTTGTGCGCTCGCCATTTCCCATACCTTCGGCGGATTTGAAAATGCACCGCTATCGCAGCCATACCTGCGGCGCGCTTCGAGCGAGCGACATCGGCAGCGACGTGCGGCTTTCCGGCTGGTGCCACCGCATCCGCGATCATGGCGGCGTGCTGTTCATCGATCTGCGCGACCATTACGGGCTCACCCAGGTGGTCGCCGATCCCGACAGTCCGGCGTTCAAGGTGGCGGAGACTTTGCGCTCGGAATGGGTGGTGCGTATCGACGGCAAGGTGCGGCGGCGGCCTGATGGCACTGACAATCCCGACCTGCCGACCGGCGCGGTCGAAGTCTACATCCGCGAGATCGAGGTGTTGGGCCGTGCCGCGGAACTGCCCATGCCGGTGTTCGGCGATCAGGAATATCCCGAAGACATCCGGCTCAAATACCGCTTTCTCGATCTGCGCCGCGAGCACTTGCACCGCAACATCATGAAGCGCGGCGAAATTATCGACTCGCTGCGGCGGCGCATGAAGGCGCAGGGCTTCTTCGAGTTCCAGACGCCGATCCTGACCGCCTCGTCGCCGGAAGGCGCGCGTGACTATCTGGTGCCGTCGCGCCTGCATCCGGGAAAATTCTACGCGCTGCCGCAGGCCCCGCAGCAGTTCAAACAGCTGATCATGATCTCCGGCTTTGACCGCTATTTCCAGATCGCGCCGTGCTTTCGCGACGAGGATGCGCGCGCCGACCGCTCGCCCGGCGAGTTCTATCAGCTCGATCTGGAGATGAGCTTCGTCACGCAAGAGGACGTCTTCGCCGCGGTCGAGCCGGTCATCCGCGGCGTGTTCGAGGAATTCGGCGGCGGCAAGCCGGTGACGCCGAAATTGCCGCGCATCCCCTACGGTGAGGCCATGAGCAAATACGGCACCGACAAGCCGGATTTGCGCAACCCGATCGTCATGCAGGATGTGTCGGAGATTTTCCGCGGCTCGGGATTCAAGGTTTTTGCCCGTATCCTCGAAGGCAGCACCAGGGCGGCGGTGTGGGCGATCCCGGCGCCCGGCGGCGGTTCGCGCGCCTTTTGCGACAGAATGAATTCCTGGGCGCAGGGCGAAGGGCAGCCCGGTCTCGGTTACATCTTCTTTGCGTCTGACGGCGGCGCGACGGTGGGCCGCGGCCCGGTTGCCAACAATCTCGGCCCCGAGCGCACCGAACAATTGCGGACGCAGCTCGGCCGGAACCACGGCGACGCGGTATTCTTCGTCGCCGGCGAACCGCAAAGCTTCGTCAAGTTCGCCGGTGCGGCGCGAACGAAAGTCGGCGAGGACCTCAATCTGATCGATAAAAATCGTTTCGAGCTGTGCTGGATCGTCGATTTTCCCATGTATGAGTGGAACGAGGAGGAGAAGAAGATCGACTTCTCCCACAACCCGTTCTCGATGCCGAACCTGCCGGCGGATGAATTTCTCGCGCTCGACGCCACCGAACGCGACAAAATCCTCGGCCTGCGGGCAATCCAATACGACATCGTCTGCAACGGCGTGGAGTTGTCCTCCGGCGCGATCCGCAATCATCGTCCCGACGTGATGAAGAAGGCGTTTGCCATCGCCGGCTATGACGAAAGCGTGTTGGAGAAGAAATTCGGCGGCATGCTGCATGCGCTGTCGCTCGGCGCGCCGCCGCACGGCGGCATCGCGCCGGGCATCGACCGCATCGTGATGCTGCTGTGCGGGGAAGAGAACCTGCGCGAAGTCGTGCTGTTCCCGATGAACCAGCGCGCCGAGGATTTGATGATGGGCGCGCCGTCCGAACCTACGCCCAAGCAGTTGCGCGAACTGCATATCCGGGTGGTCAAGCCGGGTCCGGCATAAACCGGGTGCTTGCACTTTCGCCGTCCCGACTTCCGGTCCAGACATCATTCCGCTGCCGCTGCGATCGGCGCCCCGCACAGCGCCGCGATCAATTCGTCGAACTCCGCGTGCATCCTTTTGGATCGCATCAGCCGCAGGATGAGGCGTAGCTCGGTCAACGCTTCGAGTGAGAGCCGGGTAGCGCAGCCCAACGCGCTCGCGATCGCAAACGCCTTGCGCTCATCGCGCCACCAGCGCTCGACCAGGGCCACCAGGGCCACCGCTGAGTCGAGGCCGCGGCCAAATACCATTAACGCGCGCGCCCCGAAGCGGGCGCGGACCGCCGCGTGATAAGGCCCGAGCTGGATCAGCCGCTCGACCCTGATTTTGAAGTCGTTGATGGTTGCGGCTTCGTCGAAGGCGGTGCCGAGCTGCGCCAGCGCCACCGCCATGGCCGATGTCGGCGCGACCCGTGCCGCCGCGGCAGCGCGGCGGATGCGCTCACGATCGTGGTGCTGCCGCCGCGAGCGCGCAGCGGTCGAATGTTCGGCGAATGGCATCGCGTTTCGGTTCGCCGCGGCCGTCACGGCGGGCGCGGCTCGATGTCGTCGGCGAGTAACGTAAAATAGGACAGTTGTCAACACTAAGTTACAACATCGGTGACGTGCCGCGAATCGCGACCACTCCCTCCGTCCGCCGTGGCGCGCGGCAGACGCTTGTCGTCTGACTGATTCGACGTGGCTTGGTCTTGAAAGGGGAAGGGCGGTTGCTCAGAACAATTTGAGGCAGCAGAGCACCTTGCCGACGACTTCGAGCTCGCTGAGCGGGGTCTCTTCGCTCGGATGATTCGGATTGTCGGAGATGACTTTCACCCGCGTCGGCCGCGACGAACGCAAGACTTGCAGTCGCTTGACCACGATGCACTCGAAAGTGTCGCGAATGGCATAAAGCCCGTCCGGCGTCGGCGTCTTGTGGCCGGTATCGACGATCACGCGCTCGCCGGAGACGATGGTCGGCGCCATGCTGTCGCCGGTGGTGTCGAGCACCAGAAGGCGGCCGGACGAGCTATGCAATTGCTCGCGCACGAAAGCCTGCGGAAACAGCCAACCTTCGGCCTTCAGCGGGTCGGCGTGGCGTCCATCCTTGCGCACTTCGCGCGCCGGCACCCCGCCGCCGCCGAGGCCGGCGCGGGTGTCGAGTTCCGGCACCTGCCCGGGGGATGGGCCCAGCGGTTCTTGGTGCGTGGCCTCTTCGCGCAGGACGTCGCTTGATTCGATATGGCTGCCGGGGGTGCCGGGGTAGCGTCCCCAAAGCAGAATCTGCTCCGGCGTGTAGCCGAGCACCGCGGCGAACGGTTTGAGGTGGTCCAGCCGCAGCCTGATATGGCCATTCTCCAGGCGCGACAGCTGCTGTTTGGAAATGCCCGACCGCTTGACCAGTTCAGTCCGCGACATGCCACGCGCTTCTCGCGCGTAGTACAGCCCGGTCATCTGCTTACTGGGTCGGGTGCGGCGTGCCATGGGCTTATTGTCACCGATTCCGTTTATAGCGCCTAGCATCTAAAACCGTGACTTGACTGTCCCGTTTCACGGGACTATATCATAAACGGTGACGCAAAATAGCCGCCTGGTTGGCTGGCGATGCGACATCCAAAGTCTTTCCAGATGGCCGGCGCTCGCACGCGGCGGGCGGACTCCGCGGAGCTGACGTCGTGCCAACCGAATCATGGACCAGCGAGCAAATTGATCTTTTGAAGAGGCTGTGGAGCGAGGGCCTGACAGCCGCCGCGATCGCCGTCCGCATTGGCGACCTATCGCGCTCCGCGGTGCTGGGAAAAGTCCATCGGCTTCGGTTGCGAACGGATAAGGCGGCGGCAGCGTCTCCTGCCAAAGCGAAGTCCGCCGGAGAGCGCCGCGCCGAAACAGCGCCCGCGCGCCGGCGTCGCGGCGGCAAACGCGGCAAGCAACCGCAAGCCGCGCCGGCACCAGTAAGGCAGCACAAGACACTGTTTGAATTGACCAACAAGACCTGCCGGTGGATCGTCGAAGCCACAATCAAGCTGGCGCTCGCTTGGGCCTGGTCACACCTGCACTGAGCCGCATGGCGGGTTGGCAACAGATGGAATATCAGGAAAGAGCGCCGCCGGCATGCCGGCGGCGCGGCCGTCAGCGAACCGATCGAGCGACTACAGGCGACGGCCGAAGCCGCCGCGGAAACCGCCGGCCACGAGCGAGATCAGGAACAGCACCAGGGCAACGAAAAACACGATCTTGGCGATGCCGACGGCAGCTCCGGCAATCCCGCCGAAACCCAAAATGCCCGCGACCAAGGCGATGATCAGAAGCGTGACGACTAGGTTCAGCATTTCTGCGCTCCGACGTTCAGTTGGCGGGCGATCAACTCCGCAAAAGGCGGAGAAGTTCCACGCAGCGGAACTTCAAATCTGATCCGGGTCGTTCTTGGGTGGGATGATCAGGAAGCTTAATATGATAATAAGCGCAAGGGTGGCATAGATCTGCAATTCCGAACCATTTAGCGCGGTCGCAAACTGCCCGCACACGCGGTCGACCGCGCCGAGCCAAGAAACGCCGCCGTCGTTCATCTCTGAACCCCTCCCGTCCTCGCCAAAGACCGAAACGAAGCAGCATTCTTTGAGAGGTTAAAGCAGCGAAACTGTGACTCCGGCCGACATGGAACTGACAACCGGGACCTGACCGGTGCGCGGTCGCTCTCCCACACAAGTTCCTACCCGCCTTTGCCCAATGTTTCGCCGAGGCCTGCCACAATCACTGGCAGAGGGCTCGGTCGAAGTAGATTCTAAAAGCTTATCAATAGCCTATCGGCTGGCACGCCGCTTGCTGCACCACGGTAAGAGGGGTGCCTTGGTCGGCCGCTAGCTTCGTAAAGACGTCTCGGCGGCCACGAACCGAAGGGAGCCGAGACATGGACTACGTCAAGCCGGCGGACGTCGCCTCCGCCATGGTCAATGCCGGGCGCAGCAAGCTGGCGCTGGCGCCGCTCGACCTCGTCATCCGCGGCGGCCTTGCCGGCGCCATCCTCGCCGCGGCGACGAGTCTCGCCATCACCGGCGCGGTGCAGACCGGCCAGCCGCTGGTCGGCGCGCTGATCTTCCCTGTCGGCCTCATCCTCATCGTGCTGCTCGGCCTCGATCTGGTGACCGGTAGCTTCGGCCTGTTGCCGCTGCCGTTGATCGAGAACGACACCGACAGCAAGACCATGCTCGCCAGCTGGGGTTGGGTGTTCCTCGGCAATCTGATCGGCAGCGTCGTCTATGGCGGATTGTTGGCGATCGCGCTCACCAATTTCGGTGCGACGGCGCCGGCCGGTGTCGCCGCAAAAATCATTGCCATCGCCGAGGCCAAGACCACCGGCTACCAAGCGCTCGGCTATGCCGGTCTCATCACCGTCTTCGTCAAGGCGATCCTCTGCAACTGGATGGTCTGCCTCGCCATCGTCGCCGCCATGACTACGTCCTCGACGATCGGCAAGATCGCCTGCGCTTACATGCCCGTATTCATCTTCTTCGCCCAGGGCTTCGAGCACTCTGTGGTGAACATGTTCATCATCCCAACCGGCATGATGATGGGCGCGAAAATCACCGTCGCGCAATGGTGGCTGTGGAATCAGATTCCGGTCACGCTCGGCAATCTGGTCGGCGGTTTCGTGTTCACCGGGCTTGCGCTCTACATCACCCACAAGCCGCGGACGGCGGCGCCCGCGCCGCTGACCGCGCCGACGCGGGTAGCCGCTGAATGAGCGAAGCGGACCTCAAGCCCGTCGCGGCGGGACAGGCCGGCGATTTCGAACCGGAACAGAAGCGTTACCTGGAAGGGTTCGTCGCCGGCGTGCAGATCGCCAAGGCGGCAAAGAGCGTTGCCGGCGTGGCGACGCCGGCGGGTGCTGCGCTGCCGCCCGAGCCGACCGGCCCGGACGCGGCGGCGCTGAAAGCGCAGAGCCGGGTGCTCGCTGCCGGCCAAAAACTCTCCGATCCGGAAAAATTCAAGCGCGAGCAGCATCCCTTCGACACCTATGAGCGGCTGAAGGAGCACGCGGCCAGGGGCGAATATCCGAAGCCGCCGGACAATTTCCGCTGGCGGTTTTTTGGCTTGTTCTATGTCGCGCCGAGCCAGAACTCCTACATGTGCCGGCTGCGCATCCCGAACGGGATTCTCAAGGCCGCGCAGTTCGCCGGCGTTGCCGATCTCGCCGAGCGCTATGGCGGCGGCTACGCCCATGTGACGACGCGTGCCAATCTCCAGATCCGCGAAGTCGAGGCCCACAACGCAGTCGCCATGATCGAGGCGATCCAGGATTTGGGGCTGTGCTCGCGCGGCTCCGGCGCCGACAATATCCGCAACGTCACCGGCACGCCGACGGCGGGCATCGACCCGCAGGAGCTGATCGATACGCGCCCCTATGCGCGCGAATGGCATTTCCACATCCTCAACGACCGCTCGCTCTACGGCCTGCCGCGCAAGTTCAATGTCGCTTTCGACGGCGCCGGCACCATTCCGGTGTTGGAGGATACCAACGACATCGGTTTCCAGGCGGTGCAGGTGAACGAAGGCTTCGGCCTAACTTCCGGCGTCTGGTTCAAGCTCTGCCTCGGCGGCATCACCGGCCACCGCGATTTCGCCCGCGATACCGGCGTGCTGGTGCTGCCGCAGGATGCCTGCAAGGTGGCGGACGCGGTGGTGCGTGTCTTTATCGATCACGGCAATCGCACCGACCGCACCAAGGCACGGCTGAAATACGTGCTTGACGCCATGGGCGTCGAGAAATTCCTCGGCCTGCTCGAGGAGAAACTCAACCGCCGGCTCGACCGCGCGGTGCCCGGCGCCGTGGCGCCGCGTCCGCCGTTCGATCGCACCGCGCATCTCGGCGTTCATCCGCAGAACCAGGATGGGCTGAACTGGATCGGTGTCGTGGTGCCGGTCGGGCGCTTGTCAGTCGCGCAAATGCGCGGCCTTGCCGAAGTTGCGCGCGACCTCGGCGACGGCGATCTGCGGTTGACGGTCTGGCAGAACCTTCTGATCTCCGGTGTGCCGACCGGGAAGGTGCCGGCGGCCAAGGAGCGGATCGAAGCGCTGGGTCTCGCCATCGAAACCAACGCCATCCGCTCCGGCCTCATCGCCTGTACCGGCAACACCGGATGCAAGTTCGCGGCCTCGGACACCAAGCGCCATGCCGAGGAGATCGCGCGCTGGTGCGAAACGCGCGTCACCCTCGACACGCCGGTGAACATCCACTTGACCGGCTGCCATCACTCTTGCGCGCAACACTTTGTGTCCGAGATCGGCCTCTTGGCCTGCAAGGTCCAGGCAAGCGAAGACGCCGATCCGGTCGAGGGCTACCACATCTATGTCGGCGGCGGTTTCGGACCGCACGCGGCGCTCGGCCGCGAACTCTATCGCGACGTGACGGAACAGGAGGCGCCGCACACGGTCGAACGCATCTTGAAGGCCTATCTGACGCATCGCGCTTCTCGCGAGGAGAGCTTCCTCGCCTTCGCCCGCCGGCACGAGATCGACGCGCTGAGGGCCATGACCGACCGCAAGGCCGCCGAATGAGCATGACGCCGCGGCCGCCGATCCCGTCGTTCATTCCGGAAACGGCGCCGTTCACGCCGGAGCAGCGCACCTGGCTCAACGGGCTATTTGCCGGATTGTTCGGGCTGGAAGAGAGCGTCACGCCGCTCTCCACCGCCGATGCCGCCAAGCTGCTGGCTGGGTTGCTTGATGGCGCCGCGCCCGCCGCGCCGGCGGTCGATGATGACGGCGCGGATGACGGAGCCCCTTGGCACGATCCGGCGATGCCGCTACCCGAGCGCATGAAGCTCGCCGAAGGCAAGCGGCTGCCGCGGCGGCTGATGGCGGCTATGGCGCAGCAAGACTGCGGCCAATGCGGCTATAACTGCAAGGACTATGCGGACGCGCTGTTTGCGAAATCCGAGAAGCGGCTGAACCTCTGCGTGCCGGGAGGCAAAGACACGTCCCGCATGCTCAAGCAGCTTTATCAGGAGCTCGACGACGCCGCGCCGGTCGCGGAGCCTGCGCCGGCGCAAGCCATGCCCGCGCCCGCCGCCGCACCCGGGCGCTCCCGCGACAATCCAGTCGATGCCACCTTCCTCTCGCGCCGCCGCTTGAACAAGCCCGGCTCGGAAAAGGAAACCTGGCATATCGATATCGATCTCAACGGCATCGATCTCGACTATGTCGTCGGCGATTCGCTCGGCATTTTTCCCGCCAACGATCCCGATCTGGTCGACGCGGTGCTCGCCGCGCTGCAGGCGCCGCCGGATTTCCCCATCGCCGAACGCACGCTGCGCGAGACGCTCGCCGACGGCGTCTCATTGTCGCCGGCGCCCGACATGCTTTTTCAGCTCATTTCGTATCTCACGGGTGGCGAGCGCAAGCAGAAGGCGAGGCAGCTAGCCGCGGGCGGCGACCCCGACGGCGACGCCGCGACGCTCGACGTGCTGGCCGCCTTGCACAAATTCCCCGGCA
The DNA here is from genome assembly GCA_049284935.1 of Xanthobacteraceae bacterium. GTDB lineage: Bacteria > Pseudomonadota > Alphaproteobacteria > Rhizobiales > Xanthobacteraceae > BOG-931. Next base: position 74,109 of record JBAPYW010000060.1, read on the forward strand.
TAAGGCCTGATCCGGAAGCCCTCATCGAGGCGCTCGATCCGCTGCAGCCGCGCGTTTATTCGATCTCCTCCTCCCCCAAGTGCGATCCCGGCCGTGTCTCGCTCACCGTCGATGCGGTGCGTTACGACATCGACAAGCGCACGCGTCTCGGCGTTTGCTCGACCTTCCTCGGCGGCCGCATCGCGCCCGGCGACAAGATCAAAATCTACGTACAGAAGGCGCAGCATTTTGCGCTGCCGGAAGACCCATCGAAACCGATCATCATGATCGGGCCCGGCACCGGGATCGCGCCGTTCCGCGCCTTCCTGCACGAGCGGCGGGCCATCAAGGCGCCGGGACGCAATTGGCTGTTCTTCGGCCATCAACGCAGCAATTTCGATTTTTTCTACGAGGACGAACTCGTCGCCATGCGTTCGGCCGGACTGCTGACGCGGCTCACGCTCGCCTGGTCGCGCGACGGCGACGAGAAAACCTACGTGCAGCATCGCATGCGCGAGGTCGGCCGCGATCTGTGGTCGTGGCTCAATGACGGCGCGCACGTCTATGTCTGCGGCGATGCGTTGCGCATGGCCAAGGATGTCGAAGCCGTGCTCGCCGACATCATCGCCAAACATGGCGCGCGCACGCCGGCCGACGCGGCGAAGTTCCTCGCCGAGCTCAAGGCCAGCGGCCGTTACCAGACCGACGTTTATTAGGAGACGTTCGCCAGTGAACTTCAGCCGCATGACCTGCCACGCGCCGCCCGGCCGCATCGGACCGCTCGCGACACTGCCGGTGTTTCTGATGCTCGGCGGCAAACGCGCGGTGATTGCCGGCGGCAGCGCGGCGGCGGCCTGGAAGGCGGAGCTCCTGTCGGCGGCCGGTGCGCGCGTCGACGTCTTTGCCGGGGAGATCTCGGCTGAGCTGCGCGCGGTCGCCGCCGATCCGCCGGGCGGGACGATCGCGGTGCATGAGCGCGCCTGGACGGCGGATGATCTCAACGGTGCGGCGTTGGCCATCGGCGCATTCGAAGAGGATGCGGACGCCGCGGCGTTCGCACAAGCCGCGCGTGCCGCGGCCGTACCGGTCAATGTCATCGACAGGCCCGCGTTCTGCGATTTCGCCTTCGGCGCCATCGTCAATCGCTCGCCGCTGGTCATCGGCATTTCTACCGGTGGCGCCGCACCGGTCTTCGCGCAAGCGATCCGCGCCAAGCTCGAGGCGTTGCTGCCGAGGCGATTCGTCGCCTGGGCAGCGGCGGCGCAAAGCTGGCGTGCCGCGGTCAAGGCCTCAGGTCTGAGTTATGCCGGGCGCCGCAAATTCTGGCAGCGCTTTACCGCCCATGCGATGCGGCATACCGACGGCGAGCCAAGCCAAGCGGACTTTGATGGTTTGCTCGCCGAGGCCAAAGGGCAGGGGGCGGTGGCCGAATACGGATCAGTGACGGTGGTCGAGGCCGGCCTGCGCGATGCGGATTTGCTCACGCTGCGCGCCGTGCGCGCGCTGCAATTAGCCGACGTCATTCTGTTCGACGAAAGCGTATCGCACGACGTGCTGGATTTCGCCCGCCGCGAAGCGCACAAACTTCTGGTCACACGTGGCGGTTTCCGGCGCTCCGGCGAAGCGGATGACGTTGATGCGCTGATGATCGGCCTCGCCAAAAAGGGCAAGCACGTGGTGTGGCTCACCGGCGGCGAGCCGTCCGACTCTTTGCAAGGCAAAGCCGCCGAGGAAACGGCAGCTAGCTCCGCCGCCGCTCCAGCCGCATCGGCAGTCCGTAGCGGGGCCGCAGCGTGATCAGTCCCTGCGGTTCGACGGGATGGCCGGGCTTGAGCTGCAGCCGATAGCGCTGCGCGATGGTGGCGAGGATCAGCAACGCTTCCTCAATGGCGAACGCCGCGCCGATGCAGATGCGCGGACCGGCGCCGAACGGAATATAGGCGTAACGCGGACGCGCGGCGGCGCGTTCGGGCGAAAATCGCTCCGGCTCGAAACGGTCCGGGTGCTCCCACAGCGCCGGCTTGCGGTGCAGCATCCAGGGCACGATCAGGACCGTGGCGCCGGCCGGGATGCGATGACCGAGCACTTCGTCGGGCGCGATCGCCTCGCGCGCCAAAGTGTGCGCCGGCGGATAAAGCCGCATCGATTCATCGATCACCATGCGCGCGTAGCGAAGCTGGGCGAGATCTTCATGGCGCGGCGCGCGGTCCGCGAGCACCGCGGCTAGTTCCTCGTGAAGCTTGGCTTCGGCCGCGGGGTGTTGCGACAATAGATACCAGGTCCACGCCAGCGCCTGGGCGGTGGTCTCGTGCCCGGCCATGAAAATGGTGACCACCTGGTCGCGCACTTCCGCCGCCGTCATGCCGCCGCCGGTCTCGGTATCGCGCGCGGCAATCAGACGAGCGAGCAGGTCCTTGGGTTCGGCATCCGGTTCGCGGCCGCGCGATGTCAGCAATCGATCAACCGATTTGTCGAACTCGTTGAAAATCCCTTTGGTGGGCTGCGGCGCAACAAGACGCGTGAGCCATTGGGGGCAGTGCAGCAGATCAAGCAGGCTGGGCCGTACGCTGGTCTGATAACGACCGACGCCGCGTTCGACGACATCGACGATCTCATCGGAATCCGAGGAGAACATCGCTCGCGAAATGATATGCAGCGTGGTGTGCATCATCGCTGCCGCGACATCGACCTCGCTGCCGTCCGGCAGGGCATCCCATTGCGCCAGCAATCGCTCGCTGAGTTCGCTCATGATCGGCGCATAGCCGACGATGCTGCGGGGATCGAAGGAGGGCGCCATGATGCGGCGATGGCGGCGCCAGGTCTCGCCCTCGCTGGTCAGAAGACCGCGGCCTAACCCCGGCTCCAGGATGCGGCGGGTGATCTCGGATTTTATATAGTTTTGCGCGTTGTCCAGCAGCACGTGCCGGATCGCGCCGGGCTCGTTGACGATGAACGTGCGGCGCCATAGCAGCCGGCGCACAAGGATGTCCTCGCTGAAATCCTCCGGCGGATAGGTGGCGAGCGTGTTCTCACGGACGACGCGAAGGAGTTGCCGGAACGTCAGTCGACCTTCCGGTCGGCGCGGTGCGGCCAGGATCGGGCTCTCGCTGGTATCAATGGCGCTCATGGCCGCTGTGACCCTTCGGACGAATATCTTCCTTTATAACAGACTGTTGGGTCGAAAACCGCCGCACGCGGCAGATGGGGTATTTTCACAGCATTGCAACGAGTTAGCTTCGCTGTCCCACTCACTTTAGCCGGCACCCGCCTTGAGATCGACATGGTGTGGTTGCTATAAGGGCGCCATGGGGAAGCACGGGTTATGCGCTCGCGTGGGGGTTGGCACGCTGGCCGGTGGCCGACGGGGGCGCCGCGTTATCGCTCCTTTCGTTGTTTCGATCGGACTGTTGCCGGCGCTGGCGGGGTGTTCTTCGTTCTCTTCCTCTCCTTCTTCGTCCGATTCCGCCAGTTCCGCCGCGGTTGGCATTGCGGGTCCGGTTACTGGGCGAGGCGGCGTGAATGTTGACCCCGGTTCTGTGAGCGGGCCCGGCGAAGACACGGGGCCCAGCGGTCTGCTTGCCAACCTTTTCAGATCCAATTCGACGCCGTCCGCGGCGCCGTCAAATATGCCGCGCCCGCCGGGCACCTACACTGCGTCGGCGCCGCCTTACGCGCCCTCCGCTCAGACGGCAGCCGTGCCGGCCCCGGCCGGTACTTACGCGCCCTCCACTCAGACGGCAGCTGCACCGTCGCCGCCGAGTACCTACGCGGTCCCGTCGTCGTTTGGCATTGCGGGTCCGGTTACTGGGCGAGGCGGCGTGAATGTTGACCCCGGTTCTGTGAGCGGGCCCGGCGAAGACACGGGGCCTAGCGGTCTGCTTGCCAACCTTTTCAGATCCAATTCGACGCCGTCCGCGCCGCCGTCAAATATGCCGCGCCCGCCAAGCACCTATACCGCTTCGGCGCCGCCTTACACGCCACCACCCGGTCAGGCTGCCCCGCCGGCGCCTCCGCCGGCAAATTCCGCGCAGTGACGATCGCGTCCGCGCAGAACTTGGTCGCAAGCTGAAGCGTCAAGCCTCGACCGACAACGCCTCGCATCGCTCCCGTATCGTCGGCGAAGCTTGGCTGCTATGTTGCGCTCGGACATCGTTGACGTTACGCTGCGTAAAACAGAATTCTGACATGAAAGGCCGGCAAATGATGAGAGTAGCGCTAGCACTGGGGTGCGCTGCCGCGGTTCTGCTGGCGTCTCCCACCACTCGAGTCGGGGCCGCCGAGCTACTGCCGCGGCATGCCGCTCATGCTTATGTCAGCGGTCCGGCGCATTGTGGATCGTGCGGCTGCCTGCGCGTCGCCTATGTCCATCATCGCGCTATCGGGTCGACCTATGGGCTGGGCTTCGACCCGCGCAACTACGACCAAACCGAGCCCCATTTTTATCTGACGCGTTTACATGCCTATCCGCGATATTCGGTTGATGGATATTCGGCTCCTGGCGCTTGCTGAGGCCAGGACCGTTTTTAGTCTTTGGCATCAGGCTGGAATTAGACCCCACGCCGGGACCCGTACCGCTAGCGCCGCATTATGACACAAACATCACAAGCGCCGCGTCCAAAGTTACTTACTTCCACCTGCAAGGACCATTTGTTCGCGTCAACGTAGCCTTAACTTAAGATTGTTATGCTCCCTAGGCTCAAAAAGTCTGAGCAGAGCCCTGGCGTTCTCGACCGAACCTTATTGGCTCCGGTCCTGGCCGCCTTGCTAAGGATTTTTAAAAATCTGTGATCTTTACAAAGGGCAATGTTCCGAATTGCTTAGCTGTTGCACGGTCGCTGTCCGACGGTGTCTTTACCCTCGACCTCATCGCAGAAAATCGCGATGCCCGCGTCGAGTAATATCACCAGTTATTGACGAGAAAGTAGAATCCCACGCCAAGTGAACGAATTACCATGTGGCTGTATGCACCGCTGTACCAATAAAAATCAGCAGCTGCCCCAAGTGCAACAACTAAAGCGATGCCGACCCCAATCGCGCGCATTTGCTGCCCCCGTTTGCACAACACGAGCCGTGCGGATTGCCAGCCGTGATGAATATATCAGGTCCTGATCACTGTGATAGACGCCGGCTCAGGGTCTGTCTGCGAGGTATGTTAGTGCCAACTGACGCTCGCCGTAATGCGAACCAAGGCTAACTTGCGGTGAAGTCTTTCGCTACTGTAGCCAAACCAGAGTGCTCCTTCACGCGGTATCCACGCTGCAGAGCTTCCACAGGATTGATCCCCAACGCCTGTAATGCTTTTGCATTAAAGACGAACCGATCGGTTTTCTCATCGCGAATAAAGAGGCAGATTTCAGCGTCTGCGTCACCCTGCATCGCTGTCTCCCACACCGTACAAAAACCGGGCTTTTAAAACGACAATCCGTTTAGGGCGGGTTAAGCTTCGGTCAACGGGCGCAAGTGCAACATGATGATGGACGGCGGCCCTTTTGCACTCCTTGGCTCGTGGTGAGGGGCCGTCTGGCCGAGGGGCCTGGATGGTCGTAAGCGGCGTCATCCCCCTAGCAAACATCCTTATTTTTGACCTTTCGCTAGTTTGGCCTGGACACTAGGGCGTCTTGGGGGAATCAATATGATGTTGTCGAGGCTTGGCCTGCTAGCTGCGGGGCTTGCATACCCGTTTCCGGATCGGCAGGTTCGACCGCGATTCCTGTGTCTCGTAGAGCGCTAGGTGAAGGGATTTAAAATAGAAGCGAACCCCAAGCAGGGCGTCCGCTTGGGGTTCTGAGACGTAGTCTCAACACGGAGTCATCGACCGGGCGGCGGGGTGTCGGGGGATGGGGGAGCCGCCGGGTCGATGAACACCAGGACAATAAGAGCGTGAAATCGATTGCTCCACTGTACAAAAGTAGATGCGCGGTATCGAAAGAGATCGGAAGACCAATACCAAGGTTTAGAAAATCAGTGAACGCTGCCGAGGACTGGTCGGAATGCAGCCTTTATCGACCACAGCCAGCCGCACCGCTGATGTATCGCTCGAAGAGCATCTTAGCTTTGAGCGTCTACTTGCCGACCTCTCGGCGCGCTTTGCCAATGCTTTAGGCGACCAGCTCGAAGAGGAAATTGAGAGCGCGCTAAAACAGCTCCTAACGTTTCTCGACTTCGACCGCAGCAACTTCGGCGAATTTACTGCTGACGGATGGGCCAATATTTTATGTTCGGTGGCTGCCGAGGGAGTGGAGCGATATCCGCCCGGGCCAGTGCCAAAATTCGCAGCCTGGTATCTCAACCGGCTCCGCACGGAAAAGATCGTAAGGGTGCGATCGATTGACGATCTTCCGCGCGGGGCAAGCGAAGAAGCCGAGTATTTTCGCCAATCCGGTATTCGTTCTAGTGTCGGCATCCCGCTCCAAGTCGGTGGCCGCATTGTCGGCTTCATCAATTTTTCCGCGTTTCGCTCGACGCGGGAATGGCCAGACGACCTCATTGCACGGTTAAAGATCGTTGGAGAAGTGATAGCGCAAGCGCTCGTGCGCAAGCGCTCAGAGGCTGCGCTTCAGGCCAGCGAAGAACGATGGCGGTCAATGTTTGAGGCGTCAAACCTCGGCATTTCGATCATCGATCAAGATTTACATTACGTCGCCACAAACTCGGCGTTTCAGGCCATGCTCGGCTACACAGCCGACGAATTGCAAAGACTTACGCCTATTGAGATCACTGCGGAGGAAGACCTCGATGTGACCCGGACGCGGCTTGTTGAGCTCCAACAAGGAGAACGGCATCATTACGAAACCGTGAAGCAATACCGACGCAAAGACGGCACGATTCTATGGGGCCATGTCTACGCGTCGGCGGTGCTAGATGCGCAGTCGGGAGCGAAGATGTTCATCGGCACCCTCATCGATATCACCGCAACCAGGCGGGCACAGGATGCGTTGCGAGTGACCCAATCGAGGCTCGCGCATATTACACGACGAACCACAATGCATGAAGTGACGGCCGCAATCGCTCATGAAGTCAATCAGCCGCTGGCAGCGATCGTGGCGAACGGCAACGCCGCCTTGCGCTGGCTTCGAAAAACCCCGCCGGACGTCGCCGAAGCGGTGGCCAATGTTAACCAGATCGTCGGTGATGGTCACCGAGCGAGTGAAGTGGTCGCCAGCATACGGGGACTGTTCAAGAAAGATGAACATGCCAAGGTTCTGCTTGACGTCAACGCAGTCATTCGGGAAGTCCTTGAACTCTTGCATGGGGAGTTGAGCAGCAAACGAGTTTCGGTTCGCCATAAGCTCAGTCGAAACCTGCCGCGGGTCTTAGCCGATCACGTGCAGTTGCAGCAGGTTATTCTCAATCTGGTTACGAATGCTGTGGAAGCCATGAGCAACAACCCGGCTGGTTCACGCGTGCTGAACGTCAATTCTAAGCCCGGCCAATTTAACGAAGTCACCATTGCCATCGAAGATTCTGGTCCGGGCATTGAGTCGAAAGACCTTGACCGTATTTTCGATGCGTTTTTCACCACGAAATCGCAAGGCATGGGGATGGGACTTTCGATCTGCCGCTCGATTGTCGAATCGCACCGCGGCCGTGTTTGGGCCGCCGGGCGCCTGCCACACGGATCGATTTTTTATGTTTCGTTGCCAGGCGTCGCGACGCAGGACGTTGATACGCGGTAACCCACGTTACGCGGATTTCTGCCCAGCGCCCAGCGACGCGCAACAAGGCCTCCGCTTGTCAGGGTATCTCGTTAATTTCTAGCGCTTGGCGTTTTGTCTTTTCAGCGCCGTATCGATACAGGCGATCAAGCGATCTTCTTCGAAAGGCTTGTGCAAATAGCCCACCGCCCCGCTCTCAAGCACCTTTTGTTGCACTGTCTCGTCGGAAAAGGCGGAAATGAATACGGTAGGCAAGCTGCGGCCATCGGCAATCAAGCGATCCTGCAGCTCAACCCCGCTCATGCCGGGCATCCGCACGTCGGTGATCAGGCAAGCCGTGGTCCTTAATTGCGACGATCCAAGAAACTCCTCTGCCGAACCAAACGTCGCGGCTTCGTAGCCGAGGGATCGGACTAAAGACTTCGTAGCTTCCCTGACGGACTCGTCGTCATCGACGATCGCGATCATCGTTACCTGCTGCAATTGTACGCTCCCGGATTCGCTTGAATTCCAGCAGCGGAGGTTAGAATGGGCCTGCGCAGAAATGCAGACGAATGAGGCTTTTTCGGCGCAAGATGGCGTCGGGCGCACTATACGAAGGTTTAGAGGTGGCAGGGTGTGGCGGTCGGCGGTCAAGATGGAATGTTGCATTGAAGGCTCGCCGCTCTCGGTGCCGGTCCGGGGGATTGGTACGATCAACACCAGCGATCGCAGGTGATTAGACGCCGCCCGACCAAGCCTCAATTGAACGTTGGGAAAAGCTTCCGGTCAAAAACGATAGTAAGGCTTATACCAAGGTTTAAATCCGGTACGGCCGGGCGCGCTGGATCCCAAGCGCGTCGGCCATTCGCACAAGGTCAGCCAATGATCGCGCACCCATCTTTTTCATGCCACTGCCGCGATGCACCTTTACGGTGATCTCGCTGACGCCGAGTTCAGCCGCAATCTGTTTGTTCATCCAACCCGCCGTGACGAAGCCGATCACCTGCCGTTCGCGAGGCGTCAATGCCTCGTAGAGGTTGCGCAATTGGAGAACCGCCTGGTCTTGACCGCGTCGGGTGCGATCGCGCTCTAACGCGATCTGAACTGCGTCAAGAAGATCTTGGTCGCGGAATGGCTTGGTGAGGAACTCCACCGCTCCGGCTTTCATGGCGCGCACGGTCATCGGAATATCACCATGGCCAGTGATGAAAATGATCGGAATATGGATGTTCGCCTTGGCGAGTTCAGCTTGAAAGTCGAGCCCGCTGACACCCGGCAATCGGATATCGAGCACAAGGCAAGCCGCCCCATCGGGAGATTTGCTCTTGAGAAATTCCGCGGCCGTACCAAACACCTCGACCTCGAGGCCCACCGAGCGCAACAAGCTCCCAATCGCAACGCGCACCGCGGCGTCATCGTCGACCACGAAAACGATGGATCGTGCCTGCGGCTGCTCTTTCACGATGCGCCTCCAGGGTTGCTGGCAGCCACTCCAGGCTAAAGCCGCGACCCAACCGCACCACCCACGCGCAACGGCCACCTTGCAACGGGCTTAAAGGTGCCCGTGTTCGGCGTGTGACGACCCGAGGGCCTTCTATACCAATGTATAGGATTCACCGTCGTTTCGACAACCAACCATTACCAACGTGCAATGGAGGGGCGCGCGCCAATCGCCTTAGCCTGCAACGACAAAAAAATAGCACACAGGGGGAGTCGGAGATGGATTGGAGTCTTACAAGACCACCGCTTCCGAACATTGGCCGCCTTATCCGCTGGGCCGGAATGGCGCTGGTGATGCTCGGTGCCGCGCTGTCGACGAGTGGCGCAAAGGCGCAGGTTCTGGCCATGACGTTGGAGCACAGCTTTGGCTCGATCATTCAAGGCCTAGCTCCCGATGTCGTTCCTGATGAAGACTCGGCAACGCCGACCGAGGTCCCGACCGACATTGCGGCCCGCCTGCGCCGCCAGCAGGTCTCTTACTCGACAACAGAAGCGCCCGGCACCGTCGTCATCGATACCGCAAACACGTATCTTTATTTTGTGCTCGGCGGCGGTAGGGCCATCCGCTACGGCATCGGCGTCGGCCGCGAGGGCTTTACCTGGTCGGGCACTAAAACAATAGAACGTAAATCGGAATGGCCGGATTGGTTGCCGCCTGCGGATATGCTGCAGCGCCAGCCCTATCTCCCGCGTTTTATGGCCGGCGGACCAGGCAATCCACTTGGCGCGCGCGCTCTGTATTTGAGCGGCACGGTGTACCGCATTCACGGCACCAACAAGCCATCCAGCATCGGACAGCATGTGTCGAGCGGCTGCATCCGCTTGCTCAACGAGGACGTGGTCGACCTCTACAACCGCGCCAAAATCGGCACGAAGGTTGTGGTGCTGCCAGTTGATCATCACCTCGCGTTGACGCGCGTGGCCGCGAAGCCGGTCGTGCGCGAAGCAATCTTCGCGCCGAGCCTGCACTAATGCCGCTTGCCGCAAATGACTGAAAATGACGCGTCGGGGGGAGTCGATCATGATCAAGAACATTGTGGCCATTATCGCAGCCGCAGTGTGCGCCGGCGCGATCGTAGAATTCATTCCCGAGTCGACGCCCGCCGTAGCAGCCGGCGTACCGGCAGCCGCTCGGTCCGAGGCGATGAACATTTCCGACCGTGCGAAGCCGGCAGTCGCTGATGCAGCGCGCGTTGCCGAGCGTGGCGGGGCGGTCTGCTCGCAGGTTTGGCCGTATTACGAACCGGCCTGTTGGCGCGATGACCGAGGGTCGGCCGGCAAGATGCGCGTCGTCCGTTTCATCGTCGCCGATCGTTCGGTTGCCGGCCGCGCGTCGGAAACGCGACCTTAGCAGTCGGGAGCAGATCGATGCGTCTTGCGTATTTCAAGAAAGATATTGTGGCCGCCGGCTTGGTCGTCGTGATGGTCGGCATGCTCGCCGCGGCCGCAGGCCCCACCGGCACTGGCGGTACACTGAAGGCTTCGGTCACTGGGAGCAAACCAACGACATCAGTGTCTGTCGATAGGGCCAATAAGGGCGATCGATTGCCGCCGCGATCGAGGACGCATGTGAACAGCTCGCTCACAACGACGCCGCAAACGAGGCCGCAACGACCTCCGCTAGGTTGTGAGCCGGCGATCAGCTCGCTTGCGGGTCCGCCGCGAGCAAACATTTACCAACGCTGCACCGCTTGAGCGAGGACGGCGGCCTTATGGTCATAAAACGACCTAAACCAGCAAACAGAGGGAGCGCGCCATGAATCATTTGATTTACAACGCTGACCACAGAACCCATTTGAAGATCGTGGTCCTTGGGCTATTGGGCGCGGTCGTGGTCGCTTTCATAGGCACATTTGCTCATGTCAGCGACATCGATCTCGGCACGGCGCCGCTAGTCAAAGCCAGCCATTCTACAACAGTGAGTGGCCGCCTACCGGCCATTCGATAACAGCGTAACCGTCCGCAATCTGTCGAATCAGAAAGCGACGGTTCGACGGTAGAACATTGTTCGCACATACAAGGTACGGGTCATGCGTAATAGGCAAATCAAACAACATCTCAGCAATTACGTTCAGCGCTTTGATTCAATCGAGGTCCTGACGCTTGCAGCTGGAGTCCTATTGGTGGTCGCCATCGTAACTGTGTTCTGACAGGAGCCACATTTGTGTCTCGCGCCGGACTTATTTGATGTGAGTCTTGCGTGGCGCTGCCGCTCCCGACCTCGCGCAGTAGACTAGTGGCCGGCCCCCGAGATCACCTCGCCAAACAGACGCTATTCGGGCTGAAGAGCTGTGCCGCGAAAGAGATCCGCACGGTCGAGATCAAAAGGCAGAAGAGAACCGGCCTTGCCCGCCGTCCCGCCGACAGCTGTCGTAGTCGGAAAGCGGTAGTGATATATGGGTTCAAGGTATTGATGTAGTGCTTTGCATCGAGGTCGTAACGATGCGGCCGTGGGTACAGACGCAATTCTAAAAATCGGCAAGCACCTAGGGCGGCGCGCCTTAGGGTCGCACATCAAGCGGCTGCCAGCCTGTTTTCGGGAGGGTGCCCTATGAATACCACCTTGCGAAGGACTGGTGTGAACGTCCTCGGCGACATGCCGTGGGGCGCGCATGTCTGCGTGTTTTACCAGTCCAAGGACGATTTGTTCGATACCCTGGGCCCTTATTTCAAGGCCGGATTGGAAAGCAACGAATTCTGCCTGTGGTTTCCCACTGCGCCGCCGACAATCGACGAAGCCCGCCTCGGATTAAGCCGGCGCATCCCGGATTTGGAACGCCACCTCGCGGCCGGCAACATGGAAATCCTTCCGGGGGAGGCGTGGTACCTCGACGGCGACCGCTTCGATTTCGATCGGCTTGCACGCGCCTGGGACGACAAATTGCGCGGCGCGCTGGTTAAAGGCTATGAGGGTATGCGCGCCTGCGGCAACCCGTTCTCGCTTGACTCCAAATATTGGGACCACGTTTACGAACACGAGCGCCAGCTCAACGGCATTCTGGCGGGCAAGCCGATGGTGATATTGTGCACATATCCGATAGCGATGAGCAGCGCTGCCGCGGTGCTGGATGTGGCGCAGGCGCATCAGCTCGCGGTGGCACGGCAAAGAGGCGAGTGGGTTGTCGTCGAGACGGTGCCGACGGCCGCGCATGCGCTGACACTGCGCGAGCGCGAAGTACTGTCGTGGGCGGCGCAGGGCAAATCGGCCTGGGAGATCGGCGAGATTCTCCATATCGCTAAGCGGACGGTCGACCAGCACACCCAAAACGCCGTTCGCAAGCTCGGCGCCGTCAACCGCACGCAGGCGGTTGTCATGGCGCTGCGTGAACGGTTGATCGGTAAGAGCCCACTCCACGCAAATTAGAAGCCCGTGCTAATGCCAAATTGGTTTTAGACGCGCGTCGGAAAACTTGAATATGTGCGTCTTGCCGCAGTAGCGGCATTGCAGCAGCAGTTTGGCCGGTCCGCGTACTCCAGATCATCTTGCGTGTACTTGACGCCGCAATCGATTTCCTTCCCCGGGCCGGATTGAAATCCTTATCACCGACATAAACATGCCGGGCATGGACGGATACGAGCTAACTGAAAAAGCCAAGCGGATACGCGAAGGATTGAAGGTGATTTTATTATCGGGTCAAGAGCCGGCTGGCTCCGACTTTCCGCTCATCCGAAAGCCGTTTTTACAGGAAGACCTCAGACGAACGATGGCACAGCACACAGGAGCTTGCTGAAGGCTATCAGCTCCGCCTTTCGCTAGTCCGCGTCAATTTCCTGTTGTCCGTGTGCCCGTCGCCGACAACTCCGAAGTCGCCGGACTTTGTCGAACCATCCGCGACCGCGAAGCCCTCGGCGCTCAGTCCGCGGCGGAGCAGTTCGCGTACCGCAGCGGCCCGGCTGGGCATGTGCCGATTAAACCGCCAGTTATCAACGGCGTTTAGCTCGTTCTTCGTGAGCATGATTTGGAGACGCTCGCCTCGGGGATCGGCGGTCATGCAAGCCTCCTCACTCTAACTCCAATTGGTAAGCAGGCTGATGTTACTCAACTTTAGCACATGACTGCAACAGCGACCCGACAGTAAGCGGAGGACATTGCTACACTTGCGAAGCCCGAGCATACCAAGCAAGCAATGCGTGTTACGCGAGTTGAATACTAACTATTTGTTGCACTTGGAAAGATTAAAGCGCACGGTATTTTTAAGGAGAATGAGTATGACTATTCACAATGACTTTCCCTTAATCCCTCAAATACCATCCAGACCAACGGGAGAAGCTGACCATCGCATCGCAAATAATTTGGCGGCGATTAGCGGACTTGTTCGGGTAAGGGCGCGCGCAGCTAACGACGTTACTGACCCCCAGACTTTCTTATTGGAAATCGCCGACCGCATTGAAACTGTCGCGACGCTGCACCGGCTCCTTGCTCGCTCCGACAGTGGGAGTGTTCGGCTCAGCCACTATCTGGAAGAAATTTGTGAAAGGCTCAGCAGCGCCGTCGCAACGGTCGCACCGTCATATTCGGTCATTTGTTCGCCCGATCAGATAGTCCCGTCCAATATCGCGCTGCCGCTCGGACTCATAACTGCTGAACTGTTTTCTAATTCCCTGAAATATGCGCACCCTGCTGGTCTCCCGGCGAAAATTTCCGTTTCTTACAGGCGCACCCCGCTAGATGAAATAATGATCGTATACGAAGATGACGGGGTCGGATTTCCCGAGGAATTTGATGCGTCTCACGACGGACATTTGGGGATGCGATTTATCCGCTTACTCACCGAGCAGCTTGGCGGAACTCACAAATGGCTCAGCGGCCCCCTCGGAGTCCAATTTGAAATGCGATGCCCATGCGGGAAATAAACACGAGTCCGATGCGTGAACAGCGGCCCCTTAAAATAATTGAAACGCCTCGCGTGGGACATGTCTTGAACGCCCCGCCAACCTTGATAGCGAGCACCCATACGATTGATTTCACCTGCGGACACTGTGGCGCTGTACTCCTTCACGCCGAGGATGGTCAGGTCCATGGATTGCTCATTCGTTGCAGCGGTTGCGGGTCTTACAACGCGACTGAGTGAAAACTCCCTTGCAAGGGACTTCCGAGTGGGGTCATTCGCGACCGACCCAGCCGGTTTTGCCTACCGGTGGATGTCTGTTTCGCCCCGAAAGCGGACTTGCGGCCGGGCCGGAGCAAGACCGGACCGCATTGAGATTGGTCATAGCCCCGTGATTCCAGCTCCCAAACTGGAGTCCCGAATCATGCGCTATCAACCCACCGACAATGAGTGGACTGTCATCAGGCCAATGTTGCCGAACAAGCCACGCGGCGTGCCACGCGCAAATGACCGCCGTCTCCTGAATGGCATCTTTTGGGTGTTGCGATCCGGAGCGCCGTGGCGCGATCTGCCCGGTACCTTCGGCCCATACACTACTTGCTACAACCGCTTCGTTCGTTTGCGCCGGGCGGGCGTTTGGGGACGGATCATGGAAGCGCTTGCGGGTCCTCACGATACGGCCGTTCAAATTATCGACACGTCGATTGTCCGCGTTCATCAACATGCCGCCAACGTGGCCCGCAACAGGAGGCAGTCCATGGGTCGCTCACGACCGCCGAAGCTCCTCAATGCTCCTCAATGAGCGCGACTGATCCGCGGTCCTGTGGTGCGATTTGGGCGAGCTCCTGAGCGTATACCAGAGCCGCGTCCGCAAGGGAGCTGCCAAAGGCTTCGGCCAAACTCGTCGGACAAGCGCTCCAGTTCCCGCCGCAGTCCCAGAAAAGGTGGCCACACTTGCGTGGATGGAACGTTGCCAGCCCTTTCCTGAATTTTTACAGGGATTCTGGCCATGGCAAAAATCCTCCGTATTGGAAACATACCAAAAAAATTGTGATTGATCGCGCGGAAGAACAACTGGCCTTGGCTAAAAAATATTTCGGTTTTTTTTGATTCGGATCAAAACACGCTCCGGAGCACTCCTACCGCGCGCCGCCCCAGAAACTCGCCCGCGGTGTCGCTGCCGACCTCGCGCAGTGGGTTAGTGGCCGGCTCCCGCGATCACCTTGCCAAACAAACGCCAAGTTGCGCCGTCGAACTTCTCCAATTGCATTTTTTTGATTGGCGCGAAATCGTCCGCGCTGGTGGAGAGCGTAATGCCCGGAAGCAGCATCGGTTGAGTAAGATCGTGGATGCTGGTCGCCTGCTTCATCACGTTCTCGCGCGTTAGATCGTCGCCGCTCGCCTTGAGCACTGCGACCATGGTCTGCGCCAGCGAGTACCCGTAAACGGTCAGGCTGTCGGCGACCCCCAAAACCCGAGGAATTCATTGCCGAACTCGAAGCAGAGAATGCCGCCTTGCGGGCCCAGATTCAGAAGCTCATACTGGAGATTCAGGCATTGAAGGACAGTCGTCACCGATAACACCACCGTGGGATTGCCTGCATCAGCTTCCATGGAACCGCCTGCTTTCCGTTCCGCGAAAGAAAGCTCACCGCCGGATATCTATTCCGTGCTGACGCGGATGGTTGCGGCAGTCAGTAAAGATCACGCTCAGATAAGAATGTTGGTTTATGAGTTTGCTCGCAGCAAATTGCGACAAGATATTTTTCGGCAGCTCGAAGCCGGCACCTTGTCGGGAATCGAAGAACGGTTTCTCGAGCTAGAAGCTGCGATCAAGCAGGTCGAAATGGACTTCGCCAGCAGTCCTTCATCGCTGTCGTTCACTGCAAATCAAGCGCTGCCTCGCGGGACGGCAGGGCAATCAAAAAATACAGTCGTGGCCCTGCGAGCGAGCACAAGAGACACCGTGCTGTCGCGTGACGATGGCGCGTCACTGCGCAGCGTCCGCGCGATCCTCGACACACACTATCTGAGCCGCGATCCGGCGCTCGGTGACAGTGCCATCACCAAGCTCGAAAGGGGAACGAAATCTCCCGACTGACCTCCCGACTGGTCTAAGCTGTTCTGAGAAAAACGGGGAAAAGCCAAGCGCAATCAATGGCTGGGGAACTAGGATTCGAACCTAGATTCTCGGAGTCAGAGTCCGATGTTCTACCGTTGAACTATTCCCCAAATTTTTCCGCGCGTTCAGCTTCCGAGTGCCGCGGCGCGCTGCCGCTCGGGCTCCAGAGGCGCTCTCCTCTAGGACATCTCGACCCGCTTTCCAAGTATCCCACCAGCGCCCGAGACCTGCCGACGGGCGCTGGCGGCGCCCAGGTTGGCCCGCGCCGCGGCAATGCCTGCGACGCCTGCGAGGTTCTTCCGCGATCCGATACTAAGTAACAGTGCATACGTATTTATACCTTCAGCGCTTGCCCCGCCCGGCGAATCCGACGGTCACCGTGGCGATGCAGAGAATGCTGCAGGCGGCTGAAAACAGAAACACGGCGCGCGGCTCACCGCGATCCATGAACATACCGTAGATCGTCGGCGCGATCATGGAGCCGATGTTGAAACCGGAGGACACGAAACCGAAGACGCGTCCGAACGCACCGTGCGGCGTCGCCGCACGCACCAGCATGTCCCGCGACGGGGAGGCAATACCAACGAACAGCCCAGCAAGTGAGGCCAACAGCACAAGCGCAAAGGAGGAAAAGCCGACGACGCCGACGAGCGCGGTTGCGATTCCGGCGAAGGCTAGGCTGAGGCCGGCGACTGCGGCATGGCGGCCGGTGCGTGAGGCGAGGATGCCGCCGACAAGGACGCCGAGCGCATTCATCAACAGCAACCCTGTCAGCGCCACGTTGGCGAGCGAGTCGGGGGTGCCGTAAAGCGCGCCGAGCGCCACGACGAGAAACGTATTGAGCCCCCCCATGACCGATAAGAGGACGAAAAAGCCAAGACTGAGAATAATCGGCGGTGAGAGCAGGAGCCGCCAGCCGCCGTCATCGTGCGGCGAGGCGCCGGTGCCACTGCCGGGCGGTGCCGTGGGGCGGGGCTTTTCCACCAATCGGTCGGCGGCGGTTGGCCGCTGCGCGAGAAGCACCACCAGCACCGCGAAGCCGAATACCGCAGCGCCGATATAGGCGCCGCGCCAACCGAAGTGGCTCTGCATCGCCAGCATCGTGGCCGGAGCGACCGCAGAGCCCAAAATCCCGGCGAAGGTGTGGAAAGAGAACACCTGGCCGATCCGCGCCGGCGCGCTGTGGTGGGACAAAAGTGAATAATCGGCCGGGTGATAGGCGGTATTGCCGAGCCCGGCCAGGGCATACATGGCGACAAACACGACGAACGAGTGGACCATCCCGGCGACCGCGAAGGCGACGGTGCCGATCGCAACGCCGGCAATCAGCACGAAGCGTGCGCCGATTCGATCGACCAGAAATCCGGCCGGCGTCTGCAATACCGCCGACACCACATTGAAGGCGGTGAGTGCGAGCGCGAGGTCGGTATAGCTCACGCCGTAATCCGCGCGCACGAACGCGAATACCGGCGCAAGCATGATCATGTAATAGTGACTCAGGAAGTGCGCCGCGCACACCGGCGCGACCACTCTCATTTCGCCGAGACGGCCTGCCGGCACGGAACCGGCTTGAGTCATCGAACTTGCCTGGGCGCCGCGCGGAGCGCCTGCCAAATATGAAACGGCGTCAGCGGCATGTCGACATGGCGGATGCCGTGGTCGGCGAGCGCATCGATGACCGCATTCATCACCGATGTGAGCGCGCCGGCGCAACCGGCCTCGCCGCAGCCCTTGACGCCAAGCAGATTGGTTTTGGCCGGTACCGGGTGCTCGGCAAGAACGAACGGCGGCGCGTCCGCCGCGCGCGGCATGGCGTAGTCCATGAACGAGCCGGTGAGCAATTGCCCCTCGCCGTCGTAGACGGTCATTTCCATGAGCGCCTGGCCGATACCCTGCACGACGCCGCCATGAAGCTGGCCGGCGACGATCATCGGGTTGACGACAGTGCCGAAGTCATTGACGCAAGTGTACTTCACCACTTCGGCGACGCCGGTCTCGGGATCAATCTCGACCTCGGCGATATGGCAACCGTTGGGGAAGGTCGCGGCGTCGGGTCCGTTGCTGACGTGAGTCACATCGAGCGATTGCGGTGCCTCCGGCGGCAGCTTGGCACTGCCACTGCGCAACATCTGCGCCAGCTCGAGGAGCGAGATCGCGCGGTCCGTCCCGGCGATGACGTAGCGACCGTGGCGGAATTCGATATCCGCGGCCGCGGCCTCAAGTACGTAGCTGGCGATCTCCTTGCCCCGTTCGATGACCTTGGCGGCGGCTTCGACGATCGCAGTGCCGCTGTGCATGATCGATTTTGAGCCGCCGCTGCCGCCGCCGATCAAGATCCGATCGCTGTCGCCCTGAACCAGCGAGACCTTCTCATAGGGAACGCCGAGCTTCTCGCTCAATACCTGCGCGAACGGCGTGGCATGGCCCATACCGAAATCGAGCGTGCCGGTGGCGAGCGTCACCGTGCCGTCGGCATTGAAAATGATCTCGGCCAATTCTTTCGACGGTGGCGCGGTGACCTCCAAAAAATTGCCGATGCCGAGGCCGCGCAGCTTGCCGCGTTTGCGGCTCTCGCGCTTGCGGCGGGCAAAGCCCTTGCCATCGGCGAGATCGAACGCCTGCCTCGTGAGCGCGGCGAAATCGCCGCTGTCATAAGTCATCTCGGAAGCGGTCTTGTACGGCAGCTGCCGCGGACTGATCTGATTGCGCCGGCGCAGCGCCAATCGGTCGATGCCCATCTCGGCCGCCGCCGCGTCGACCAGCCGCTCCATATAATAATTACCCTCCGGCCGCCCGGCGCCGCGGTAAGCGGAGACCTGCGAGGTGTTGGTAAACACGCACTTGGCCGAAACTTCGATCAACGGCGTCCGATACATGCCTTGCACGTTCTTCACGGCGTTGATCGTCCCCATCATCGGCGCAACGGGCGAGAGAAACGCGCCCATGTTGGCGAAGCTGGTGAGGCGCACCGCAAGAAAGGTCCCATCACCGGCAAGCGCGAGCTCCGCCGTAACATCGTGATTGCGGCCATGGCTGTCGGACACGAAACTGCCGGAGCGCTCGTCGGTCCACCTCACGGGCCGGCCGATCGCGCGAGCGGCATGCAACAGGCAGATATATTCGGGGAACACCGCGGCCTTCATGCCGAACGAGCCGCCGACCTGGCCGGTCAAAATATGCACGTTCTTGGCAGCGACCCCGAGCGCCTCGGCAATGTTGGCGCGCATGCCGAAAACGCCCTGCGAGGCAACGTAGAGGGTGAAGCGGCCGCCGCCGTAGACCGCAACTGCGGCGCGCGGCTCCATGGCGTTGACGACGACGCGACTGTTTACAAGCTTCAATCGTGTCACATGCGCCGCCTGGGCGAACGCCGCGTTGACCGCGTCGGCGTCGCCAAAATGATAATCAAGCGCCACGTTGCCCGGCACATCGTCATAGAGGAGCGGCGCGCCGTCGCGCGCGGCGTCTTCCGCCGCAATTACGGCCGGCAGCGCCTCGATCTCGAGGGCGACCGCTTCGGCTGCATCCTTGGCGGCTAACGTTGTCTCGGCGACGACGAAGGCGACGGGATCGCCGACGTAGCGCACCTTGTCCGCCGCCAGCGCGCCGCGCCAGGGTTTCTTCATCGGCGAGCCGTCGCGATTTTTGAACGGCACGATGCACTTGAGCGGACCGTAATCTTTTAGATCGGCGGCGGTATAAACGCCGAGTACGCCGGGCATGGTCCGCGCGGCGTCCGCATCGATGGCGCGGATGATGCCATGGGCAACGCGGCTGCGCACCATCACCGCGTAAGCTTGGCCCGGCAGACTGACGTCGTCGGTATAGCATCCATGCCCGCGCAGCAGCATGGGATCTTCGCTGCGCGGCACTGACTGTCCGACGGCAAATTTCTCAACCGCCAATCTTTCCGCCGCCAATTCGTCCGCCGTCAATTTGTCCGCCTGTCGGTCGGCAGGCTGGTGCAAATTCATGCTCGTCCGATCCCGCAAAGTGCCATGTCGCGGTGACATAGTGGACTTGGCAGAGCGCGACAAGCTCGGCGCGGATCATGGCTCATAGGCGGGAAAAGCAAAGTATTGGACCTGCCGCCTCCGGCTGATACATTCGTCCTGACTTGAGCTTGAACGTGGCCGCAGCCGTCGAGCCGCAGAGTTCCGGTGCGGCAGGAAGGTTTTGGATGAACGAGGACGCGCCGCCGACCGGCGGCCTCGGCGGCCGTGGAGCGCCGCGGCGGCGGGCGCGCT
>JBAPYW010000061.1:0-48317 GCA_049284935.1 Xanthobacteraceae bacterium
CAACAGCTCGCCGGCTTGCGTACCAGCAGCGGCGATTGCGACGCGCTCGATCATCGGCAGGTGGGCGGCGCATTGGATAACCGAGCTGCCCTTGCCGTCGCTTCCAATGCGCAGCTCTTGAACCTCTAGCTCGTCGAGCGCCCACGCTACGACGGCGTGCCCGGCCTCGTGGATCGCGGCGCTGCGGCGTAATGACTCACTGTCGCTCGGATTGGCTGACACGGCCCGTGCCGGATTTTGGCTACTGCTTGGGGGTAGGAACGTGGGTAAATCGCGGACGCGCCCATAACTGACTCAAGATAAAGGTGTATTTCAAGCAATCAGCGGACACCCCTTCCGCCACACCTGATCGTCAGCGTGGCTGGACGCCGCCAGCTATCACCACGTTCCGTATTTTGGCTTTAACGGTGGTCTCTGCGCCGCGGCCCAGCGAATATCCGGCGTCGAGCGCATCCATGTTGAGATCGAGAAAGCCGCGCGGCGTCTCCGCCCGCACCGCCTGCGCGACGCGTTCGCGGTCGCAGATGCCGCTTAGCGCGACCAAAGCGCCGAGCGCGACGATGTTGGTGACGCGCTCGCTGCCCAGCTCCAACGCGGTGACGCTGAGCGGCAGGCAGTGACCGCGGTACTCGCCTTCCGGCAACTCCGGACAGAGCCTCGTGTCGGTAATGACCAGCGCGCCTGGCTTGAGCAGCGGCCAGGAGCGTTGCACGGCCAGCCGGTCGAGCAGCACCAGATGATCGATGGCCGTCAGCAGCGGAAAATCGACCTCGCCGTCGGAGATCACCAAGTCGGCATTGCAGAAGCCGCCGCGCGAGGTCGGCTCGTAGGCTTGCGACTGGGCGACGCGCTTGCCGCTCGCCGCCATCGCGTCCGCCAGCATCTTGGCGCTCAGGATCAATCCCTGGCCGCCGGTGCCGCCGATGCGGATTTCGGTCCGCAATGCGCTCATCGCGGCGCTCCCTTGCCGGCTAGAGCCGCC
Source organism: Xanthobacteraceae bacterium (assembly GCA_049284935.1). Taxonomy (GTDB): domain Bacteria; phylum Pseudomonadota; class Alphaproteobacteria; order Rhizobiales; family Xanthobacteraceae; genus BOG-931. The sequence goes on from JBAPYW010000061.1 coordinate 983, forward strand.
GTGTCGCGCCGATAGGTCGCGCCGTATTCCGGACGGTCGTTCTTCTGAAGGATGCCGGTCGGCAGCGTATTGGGCCGGAACGGCGTGTCCACGGTGTCGCGGTAGGCGTTGGGGCGCAGCTCGCTCTTCTGCCGCAGCATCATCTCGGGCGAAGAGCCCATGTCATTCTTGCGCCCGAAAATTTCGGTGCAATCGGACAGAACCTCGACGAAGGCGAAGCCTGGATGCTCGAGCCCCGCCTTGATCAGCTCCTTGAGCTTCGGCACATGCCGCGTCACTTCGCGGCCGACAAAGCCGGCGCCGGCCGCCGCGGCCAGCGCGCAAGCGTCGAAATGCGGCTCGGTATTGCCGAGCGGCGTGGTGGTGGTGAGCCTCGTCTCGGACGTCGTCGGCGACACCTGGCCGCCGGTCATGCCGTAGACTTCGTTGTTGAGCATGAGGCAGGTGATTTTGAGATTGCGCCGGCAGGCATGAATCAAATGATTGCCGCCGATCGCCAGGCAATCGCCGTCGCCGGTAATCACCACGACGCTGAGATCGGGACGCGCCAGCGCCAACCCCGTGGCATAGGCGAGCGGCCGTCCATGCGTGACATGAAAGGTGTTGGCATCGATATAGGCCGACAGCCGCCCGGCACAGCCGATGCCCGAGACGACCGCGAGCTTGTCCTTGTCGATGCCGAGGTCGTGCACCGCCCATAGCAGCGCCCGCAGCGCGATGCCGTGGCCGCAGCCCGGGCACAGGAAGTGCGGCATCATCTCCTTGCGGAGATAATCCCTGACGTCGAACTCCTCGGCCGTGTCGATGAACATCACGCCCCCTGCGCGAGCGCCGCCGCGCGCGCGGCGATTTCCGCCGGTACGATTGGCTCGCCGCTGAACCGATGCAGGCCTTCGACCCGGGTGCCCGCGAGCACGCGCTCCACTTCGAGGCCAAGCTGCCCGGCATTCATTTCCGGCACCAGGACCGCGCGCGCGGTCGCGGCGGCTGCGCGCAGCGCTTGTTCCGGAAACGGCCACAGTGTGATCGGGCGAAACAGGCCGGCGCGCACGCCGTGCGCGCGGCACAATTCGACCGCGCGATTGGCGGCGCGCGCCGTGATGCCGATGGCGACAATCACGACATCGGCGTCGTCGCAATGTAGACGCGCCGACGCATCGATCGCGCTGTGGTGTAGATCGAGCTTGGAGAATAGCCGCGACAGATTGCGCGTGACCGCCTCGGGGTTCTGCGTCGGGAAACCGTCTTCGCCGTGCGTCAGACCGGTCGTGTGCGTGCGATAGCCGTCGCCGGGGCATGACATCGCCGGAATGCCCGCTGTGTCGGCGGCGTAGGGCCGGTAGTCCGCGCGCGGACCGCTCGCCCAGGTGCGTTCCGCGCGCGCGGAATCGTGCGCGATGTCGAGCGCGACGGTCTCGGAGAGCTGCGCGAGCACCTGGTCGTAGAGCACGACGACGGGAGACCGGAACGTCTCCGCCAAGTCGAAGGCGCGAATGGTCTGGTCGAAAATCTCCCGCACCGACGCCGGCGCCAACACGATGATCGGATAATCGCCGTGGCTGCCCCAGCGCGCCTGCATCACATCGGCTTGCGCCGGCCGTGTCGGCATGCCGGTCGAGGGACCGCCGCGCATGACGTTGACGATCACGCAGGGAATCTCGGCGCCCGCCGCGTAGCCGATGTTTTCCTGTTTGAGGGAAAATCCCGGACCGCTGGTCGCGGTCATCGCCTTGACGCCGCCCATGGAGGCGCCGATCACGGCCGCCATCGAGGCGATCTCGTCTTCCATCTGCACAAAAACGCCGCCCACCTCCGGCAGCCGGCGGGCCAGACGTTCCGCGATCTCCGACGACGGAGTGATCGGATAGCCGGCGAAGAAGCGGCAGCCGGCGGCGATCGCCCCGAGCGCACAGGCGGTGTTGCCGGAAATGAGCTTCAGGGCGCTTTTCCCGGTCAGCGCGGTATCGACGGCGTTCATCGCGCGGTGCCTCCCTCGGAGACGGCAGTCGCCCGGTCGAGATGCACGCGGATGGCAAAATCCGGACACAGCCATTCGCACAGGCGGCAGCCGGTGCATTTTTCCGGTTCGGCCAGTTCCACGATGCGCTCGGCGTTCAGCCGCAGGCACCGCTCCGGGCAAAGCTTCACGCAGATGTCGCAGCTCTTGCACCAGGCGGGCGTGATCTCCAGGCGCACCCGATAGGGCGTATCCGCCGCCGGCGCGCGCGCCTCGCTCGTCTCGGCTGGGAGTAAGCCGGCGCGCGCCTGCTCGATCCAGTGGCGGCCGCGCCGAAACGCTTCGATGTTCACCGCCACGGTTTTTTTCGGCACGAACTGGGTAACCACCTGCTCCCAGTCCGCAACGGGAAAATGCAGTGCGGCGGAAAGCGCGCCGAGCAGCAAAATATTGGCCGCTCGTTCGTTGCCGAGCTCTTCCGCCATGCGGGTCGCATCGATGGCGTATCCTTCCGCCACATGCGCGATCACCTCGGCCTGCGTCTCGTGCACATAGCGCATGGCCGCGCCGGGGCGACGATCGCGGCAGGCGAACGGCGGCACGATGCGCTTGGTGTCGCAAATGAAGATGCCTGTCTCGGACTTGAGATGGGTGAGCCAGCGCAGGCCTTCGGCCCATTCCAGCGCGATCAAAACATCGACTTCGCCCTTGGGGATGGTCGGCGACCAGACCTGGCGGCCAAAGCGCACGTGGCTGAACACCGCGCCGCCGCGTTTGGCCATGCCGTGTACTTCGCTCTGCTTGACGTCGTAGCCCCGCAGCTGCGCGAGCAATGCGATCAGCTTGGAGACCATGATGACGCCTTGGCCACCCACGCCCACCACCAGAACGTTGAGCGGCGCGGGCGTTGGGTCGGCGAGCACGACCGGTGTCGCCGCCGCGCTGGCGAGCACGGGATCCGACGGCCTTCGGTCGCTCATGGCTGCACCATCGCGCTGGGCTTGATGCAATCCACCGTGCAAACCTGCGCGCAAAGCGTACAACCGATGCAGAGCGCCTGGTCGATCTCGATCTTGTGCCGGCCCTCGAACGACTGGCTGCTCCAGCTCAAGGCCGGACAGCCGAGATTCATGCAGGCTTGGCAGGCATTGCATTCCTCGGCGATCACCCGCAGCGGCGGTCCCTTGATCTTCACCGGATCGAGCACGCAGGGCCGATTGGCGATGAGAACCGCAACGCCGCGGTAGGCGATCGCCTCGCGCAGCGACTGATACATGGCCGCGAGATCGTAGGGATCGACGGAACGAACCCAGGTGACGCCGACCGCGCGCACCAGCGCTTCGTAGTCGACCTTCGGGGCGTCCTCTCCGCGCAAGGTTTTGCCGGTGCCCGGATGATTTTGCCCGCCGGTCATCGCCGTCACGTGGTTATCGAGCAGCAGCACCACGAGGTTGGCCTGGTTGTAGACGGCGTCGATCAAGCCGGGAATGCCGGCATGCAGGAAAGTCGAATCGCCGATTGTCGCCACGATCGGCTTGGGCTCGCCCGCCTTGGCCATGCCGATGGCATTGCCGATCGAGGAGCCCATCGACACCGTGGTGTCGATGCCGCGCAGCGGATCGAGGCAAGCTAAGGTGTAGCAGCCGATATCGCCGGCGACGCGCGCACCGGATGCCCGCACCGCCATGAAACTTGATGTGTGCGGACAACCGGCGCAAAGCACCGGCGGACGCGCTAACGGCTCGGGTGCCCAGGTGCCGCGCTCGCGGCGCGACGGCAGAATGCCGGCCCGCTCGAATCCGGCGCGCACGAGCGCGGGATCCAACTCGCCCACGCGCGGGAAAAACTGCTTGCCCGCCACGTCGAAGCCGAGCGCACGGATCTCCTTTTCAATCACCGGCTCGAGCTCTTCGACGACGAACACCCGCTCGACCGACTCGCAGAAGCGCCGCAGCAGTCCCTCGGGCAGCGGCCAGGAAGCGCCGAGCTTGAGCACGCTGGCATCGGGCAGGATCTCGCGCACGTAGGGGTAGCAGGTCCCCGCCGTGACCACGCCGAAGCTTTTGTCGCCGGCCTCCCAGCGGTTGATGGACGCATCCTCGAAATAGGCCTTGAGCCGCGCCTCGCGCTCGAGTACCGCGCCGTGGCGCGGCCTGGCGTGGGCCGGGATCATGACGTTCTTCGACGGCCGTTCGAGGAAGCCACGCGGCGGCGATTCGCTACGATCGCCGACCACGACCGGGCTGCGAGTATGCGACAGTCGCGTCGTGCCGCGGACGATGACCGGCGTGTCGAAAGTTTCGGAAAGTTCGAAGGCGAGCTTGGTGAAATCGAGCGCCTCCTGCGCATCGCTCGGCTCGAGCACCGGCACCCCGGCGAGCACGCCGTAGAGCCGCGTGTCCTGCTCGTTCTGCGATGAGTGGATGCCCGGATCGTCGCAGATGGCGAGCACCAGCCCGCCGTTCACGCCGATATAGGTCAGCGACATGAAGGCATCGGCGGCCACATTGAGGCCGACGTGCTTCATCGCAGCGAGCGCCCGGCGGCCGGCAAACGATGCCCCCATCGCCACATCGAGGGCGACCTTCTCGTTGGTCGACCATTGGGCGTGGACATCCTCGGCCGGATAGGTTGCCAGGGATTCAAGGATTTCGGTGCTGGGCGTGCCGGGATAGGCAGCGGCGACCTTCACGCCCGCTTCCCAGGCCCCCCGCGCAATCGCTTCATTGCCGGTTAGCGGGCGAGCGCTCGCGACAGCGCCGGCCGGCAGTCCGAAAGGTTCCCCCAGCGGGCGCAATGCCTCTCCCCATGCGACAGGGTCTGTCGCCTGCCCATCATTCGCAAATGGGGAAAAAAATGTATTTGCGTTAAGTCAAAGCGGGTCTTGGCGGGAGCGGAGGCGCGATACGCGCCACCGCCGCAACGGCGGGCGGCGTTTTGCCAGCCCCTATACGGTGCGCTGCGCGCGGTCCTTCTCGTTCTGGGCCTTGATGGCGTCGCGCGCCGCCTGCCATTGCGCGTCGGTCCAGTGCCGCAGCTCGTAGAAATTGGAGCCGGTCGCGTGGCTCTGGCCGCCGTCAAGGGTGATGGTCTGTCCGGTCAACCAGTCGCAACCGTCGGAGATGAGGAACGTCGCAAGATTTTGCAGCTCCTCGATGCGGCCGACCCGTCCCATCGGATTGGTACGCTCGGTGCGTTCGGTCGGTCCAGCGCCCGGACTGAGACGCTTGCTCGCGCCCTCGGTCGGAATGACGCCAGGCGCGATGGCGTTGAGCCGGATGCCGTAGTGGGCCCATTCGGTGGCGAGCGACATGGTCATGGCGTGGACCCCGGATTTGCTCATGACCGAAGGCACCACATAAGGGCTGCCGTTGTAGACCCAGGTCACCACGATCGAAACGACGTTGCCGCGATGCCCGCCGGCGATCCAGCGGCGGCCAACGGCGTGGGTGACGTAGAAGGTGCCGTGCAACACGATGTTGGCGACGGCGTCGAAACCGCGCGGGCTTAAATCTTCGGTGCGCGAGATAAAATTTCCCGCGGCGTTGTTGATGAGGTCGGTAAGCGGACCCGAGGCGAAGATGTTGCCGACCATGGCGTCGACCGCCGCGGCATCGCGGATATCGACATCATAGGCGCTGACCTTGCCGCCGTGCTTGCCCATGAGTTCGGCGGCGGTCGCCTCGCACACCGATTTGCGCCGCCCGCAGATGAAGATTTCGGCGCCGAGCGCGAGAAATTTTTCGGCCATGCCCTTGCCCAACCCGGTGCCGCCGCCGGTCACCAGGATGCGCCTGCCGCGCAACAGTCCGTCGTTGAACATGCCCTGCCCTCTCAGTCGTAGGAAACTTGCAATGGGTCGAAGTCTTCGATCCTTCAAATCCCGAGATAGCGTTGCTGCACGTCGCCGGCATTCGCCAAATCGCGCGAGTTGCCGGTCCACACCACGCGGCCGCGTTCGATGATGTAATGACGATCGGCGATGCGGGTCAGCGCGTCGACGTTCTTGTCGATGACCAGGATCGACTGCCCGGCGGCGCGCAGCAGTTCGAGACAGCGCCAAATCTCATCGCGGATCAGCGGCGCAAGCCCTTCGGTCGCTTCGTCGAGGATGAGGAGCCGCGGGTTGGTCATCAGCGCGCGCCCGATCGCCAGCATCTGCTGCTCGCCGCCGGAGAGCAGGTTTGCCATGCTGCGGGCGCGTACGGCAAGGCGTGGAAACAGATCGTAGACCTTCCCGATCGTCCACGGATCGCGGGCGCCATTGCGGTTGGCGGCAGTGGCAAGCAGGTTTTCGCGGGTGGTAAGATTGGGAAAGACCTGGCGGCCTTCAGGCACCAGCCCGAGGCCGAGCTTGGCGATGCGATGCGGCGGCAGTTCGCGGAGTTCCGCGCCGGCGAAGCGGATGGAGCCAGCCGCCGGCCGCGTCAGCCCCATGATCGAGCGCACGGTCGTGGTCTTGCCCATGCCGTTGCGGCCCATCAACGACACCATTTCACCCGCCCCGACGGCGAGTGATATGCCGAACAGCACGCGGCTCAAGCCGTAGCTCGTTTCGATATCGGCAACTTCGAGCAGCGGCGCCTCAGTCATGGCCGCTGCTTTCTTTTTCGCCGAGATAGGCTTGGCGCACGGCGGCATCGGCCTTGATCTCCGCCGGCCGGCCCGAAGCAATGACGCGGCCATACACCAGCACGGTGATGCGATCGGCCAAGGCGAACACCGCGTCCATGTCATGCTCGATCAACAGGATGGTCATGGCGCCCTTAAGCTGGCGCAGCGTCGCGACCATTTGGGCGGATTCTTCCGGCCCCATGCCGGCCATCGGCTCATCGAGCAGGAGCAAGCGCGGCGTTGTGGCGAGCGCCATGGCGATTTCGAGCTGCCGGCGCTCGCCGTGGCTCATGCGATCGACGCGCACCTGGGCGCGCGCGGCGAGGCCGACGCGGGCGAGCGCGGCCTGCGCCGGCTTGCGCAAGGCCGCGTCCCGCCGCGCGTCGCGCCAGAAGCGAAACGAGTGGCCGCGATGCGCCTGAGTGGCCAGCGCGACATTTTCCAGCGCGGTGAAGTCGGAAAACAGCGAGCTGATCTGAAACGACCGGGCGAGCCCGAGCCGGCTGCGGCGATAGACCGGAAGCCGCGTGATGTCGCTCCGCTCGAAACGGATGGCGCCTCCCTGCGGCGCGACCTCGCCGGCAAGCAAGCTCACCAGCGTCGTCTTGCCGGCGCCGTTGGGGCCGATGACGGCATGAAATTCGCCCGGCGGAATGTCGAGCGTGATGGCATCCGCGGCAACCACGCCGCCGAAGCGCTTGGTCAGGCGGTCGATTTGCAAGAGCGGGCTAGTCATGGCGCCCCCATTGCAGCAGCCCTTCGATGCCGCCGTGCAGATAGATCGCGACCAGCAGCAAGACCGGTCCGAGGATCAGGTCGGGATACTCGGTGACGCGCGACAGCGCCTCTTCCAGCAGCAGAAAGGCCACCGCCCCGATCAGCGGCCCGAACAGCGAGCCCAAGCCGCCGAGCACGACCATGACGATGAGGTCGCCCGAACGCGTCCAGTGCATCAGCGCCGGACTGATAAAGCTGGTGTGATTGGCCAGCAGCGCCCCGGCCAGACCGCACAGCGCGCCGGCGATGACGAAACAGATGAGCTTGTAGCGGAAAGTCGGGAATCCGATCGCCCGCATGCGCCGCTCGTTGGAGCGGGTCCCGCGGATCACCAGGCCGAAGCGGGAATTGATCAGGCGCGAAACCAGATAGATGCTCGCCAGCAGCAGCACAAAACACAGATAATAAAACACCGTCTTGTTGTTGAGATCGATGAGGTTGCCGAATCCGCTGCGCTGATAGATGGTCAGGCCGTCGTCGCCGCCGTAGCGCTCCAGCCCGATCGCCACGTAATAGATCATTTGCGCAAAGGCCAGCGTAATCATGATGAAATAGACGCCGCGCGTGCGCAGGCTAAGCGCACCGACCACCAGCGCGTACAATGCCGAAACCGCGACCGCGACCGGCCATTGCACGAAGCCGGAGCCGATGCCCTCCTTGGCCAGGATGCCGACGGCGTAGCCGCCGATGCCGAGATAGGCGGCATGGCCGAAGCTCACCATGCCGCCATAACCCATGATCAGGTTGAGGCTCACGGCGCCGATCGCCAGGATCAGCACGCGGGTGAATAGCGTCATCACGAAGGCGTCGCCGCTCAGCGTCGTATAGACCGGCAACAGCGCCAGCAGCGCCAGCATGAGCGCGATGAATGCCGTGCGGCCGTTGAGCCGGGACACCGGTGCATGATCGAGCGGCGGATCGAAGGAGGCGGTCATCTGCTCGCCGCCGGGAACAACCCTTCCGGCCTGAATATCAGAACCGCAGCCATCAACATGTAGATCGACATCGAAGACAATGCCGGCCCGAGCGTCGCCGCGGCGTTCGTGCTCAATGCCAGATGCAGCATATCGGGCAGGAACGCGCGGCCTAGCGTGTCGATAAGGCCGACAATGAGCGAGGCCACGAACGCGCCGCGGATCGAACCGATGCCGCCAATGATGATCACTACGAAGGCGAGGATGAGAATATTCTCGCCCATGCCGATCTGGACCGTGAGGATGGGTGCCTGCATCACGCCGGCAAAGCCCGCGAGCGCGGCGCCGAGGCCGAACACCAGCGTGTAAAGGAGATTGATGTTGACGCCAAGCGCCGCCACCATCTCACGATTGGCGGCGCCGGCGCGGATCAGCATGCCGATACGAGTGCGCATCACCACGACGTAGAGCAGCGCCGCCACCGCCAGCGTGGCCAAGATGATCACCAGCCGATACATCGGGTAGTAGATGCCGGGGATGATTTCGACCGCGCTTAGCATCTGCGGCGGCAGCGGCAGCGTCATGCCCGCCGGTCCCCAGATCAGCCGCACGAGCTCATTGAAGAACAGCAGCAGGCCAAACGTGCCGAGCACGTGATCGAGATGACTGCGTCGGTACAGCCGCCTGATGGCGACGACCTCGAGCACCATGCCGACGAGCAGCGAGGCGATAACGGCCAGAACCAGGGCGGCGACGAAGCTTCCGGTCACGATCGCGAAGGTGGCGGCGAAATAGGCGCCAAGCATGTACAGCGAACCATGCGCCAGGTTGACGAGGTCCATGATGCCGAAAACCAGTGTCAGCCCGGCCGCCAACAGAAACAGCAGCATACCGAGCTGTACACCGTTGAGGCATTGCTCGATGAAATACAGCATGGCCTCGGCCGCTATTCCATGGCGCCGTCACCCGGTAAAGGCGCGGGGGCCTTTTACCGGATGACGGCCTTCAGGCATTTGCCGGATGGCAAAAACTATTGCCCCAGCTTCATCGGGCATTGGTCGTGGAATCTGTCCTGATCGTCCTTGACAATAGTGGCGACGGTCTTGAGCACATAATCGTCGCCCTGCTTCACCACATCCTGGAGGTAGAAATTCTGGATCGGGATGTGGTTGTTGCCGAACTTGAAGTTGCCGCGCACCGACTTGAAGTTGGCCTTCTCCATCTCCTTGCGCATGCCCTCCTTGTTGGTGAGGTCGCCCTTGACCGCCGCGACTGCGCTGTCGATCAGCGACACCGCGTCATAGGTCTGCGCGCCGTAGAACGACGGCCTCGACTTGTACTTGGCGATGTAGTCGGCGACGAATTTCTTGTTGGCTTCGTTAGGCAGGTCGTTGACCCATTCCTGCACGCCGGGAATCCCGACCGCGAGGTCCTTGAGCCGCGGCAGCGATAGCTCGTCGATGGTGAACACCGTGTAGAGCGGGATTTGCCCCTTGAGGCCGGCCTGGACGTATTGGGTGATGAACTGCACCCCGGCGCCGCCGGGATAGAACACGTAAATCGCATCCGGTTTGGCCGCCCGCGCCTTGGATAGTTCGGCCGAGAAGTCGAGCTGGTCCGGCCAGCGGGTGTATTCCTCACCGACGATCTGGCCCTTGTAGGTGAGCTTCAGGCCGGCGAGCATGTCCTTGCCGGCGGCATAGTTGGGACCGATCAGGAAGGCCGTCTTCACGCCCTTCTGGTTCATGTACAGGCCCATCGCCTCCGGGGTCTGGTCGTTGTTCCACGATACGGAGAACACGTACGGCGAGCACAGCGCGCCGGAGAGCGGGGAAGCGCCGGCATTGGCGTCGACCGTCATGGTCTTGCTGTCGACCAGCGTCTTGAGCGACGCCAGCATCACGTTCGACCAGATATAACCGGAGATGAAATCGACTTTGTCCGACTCGATCAGCTTGCGGGTCTTTTGCACGCCGATTTCGGGTTTCTGCTGGTCGTCCTCGTAAATGACCTCGACCGGCAGGCCGCCAAGCTTGCGGCCGTGATGGTCAAGCCCGAGTTCGAGTGCGTTGCGCATGTCGTTGCCGATGGCGGCGGTCGGCCCGCTGAATGTGCTGACGAAGCCGATCTTGACCGTCTTCTGCTGGGCCATGGCCGGTCCCGCGACAAGCGCGAGCGCGGCGGCGGCTACGATTGCTCTCCTCATTGCGTGCATCCCTCTAATTGCCGCACGTATCGGTGTGGCGGCGTTTCCGTGATTGTTAAGGCGGGGCTATCTCGCGAGGCGCTGATTTGACCCCGGCGGCGCGCGCTAATCAAGCCGAACCTGCGGCTTGGTGAATACGGAGGGCGCAGCCCGCCGGCTTCGCCGCGGCCTGGCAATGACCGAACAGCCTGAATTACCGGCCCGATGCCGCTGGCGCATGCGCCAGCCGTCGCCATATTGCGGCGGTGCGTCCGCCAAGCATCAAATAGGCGCAGCACAGTCCCAAAGATCCGGTCCTGGGCCGTGACCCCCGGCGAAAGGCAACGCATGGCCCAGCATCTCGAATTCGGCTTAGACACTTTCGGCGATATCACCGCCGGCCCCGACGGACGCCCCCTGAGCCACGCCCAGGTCATCCGCAATGTCATCGAGGAGGCGGTCCTCGCCGATCAAGTGGGCGTCGATGCCTTCGGCGTCGGCGAGCATCATCGCGCCGACTTCGCCGTGTCGGCTCCCGAGGTCGTGCTCGCGGCCATTGCCGGCCGCACCAAGCGGATTCTTCTCGGCTCGGCCGTGACCGTGCTCAGCTCGGACGACCCGATTCGAGTGTTCGAGCGGTTTTCGACGCTCAATGCGGCCTCCAACGGCCGCGCCGAGGTTACCGTGGGGCGCGGCTCGTTCACCGAGTCCTTCCCGCTGTTCGGCTACGATCTTTCCCAATACGAGGTGCTGTTCGAGGAAAAACTCGATCTGTTCGCGGCCTTGCTGAAGGCCGACACCGTGACCTGGAAGGGCCGGCTGCGTCCGCCGCTGACAGATCAGCCCATCTTCCCGCCGATCGAGTCCGGGTCGCTGCGGACCTGGGTCGGTGTCGGCGGCAGCCCGGAATCCGTCGTCCGCGCCGCGCGCTACGACCTGCCGCTGGCGCTTGCCATCATCGGCGGCGATCCCAAGCGGTTTCGGCCTTATGTCGATCTCTACCATCGCGCCTTTGCGGAGTTCGGCCGGCCGGTGAAGCCGATCGCCGTGCACTCGCCCGGCCATGTCGCCGATACCGACGAACAGGCGCGCGAAGAATACTGGACCGGCTACAAGGGCATGCACGACAGCATCGGCGCCGAGCGCGGCTGGCCGCCGCTCGGTCGGGCGCAATTCAATCAGGAAGTCGAGAGCGGCGCGTTATATGTCGGCGCGCCGGAGACGGTCGCGCGCAAGATCGCGGCAACCGCCAAGGCGCTTGGCCTCGCACGCTTCGACTTGAAGTACAGCGCCGGCACGCTGGCGCACGATAAGATGATGCGCTGCATCCAGCTTTACGGCAGCAACGTCGTGCCGCTGGTCCGAGAGATGCTTGGTTAGGTCCCCACCAGTCCAAAACGCGGGCTCGACGGCTCGGCGTAGGTGCGTTTGGCGATGCGGCCGGCGAGCCGCGCCAGCCGTCCCGCCTCGACCGCCGCGCGCATGCTTTTCGCCATCAGCACCGGATCGCGCGCCTTCGACACCGCGGTGTTGACCAGCACCGCCGCGCAGCCGAGCTCCATCGCCAGCGTGGCGTCGGAGGCGGTGCCGATGCCGGCATCGAGCACCACCGGCACCGGCGAGCGCGCGCAAACCAGCTCGATAAGATGCGGATTGGAGATGCCGAGTCCGGAGCCGATCGGCGAGCCGAGGGGCATCACGGCGGCGGCGCCGGCATCGGCGAGCTTTCGACAGGTCACCGGGTCTTCGGTGCAGTAAGGCAGCACGATAAAACCCTTGGCGACCAGCGTGTCGGTGGCGCGCAGAAGCTCCTCGACGTCGGGATAGAGCAGTTCGCGGTCGCCGATCACTTCCAGCTTGATCCAATTGGTCTCCAGCGCTTCGCGGGCGAGTTCGGCGGTGAGCACCGCATCCTTCGCGGTTTGGCAGCCGGCGGTATTGGGCAGAAAGCGGACGCGGTCCGCCAACACGTCGACCAGGCTCTCGTCGTCGCCGGCAAGGCTGATGCGGCGGATTGCAGCCGTTACCAACTCCGTTCCGCTCGCGGCGACGGCGTCGAGCATGATTTTACGATTGGGGTAGCCGGCGGTGCCGAGAAACAGCCGCGAACCGAATTCGTGACCGGCGATGACCAGCGGATCGGACATGTCTTGCTCCTCATTTAGTAGAGCATGATCTTTTCGGAAAACCGGTGGCCACTTTTCCGGGTCATGCTCCTATCCCCCCTGCCGGGCGCGCACGATCTCGACGCTGTCGCCGGACCGCAGCGGCGTCGCCGGCCACGCGGCGCGGGGAACGACGGCGCCGTTAAGCGCAACCGCGATACCACGCTGCGCCGTATCGATGGCCTTTTCGGCGAGCAGCGCTTCCAGCGTCGCCGCGGCGAGCGGCTCGCTGGTGCCATTGACCTGGATCAGAGCGTCGGCCATCGGCTTCTTCCTAAAAGATCACTCGGCCGCATGCGCCGGCAGGAAGCGTTCGAGGCCGAACGGTTTTATCGCCGGCTCGACCACATCGTCGAGAATGAGATGCGCCATGGCGTCCGCCGTCACCGGCGCCAGCAGGATGCCGTTGCGATGGTGGCCGGTGGCATAGAACAAACCTTCCAGCGGCCCGCGTCCGAGGATTGGCGCATCGTCGCGGCTGCCTGGCCGGTGACCGACGCACATTTCCTCGATGGGCAATTCCTCGACCGCAGGCACCGCGCGCCAAGCGGCCTCGAGCAGCGCGAGCACGCCGCCGGCGGTCATCGTCTCGTCGAAACCCTTCTCCTCGACGGTGGCGCCGACGATCAGTCGGCCGTCGCGCCGCGGCACCATGTAGGCGCCCGGCGCCCAGACCACGTGGGAGATGAGCGGCGCCGCCGCATCCATGAGCAGCGTCAGCACCTGGCCCTTCAGCGGCCGCACCGGCGGCCGTCCGTCCGGCGGTAATCCGGCGATGCCGCGCGACCAGGCGCCGGCCGCGAGCACCACAATATCGGCGGCGGCCACCGTTTCGTCCTGCAGCAGCACACCCTTGGCCCGGCCGCCCTGCACGACAATCTCCTTGACCGGCCGATGCTCGCAAATTGTCGCGCCGGCCGCCTCGGCGGCGACGCGCAGCGCCTGCACCAGCTTGCGGTTGTCGACCTGGTGGTCCTCCGGGGAAAACACCGCGCCGGCGATTTTGCCGGCAAGATGCGGCTCGCGCGCCCGGGTGGCGGCGGCCGATAGCCATTCGAGCGGCAGATCGAGTTGACGCTGAAACTCCAGGCGCTGCACGATCTCGGCTTGATCGTCCGCGGTCAATGCGAGATGCAGGATGCCCTCGCGCCGCAATTCGACATCGATGCCGCTCGTCCGTAAAAGTTCCGCGGCAAAGGCCGGCCAGCGCGCCTGGCTCTCGCGGCCGAGCGCGATCAGCGCTTCTTCGCCGGGCTCGGCTTCGCAGCAAGCGGCCAGCATGCCGGCCGCCGCGTGGCTGGCGCCCGATCCGGCCTTGCCGCGATCGAACACCGTGACCGCGGCGCGCCCGGCCAGCCGCCAGGCGATACCGAGGCCGACGACGCCGGCGCCGATGATGGCGACACTCGGACGACGATTGGTGATGGAATGGTCCGTCTTGCTCAATGCGGCTCCCTTCGCTGGAATGATCCAGACAGGTTCGACGGGTGTGATCTCAGCCGCGACGCAAGCCGGCGCAGTTGCGCAAAATTGCCGTCGCGACACCCCTGGCCGTAAGGCCCAATGATGGTGGTTTTCCCGCGCCGCGGCAAGAGCGAGCGCGGTGGACTTGCAATTCCTATCGTGGCGAACGCGTGGTCCGGGATTTGCCGGCCGTCTTCGCCAAAGCGTCAAATTCCATCAACCGCTCAAGCAACGGCTCCAGGTCCTTGAGCGGGATCATGTTCGGACCGTCGGACGGCGCCTTGTCGGGATCCTGGTGGGTCTCGATGAAAATCCCGGCCACGCCGACGGCAACGGCCGCCCGCGCCAGCACCGGCACGAAGGCACGCTCGCCGCCGGAGGTGGCCCCCTTCCCGCCCGGTTGCTGCACCGAATGCGTCGCATCGAAGATCACCGGCGCGCCGATCTTGGCTAGCACCGGCAGCGCCCGCATGTCGGAAACCAGCGTGTTGTAGCCGAACGAAACGCCGCGCTCGGTGACGAGCACGTTGCGATTGCCAGCGCCGGTGATCTTTTCCACTACGTTGGCCATGTCCCAGGGCGCCAGGAACTGACCCTTCTTCACGTTGATCGCCCGGCCGGTCTTGGCCGCAGCGATCAAGAGGTCGGTCTGCCGGCTGAGGAACGCCGGGATTTGCAAGACATCCACGACCTGGGCGACGGCCGCGCATTGGCCGGGCTCGTGCACGTCGGTGAGCACGGCCAGCCCAAGTTTTTCCCGCAGCTCGGCGAAGATCGAAAGCGCTTTGTCGAGACCGACGCCGCGCGCGCTGTTGCGGTTGGTGCGGTTCGCCTTGTCGAATGAGGTTTTGTAGACGAAACCAACGCCGTGCCGGGCGGCAATGTCCTTGAGCGCCGACGCCATCTCGAAGGCATGCGCGCGGCTCTCCAGCACGCACGGACCGGCGATCAACGCCAGCGGCAGCGCATTGCCGAAGCGCACCTTCGCCACCGCGACAACGGGATTAGGTCTGACCGGCATCGGCTTCATGACGGGGACCATGACCATCCGGCGGGTCAGGGTCAACGCCCGGAATGACGGGCTATACCAGCCGGCTCTGCTCCACTGCCGCCTCGATGAAAGAGGAGAACAGCGGATGCGGCGCGAACGGCCGCGATTTCAGCTCGGGATGGAATTGCACGCCGATGAACCAGGGATGGTCGTCGTATTCGATG
Organism: Xanthobacteraceae bacterium; assembly: GCA_049284935.1. Taxonomy (GTDB): domain Bacteria; phylum Pseudomonadota; class Alphaproteobacteria; order Rhizobiales; family Xanthobacteraceae; genus BOG-931. The sequence goes on from JBAPYW010000061.1 coordinate 16,274, forward strand.
ATCTCCGGCAATAGCCCATCGGGCGACATGCCGGAAAAGCGCATGCCGTGTTGCGCCAGGCGATCCTTGTAGGCGGTATTGACTTCGTAGCGATGGCGGTGGCGCTCGGAAATCTCCGCGGCGTGATAAATTTCCGCCACCCGAGAGCCGCGTTGCAGCACCGCCGGATAGGCGCCAAGCCGCATGGTGCCGCCGAGGTCGCTGCCGATGCCGCGCTTCTGCAGCTCGTTGCCCTTCATCCATTCGGTCATCAGGCCGACCACCGGCTCGCGCGTGAGGCCGAATTCGGTCGAGTTCGCTTCCTCGATGCCGCAGAGGTTCCGCGCCGCCTCGATCACCGCCATCTGCATGCCGAAGCAGATGCCGAAATAAGGCACCTGGCGTTCGCGCGCAAAGCGCGCCGCGCGGATCTTTCCCTCGGCGCCGCGCTGGCCAAAACCGCCCGGCACCAAAATGCCGTCGACGTGCTCGAGGAACGGCGCCGGGTCCTCGTTCTCGAACACCTCGCTTTCGATCCAGTCGAGATTGACCTTGACCTTGTTGGCGATGCCGCCGTGCGACAGCGCCTCGATCAGCGACTTATACGCATCTTTCATGCCGGTATATTTGCCGACGACGGCGATGGTGACGTCGCCTTCGGGGTTGCGGATGCGCTCGTTGATGAAACGCCAGGTCGCCAGATCGGGCTCGGGGGGCGCCTCCATACCGAAGGCGGCGAGGACTTCGCCGTCGAGACCGCCGGCGTGATAGGCCTCGGGCACCGCATAGATATTGTCGACGTCGCGCGCCTCGATCACGGCGCTTTCGCGCACGTTACAGAACAGCGCCAGCTTGCGCCGCTCGCTGTCCGGGATCGGCCGGTCGGTGCGGCACAAAAGAATATCGGGCTGGATACCGATGGCGCGCAGCTCGCGCACCGAATGCTGGGTCGGCTTGGTTTTCAGCTCGCCGGCGCTGGGGATGAAGGGCATCAGCGTCAGATGGATATAAACCACCTGACGGCGCGGCAGATCGTTGCCGAGCTGGCGAATGGCCTCGAAGTAAGGCAGGCCTTCGATGTCGCCGACGGTGCCGCCGATTTCGCAGAGCACGAAATCGAAGCCCTCATTGCCGTCGCGGATGAACTCCTTGATGGCGTTAGTGACGTGGGGAATGACCTGGATGGTGGCGCCGAGATAGTCGCCGCGCCGCTCCTTGGCGAGGATTTCCTGGTAGATGCGGCCGGTGGTGATGTTGTCGGTGCGGGTGGCGGGACGTCCGGTAAAGCGCTCGTAATGGCCGAGGTCGAGGTCGGTCTCGGCGCCGTCGTCGGTGACAAAGACCTCGCCGTGCTGGTAGGGCGACATCGTCCCCGGATCGACATTGAGGTACGGATCGAGCTTGCGCAGCCGGACTTTGTATCCGCGCGCTTGCAGCAGCGCGCCGAGCGCCGCGGACGCCAGACCCTTGCCAAGTGAGGAAACCACGCCGCCGGTGATGAAAATGTACCGCGCCATGGGGTTTAACCTGTAGCGCGGATCGCGCGATTCGACGAGCGATATTCCGGCAGAGCCGCCGCGCGCGACCCGCGACAAGCTGGAAAACTCAAGTAATAACAGAAAATTCCTGGAGAATCCTCGCGCACCGTCGAAGGGGTTTCGGCTCCCATCGTCGCAAGCGTCCGGGGCGAAGTCGCTTGCGCCATGGGTTTTGCGGCTATTTCGACTGCGGCACTTGCGGCCCGCTTGGCGACGGGCTTGGCGCTGCCGGCGGGCCGCCGCGCAGCTGGTCGAGGACGCCCTTCCCGCTTTGACTCAGCGGTGCCACCGGCGCCGGCGCTCCTTGGGTGACCGGCCCGCCGGGATTGATAATGGAGGCCGGCTTGTGGCCGAGGCCCGCCAACCAGGACAGTGCCAAGCTGGTGACGAAAAATCCCACTGCGAGCAATGCCGTCGTCCGCGTCAGAACGTTCGCCGTGCCGCGGCCGGTCATGAAGCCGCTGGTGGAACTGACCAGCCCGCCGCCCTCGGATTTTTGCAGCAGCACCACGCCGATCATGGCCACGACCAGCATGAGGTGAATGACGATAACGACAGTCAGCATCGATGATATCCGCTTGCGGCCGCGAGCGCGGCGCTTCTCGATATAGGAAGTCGCGGGCGTCTCTACATGATCCGAAGCGGATTTTCCATGGCACTTCCGCTGGGGCTTTTGCCCCCTTGCCGGGGTGCTAGGGAGCCGTCCTAACGGTAAAAGCCGGCGATCGCCAGGAATTCGTCGGGCTTGAGGCTAGCGCCGCCAACCAAGGCTCCGTCGACGTTCTCGACCGCCAACAGCTCGTTTGCGTTCGCGGCATTCACCGAGCCGCCGTAGAGGATGCGGACGCTCTGCCCCGCTTGGCCGTAGCGGGAGCCGAGCCGCTGGCGAATGGAGCGATGGACCTCGCCGACATCTGCGGCGGTCGGCGTCAACCCAGTGCCGATGGCCCACACCGGCTCATGGGCGACCACGACATCCGCCGGGTCATCCGGCAGGGAGCCATCAAGCTGCGCGCCGACCACGGCGAGCGTTGCGCCGGCCTCGCGTTCGGCGCGCGTCTCCCCGACGCAAACGATCGCGAGCAGGCTGGCGCGCTTCGCCGCCAGCGCCTTGGCGCGCACGGCGGCATCGGTTTCGCCGTGATCGCGCCGGCGTTCGGAATGACCGACGATGACGGCGGCGGCCCCAGCATCTTTGAGCATCTCCGCGGAAATATCCCCGGTATAAGCGCCCGAGGCCATGGCGTGGCAATCCTGGCCCCCGATCGCCACGGGCGATCCGCGCGCGGCTTCCGCGAAGCGCGCGATCAGCGTTGCCGGCGGACACACAATCAAGTCGACCTTGGGTAGGCCTGGCGCGCCGGCGATGATCTTTCGCAGGTTGGCGATCTCGCTGTTGAGGCCATTCATTTTCCAATTGCCGGCGACCAGCGGGCGGCGCGTCATCATCGGTGTCCCAATTTCTACCTAAAGCCTGCGACAAACAGCCGGTAGCAGACGCCTTGCGCGCGGAAAAGGGGCGTTTTAACAGACGATCCGTCGGTTGCGGGGCTGCGCCCTGGTCCTTATGATGCGCGGCTCTCCAAGCCCCGATCGGCCTCACTCAGCAAGTAGGACTTCATGCTTCGAGGTATTCGCAAAGCCTCCTCCAATTGGCTCGGCCGCACCGTGATGGGTGTGGTCATGGGTCTGCTCGCCGCGAGCTTCGCGATCTGGGGCATCAACGATATTTTCCGCGGCTTCGGCCGCTCGACGGTTGCCAAGATCGGCAGCACCGAGATCGGGGTCGAGCAGTTCCGGCGCGACTACAACGAGCGCCTACAGCAGCTTGCGCGCCAGGTCGGCCATCCGGTGACACCGGAACAGGCGAGCGCCCTCGGTCTCGACCGGCAGGTGCTGGGCGACATGGTCGCCGAGGCCGGGCTCGACCAGCGGGCGCGGAAGATGCGGCTCGCCGTTTCCGATGCCGACATCGTGCAGCGGCTCACCGCCGATCCGGCGTTGCGCACCCCGACCGGGCAGTTCGACCGTGTGCGGTTCGCCGAGTTCTTGCGCAACGCCGGCTATAGCGAACAGCGGTTCATCTCCGAACAGCGCCGGGCGATGTTGCGCCGGCAGATCATCGATTCGTTCTCCGGCAACCTGCCGGCGCCGAAGGCATGGCTCGAAGCCATCAACCAATTTCAGAATCAACAGCGCAATATCGAATACGTGGTCCTCGGCCCGGCGCAGGCGGGCGACATTGCGCAACCGACCGCCGATGAGCTGAGCAAGTATTTCGCGGCGCGCAAGATCCTGTTCCGGGCGCCGGAATACCGCAAGATCGCCACCGTCCAGGTGACGCCGGCGGAACTGGCCAAATGGATGGAAGTCCCCGAGGCGGACATCAAAAAAGCCTTCGACGAGCATCGTAGCCGCTATATCACGCCGGAGCGCCGGCACGTCGAGCAGATCGTGTTTCCGACCATGCCGGAAGCCGAGACCGCCGATGCGCGCATCAAGGACGGCTTGAGTTTTGCGGCGCTCGCCGCCGAACGCGGGCTGAAGCAGTCGGACATCGATCTCGGCACCGTGCCGAAATCGGAAATCATCGATCCGACCGTCGCCGACGCCGCTTTCTCGCTCAAGGATGGCGAGGTGAGCGCGCCGGTCAAGGGTCGGTTCGGCGCGGTCCTGGTCACGGTCCTGAAGATCGAACCGGAGCAGCAAAAATCGCTCGCCGACGTTACGCCGCAGATTCGCACCGACATCGCCACCGAGCGCGCCAAGGCCGAGGTGCAGAGCCTTCACGACAAGATCGAGGACGAGCGCGCCGGCGGCAGCACGCTGGAACAGGCCGCGCAGAAAGCAAAGCTGCCGGTCGTCACCTACGATCTCGATCGCTCCGGCCGCAATCCGGCCGGCGAATCTGTCGCCAACCTGCCCAAAGCCAGCGAAGTGATCAGCGCCGCGTTTGCCTCCGATGTCGGAGTAGACAACGATCCGATCCAGGCCGACGGCGGTTACGTCTGGTACGATGTGGTCGCGATCACGCCGGCGCACGATCGCACGCTCGACGAAGTCAAGAACCAGGTCGAAGCGCGCTGGCGCGAAGACGAGATAGCATCGCGGTTGAAGGCCAAAGCAACCGATATCCTCGATAAGCTCAAAGGCGGCACTCCCCTCGACGCCGTCGCCAAGACCAACGGTCTTGCGGTCGAAACCGCCGACAACCTCAAGCGCGACAAGCCAACCGCCGGCGTTTCCGCCCGAATGCTCGGTTCGATATTCCACACCGCCAGGGACGGCTTCGGCAGCGCCGAGGGCGACAGCCCGAGCGACTGGATCGTGTTCCGCGTGATCGCCGTCACCGATCCGAAGCTCGACGCCAATTCGCCCGACGCCAAGCGCATCGACGACGTGGTGCAGCGCCAGGAGACCAACGATCTCATGAGCGAATACATGGCGTGGCTGGAAAACGATCTCGGCACCAGCGTCAATCAAACCGCGCTCGCCCAAGCCGTCGGCAGCGGCGTCCCGGCGGAACCCGACTAAATGCAAGTCGAGCCTTCGGCCGTGACGTTCGCCGCACGCTATGCCGTCGGCGAGGCGCAAGTGGTGTGGACGACGCTGGTCGCCGATCTGGAAACGCCGGTGTCCGCTTTCCTCAAGATCGGCGGCGGCAGGTCGAAAAATTCAACAGCAATGAGCTTCTTGCTGGAATCGGTCGAAGGCGGCGAAGTGCGCGGGCGCTATTCGATCATCGGGCTGGCGCCGGATATTGTGTTCCGCGTCAACGGCCGGCGCGCGGAAATCAATCGCCGGCCGCAAAGCGATCCCGACGCCTTCGCGCCGGCGGATGCCGCCCCGCTGCCGGCGTTGCGGGCGCTGATCGCCGAAAGCGGCATCGCGCTGCCGGAGACCTTGCCGCCGATGGCGGCCGGCGTGTTCGGTTACCTCGGCTACGACATGGTGCGCCTGATGGAGGATTCGTTGTCGGCGCCGGGTCCCGATCCGATCGGCATCCCGGACGCCATCCTCGTGCGACCGACGATCGTCATTGCGTTCGATGCCGTCGAGGATACGATTACCATCGTCACGCCGGTGCGCCCACAGGCCGGAATCAATGCGCAGGCGGCGCACGGCCGCGCGGTCGAGCGGCTGTCGGCGATCGTCGACGCGCTCGACCGGCCGCTCGACAAATCGACGGTGGAAAGCCACGCCGGGCCGCTCGCGGTGACGCCGCGTTCGAATACCTCGCCGGACGAATTCAAGCGCATGGTCCTGCGCGCCAAGGAGTACATCGTCGCCGGCGATGTTTTTCAGGTGGTGCTGTCGCAGCGTTTCGAGGTGCCGTTCGCGCTGCCGCCTTTCGCGCTCTATCGCGCTTTGCGGCGCGTCAATCCCTCGCCTTATCTGTTCTTCCTCGATTTCGGCGGCTTCGCGGTGGCGGGATCGAGCCCGGAAATCCTGGTCAAGACCGGCGGCGGCACCGTGACCATTCGCCCGGTCGCCGGCACCCGGCGCCGCGGCTTAACCCCGCACGAGGACAAGGCGCTCGAAGAGGAGTTGCTCGCCGATCCCAAGGAACGCGCCGAGCATTTGATGCTGCTCGATCTCGGCCGCAACGACGTCGGCCGCGTCGCCGAGATCGGCACCGTCGAAGTGACCGACCAGTTCTTCATTGAGCGCTTCAGCCAGGTCATGCACATCGTCTCCAACGTCGAAGGCAAGCTGCGGGCGGACCGCGATGCGCTCGACGCGCTGGCCGCGGGCTTCCCGGCCGGCACCGTCTCCGGGGCGCCCAAGGTGCGCGCCATGCAGATCATCGACGAACTGGAGAAGGACAAGCGCTCGCTGTACGCCGGCTGTGTCGGCTACTTCTCGGCCGGCGTCGAGATGGACACCTGCATCGTGCTGCGCACCGCGCTGGTCAAGGACGGCGTGATGTACGTGCAGGCCGGCGCCGGCATCGTCGCCGATTCCGATCCGGAATTCGAGCAGCAGGAGTGCATCAATAAGGCGAAAGCGTTGTTCCGCGCCGCCGAGGAAGCCAAACGGTTTGCCAGTGCTGCCCGGCGCGGGCAGTAGAAAGCCGCAACGACAAGCGGCGAAATACGCGTCCACACCAGGGGCGCGTGAGCGAGCCAAAAGGAAGAGAAAATGAAAGTCGCAAAGCTATTGGCAGGCGCGCTTGCTTTCACCGTCGCGATCGGCGCCGCGGCGGCTCGCGCAGAGGAGAGCGTGCTGCGCGTCGGCATCATCACCGATATGAGCGGCCAATATTCCGACGGCAACGGATCGGGCTCGGTGATCGCCGCGCAGATGGCCGCCGAGGAGATCGGCGGCACCGTGGCCGGGCGCAAGATCGAGATCATTTCCGGCGATCATCAGAACAAGGCCGACATTGCCAGCGCCATCGTGCGCGAATGGATCGATACCAAGCATGTCGATGTGGTCGCCGAAGGCGTCAATTCCGCCGTGGCGCTTGCGGTCATGAATGTCACGCGCGAGCGCAACAAGCCGTTCCTGATTTCGGGCGCCGGCTCCTCCGACATCACCGGCAAGTTTTGCACGCCGACCAGCATTCAATGGACCTACGACACCTATGCCTCCTCGAACGCCACCGCCAAAGCGGTGGTACAGCGCGGCGGCAAGTCCTGGTTCTTCATCACCGCCGACTACTCGTTCGGTCATGCGCTCGAGCGCGACGCCAGCAAAGCGGTGATCGCGGCCGGCGGCACGGTGCTCGGCGCGGTGCGCCACCCGTTCAACACCTCGGATATGTCGTCGTTCCTGTTGCAGGCGCAGGCCGCCAAGCCCGACGTCGTCGGCCTGGCCAATGCCGGCTCGGATTTTCGCAACGCCGTGGCGCAGGCCGACGAATTCGGCATTCGCGCCGGCGGTGCCAAGATCGTGGCGCTACAGGTGACGCTGACCGATGTCCCGGCGCTCGGCCTTGAGCACGCGCACGACCTTCTGTTCACCGATTCCTTCTACTGGGATCGCACGCCGGAAACGCGGGCCTTTGCCGAGGTCTTCTACCGGCGCCACGGCGCCATGCCGACCTCGTATCAGGCCGGCGTCAACTCGGCGCTGCGCCACTATTTCAAGGCGGTCGCCGCCACCAATTCGACCGATACCGCGACCGTCCTCGCCTGGATGCGCGAGCATCCGGTCAATGATTTCTTCGCCCATGGCGGGAAAATTCGCGAGGACGGCCGCATGGTGCACGACATGTATCTGATGCGCATCAAGAAGCCCGAGGAATCCAAGAGTAAGTGGGACCTGTACGAATATTTGGTCACCGTCCCGGGCGATCAGGCGTTCCGGCCGATGGCCGAAGGCGGCTGCCCTTATCTCAAGCCGTAGCGCTCAAGCGGCGGCCGATTACCTCTGGCGCGTTACGGAACACTCCTACGGTCAGCAGTCGTCTTCGCTGCCTGCCGAAGCGCCGTCGTGGCACCAGCGCTTCATCGAGACAGGATCGATGCGCGCTTAGTGCCGCCGGCAAGTTCCGTTGACGGCCGCTCCGCAACCCATGCCGCAGCAAACAACGCGCTTTCGATCACCACAACGCTTGAACGGCGATTTCCGACGTGTGAGACTGATCCGTTCAGTTTCGTGTTCAGCGGAGGAGACAATCATGCGCCGTTCCTGGCTGTTTCTCTACTTCGTCCTTGCCCTGTCAGCCTTGGTTTGGTCCGGATCAAACGCGAACGCGCGGCCGGCGGAGCAATGCGCGCCCTGGCTGGGCTGCAGCAGTTGTCAGGTCGTACTCGGCAATACATGGGTCAAGGTCAATGGACAGAAGGAATTCTGCAGCGACCGCTGCGGCTGCAAGCTGGAAACCTGCTCGGGAATCCAGCATCTGCGAACGATGATGATGTGCCAAGTTCCGCACACGGCAAAGGAACACTGACGCACCTGGCCCCGCACCGGCACGAGGTGACTTATTGGTCTTCTGCCGCGAGTTTGTCATCGAGCCGGCCACTTCGGGCCGGACCCGTCGGCTCAAGTCGGGCCGCTCTCACTGTATTCGGCTTAGATTTTTGCCGCCGCAAATGCCGAGCGCGCAGCCTTCGATTCGGATTGTCCTACGATCGATTTCGACGAGATGTCCCGGGTAGGTGTGGCCATCGTCGGTATTGTAGAGCTGTCCCGACCACCTTCCGGGCCCATCCGGCAGCATGCCGCGGAGAACAAAGACGCCGACAAGCGGCCGGCCGCGCAGTGCCGGATCGACGTTATTCTTGTCGGTCCAGGCCACGCCGGTCGCCGGGTCCGTCGGCGATTTGGGACTTGCTAATGTCGCGCAGAGCGCCCTGCCGCAAGAGCTGACGCGTACTTTTGCGCCATCCTCCGCCAGCCACAGGCCTCTCGGGTCGGCCGCCGCGGTGCCCGCGCTTACGAGCGCGGAGAAAGCGACAGCCGAGACGATACAGAGCGTGTAAAGCTTCATACCGGGTCTCCATTCGGCCGCGCCGTATGCGCGCCGCGACCTGAACCGATCGCTGGACGACAGTCAGCGGCGGACGCGTGGTTTAGTCCCCGTTCTCCTCACTCTCCTCCGACAGCCGCTCGACCGACGCGACCTTCTCGCCTTCGGCGGTCGAGAACACGATGACGCCTTGCGTCGAGCGGCCGGCGATGCGGATGCCGTCGACCGGGCAGCGGATCAATTGGCCGCCGTCGGTGACCAGCATGATCTGATCGGTCTCCTCCACCGGGAACGACGCCACCAGCCGGCCGTTCTTGTCCGTCACCGCCATGGCGGTAATGCCTTTGCCGCCGCGGCCGGTGGTGCGGTACTCGTAGGACGACGTGCGCTTGCCGTAGCCTTTCTCGGAGATGGTGAGCACGAACTGCTCGGCCTCCGACATCACAACGTAACGCGTCTCGCCGAGCTCGATAGCGCCTTCGGCCTCTTCCTGGTCGCCACCGTTGCCGCCGTTCTCCTCGGCGTCACCGTTACTGCCGCGCCGCACCGCGTTGGCGCGCTTGAGATACGCCGCGCGCTCGTCGGCGGTCGCCTCGACGTGGCGCAGGATGGACAGCGAAATGACCCTGTCGCCGTCCGCGAGATTGATGCCGCGCACGCCCATCGAGGTGCGGCCCTGGAACACGCGCACGTCGCTGACGGCGAAGCGGATGCATTGGCCGGCGGTCGAGGTCAGCAGCACGTCGTCGTTCTCGGTGCAGATCTGCACGTCGACGATGGCGTCGCCCTCGTCGAGTTTCATGGCGATGATGCCGGAGCGGCGCACGTCGGCAAAGTCGGACAGCTTATTCCGCCGCACCGTCCCGCGCGTGGTCGCGAACATGACGTCGAGCTTGTCCCAGCTCGATTCGTCCTCCGGGATCGGCATGATGGTGGTGATGTTTTCGCCCTGCTCGAGCGGCAGGATATTGATCAAGGCCTTGCCGCGCGCCTGCGGCGCCGCCTGCGGCAGCCGCCAGACCTTTTCCTTGTAGACCTGGCCGCGCGAGGAGAAGAACAGCACCGGCGTATGCGTCGAGGCGACGAACAGGCGGGTGACGAAATCCTCCTCGCGGGTCTGCATGCCGGCGCGGCCCTTGCCGCCGCGCCGCTGCGCGCGATAGGTCGACAGCGGCACCCGCTTGACGTAGCCGGCGTGCGAAACGGTGACGACCATGTCCTCGCGCTGGATCAGGTCCTCGTCCTCCATCTCGCCTTCTTGATCGATGATCATGGTGCGGCGCGGCGTGGCGAATTCGCTCTTGATGGCGGCGAGTTCGTCCTTGAGGATCGTTTGGATGCGCGCACGCGAGCGCAGGATTTCCAGGTAGTCGGCGATCTCCAGCGCCAGCTTGTCGAGCTCGGCCTTGATTTCGTCGCGCCCGAGCGCGGTCAGCCGCTGCAGCCGCAGGTCGAGGATGGCTTTGGCCTGCTCGGCGGAAAGCCGCGTGGTGCCCGCCGCCGACATGCTGTGGCGCGGGTCGTCGATCAGGGTCACCATGGTTTCGACGGCGCGCGCCGGCCAGTCGCGGTTCATCAACTGCTCGCGCGCCTCGTTAGCGTCCTTGGAGCCGCGGATCAGCTTGATCACTTCATCGATATTGGCCACCGTGATCGCGAGCCCGACCAGGACGTGAGCGCGATCCCGCGCCTTGCCGAGCAAGTGCTTGGTGCGCCGATAGATCACCTGTTGGCGGAACGCGATGAAGGACGACAGCAGATCCTTCAGGTTCATCAGCAGCGGGCGGCCGCCGTCGAGCGCCACCATGTTGGCGCCGAACGAGGACTGCAGCGCGGTGAAGCGGTACAGCTGGTTGAGCACCACGTCCGGCACCGCATCGCGCCGCAGCTCGATGACCACGCGGAAGCCGTCGCGGTCGGATTCGTCGCGCAGCGCGGCGATGCCTTCGAGCTTCTTCTCGCGCACCAGCTCGCCGATGCGCTCGACCATATGCGCCTTGTTCACCTGATAGGGAATTTCGGAAATGACGATCGCTTCGCGCTCGCCGCGCAAGGTCTCGAACTCGACCTTGCCGCGCATCACGATGGAGCCGCGGCCGAGGTGATAGGCGGAGCGGATGCCCTGGCGGCCGAGAATGATGCCGCCGGTCGGGAAATCCGGACCCGGCACGATGGCGATCAAGTCGTCGATCGACAGACCCGGCTCGTCGGCCAACGCAATGCAAGCGTCGATCACCTCGCCGAGATTGTGCGGCGGGATGTTGGTCGCCATGCCGACCGCGATGCCGCCGGCGCCGTTGACCAGGAGATTGGGAAAGCGCGCCGGCAGCACAGCCGGCTCGCGCTCGGTGTTGTCGTAGTTGGCCTGAAAATCGACGGTTTCGTTGTCGAGGTCGTCGAGCAGCGCCATCGACGCTTTGGTGAGGCGCGCTTCGGTGTAACGATAGGCAGCCGGCGGATCGCCATCGACCGAACCGAAATTGCCCTGCCCGTCGATGAGCGGCAGGCGCATGGAGAATTCCTGCGCCATACGCACCAAGGCGTCATAGATCGACTGGTCGCCGTGCGGATGATATTTGCCGATCACGTCGCCGACGACACGTGCCGACTTCACATATTTCTTGTCGGGCGTGTAGCCGTTCTCGTGCATCGAGTAGAGGATGCGCCGGTGCACCGGCTTGAGCCCGTCGCGGACGTCCGGCAGCGCGCGCGCCACGATCACGCTCATGGCGTAATCGAGGTAGCTCTTCTTCATTTCCTCGGTGATCGAAACCGGCCGGGTATCGGAGGGCCCGCCTTCGGCCGGCGGCGGATTATCCTGGTCTGACAAAAGCAAAATCCTCGCGCGAATCTGAGTTGAATTTCATAGCCGATCGGGCGCTATAGCGCCACTTTATTCGGCAACCGGTACATATGATTTTCTAGTTCAATCTCAAGATCTTACAGCGAAAAATCAAACCCGCTCGCCGCGCCATGACGCGGCCCGCGAAAGCCCGATTTTCGCCCGATGAATTGCCGGAGCGGGAGACGGCGAGCCCCGACGCTGGCACTATGCGCCGGTCTTCAGTCGCAGGCCCTGTCATGCCGCTCGACTTCGCCGTATCCGCGCTGCTGACGCTGTTCGTCGTGGTCGATCCGGTCGGCCTGACGCCGACCTTTTTGGCGATCACCCACGGTCTCCCCCGCGCCGCGCGCCGCAGCGTCGCGCTGCGCGCCAGCCTGATCGCGGGCGCCATCCTCATTGGCACGGCGCTGATCGGCGACTGGCTGTTCCGCATGCTCGGCATCTCGCTGGCGGCGTTCCGCATCGCCGGCGGCTTGTTGCTGTTCACGATCGCCTTCGAAATGCTGTTCGGCGTGCGCATGCGCCGCGAAGGCGAAGCCGCCGAGCAGGCGCTCGAGGAGCACGTGCGCAACGTCGCCGCCTTCCCGCTGGCGATCCCGCTCCTGGCCGGTCCCGGCGCCATCACCGCGACTGTGCTGCTGGCGGGCCGCGCCGACGGCAATCTCATTCTCCTCGGTGTGCTTCTCGCCGTGGTGGTGCTGGTCGCGGTCGCCTGTTTCGTTGCCTTCATCTTCGCCGGGCAGATCGGCCGGCTGCTGGGCATGACCGGCAACATCGTGCTGTCGCGGCTGCTCGGCGTGCTGCTTGCGGCACTCGCGGTGCAATTCGTCGTCGACGGCATCCGCGCGCTGCTGGCAGGATAACTCTAGCCGTCTCTTGATTGAGGTCCACTTTCGCGCGCATGTGCAAGCCTCATTCGGGACCCGGCGGATTGAGGGAGGATGGCAGGTGAAGCTGGACTACGTAACCATCGAAAAACGCGATGGCATCGCCGTCGTGCGTTTCGACCGCAAGGCGAACCTCAACGCTTTTGATGAAAAGCTGGTCGTCGAACTGACCCATGTTGCGCGCGGTTTTCTCGACGACCTGGAAACCCATGCGGTGATCCTCACCGGCGCGCCCAATGCCTTTTCCGCCGGTTTCGATCTGAAAGCTACCGACAGTTGGCCGAGTGAGGGCGACGAGCTGAAGCGGCGATACCGCGCGTATGCCGGGGTGCGGCTGTGCAAAGCCTGGGAGGCGCTGCCGCAGATCACCATTGCGGCCATGGAGAAGCTGGCGGTCGGCGCGGGTGTCGCGATCGCGCTGGCATGCGATTGGCGGGTGTTGGGGCGCAGCGCCTACCTGTACGTTCCGGAGGTCAAAATCGGCTTGAACCTGCAATGGGGCGCCTTGCCGCGTCTGATCACGCTCGTCGGGCCGGCGCGCGCAAAACGCATCACCATCCTGTGCGAGAAAATGCCCGCCGCCCAAGCGCTCGAATGGGGATTGATTGATGAGGTGGCTGATGACGGCCGCACCGTGGCAAAGGCCATGGAGATGGCTGAAGTCGTCTTGTCGATGCCGCAGCCGACCGTCCGCATGATCAAGGAAGCAATCAACGCCACAGCAAACGCGCTGCACGCCGCGAGCGCTTTCGCCGACGCCGATCAGAGTCAAGTCACGGCAAGCTATCGGGCGGCCAAAGCGGCGCGGCAGTCGTTTCGGGCGAAATAGAGCCAAGCCGGGTACCGATGTTCCACGGCTCGGAGATTTCCTACTCCAGTCAAAGGTCCGTCAATCGCGTCGACCTTCCGGCTCACTCAACCTAGCGGAGGATCCCATGTCCCGACTTACCGTTTTCCTCGCGCGGTTCATCGGCCTGTTCACCGTCGTGCTCGTGGTTGCCTTGCTGGTACGCGGAAGCGCAACCGTCGAGGCCGCGGTTGCCGACGGGCCGGTTATGCTCGTCTATGCCATAATCAGCCTCGCCACGGCGGTCGCGATGATACTCGGGCACAATGTCTGGTCGGGCGGCGCGCTGCCGGTGGTCGTTACTTTGGTCGGATGGCTGATCCTCGCGAAAAGCCTCATGCTTTTGTTGGTAACGCTCGACGCTTTGCAGCAGATCTTTGACCACATGCAATATGGCGAGCATTACTATCTCTATCTCGCGCCGTCGCTGGTAATCGGCCTTTATCTGACCTGGGCTGGCTTTACCGCGCCTTCGCCGAACGCCGGATAAGAACCTTTGGCACCGGCGTTTTGTCTGCACCAGGCCTTACCACACAAGTGAACGATTGACCTCCTCGTGCAGGCTGCTAATTTGATTTCCTCACCTTGGACGCCGATCCGGGACCGCGCCATGGGTATCTTCCGACGAAAAGTGGCCAATCATCTCATCGCAATCCATCCGGATAACGCCACAAGCAACGATTGGATTGTCCTGTTGGAAGCCGGCACGATCGTCGGCCCATCGCCTGAAAGACTGCGCGTCGCGCGATCGACGCAGGAACGAAAAATTGTAAAAAAGTACAACATATTACTGCAGGCGACGCACTTTCTTGTTGTAGAAGGCTATAACCCGCGAATTCATGCCGTGTATTTTTGTCCTCAACTCTACAGGTACGACCACGACAAGAAGCTCGTACCTCTGCAGGGCGAAGAGATCGGCAGATTGATCGCGCAAGCCCATGAGGACAAAGTCAGCGACAGACGACCATGGTATGATCCATCGGAGAAAACGCCGGATCAATCAATCATCACCGCTCCAATGCTGACCGAATTTGATACTGTCGTTGTTGAAATGCCAGGCGCGCGGAACTCGTCCGCGACAGGCTCATAACCAAGCCTCGCTTATTATCTATTTCTTATGGAACGATCGCGCAAAGCGAAAATCGGGGTCGAGGACGATCGCGCAAATACGCGAGGCTGAAGTATCTCAGTTCCCTTTACGACAGCGGCTGCATTCCCCGGTCGGGTACTGGTTTCTCCGTCCAGTCTCTGACCAGCATAATGAGACTATAGACCCCGACGGCAAACATAATTATGTCCTCATAAACACCGTACCTTGGAATCTGTATTAATAGCGGAAAGGGGATGGCCCAGAACACCAGTATGAAATAAATGATCTTGTCGACGCGAGGGAGGGCAAAGGTGAGCAACAAAAGAGCAAGAGCTGTAGTTGGGCAGGGAAAGGTGCCAGGATAAACGGTTCGCGGAAACTGATGCCCAACGAGAAGGCTAAAGGCCGGGTAACATAGGATTATTATCCCCAACAGCGTCGTCAGATTCCATTGCCAGCGGATATTTGGCGGATGAAACATCATCCTCTGCCTAAACAGATCTACCGCAAAGAGGACCGCGACGACGACGAAAAGAGATCCAAATAAATAATTACCGACAAGGCCTTTTCCGAGTGTCAGGAAGAAAACTGCGCCTATCCAACCAAACGATAGGGCCATATAAAGTTTGAGCAACCTATCCGCAGTCCTTCCGGGTTTAAGAAAAACCATTAGAACAATTACTACTGCTGCCGCAAAAAACCCGATCTGAGCAGGCCAGATTTTGATGCCGTAGTTTTCGAGAACGCCCCACCATTCTTCAGCGGGCAGCACAGTGGGGAACATGTTTCGCCTCTCGGTATCTGGGAACGCTTGTCCCAACGGCTTCATGTACTGCCGCTGCTTCTCTTGCATGAGGTAAAAACTGAAAGCTGTACCGATAAGCTAAACGAGCGTTCGCGACGCATGTTGACATAGATCAACCGTTGCGCTGCATTGATGATCGCCTCACCACTTGCAGCTTTTCATTTGCGGGGATGCGATTGAAAGGTTTGCCTAAGCGATATAGCAAATAGACAAAGGCCTATCCGAGCCGCGGCTGCCAGATCATCAGCGCAAACAGCGCGACCATCGCGGCGAGTGTCGGCCAGACCAGCAGGCTATAGAAGCGGAACAGGCGGCGATAGGCGTCCGGCAGCGGCGCGGCGTCGAGCGCAGCCTGCCGTGTCAGCTTGCGGATGCGCAACTCGATGCCAAGCACGGCGAGCCAGCCCACCGCAACGAGGCCGTAGACCACGAGCGAAACGACAATCCAGAACTCATCGGGCAGCGCCAGACCGATCGCCGCGGCCAGCGCCAATCCGCTGATCGGCTGCACCGCCATGGCGGCAACCATGACGATCAGCTCGACGCTGACCGCGAAGCGCGCGGTCAGCGCCACCACGGCGGTATTGCCGGAGCGATGGGCGAGCCGCATGAAGACGGCGAGCGCGAGCCACGTTCCGAACATCGCCGCGGCGGCGACGACGTGGACGAATTTGATCGCGAAGATGAGATCCATGAGCGCCGGTCAGCACGCGCGCTGACGATGAGAACGGAATTTCGTCGACTTGGCCATCCGCCACGCCTGCCGCTTGCCGCCAAATGCGTCAGGCACCTTCGCTCCTTGCGCTGCGTGATCTTGCTCCTGGTGTGCGGGCGCGGAGGACTTCAGGGCGTAATGCAGCCTTGGCGGCCTGTGCCTTCAACTCGGCCAAGGCATGGTCGGCCATGAACGCGGCGAATTCGTCGGCCGGCACCGGCTTGCTGACTAGATAACCCTGAATCTGGTCGCAATGATGGGCGCGAAGGAAGGCTTCTTGCTCGGCGGTCTCCACGCCCTCTGCCACGATAGTAAGATCAAGCGCCCGACCGAGCGCGATAATGGCGTCGGCGATCGCCTGGTCCTCGCTGTTGTTGCTGATCTCGCGCACGAAAGAGCGATCGATCTTGAGAACGTCGATGGGAAATTTCTTCAATAGCGACATCGACGAATAACCGGTGCCGAAATCGTCGATGGCGAGCATCACGCCCAGGCCCTTGATGGCCTTGAGGATGCGCATGGCTCGCTCGACGTTCTGCATGACCATACTCTCGGTGATCTCCAGCTCAAGGAGTTGGGGCGCCATGCCCGAGTTGTCCAAGGCGGCATCTATGTCACCGAGCAGGCCGGGGTCGGCGAACTGCCGAGGCGACAGGTTTACCGCGATGCGCAACGCCGGCAGGCCCTGGCGCTGCCAAGCCACATTTTGCGCGCAGGCGGTTTCGATGACCCATTTGCCGATCGGCACGATCAGGCCAGTCTCCTCGGCGAGCGGAATGAAACGGCTGGGCGGCAACAGCCCGAGATCGGGATGTTGCCAACGCAACAATGCCTCGACGCCCGAGATGCCGCCGTGACGGAGGTCCTGCTTGGGCTGGTAGTGCAGCAACAGCTGGCTCCGCTCAAGGGCGCCTCGCAAGCTGGCCTCAAGCGTCAACCGTTCAATCGATTGGGTCGTGATATCCTGGAAATGGAAGCGGAAGCCATTGCGGCCATCTTCCTTGGCAAGATACATCGCCGCATCGGCATTCTTGATCAGCGATTCTTCGTCCAGTGCATCGGTAGGGAACATCGAGATGCCGATGCTCGCAGTGATCCGGCACTCATGGCCGTGAACGGTCAACGGCTCGACCACGGCGGCAAGGAGTTTCCGCGCCACCGTAGCGACTTGCGATTGATCCGATACCTCGCGCAACATAATGACAAACTCGTCGCCGCCGATGCGGGCTATCACGTCGCTCTTGCGCACGCATTCCTTCAACCGTCTGGCGGTTTCAATGAGCAAAAAATCTCCAGCGGCGTGGCCGAGCGTATCGTTGATGTTTTTGAAGCGGTCGAGATCCATGAACATGACGGCGAACTCATGACCGTAACGATGTCCCGCCTTGACCGCGTCGTTGACCGCCTCGGCGAACACCGAGCGGTTTGGCAGTCCGGTAAGATCGTCGTGGGTCGCCAGGAACCGGGCGCGCTCCTCGGCCTTCTCGCGTTCCGTCACATCCTCAAAGATGACGACGGTACCGCCGCCGCTCACCGGCTGATAGGAGAGCGCAATGAAACGGCCGTCAGGCAGCAGGCGGCTGGAATGGGTTAAGGTGCCGCTCTCCATTCGAGCCGCAATCTCGGCAACGAGGTGGTTCACGGTCTGATCAGGATAATTGCCGCCGGCGGCGATCAGCTCGATCAGGTTCCTGATCGTGATGCCAGGTGACAGCGCCTCCGGCGCGATTTTGTAGATTTCGCAGAATCGCCTGTTCCAGACCACCAGCCGGTGCGCGGAATCAAACATGCACAGTCCGTGGGACATGTTGGCAAGCGCGGTGTCAAATCGGAAATTCTGTTCCGCAAGCGAACGAGCAAGCTCGGCCTTTTCCCCAGTGGCGAGCAGCAGGCGCAGTCGATTTGCGCCCAAATACAATGCGAGTTCGACGGTGGCGAGATAATACGCGCAAGTGAATCCCAGCAACGCCATGTAGATCAATCCGCTGCGAAGGGCAAATCCGGCGGCCATGGGAACCAAGATGAGGGACACCATGGCTATTGCGATCCACGGCCGGCTGGAGTTGCGCGCCGTAGCTCCGGCGGTAAATCCGGCTGCGCTCGCTCCAAGCAGCAAATGGCAGAGTGGGTCGCCGGTGAATACAAAGCCGACGAGGCACATGCTTCCGAAGCATGCGCCGTGGGCCAAAGCACCGACTGCGTACCGTCTTTCCCAGCGACGCAGCGTGGGCCCATCGCCGAGAATGGACGACTTGTTCCTGTAGTACGCGACCGTAAGGACGGCGCGCGCGGTAGCGACGGCTGCGGTCACAGCCGTCAGGAAATTAAACCATGGGTTGCCGGTGTGCCAAGCCGCGATTGCGCCGACCAGCACCGCCCCGACGGCGCCGACCGCGAACGACGCGAGCGCCGAGTAGAGATCATCGATCAGCACCGCGGAAATTTCGATGGGGACCGGGCCAATGGACTTTGAGTTGACCGGCCACCGCAGACTTTCAAATAACCGCATGCGCCGTGGTCTTCCCAAGTAAGCAACGGTACGGGATGCCCCTAAATCGATACTTTGACACAGGAAAATTAAAAATCGTCCTCACGAGGTGTGCAAAGCAACCGCGGTAATCAGGACATTCCTAACAAACGCTTATCAGCCGATTTATTCGGCCAAGTCCGTGGGCTGCCGCATATTTCCGGGTGGACGTCTGCCTATAAGCCGCGGTAACAAGATGCCACCCCGGCGAAGTTCCACGGTACGGTGGTCATCCCCTTGGCCCGTTCCTCAGGTTCCCGGCTCGAGCGTCTTTTCGAGTTTATCGTCATTTGTGACATCTTGGCATTTGCAGAAACCGGCACGAACTATGTTCTTTGTCTTTCATGCGAAAATCGGAAAACACGTTTCATGCCACACCGTGTCGCCGAACGTCTTACGGAACTGGCCCTCAAATGTTCCCGGCTTTCGCGAAAGTATCGCGGGCATGAGGTCGCTGCCGAGCTTGAGACACTTGCCGCTGATTTGGCAGAAGAAGCGAGCAGGCTGGATCGGTTATTCAATGTAATTGAAGAATAAGGGCAGCTTTATTTGGCGGCCTCGGAAAAATGGCCGCGCGTTGAGAGGTGTCAGCAACGTCGTTCGCGGCCTAAGCACGTTGCATGTCAGCCGGCGCGAGCGTTAGAACGGAATCTCATCGTCCATGTCGCCGCGCGGGCCCCGCGCGCCGGCGCCGGCTGCGGCGGCGACTTTGCGGGTCGGTCCGGACGAGCCGAACTCGCCGCCGCCCTCCTCGGCCCCGAACTCGCCGCCGCCGGCGGCGCCGGCCGCACCGGCGCGGTCGAGCAACGTCAGCTCGCCGCGAAAGCCCTGCAGCACAACCTCTGTCGAGTAGCGGTCCTGGCCGGACTGATCCTGCCATTTGCGTGTTTGCAGCTGGCCTTCGATGAAAACCTTCGAGCCTTTCTTGAGATATTGCTCGGCGATCCGGCACAGGTTCTCGTTGAAGATGACGACGCGGTGCCATTCGGTTTTTTCCCGGCGCTCGCCGGTGGTCTTGTCCTTCCAGGACTCCGACGTAGCCACCCGCAGATTGGCCACCGGCCGTCCGTCCTGGGTGCGACGGATTTCAGGATCGGCGCCTAGATTGCCGACCAGGATGACTTTATTGACGCTTCCCGCCATGACACGCTCCGTTCGCTAAGCTTGATCGCCACCGTAGTGCCGGGCCCGGCCCCTGCAAGGACGATCCGGGCGCGATCGGCGTTATCCACACGTTCAGCCGGGCCGCATACGGCTGGGCCACTGGCTGCCATTATGTTCTTATTTTGTTCCCCGGGAGAATGCAAGGGCCCATCGGCGCCTGCCCACAGCCTTTCAACTTAAAGTTCTGTATTTTACGGTTCTCTAATACCTATAATCTTACAGGTGTCGTCGTTCCGGCTTCGTCGGAGCGCCGGATGGGTCACTGAGAGGCCCAGGTCGCGCGGGGCTGGGGCTTCTTTTCAGGCATAGGTTGTCAAGTGCATTGCGCCCTTTGTTCAATTATCGCGGTTGGCGGTAACTGGATCGTCCAATGCGGGACGAGTGAACACGGCCCCTTTATGTCGAAGGGAGTCGCCCTCCGGCGTGCTTTTGCCGAAGCGCAGGCAGTCCGTGCGAAAGGGCAACGCTCACGCGTTTCACTTCAAGATGCGAGCGGCAGGGTTTCTAGCGAGCACTGTTTATGTGCCGACTTCACAGCTGTACGAGGTCTTGGTCGGCGTCCCGATGCACCCTGCCCGCCATAGTCGATCCCGCAGCCGCGACGCCATCAGCGATAGGCGTCGATTGCGACATCCGCCGCTTCGGAAAGATCAAGTTCGGGATGGTTCGACAGCACGAAAATACTGAGCGCCGGGTCGAAGCAATAACAGATATAGGAATGGAACCCGTTCCAGTCGCCTTCGTGATCGGCGAACGAGATGCCGTTCTGCACCCCCAGGCTCCAGCCGAAGCCGTAGTTGGTGGAATCGCCACCGTTCGTCCGGCCGCCGGTGAAAGCTTCCGCCATGCTGGTTTCGCTTATGAGGCTATGCGTTCGCAAGGCTTGCTCGTAGCGGCATAGATCGGGCGCTGTCGTGTAAAACGAGCCGGACCCCACCAGGTTGTCGAACTCGTTGCTGCCGGCCGCTACGAAGTCATCCCAATCGTCGAGCGTATATCCGGTTGCGCAACGCGGACCGCCAATCCTGCGGTCCGGGACTGAAAATGTGTCTTTCATTTCCAGCGGATCGAACACGCGCCTGGCGAAAAAGTCGTGGTACGACTGGCCGGACACCTGCTCGATGATGGCCCCGAGCAATTCGTAACCGGAGTTGCTGTAACTGAACGCGTCGCCCGCCTTGATTCCCTTTTCCGCCATCGGGCAACCAAGGTCGGCGTAGGTGCGGATGATATCGGCATTGGCCGGCCGCGAGCAGCGCGCCAGGACTTGTTTGACGCCGTTTTCGTCATAGAGATCGCGGATGCCGGAGGTATGATGCAGCAATTGCCGAATGGTCACGCGCGGACCAAATCCGGCAATCAAAGGAAGATGCTTGCCGACCGGATCGTCGAGATGGAGCTTGCCTTCCTCGGCAAGCATCAGAACGCCTAAGCCGGTAAATTGCTTGCCGCAACTCGCCAGGTGAAAAATCGTGTCCGGTTCAATCGGCAGGCCGCGGCGCAAATCGGCTAATCCGTAGCCGGCTGCATGCACCACCGTCCCGCGGGCGACGACGGCAAGCGCGAACCCGGGATCATCCGCCTCGATTTCGCTGTCGGCATAATCGTCGATCTCTGCCGAACGCGCGGCATCAGCGCGGATCGCCTTCGCTGTTGATCCGCTGCGTCTGAAGAAAGCCATTTGCGGCGAAACCTTCTCTAGGCCGTGAACTCACAAAAGCGTGCGGGCGAACGCCGCGCACCGGCATTGTTATCGTTCCGCGCTCGCTCCTGCCGACGCGCTCTAAAGTTTAGTTCTAACTCTTACGCGACCGAGTAAAGGAATTACCTCGGTTATTGGTGCAGGTCTGCAACGTTCCATCGGATGACAACGTACAATGATCAGCAGAAGGAACCTTCGTCCACGTGACTGTAACCCCAGCGTTACCGCACGACCAGGTACCCTCATTCACGGGTATCGTACCCGACACAGTTCCACCAGGCTTATAAATTATGTCCCCTCCTAATGCGCCTTTCCAAACGCCGATTAATTTTGAGCACGCGGAAACACGAGGTGTCTCGCGATGCTTTGCAGTAGAACGAACGCGCTGTGGACGCTTCGCTTCGTCCCCGCCGGAAATAGACTTATCGGTCTTGCCCAGCGTGCCGCCGGTGGAGCCGGCCTGCGCGAACGCAACCGAGGCTCCGGCCGCCGAGAGCGCGATGACCAGCGTCCCCGCGATGATCCACGTCTTCATGGCAAATCCGTCCCGAGATAAGTTCTGCGCCAATTATAAATCAGAAAACTCTAGACGGCGGAATGGGCTTGACTTCTGGTGTGCACCGCAATTTGGACCGCGGTGCGCGCCCTAGCTAATGGTATTTCCGCCCACGTCCGACGGAGACAGGCACTCGAAGAGCGCAACGTTCGGCGGTCGCATCGCAATAATGAGGAGAGCACCGGCAGTGGCCCCACCGATATGGGCCCAATAGGCGATGCCGTCGTCCGCGTAGCTGCCCACATTCAGAACCTGAAGCGCGATCCAAATGCCAATAACCCAATAAGCACGGACAGCTACCGGCCAAACGAAGGCCAAAACCTCGATCTTTGCGCAAGGCCGGATCATCAGGTAAGCGGCCATCACGCCGGCGATCGCTCCCGAGGCACCCACCATAGGCGTGGTGAGATGGGGTGCGCTGAGAACAAACACGGCCGATGCGGTAAGGCCGCACAGAATATAGAATAGCAAGAACCGCAGGTGACCGAGCGCATCCTCGATGTTGTCGCCGAATATCCAAAGAAACCACATGTTGCTGACGAGATGCAGCCAGCCGACGTGCAGGAACATCGCGCTGAACAGAGCCAAATCGCGCGGAAACAGACCCAAGCGCGGGAGTTCGCGCGTCTCAATCGCAGGGACCAGGCCGATAACGTTAAGCAGGGTCTTGTAGGTGTCCGCGGGAAGGCTGAAGACCGCGATCCCGACGATGACGTTGATCGCTATCAAACCGTAGGTGACATAGGGCGTCGTCTTGCCTTCGAGCGGATCAACGTCATATAGCGGCAACAAAACCATTGATGCACCCTGCCCACATGACAGAACTGAAACTCAGTCGCGCAGATGCGGCTACCTGTTGCGGACGACGCCGCCGCTCAACTGCGGCGTCGGCTGAGCAAAATCGACGAGAGCCAACTTCGGTTTCCGGCGACCCAATTGTATATCGGATGCCCGAGCAGGCGGCTGAACACCGGCACGTAAAACAACGGAATCTGCCACCACAATCCCGGCACGCGCAACACGGCGTACCGATAAGCCTCGAAGCCCGGCAGCGCCCGCCCGTCGGGCAGCACCAGATAGAGCGCCTTCTCCATTTGCGCGTCGCTGACCACGGGCGAAGGGTTTTTGCGGAAATCGCGCACTCTGATCTGCCCCAAGCCGTCGAAGGCGAGAAACCAGACCATCGAGCGGACGCAGAAGCCGCATTTGCCGTCATAGATCATTTCCATGTCGCCGATCGCCCGCTTCCACGCCGTGCCCAGACGGCGCAGCCACTCGATTCGCACGAAGCTCAGGTGCCCCATGATCATGACGAATGAAAAGTAGAACAAACCCATGAACACGGCGAACTGGACATGGAGCAGGATGGCAGCCGCCAACAGGTACGGTCGCGTGGCGCGCTGCCAGATCAGGAACGGATAGGCCAGCTCGATCAGCACCGTGGAATAAGTCGCAATGTTGACCAGCCAGTAGTGCCGCGCGAACAGGTCGAGCAGCAGGCCGTTGTAGTACTCCTCCGAGCTGAAGACCAACCAGAGCGCGTCGCCGTTCCACCATTGGTCCCCGAGCAGCTTGGTCGTACCGCTGTAGAAGAACAGCACCGCCATCTGGATTTGCATGAGTCGCGTGCAGGCGCCGGCCCAACGGCCGCTGTAGGGCGGCAGCACGGCATCGAGCCGCGCGCGCTTGATACGCCGCACGGCGCGCACCCGATCGAGGCTGATGGCGCGCCCGACCGGCGCCAAACACAGGATCAACAGCAGGGACGCCAGAATCTTGTCGACGCCGTAGACGAGATACGTATTGCGGTAGACGAAGGAGATGTGGCCGATAAGGACGATCCATTTGACCCAGTCCGTTCGCCACCCGGCGGTGAAGGCGGCGCAGCAGAACAAAAACAGCGCATCAAAGGCGATCCATTGCCATGGCGCGGTGAAATAGAAGAAAACGGATTGCATCCACGGGTCCGAATCCCGGAGCGCGAGCGCGCGCGGCAGCAGGCCGGCGTCTCCCCAGAATTCGAGCAGATAAGAACTGGCGCTGAGGTAGTGGAGCAGGAGCGCCGCGCCGATGCCGATCCGCACCAGCTCCAATGGCGTCGTCGGCCGCTGCTGAAACCAAAGGCGCGACCAAGCCCGTTCGGCGGCCGCAAACGCCTTCCGGCCGGCGCGCGCGGAAATGCCTAGGGTGGACATTCGAAGCTTTTTACCGGTGCCACGTTGACGAATTCGGGATCCAGCGGCTGCTTGCCGCGCAGGCGATCCAGTGGACCGTACTCCTTTTGCGCGGCCGCGAAGAGCGTGATTGCGACCGGATGCAATTCGGCGTGCTGGCGGCAGAACAACGCGGCGAACTCCTCGCCAAAGTCGTCCGGGTTCTCGAGCAGAGCGCGATACCAGTCGTGGAACCAAATCGAGCTCGGGAGAAACCAGTTCAGAGCGGCGTCCGGATCGAACCGATGCAATGCGCCGGCGTCATCCTTGATCACATAGCGCAGGATCACGCCGATGGGGTCGCGGCCTTCTTCACCGACGTCCGGCGCAAAGAAATTCCACTGGTTGTCCAGCTTGAAGAAATGCAGGTAGGGATCAAGCGCGGTGCGCAGCCCCTTGATCAGGTCGCTGGTGTCGGGCGCGGGCGCCACGACCATGGCAAGGGTGTGCCAGGCGACAAAAAGCGACATCGCCGTATAGGTCACGCGCTCACGCCAGACCTTCGCCGTCATGGCTCGTCTCACGCTTACCTAGCGCAGCAAGAATACGCCTCGGTTTGGCTCCCCGTGTAGTGAAAAGCCGGACGACGGTTTTTGCAAGCACGGCAGAAGGGCGGTAGCTGCCGACGACATCTGCAATAAGTGCCGAAACGCCGCTCAAGTTATCGGAGACAATCACCCTGGCGACTCGAACTCCTTTCGTCGCGTGCCGCTTCGCGACAACGCAAGCGCTTTTGCCGCGAACGAAAAAGCCCGGCGCAACCGTGCCGGGCTCAGTGCGTCATGAAGCACGTGATTTTAGGGCTGGTGTCAGTCCCTGGCGGCAACAGGACCGTTCTAGAAGTGATAGTTCAGCCCGAAGCGAGCCAATACACCCTCGATCCTGAACGCCCCTTGCGCTGTGTACCCGGCGCTGCACGTTGTTGCGGCGGCGGGGCAGGTGAACGAGCTTGTCAGGGTCCCCATGTCGTAATAGAGGGCCTCAGCTTTCAGCGAGAGTTTTCCAGTGAAGGCATATTCGAAACCGGCCCCTACTACCCCGCCCCCTTTCGTCGCGGAGGCGGACGAAGGATAGCCAAACCCTGGTGTGGCGGGTGCGAACCAGTTGCCTGTTAACGTTGCCCCCCCGTAGGCGCCGCCGCCCGTCGCATAGAGGAGGAGGCGCGGACTGGCCAAAATTCCGAGCCGAGCGCGCGTGGTGCCGAACCAGTCGAGATTGGCATTCGCGGACCACAGGGAAGTATTAACAGCGTTGGAAAGAGTCGGTTCGCAGCAAGGCGCGTTCACCGTGTTCGCCTGCTGGATGTGCGACCATTGAAGATCCGACTCGATGCCGTAGACGACCACGCCGTTCTGCCAATTGTAGCCGGCTTGGCCGCCGAAAAAGCCACCCAGCGGACTTATCACGTCAGCGATCGGGCCCCCAGCGCCAGTACCGGAGACCACGCCCGCCGGGTTTATGTTTATATTGTTCCCGGTCTGTGTGTTAAAGCCAGCGCCGCCGTCGAGGCCGATATAGAATCCGGTCCAACTCGGGGGCGGCGGCGGCGGCGGCGCCTTGAGCGCCAAGTCGGCTGCGAGAGCGGGCGTAGCGACGAGCGCAGCGATGGCAGCGATGCCGAGCAGGATCTTCTTCATGACGTCCCCCGAGTCGCACTTTTCCGTTTATCAATTGAATAGTATCGCATTTGGCTGATGTCGGCTGAGCCAAAGGGCTTTTCCCGGTTGAATCTCAGCGGCTGTTGCAGTTGGGATACAGTAATCTTTCACCAATCCGCTCAATGGTTTCGGGCGGCCTGACCGCCCCGGCCGGTGGCCCCGCGGTGGCCCGGCGCGGCATCCGTCCGGCAGCGCGGCGCTTCAGGTCGAGGCTCGCGCTCCCAGTCAACCCGTTTGCAAGCGGCTCGCGTTGTCTTACGGGAAAAATTTGCCCGCCGCTCTGCCCGATAATTTTGGCCCGTACACGCCACTTGCTGTAACAGCTTTGCTCGGTAGCGCCGCCGCGAGTCGCGGCATCGAAGCCGCCCTACTTCGGCCTTTTTACAGCCATGGACCTACCGCGAAATTCGCGGCCGTTGTGGCCTTTCGGGCACGGTATTTCAGCGCCTGGCTCGCTAGATTGGTCGGTGGCGGCGGAATGGGTAACGGTTGCGTAACACTGACCGGCAGAAACGGTTGCGTAACGCTAACCAAAAGCCGACAATGCGCTGGTCGCGCGTGATGGGATGGGAGTTTAGCATGAAACGGATTTTGCTTGCTGCAGCGCTTGCGCTGGCAGCCGGGGGACAAGCACTCGCGGCCGATCTTCCGCAGCCGGGACCGCCGCCGCCGCGCGCGCCGGCCACCTACGTTCCGGCCCCGGTACCGGTGTTCAGTTGGACCGGCATCTATGTCGGCATCAACGGCGGTTATGCTTTCGGCGACAGCAATTGGTCCACCCCCGGTTTGACACCGACCGGCAACTTCAGCACCGACGGCTTTCTCGTCGGCGGCACGGTCGGCGGCAATTACCAGTGGGGCCAGTTCGTGCTCGGCATTGAGGGCGATGGTGATTGGACGAACCTCAACGGCACCACGTCCGTCACCGCTGGCTCTGGGTGCGGCGCTGGTTGCACAACCCAGAGCGATTGGCTTGCTACCGTGCGCGGCCGCGCCGGCTATGCGTTTGACCGCATCCTGATCTACGGGACGGGCGGCGGCGCCTTCGGCAATCTCCAAGCTTCCTACAACGCGCTTCCGTTCAGCAGCTCGACGCAGATCGGCTGGACCGCCGGCGGCGGTGTCGAATTCGCCTTCACGCCGAACCTGACGGGGAAAGTCGAATACCTCTACGTCGATCTCGGCAACCAGTCCTGTGCCGCTGGGAATTGCGGCCTTTCCGGCGGCGGCGGCACCTTGCCCACTTCCGTCTCGCTGACCGAGAACATCGTCCGCGCCGGCATCAACTACAAGTTCTGGTAACACGCGCCGCAAGCGGCCGACGCAGCAGACAAAGCCCCGGGTCAAAAGCCCGGGGCTTTTTGTTTGCGGAACTTTCGCGCCGCCGCGCCGCCGCTGCCGCGGAAAGGCGATGCCATTTTTCCGAGCCTTGTGGCTGGATTGGCAGGCCGCAATGGCCGGATTTGAGTAGGTGCTGCCGCAGTTTTTTAATTGCTTCTCAACCATGGCGTCGCGCACCTACGTAAAACTGCGGAATTGATTTCAAGGAAAATTCTCCGGTACGAAACGAGCTGGATGGGTACAATCCGGCGTGATCCCAATGCAGAAATTGCTGGCGCGGTTCGCGGAAGACGAGTCCGCTGCAACCGCGATTGAGTATGCGCTTATCGTTGCGGCTCTATCAGTTGTGATCGGCGCCCTCTTGCAGCGCATCGGGGTTGCATTGGACAGCGTGTTCAGGACGATTCAGCAAGACAGCATTATCGTCACTGATGGCGCTTAGAGCCGCCTCGGTTGGCGGCCTAATTTGCTGAATGAGCTGTTCTAATTTGAATTTCACGCCGCCGAATGAAACCAATTTCGCTTTGGCGCGTTGGAGCCTCTCAAGACATGGAGGTCGGCCATGTGGATTACCGTTTTTGCCATAACTATTGCTGTTTCCATCGGTTGCGTCGTGATGGCCATTGTCATCGAGTCTCGCGAGACTCGGGAGGATGCCTCCGCCACGTTTGTCGGATAATTGAATCGGTGCTGGTCCGTTTCGATCACGCCTTTGATCTAGTAGCCCCCTTTGAATTTGAGGGGGGCCCCCTTTGGTTGACATAAATCAAAGACACAACCGCTTACACGCACAACAGTCCGCGGAGGGGGGCGACTTGGCCGCAATGGTGGGCTGGGTCATGGAAAAAGTCGTGCAATATGCCCAGTTTGCGGAGGAATGCCGAAAGCTCGCCGCCATATTAGTCGAGCCGGACGATAAGAAGGCGCTCGAAATAATGGCATACGCTTGGGAGACGGTCGCCAAGGAACGACAACAGCAACTGTCCACCCGAGCGGAGAACGGCACGAACTGTTAAGCGAGGCAGCGATGCCGCCCCGGGCAAAACCCGGGGCTTTTTGTTTGCACGTGCCCGGCCGCCGCTGCCGCGGAAGGCCGTGCCATCGTTGCGCCATCGTTTCCGCATCGTCGCGCCATCGTCCGCGCGTATCAAACTCTCAGGGGAAGAGCTGGAGCGGATTCGGATACCGCTCTTTTGTATTTGGCGGGCGGCCCATCGCGGTCGCGGGTAACGTAGGGGATAAATATCATGAAGCGTTTGTTGATGGCCGGCGTGCTCGCGCTCGCCGCCGGAGAACAGGCAATGGCGGCCGATCTGCCGCAGCCGGGACCGCCGCCGCGGGCGCCGGCAACTTACGTGAAGGCCCCGCCCCCGGTGTTCAGCTGGACCGGCATCTACGTCGGCATCAACGGCGGTTACGCCTTCGGCAGCAGCAACTTCAACGAACCAGGCTTTATCCCAGGACCGACCGGCAACTTCAGCACCAACGGCTTCCTCGCCGGCGGCACGCTCGGCGCCAATTACCAGTGGGGCCAGTTCGTGCTCGGCATCGAAGGCGATGGCGACTGGACGAACCTGAGCGGCACCACCTACACCAATTGTGGGTTCGGTTGCACAACCCAGAGCGACTGGCTCGCCACGGCGCGCGGCCGCGCCGGCTATGCCTTCGACCGCATCCTGTTCTACGGCACCGCCGGTGGCGCGTTCGGCAATCTGCAAGCCAATTCCGGCGCCCTGCCCTTTAACAGCACGACGCAAATCGGCTGGACCGCCGGCGCCGGTATCGAAGCGGCCATCGCCCCGAACTGGACGGCCAAGCTCGAGTATCTCTACGTCAACCTCGGCAGTCAGTCTTGCCCGGTAGGGAGTTGCTCGACGAGCGGTAGTCCCACCACCGTCCCACTCACCGAGAACGTCGTCCGCGCCGGCATCAACTACAAATTCAGCTGGTGACGAACCGGCCGCCAAGCCGGCCGGCGGAATAATTTCCGTCCGATATTTTTGCACCGCCATTCACGGCCAGGCGACGGCACCCATCCGTTGCCCCGCCCGTCCCCGCACAGGCGGGGACCAGGCAAGAACTACGCGAGAACTACGCAAGAACGCCTATCAAGACGACTTGTCGCACGCTTCGGTTCGTTGCGGCCAGCCGGTGTTGGCTTTGACGTAATCCTGCGCCGCGCTCTCGATCAGCGGCATGACCTTATCCTTGATCGGTTCAATCGAGGTCACCGTGGTATGCCACTTCGCCCCGTCCCATTCGACCAGGGAGATGCCCCCATGCCCATTGTGATCGGCGCAGCTTAGCCGGAACGGTGCGGCAAAGTCTTCGAGGCCAAGCTTTTTCAAGCGCGCGGCGGTGATGCTGAGGCTCTCGAAGCCGCGGCGCACGTCGGCGCTGTTGACCAGTTTCTTGCCGGTCAATTGCTGCGCGGTGCGGATCGCCTCGGCGATGACGACCGAGTTGAAGACGCCCCGGTAATAAAAATTCTCGCCGACTTTGTCCCGCGACGCGACCTGGCTCTTTCCTTTGTCGACGACGTATTTGAGGATGTCCTGAATCGCCGGAAAGTCGCCGCCGACCGCGTTGAGGTCGAGCGAGCTATAGCCCTTGGCAGCCGCGCCCGCCGGGCGCGCGTCATCATCGTTGCCCGACCACCACACGCCAATCAGGCGGTTCATCGGATAGCCGGTCCTGGCCGCTTCCTTGATCGCGGTCGGGTTCATCGCGCCCCAGCCTTGCAAATAAATCCAGTTGGGCCGGTCACGCCGCACGTTGAGCCAGACCGAGGTCTGGTTCTGCATGTCGGAAACGGTCACGGGATAGAGCTTAAGCTCGAAGCCGTAATCCTTAGCGAGCGATTGCAGCAGCGGGATCGGCTCCTTGCCGTAGGGCACGTCGAGATGGACGAGGCCGATCGTCTTGCCCTTGAGCTTATCGAAGCCACCCTCGACGTCGGCGACGCGCCTGATGAAGGCCGAGGCGCCGTCCCAATAGGTGGCCGGCGGATTGAAAATCCAGGGAAATTGGTTGCCGTCCGCCGACGCGGAGAGGCCGTAAGCAAACGACAGGATCGGGATTTTATCGACCGTCGCCTTGGGGATCAGCTGCAGCGTGATTCCGGTCGCATTCGGCGTGACGACCACGGGATTGCGGCCTTTGACCGAGTCATAGCATTCGACCCCCTTCTTGGTGTCGTAGCCGGTCTCGCACTCCTCGACGATGAGCCGGACGCCGCCGATGCCGCCGTCGCGCTCGTTGAGCATGTTGAGATAATCCGCCTCGCCGTTGCCGGTCGGGATCCCGGATCCGGCAAACGCGCCGGTCCGATAGGTGAAGAGCGGAATGAAAATTCCATCCTCGGCCTGCGCCGTCGCGACCGCGATCGGCGCCGCCGTCGCAATCGCCAGTGCGACAGCGAGGTGTTTCAGACGCATAATTGTTTCTCCCCTGTTTGTTTGCGTCGGCGCTGTGCCAGCGCTTCAGCAGGCTGCGGTTCGCCGTTCCGATCTCAGCGAACTTTTCTGATGAATCTGATGAAACCGTTCGATCTCGCCTGCGAGATGCAGCGTGCGGCGCTTCAGGTCGGCGATTAAGAGTTCGTCGGGCGGGTTCTGAAGCCGCGCCTTGGCAATTTCGTCTTGCAAGGCTTTGCGCCGACGTTCCAGGTATTCTACCTCGCCTAGCCTCACATTTTTCTCCACGTCCGCGCGCTTTGCCCCGCCTTGGCTAGCGATAATCAGGGGTGCATCGAATTCATTGATTTAGATCAAAACACAAGGGTGGCCCGCGGCCGCGGCACCGCCTCAGGTCCGTGGCTTTTTGCTATGTGCAGCGGCCGGCTTTGCCTGTGATCGCATCCTGTTCCACGGCACCACCGGCGGCGCGTTCAGCAGTCTGCAAGCCAGTTCCGGCGCCTTGCGCTTTAGCGGCACGACGCAGACGGGTTGGACGGCTGGCGGCGGTGTCGAAGCGGCCATTGATGGCTTTGCGAATTGCGGAGCACCGACCAACGTCCCACTGATCGAGAACGTCGTCCGCGCCGGTATCAACTACAAATTCAGTTGGTGACGAACCGGCCGCCAAGCCGGCCGGGCAGATGCCATCACCCCTGATTCTGCTTCCGCTTTCAGGGCGTAGCCGATATGGCGCGACCTGCTGTTGGCCTCGTCCCGGTCGAAAATGACCCCAAGCGAACAGGATTGTCTTTATGCGGCCCGCGTTACTGTTGGCGGAAAAGTGGCGTGTGTGATTGACACGATCGTGCCATCAGGCCCGGCTAACGTTTCAACTTTGGCATTGAGGTTTTGTGCGAGGGCGTTGATTATGCCGGTGCCAAGCCCGGTCTTTGTTTGGGCAAAGACGCCATCCGGCTTGCCAATTCCATTATCAGCGACTGACAGTTTCCAATTCGTTCCATCAACGTCGTACGCTACGTTGATCCGACCTTTCATATTTTGGTCAGGGAATGCGTGCTTGAGAGCGTTCATGACAAGTTCCGTCGCGATCAAGCCAACACTCTCAGCCTGACGGGCAGTTAAACTGCCTGCCACGCCCACCACTTTCAACGTGATCGGTCGAGCATCCCTTATCATCGACGCCGCGAGAGCAGCACCCAGTCTTTCGAGATAAGGAAGCATTTCAATAGGTCCAATTAACCCCGAAGCAAAGAGTTGTTGTTGAACGGTCGCGATCGAAACGACCCGATCGTGAGTGTCCTGCAAAAAAGTGCGGGTCTCCTCAGAACTAACCGCATT
>JBAPYW010000062.1:0-3324 GCA_049284935.1 Xanthobacteraceae bacterium
GGTCTAGTCTGTCCGAAAGACGCACGCTGTCATACAGCTCTTTGGCGAACCTTATTGCGTCTGCCTTGTCATCGGTCTTGGTGCTTTTTCGGATGTATTTCTTGTCAACGAAGTAACGACATTGCCAATGCGAACTTGCGGGTATCCGATAGATTTGTAGCCCGTCGGGATATCGAGGGATCGATTGAATGTCGTAGGGGGTTGTCCTACTTTTCATACTTGGATTGTATGAAGGTCATCGCCTACATACAAGCTGATCGCATAAATATCGGTATCATCATGATATAATTGAGTTTTTTGGTAGCGGAGGAGGGATTTGAACCCCCGACACACGGATTATGATTCCGCTGCTCTAACCAGCTGAGCTACTCCGCCGTTACGTCATGTCGAGCCGGCCGGGGCGAGATTTAGGGTAGTTCAGGGTCGTTTCCAAGGGCAAAAAATCGCGCTCGCGCGTTGTGACGATGAGATCGGCAGCCGTCCCGCCTTTAGTCGCCTCGGTTCAGCGGACCGCCCCGGTCGCCGGTGCGAACTGCTCGTCCGCGCGGGCCTCGAGCCGGCTAAAGCGGATGAGCGAGAAATGCCCAAGCGGCGGCATCGCGCGCCGCTCCACGACACGCACGCCGCCGTGCCGCGCTGCCCATTGCGCGAGGCGCCCCCAGCGAAACTCCGGCCGCCAGCCGAGCCGCCGCGCCAGCGGCGCGAACCATCGTTCGAAAGATGCGCGCGGGCCGGATTCGGCACCGAGATGGTTCACCAAAATGATCTCGCCGCCGGGTTTCACGACGCGGGCAAACTCGTCGAGGGTTGCCTCCGGATCTGGTACCGCGGTGATGACGTATTGCGCGACGACGACGTCGAACACCGCATCCTGGAAGCCGAGATGTTGTGCGTCCATCACGGCCAAGCCCTCGACATTGCTCAGGCTATGCTCCGCCACGCGCGCCTTTGCCTTGCGCAGCATCGGCGCGGAGAGATCGACCCCGGTGAGGCGGTTGGTCCGCGAGTAGTCCCGCAGCGACAGCCCGGTGCCGACTCCGACTTCGAGGATACGGCCGCCGATACGCTCGGCTGCCGCGATCGCCGCCTTGCGGCCGCGCTCGAACACCGTGCCGAATACAAGATCGTAAACCGGCGCCCAGCGGGCATAAGCTTTGGCGACTGCGTCTTTGTCGAGTTCCGCCGCCATCACTGCCGCCGTCGCACCACCGTCGCTACCGCGATCGAGGTTTCATCAATGCGCTGCGGCGAGATCAGCACGAAACGCGCGCTGGACCGACGCCGCGGCCATCGTGCTGGCGATGATGCCGCCGCCCAGCACGCGCGCCTGGCCTTCGGCCGCGTCGTAGATGGCGCAGGCCTGACCGGGCGCCACGCCGTCCTCGCTGGCGATCAGCTCGACTTCGATGGCGCCGTCGGCGCCGGCACGCAGCCAAGCCGGCTGCGGCGGCCGTGTCGAGCGAACTTTTACAAAAACCTCCGGGCGCCCTTCCAACGCCTGCTGGATCGTGGCGTCGCCGAGCCAATTGACCTCGCGGAGCCGGATGCGACTGGTGCGCAGCGCCTCGCGCGGACCGACGACGACGCACCGCGAGGCCGCGTCGAGCCGCACGACATAAAGCGGCGCGCCGGCGGCGACGCCGAGCCCGCGGCGCTGGCCGACAGTAAAATGGATGATGCCGTCATGGTGGCCGAGCACGCGCCCGTCGAGATCGACGATCTCGCCCGGCGCGGCGGCTTCCGGCCGCAGGCGCTCGATCACCTCGGCATAATGGCCGGTCGGGACGAAGCAGATATCCTGACTGTCGTGCTTGTCGGCGACCGGCAAACCGAAACGCCGCGCCAGATCCCGCGTCTCCGCCTTGGTCCGGTCGCCGAGCGGAAAGCGCAGCAGGTCGAGCTGGGCGTGGGTGGTGGCGAACAAAAAATAGCTCTGGTCGCGTTCGGCCTCGCGTGCGCGATAGAGCGCGCGGCCGCCGCCCGGCAGCGCCCGCGAGGCGACGTAATGACCGGTGGCCAAAATCTTGGCGCCGAGGTCGCGCGCGGTTTGCAAAAGGTCGCGGAACTTGATCGACTGGTTGCATTCCAGGCACGGCACCGGAGTCTCGCCGGCAACGTAGCTTTCCGCGAAACGGTCGATGACCGCCTCCTTGAAGCGGCTCTCGTAGTCGAGCACGTAGTGCGGGATGCCGATCCGCTCGGCGACCGCGCGCGCGTCGTGAATATCGCGACCGGCGCAGCAAGCGCCCTTGCGGTGGGTGGCGGCGCCGTGGTCGTAGAGCTGGAGCGTGATGCCGACCACGTCGTAGCCGGCGTCGGACAAGAGCGCGGCGGTGACCGACGAGTCGACCCCGCCCGACATGGCGACGACAACGCGCGTGGCGGACGGCTTACCCTCGATATCGAGGCTGTTCAGCATGGCCATGCGGCCGTGATCCTTCCCGGCAGCCGATCGTGCGGCACCTGCGCCATTGGTCGGCTCGACCTGGCGTTAGTATAGGCGTCGAGGGGTCGCGGCGCCACGGTAGCAGCCTCCGATCGGCCATGGATTATCAGCGCACCCTGGTGCGGCGACCCGAGCTCGCGGTTCCGGCCCTGTGGCCGCGCGTCGGGTGCCCGCGCCGCGCCGTGGGGCCTCGCGTACGTTTCTTCGGCAAACGCCTCTAATCGACCTTTGCGCTTAGGCAAATTTTAAGCCGCGGTGCGTAAGGTCCAGTCCTGTAGTGTCGAGTTTGTGAGTGTATCCAATGACCGAGCCCCATCGCCCGAGGGTCAAGTACGTCATCGGGCCAGATGGTTCGCCCCTGACGATCGCCGATTTGCCGGCGCCGGGAACGAAACGTTGGGTGATTCGCCGCAAGGCGGAGGTCGTTGCCGCGGTTCGCGGCGGACTTCTTTCGCTGGAAGAGGCGTGCAGCCGTTACACGCTCACCGTCGAGGAATTCCTCTCCTGGCAATATTCGATCGACCAACACGGCCTGGCCGGCCTGCGCACCACGCGTATTCAGCAATACCGTCAGTAACGCGCTCTTAATCGACCTTACCAAACCGTCAACGCGGCGTTTCAAAGCCGTCGAGGACGCGATCCGCGCCCCCTCCACTCGTCACCACCGGGCATAGCCGTTCGAAGAACGGCGTCGCTTCGCTCGCCTATGACCCGGTGGTCCATGCTGACGTGCAGCGAAGAGAAACTTGCGGCCCCGTCATGAGCAACCGGCTACCCGCATGGATTGCCGGGTCAAGCCCGGCAATGACGAAATAAAATCTCGTTCTCGCGACGCCAAGCGCTCATCTTTCCTTCCCCCACTCCCCAGTGGGGAGAGG
>JBAPYW010000063.1:0-19885 GCA_049284935.1 Xanthobacteraceae bacterium
CCGCCCGGGAACGGGCCGTATCTTCCCGCCCGCGGGCACCGCACTCGCTCCGCTTTCGGGAGTACCCTCGGCCGAAGGCGTCCTTCACTGAGCGAGATTCGCATCGCCTTGTAGCCGGAACGGGGACGAATGTCAAGAGACAATCGCGATATCAGTGACACATTGCTCGGAGGTCACGGACCGGAAAAATACCGCAGCCACACATAAACTTGGCAGATGCCGATGGAGACGAGCGTCATCGGCACGCCGTAGGCCAGATATTCAATGAAGCCGAAGCGGATGCCGTTGCGCTCGGCGATGCCGGCGACCGCGAGGTTAGCCGCGGCGCCGGTCAGCGTGCCGTTGCCACCGAGGCAGGCGCCGAGCGACAGGCACCACCACAGCGGCGCGATGGCGCCCGGCCCGCCATAGGCGCCCGCCATGCCCTTGATCACCGGGATCATGGTGGCGACGAACGGAATGTTGTCGAGGATCGCCGATAGAACCGCGGACATCCATAGGATCAGCGCGCCCGCCACGGCGATGTTGCCGCCGGTCAACCCGACCAGCGTGTCGGCGATGACTCCCAGCAAGCCACTGACCTCGACCGCACGAACCACCACGAACAGGCCGATGAAGAAAAAGATCGTGGTCCATTCGACGTCGGCGAAGGTCCGGTGGACGTTGTCCGCCTGCTTGGCGCCGCGCTGCTGCCAATTGTCGAGCAGCATCAGCGCCGCGGCGCCGGTGATCGCGATCGTCGCCGGATGAAGGTGCAGCGGACCGGCGGCCACGAACGCGACCAGCACCGCGCCGAGTACGAGAACCGAGCGGCGCAGCAGCACCCAGTCGCTGATCATTCCCGGCGCGTTCATGCCCATGACCAGGGTGCGCCGCTCGGGGCTGGCGCGCAGCGCGCGGCCCCAGATCAGATGAACCAGCAGCGCCTGCACGGCCATGACGAGCACGGCGACCGGCGCCACATTGGCGAGGAAGCTGTTGAAGTCGAGGCCGGCCATGGTACCGATCAGAATATTGGGCGGATCGCCGATCAGCGTCGCCGTGCCGCCGATATTGGAGGCAAACACTTCGGCGAACAGAAACGGAAACGCCGAGACTTCCAGCTCCTCGGTGATGGCCAAGGTCACCGGCACAATCAAGAGCACGGTGCTGACGTTGTTGAGCACCCCGGAGAGGAGCGCGGTGGCGATCTGCAGTGTCAGCAAAATGCCCGCCGGGCTAGCCTTGACCCGCTGCGCCGACCAGATCGCGAGATATTGGAACAGGCCGGAGCGCCGTGAAATCGCCACCAGGATCATCATTCCGGTGACGAGCCCGATGGTGTCCCAATCGACGCCCTTGACCGCCTCGTCCTGATCGAGCGCGCCGACGATGATGACGACCGCCGCGCCGATCAGCGCCACCACCGCGCGATTGAGGCGGCCGGCGATGATGAATGCGTAAGTGACGGCGAGCACCGTCATCGACACCCACATCGGGTCGAGGGCGAACGGAATATGCGGGGTGAAAGCGGCGATCATGGCCGCACGTTAAGGGATCGCGGTCGATCCGCGAAGCAAAACCGGCTGGCCTTGTCTCGCTTCAGCGCATGCAGCGAATGCGCAGCGACCGTGGCTCAGGTCAGCAATGCCCGCGAACAGCCTCGCGCCTCAGCGTCTCCGATACCGTGCGGGGACAACCGAATCCACCTTTATGAGTTTCAAA
Source organism: Xanthobacteraceae bacterium (assembly GCA_049284935.1). Lineage (GTDB taxonomy): Bacteria > Pseudomonadota > Alphaproteobacteria > Rhizobiales > Xanthobacteraceae > BOG-931. The sequence goes on from JBAPYW010000063.1 coordinate 1,705, forward strand.
GTTCCTTACCGATGACGCGGTCGAGCGAATAGGGGCCGCCGCCGCGCAAGGCGATCGCGAACATGATGATGCCCCACATCAGCACATATTCGTAGCCGCCGGCGGAGGCGCCGAATCCCTTGGCATAATGAACGACCCACAGCGCTACGGCCAGTTCGATGGCGATCGACGCGGCGAAGAACCTGGTGAACAGGCCAAGCATGATGCACACCGCGCCGATCGTCTCGTTGATGTACACCACGTAGGCGAAGGGCAGCGAAGGCTCGATACCGACTTTGGCGAGATAAGCCGCAATCCCGCTGACGCCGGTTTTGAGCTTGCTCCAACCGTGGACCAGCATGATGGCGCCGACGGTAACGCGGATCAGCGGATACCAGAGATCGGACACCACCGCGTAGAATCCGGCGAGCCCGGGAAAAAGCAGTTTCGGTTCACTTCGGTCCAGGCTGCTCATAATGCTCCCCCCTTTATTGGGGCCGCCCGCTGACGGTAGTTAATTAAAATTTTCGCAGACGATGATCCCCAGCGCTGGCGCCCGGGGTGTCCCGGCGCCGCCGCGACAATGGCATGATCGTTTGCGAAGGCAAATCAACACGGCGCTATCGCGGCGTGCCGCCAAAGGGTCATCAGCCGGCTTGCCCGTTAGCGGACACAACTTTAGAATTCTCCACAACGAAACCGCCCGAAGAGAAGCCCGATGAAAATGAGCGTCGGCGTGCTCGACCATTACAATGTGTCGACCCGCAAACTCAGCGAGACTGTACGGTTCTATGAGGACGTTCTCGGATTCAAGAACGGTCCGCGCCCGCCGTTCAATTTTCCCGGCGCGTGGCTCTATAGCGCGGGCCAGGCTGTGCTACACCTCAACGACATCTCGCAAACCGATAAGCAGCAGCGCCCCGACTCGGGCGTCATCGATCATGTCGCGTTCGGCAGCCGCGGCTTCGACGCGATGAAGCAGCACCTGACCGGCAAGGGCGTGCCTTATCGCGTGAACCAGGTGCCCAACAGCGCGCGTTGGCAGATTTTTCTCCGCGATCCCAACAACGTGGAGATCGAACTCAACTTCGAAAGCAAAAATGAGACCGCTGCCTGAGTTTTCCGGCCACTCTATGTAAGGGCCACGCGCAGCCTGATCCAAGCAGGCTAAAAATTATTTACTTGCCAGTACCCAGCCCCAGGATCGAGACCTTTGCGGTCGTGATTTCGGTCGGCCAAACGAGTTCCGTGAGCCCCGTCGCGACGGCGACTTTTTGCGTCCCACCAGCCGTATAGGTGATGACGCCCCCGCCAATCGCCCCGCCGATCTTCCGGCCCCATAGTTTCCGGCCGTTGTCAGCGTCGACCGCATAGAAATTGCCGCCCATATCGCCGAAGAGAACCAGACCTCCGGCGGTCGGCGTCATGCCGCTTTGTATCGGATAGTTGGTCTTCACCCGCCATTTCCAAACGCCGGTGTCGGCGTCGCTCGCGTAGACCCAACCTGCCCAATCGAAAACTGGGTCCGGTTTGCCCCAGGTATAGAACGGGTTGATCGTCGCCTCGCCCGACCAGGGCTGTGCCGGCGGTACCGCCGCGAGTTGCTTGGGAGTTTGCTGCGTGACCGTGGTGCACCATTCAACCTCGCCGATGTAGACGAAGTTGGTGTTGGGATCGTAGGCCGGACCGTTCCATTCGGCCCCGCCGGTCGAGCCAGGACAGAAGTGCACCGAATTGCCGGCTGAGAAGGTCACGTCCGCATTCTCGACGCGGGTCACAGGCACACGATAGAGCATGGCGTTGGTGGCGAGGTCGAAGCCATAGAGGTGCCCGTCTTTGGGCGCGACCGACATGAGTTTCTTGCCGCCGGCCGTCTGGATCAGCACCGGCGGATTTGAAACATCCCAGTCATGCCAGTCGCGAGGCACGAGCTTGAAGTGGTTTTTGTAAGCTCCGGTCTTGGCATCGAGGACGACGACTGAGTCGGAATAGAGGTTCGAGCCTTCGCGCGGCCCGGTGGCAAAATCGGGCGCGGGATTTCCGCCCGGTACATACAACAGACCGCTCGTTGGATCCAAAGTATAGGACGACCAGGTGCCGCCGCCGGTGATGGGCGAGCCGGAAGCGTTTTTCCAGGTCGACGCGTCAAGCGGAGACGCGCCTTGCGGTCCGCGGGTGACGTCACCCGGCGCCTTCGGCACGAGGTAGAATTCCCAGACGATTTTGCCGGTCTTGGCATCCAGGGCGTACATGCGCCCCTTCACGCCCTTAATGTCTCCGCCCGCATTGCCGATAAACACCAGGCCGTTCCACGCAACTGGAGCAGCGGGCGTGGTTTCGCCTTTCTTCGGGTCGGCGACGGCCGTCTCCCACAGCCGCTTGCCGGTCTTGAAATCGTAAGCCAAAACGCGGCCGTCCTGGGTGCCGCGGAACAATTCGCCGTCCAAGTAAGCGGCGCCGCGATTGACGCCCTGCGGCGTCGCCGGCGTGTAATCTTCGTGGGTCCGCCAGTTCTGCCGGCAATTGGCCGGATCAAGCGAGAAAATATCGTATTCCGTGGTGCCGATCAGGGCACCGTTCACCTCGATCAGGCCGGTCGTGAAGCCGGTATATTGGCCGGTGTCGTAGGTGCAAAGAACCTTCAGATTGCCGACGTTGCCCTTGTTGATCAGGGTAAGTTGCGAGAAGCGATTTGAGGTCAGCGTTTTGTTGTAGCTCGGCCAGTCTTCCTCCGCCGCAGGACTGACGCCCGGCGAAGGCGCCACGGCGGGTGCCGGAGCTGGCGGCGCTGCGCCCTCTTTCGCGGTCGCGGCTACTTCCGTCGTCATGGTTCCTGGGGGCGCTGACATATAGCGCACGTAATTTATCGCCATCGCCAAAATCGGCACCGCCTTGTCCCAATTGGTATAAATAAACACTCCGGCAACGACCGCGACGACGACAACGACTGCGGCGACCAGGACGAAAAATCTCTTCATGGCAAAAATCTCTTCATGGCTCTGAGCCCTGACTGTCCATGGTGCGACACCCCCCGTATCACGTCGCGCAAACGCATCAACTCGACGAAAGTTCCGCCCCAGCAGGCTACAATTCGCTGCACCGCTTCAGCGATCGCCTCCGCGGCAAGCTTGTGTTTGGCGAACAGGACCGTGCGCTCGCTGCCAGTGCGCCGCGGCCCTGTTATCCGCCGCATAGGCCTCGACTGACAGCGACGCGACCAGGGCAATGCCTTTCGACACGGCAAACCTCGCAAAACCTGGCGTTCACGCTGTCGTTACTTGCACCATGAAAGCTACATGGCTACGGTTACTTTTATCATGCAACGCACTAGCTTCGCGCGTCAGCAGTGCCCAGTTGCCCGCAGCCTCGACTGCGTCGGCGAGTGGTGGAGCATCGTGATCCTGCGCGATGCCTTCCACGGCCTGTCCCGTTTTGAGGAGTTTCAGGAGAGCCTGGGCATCTCATCCAACATGTTGAGCCGGCGGCTTAAAGCCCTGGTGAAGAGCGGGCTTTTGCAACGCCGAGCGTATCAGCAGCGGCCGACCCGCTACGCCTATTTGCTCACGCCACGCGGCCGCGACTTTCTTCCGGTCATCCTGGCGCTGCTCGCCTGGGGGAATCGCCACCTCGCGACCGAAGGCATTGCGGTGGAAGTCCGCGACCGGCTGACCGGGCAATTGCTCGATCCGATCGTTGTCGACCGCGGCACGCTCAAGCACTTGACCGCCGAGACGATCTTGCTGGCAGCGGGACCTGCCGCTGGAGCGGGCGTGCGCGCGCGGATGGCGCGCGTGGCAAGCCACCGGCGCGATGTTCGCCTGCCGGCTGGTCCCGGCAACCGCGCACTCCGCCTGCGCAAACGCGCCAAACACTGATCCACCGCCAGGAACCGTTGCAATGAGCGTTGCCTCGACGACCGCCATTGCCGGTATTCTTCCGTCGGCGGCGGCCGATGCGGCGCAGGAAATGGCGCCGCGCACGCGCGCGATGCTCGATGGACCCATCGTCCCGGTGCTGCTGCGCCTTGCCGCGCCGAACTTCATCGTCATGACGACACAGATCGTCGTCGGCGTGGTGGAGACCTACTTCGTCGGCTGGCTCGGCGCCGATGCGCTCGCCGGCGTAAGCTTGGCGTTTCCGCTGTTGATGCTGATGCAGACCATGGCGGCGGGAGGCGTCGGCGGCAGCGTCGCGTCCACGATCGCGCGGGCGCTCGGCGGCGGTGACCGGGCCAAAGCGGACGCGCTGGCATTCCATGCCTTGCTTATCGCGCTCGGCTTCGGTCTCGTTTTCATGATCGCGGAGCTGATCGGAGGCCGCGCTCTGTTTCGCGCCATGGGCGGCACCGGCGACGCTCTGGCGATCGCCTCGATGTATGCCGCCATCCTCTTTGGCGGCGCTCCGCTGTTCTGGCTGTTCAATATTCTCGCCTCGATCCTGCGCGGCGCCGGCGTGATGGTGCTTCCCGCCGCGGTGTCGATCGCCGGCGCCGTGGTCACGCTGACGATCTCGCCGGCCTTGATTGTCGGGCTCGGCCCGATACCCAAGCTCGGCGTGCCCGGCGCCGCCTGCGCCATGCTCGGCTTTTATGCCGTCGCCAGCATCGTCCTCGGCGGTGTCTTGCTGTTCGGCGGTGCGCCGGTGCGGTTGCGGCGCGCGGTCCGTGTTCAGTGGTCCATGCTCGGCGACATCCTTCGCGTCGGCTTGCCGGGCGCGATGATCACGCTCCTCACCAATACCACCGTGCTGCTGCTCACCGGTTTGGTCGGACCGTTCGGTACCAAGGCGATCGCCGGCTACGGCATGGGCGCGCGGCTCGAATATATCCAGATTTCGATTGTCTTCGGGCTGGGCACCGCGCTGGTCACCATGGTGGGCACCAACTTCGGCGCCGGCAACATCCGCCGCGCCGAGCGCGTGGCGTGGACCGGCGCGGCGTTCGCCGGCTGCCTCACCGGCACAATAGGCATGATCTTCGCGGTCGACCCGCATTTGTGGCTCGACACTTTCAGCAAAGACCCCGCCGTGTTCGACGCCGGCATGCGGTATCTGCGCATCGTTGCGCCGGCCTACGGTATTTATGGCGCCGGTCTTGCTCTTTATTTTTCCTCGCTCGGCGCGGGACGCGTTTTGTGGGCCGTGGCCAGCTCCATCTTGCGGCTTGTCGTTGCCGTCGGAGCAGGATCGGTCGCGGTGCGTTTTTTCGGCGGCGGACTGGACAGCGTCTACCTGGCGATGGCGGCCGGTCTGGTCGTGCTCGCCTGCGGAACCGCGCTGCCGATCGCGCTCGGCTCCTGGCGCCGGCGCTGAGCGGATATCCAACTAGTGCGCGGCGTCCCAATTGTCCGCGGCGTGCGCCTCGACTTGCAGCGGCACCGACAGCGCCACCGCCGGCAATGGCGCATCTTCCATGACTTTCTTGATCACCGGCAGCGACTTTTCCACTTCCGCATCCGGCACCTCGAACACCAGCTCGTCGTGCACCTGTAACAGCATCTGCGCGGCGAGCTTGTGCTTCGCCAGCGCGCCTTCCATGCGGATCATGGCGCGGCGGATAATGTCGGCGGCGCTGCCTTGCAGCCGGGCGTTGACCGCGGCGCGCTCGTTGAAGGAGCGGATCGAAGCGTTGGAGGCGCGAATATCCGGATAGTGGCACTTGCGGCCGAACAACGTCACCACGTAGCCATTCTCCTTGGCAAACTTTTTGGATTCCTCGATGTAGTCGCGGATGCCGGGAAAGCGCTCGAAGTATTTTTTGATGTAGGCGCCGGCCTCCTCGCGGCCGATGCCCAGCTGGTTGGCGAGGCCAAAGGCGGAAATGCCGTAGACGATGCCGAAATTGATCGCCTTGGCGCGGCGGCGCACGTCGGCGGGCATGCCCTTCACCGGCACGCCGAACATTTCCGATGCCGTCATGGCGTGAATATCGACGCCGTCGCGAAACGCCTTCTGCAGCGGCGCGATGCCGGCAATCTCGGCGAGCAGCCGCAGCTCGATCTGCGAATAGTCGGCGGAGACGAGTTTGGTCCCCGGCGCGGCAATAAAGGCGCGGCGGATCTTGCGGCCGTCCTCGGTGCGGATCGGAATGTTCTGCAAATTCGGCTCCGACGACGACAAGCGGCCGGTCGTCGTCGAAGCAAGCGCGTAGCTCGTGTGCACGCGGTGCGTCGTCGGATTGACGAATCCCGGCAGCGCGTCGGTATAGGTCGATTTCAGCTTCGAGACCTGTCGCCAGTCGAGGATTTTCTGCGGCAGTTCGTGGCCCTGCTCGGCGAGCTCTTCGAGCGCGCGAGCGCCGGTCGACCACTGCCCGGTCTTGGTCTTGGTGCCGCCCGGCAGGCCGAGTTTGCCGAATAAGATATCGCCGAGCTGCTTGGGGCTGCCCGGATTGATTGCTTCGCCGGCGAGCGCCTTGATTTCGGCTTCCAGCCCCGCGGCCTCCTGGGCGAATTCGCCGGACAATCGCGACAGCACCTCCCGATCGATCGAGATGCCGCGCCGCTCCATATGCGCGAGCACGCGAAGGAGCGGCCGCTCCAGCGTCTCGTAAACCGTGAGCACATGCTCGGCCGGCAGCCGCGGCTTGAGCACCCGCCATAACCGCAGCACGATGTCGGCACGCTCGGCGGCGTAGACCACCGCCTGGTCGATGCCGACGGCATCGAAAGTGATTTTGGTCTTGCCCGCCTTGAGCAGCGTGTCGATCTCGACCGCCGCATGCGTGAAGATGCTTTCGGCGAGCGACGCCAGCGCGTGATTCTGCCGGCCGGCATCGAGCGCGTACGACATCAGCATGGTGTCGTCGTAAGCCGCCATCTCGATGCCGCGCAGCGCGAACATCTGCCAAGCAAATTTCAGATCGTGGCCGATCTTGAGCACGCCCATGTCGGTGAACAGCGGCTTGAGCGCATCCAGCGCCGCGCGCTCGGCAATCTGATCGGGAGCGATGTCGCCGCTGAACAGGCCGGCGCCCTCGCCGCCGTGCCGATGGCCGAGCGGCACGTAGCAGGCTTCGTTCGGTGCCACCGCGAGCGAAAATCCGCACAGCTCCGCCTGCATCGGATCGAGGCTGGCGGTCATCGTGTCGATGGCGACGACGCCGGCGTCGCGCGCGCGCTCGATCCAGTGCTTGAGCCGATCGATGCTGCGCACGGTCTCGTATTGGCTGTGGTCGAATTTTTCCCCGCGCGCGGCTTCGGCGCGGGCGCGCGCCAGCGCCTGCGACGTGAGCGAGAAATTCGCCGCTCGATCGCCGCCTGCGGGCTGCCGCGGCGCCATCCCTCCCCCCTTGAGGGGGAGGGTCAGGGAGGGGGGTTCTGCAGCAATGAATTCATTACCTCCGTCCCGGCCGGCTTCGCCGGCCGGCCCCTCCCTCAAGGGCGGAGGCAACTCCGCGTCGCTGCTTGCTTGACCGGCATTCGCATGGTGCCCCGCGAGCCTTGCGTCGGGCTCGATCGCGCCGGCTTCGACGCCGGAAAATTCCGCCACCCGCCGCATCAGCGAATTAAATTCCATCGCCTTGAGGAAGCCGATCAACCGCTTGTGGTCGGGCTCGTGCACGGCCAGATCGCCCATTGGCACATTGAGGTTGACGTGATCGTCGAGCGTGACGAGTTTTTTCGACAGCCGCGCTTTCTCGGCGTTCTCGATCAGCGATTGCCGGCGCTTCTCCTGCTTGATCTCGGGCGCGCGGGAGAGCAGCGTTTCAAGGTCGCCATATTCGCCGATCAGCTGCGCCGCGGTTTTCACCCCAATGCCGGGCACGCCGGGCACGTTGTCGGTCGAATCGCCGATCAGCGCCTGCACCTCGATGACCTTCTCCGGCGGTACGCCGAATTTCTCAATTACCTCGGCGCGGCCGATCTTCTTGTCCTTCATGGTGTCGAACATGACGACGCGGTCGTTGACGAGCTGCATCAAATCCTTGTCCGAGGAGACGATGGTGGCGGTGGCGCCCGCCTCGCTGGCTTCGCGCACATAGGTCGCGATCAGGTCGTCGGCCTCGAAGCCGTCCTGCTCCAGGCACGGCAGATCGAAAGCCTGCACCGCTTCGCGGATGAACTTGAACTGCGGCTTGAGATCGTCGGGCGGATCGGGCCGATGCGCCTTGTAGTCCGGATACATGGCGGTGCGGAACGTCTTCTCCGACTTGTCGAACACGACCGCCAGATGGGTCGGCCGCTCCTCCGGCTTGAGATCGCGGAGAAGCTTCCACAGCATGTTGCAGAAGCCGAACACGGCATTGAGCTGCAGCCCGTCCGATTTGCGGTTGATCGGCGGCAGGGCGTGATAGGCGCGAAAAATGTAGCCGGAACCGTCGACGAGAAAGACGTGGTCGCCTTTCTTCAGGGGCTTCGCGGCAACGGCAGGCTGGGTCTTTTGTGCGGCGGGCATGATGACCACTAATATATGAGTTGGGCCGGAATTATCACTGTGGATAACGTCGTAAATTATTCTCCGCCGCTACCCATCGACGCCGCGCTGCCGGATCTGACCGCGGCACTGCGGACGCAAAACGCCGCCGTGCTGGTCGCCCCGCCGGGCGCCGGCAAGACGACGCGCGTGCCGCTGGTGCTCTCCGGCGAGGAATGGGCGCAAAACAAGCGACGCATCCTGGTGCTCGAGCCGCGCCGGCTCGCCGCGCGCGCCGCCGCGGAGCGGATGGCGAGGACGCTCGGCGAACGCCTCGGCGAAACGGTGGGCTTGCGGGTCCGCTTCGGCTCGAAGCTGTCCCGGAAAACCCGCATCGAAATCCTCACCGAAGGCATCTTCACCCGGCTCATCCTCGACGACCCCATGCTCGACGGCGTCGCCGCCATCCTGTTCGACGAGTTCCACGAGCGCTCGCTCGACGCCGATCTCGGCTTGGCGCTTGCCCGCGACGCGCAGCAGGGCTTGCGCGAGGATTTGCGGCTTCTCGTCATGTCGGCGACCATCGACGGCGCCCGCGTGGCAAGCCTTCTCGGCGACGCGCCCGTAATCGCCGCCGAGGGCCGCGCCTTCCGGGTCGAGACCCGCTATCTCGGCCGCGACGCGCGGCCGATCGAGCCGCAAATCGCCGACGCCATTGTGCGGGCAATGCGGGCCGACACCGGCTCGCTGCTGGCGTTCCTGCCCGGCGCCGGCGAAATCCGCCGCACCCGGGCGTTGCTCGACGGCCGCTTCGACCCGTCGGTCGATCTCGTCGCGCTCTATGGCGCGCTCGCGGCCGACGAGCAGGATCGCGCCATCGCCCCCTCCCCGCCCGGCCGGCGCAAGATCGTGCTGGCCACCTCGATCGCGGAGACGTCGATCACCATCGAGGGGGTGCGCATTGTGATCGACTCAGGACTTGCCCGCGTGCCGCGCTACGAGCCCGATGTCGGGGTCACGCGGCTCGAAACCGTGCGGGTGTCGCGCGCCGCCGCCGACCAGCGCCGGGGCCGCGCCGGCCGCAACGAGCCCGGCATCTGCTACCGGCTGTGGGACGAGCCGCAGACCGCGGCGCTCGAACCGTTTTCCCGGCCGGAAATCCTGTCCGCCGATTTGTCGTCGCTGGCGCTCGACCTCGCGGCCTGGGGCAACGGGCCGGAGAACCTTGCCTTCCTCGATCCGCCGCCACGCCCGGCGCTCGCCGAGGCGAAAGCGTTGCTTGCCGAGCTCGGCGCCATCGACGGCGACGGCCGCATCACCGAGGAAGGCAAAAAGCTGCGGCGACTGCCGCTACCGCCGCGGCTCGCCTGCATGGTGGTCGATGCGGCGGCCGAAGGCGCCGCGCTGCCGGCGGCCGAGATCGCCGTCCTCATCAGCGAACGCGGCCTTGCCGGCGACGACGTTGACCTCACGCATCGGCTCGCCGCACTCCATAGCGATCGTTCAGCCCGCGCGCGCGAGGCCCGTGCGCTGGCGCAGCGTTGGGCGCAGATTGCCGCATCGAGTGCCTCACCGCTCGCGCAGTCGGCTCCCTCCAGCGGCGAGCCGAGCATCGGGGTGCTGCTGGCGCTGGCCTATCCCGAACGCATCGCGAAGAATCGCGGCGGCGCGGCGGGCGCCTTCGTCCTCGCCAACGGCCGCGGCGCCCAAATCGATCCCGCCTCCCCGCTCGCGCGCGAACACTACCTCGCCGTGGCCGAGCTGGCCGGCAGCGCCGCCGCCGGCCGCATCCTGCTTGCGGCGCCGATGACGCTCGCCGAGATCGAAGCGCGCTTCGCCGACCGCATCGTGACACGCGACGACGTCACCTTCGATCCGGCGAGCGCCAGCCTGCGGCTGCGCCGGCTGCGGCGCTTTGGCGCCATCACACTGAGCGAGCAACCGATGCCGGCGGTCGCGAGCGATGCAGCGGCGCGCAGCCTCGCCGAAGGGATCGCCCGGCTCGGCATCGACCGGCTGCCGTGGACCACGGCGCTGCGGCAATGGCGCGACCGCGTCATGTTCCTGCGCGCGAGCGAGGGCGACGAATGGCCGGATTTGTCCGACCCGACGCTCGCCGCCACCGTCGACGCATGGCTCGGGCCGTTGCTCGCAGCAAAGACCGCGCTGCGCGACATCACCGCGGATGAGATGGAGACTGCCTTGAGCGCGCTGCTGCCGTGGCCGCTGCAACGCCGGCTCGAGGCCGAAGCGCCGACCCATTTCGAAGCGCCAACGGGCTCGCGCGTGCCGATCGATTATCAGGCGGAGGGCGGCCCGAAGATCGCGATCCGCGTGCAGGAGCTTTTCGGCCTCGACCGCCATCCGGCGATTGCCGGCGGCAGGATCCCATTGCTGATCGAGCTTCTTTCGCCGGCGCATCGACCGGTGCAGATGACGCGCGACCTGCCCGGCTTCTGGCGCGGCAGCTACGCCGCCGTGCGCGCCGAGATGCGCGGCCGCTATCCGAAACACCCCTGGCCGGACGATCCGCTCACCGCGCCCGCAACCCGCCGCGCCAAGCCGCGAAAAGCTTAGGGAGCTGCTAGCTTTTTCCGCGTCCTCGCGTCCAGCGACCGGGAATGGCGGCGCGATCGACGATCGCATTCGCTGCCGTCGCCGCCGCGCGTTCGCTGACGAGAGCTTCGCCGGCGGGGCGAGCAAAACTGCTGTCCAGGAGTGCTTTGTACTTCACCAAGACGTCCGGCACGACCGCGAGCATCTGTTCCGCCATTTCCCGCGCCTGGCCGAGCAGCTCGTCCGGCGGCACGACGCGATTGACCAGGCCCCAGGCGCCTGCCTCGGCCGCTGACACGAAACGGGCCGTGAATGCCATCTCCTTGGCGCGGTGCGGCCCGATGCGGCGCGGCAGGCGAACCGACAATCCCCATCCGGGCAGCAGGCCGACCTTGGCGTGGGTGTCGGCAAACTGCGCTTCCGTCGACGCGATGAGAATGTCGCAAGCCATGGCGAGCTCGAAACCGCCGGTAGCAGCCACGCCGTTGATGGCTCCGATCACCGGCCCCTCGAATTTCAGCAGCGCCGCCACAACATCAAGCTCGAACGCGCGTGCCGAGTTGGCTTCCGCCTTGCTCAGTTCATCAAGGTCGAGCCCGGCGCAGAAGGCGCGGCCGGCGCCTGTCAGAATGAGCACGCGCACCGCCCGGTCGCGCCGCAACTCTTCGATGGCCGCAACCAATTCGCCGCGCAATTCCATCGACAGCGCGTTGAGCTTCTGCGGTCGGTTGAGCATCAGCACCGCGTAGCCGGCCGGATGGCGCTCCAGAACAACCGTTCGATAGGACTGCGGCATGCGATCGATCCTGCTGCAAACAAGCCTAGTGTGGCGGTTCAGAAATCCGCATCATTTTTGCCGCGAACTCGTGATGCCGACTTCTAAACCAAAGCCACACTAGATCAATACGTTGCTAGTGTCCTTCGATTCCGAAGTTCGCAAACGAGGGTGCCGCATAACGATGCGAACTTCGGAATCGGGACACTAGCGCGGATCGCGCGTCGGCGAAATCCGCTCCTTGGCGCCCGGATCGCAAGGAAAGTTCGCGGTAAAGGCGCAGTTTTGTGCTTTGGGTCACATCCCCCGTGGCAGCAGAAGGCTATCAAAGCCGAAAAGACGGGAGGTCGTCATGAATCATTCGATGAACAGCGCCGACCGCAGGACCCATTTGAAGATCGTGGTCGTCGGCCTTCTATCTGCGGCCTTGGTCGCGATCGTCGCCAGCTTCGCCCGTGTCAGTGACATGGATCTCGGCACTGCGCCGATCGTCAAAGCCGGCCACTCTACGGCCATGACCGGGCGCCTGCCCGCCATTCGATAACGTCAGAGGGACGGCCGCGACAGCGTTAGGCGAATTCGGAAAGCCCCTGCACGGCGGCGGCGCCGGCGGAGCTGGTCAGCGTCTTGACCTTGCGCGCATGGACGACGGCCGCGCGCGCCGACTGGTTATGCGTAAACAATTCGAGCGTCTGCGTTTCGTCCTCGGTCACCGGCATCATCGCCTGATCGGCGTAAGAAATGTGGGCGCTGGCGGCGACGCGGCGGTAGATGCGGAACATGCTCCAAGCCGCGGCCACGACGCGCGCGTGTTTGATCAAAAAATCCGCAGCGAGCCAGGGATAGAATGTCCACACCGGCTCGACCGGCAGTTCGGGGCGACGTTCGTGCCGGTTTTTGAGCCGCAAGATTCCGCCTTGCAGCGGATGCACTTTCTCGACCGCGAGCGAGGCGGCGAACCACAGGATGATCTGCGCCAGCCGCAGGATATTGATGCCGTAGGCCTGGGCGCGGCGCAAAATCGTCTCGATATGCTGCGGCGTGTAATAGATCCCCCAGGCATCGCGGTACAGCCGTTCCCATTCCGCCTTGCTCATGTTGGGATGCGGCGTCAGCGCGTGTTCGAGGTCGTATTTGTTGAGGTCGGGATCGAGCGGCACGCCCTTGCTCCACAGCACCTTGTGATCCTCGGAGCCCGGCAGCGGCGTGAGGAAGAAGAACTCGAGCACGTCGAGCGGCATCTCCTTCTTGATGATCTCGATGTCGCGCCGCGCCGATTCCGCCGTGTCGTTGGGGAAGCCGAGAATGTAGCCGGCATAGGTCCAGATGCCGGCCGCCTTCCAGGCCAGCAGCATGTCGCGATACTCGGTGATCTTGTTCTGCCGCTTCTTGGCGGCGAGCAGATTGTCGGGATTGATGTTCTCCAGCCCAATGAAGATGCGGGTGACCCCGGCGCGCTTCGCCTTGGCGACGAAGTTCGGGATCTTGTGGCACATCGTGTCGACCTGGATGAGGAAGCGCACGTCTATGCCGTCTTGCTCCCGCAGTTTTATGATGCGGTCGAAGATCGGTTCCCAGTCCTTGTTGCGCGCGAAGTTGTCGTCGGTGATGAAGAACCGGTCGATGCCGTGCTCGTAGTTCTTGCGCAAGATGCGCTCGACATCGTCGGGACCGCGGCGCCGCGATTTGCGCCCCTGCACGTTGATGATGGTGCAGAACGAGCATTGGAACGGACAGCCGCGCCCGGCATCGAAGGTCGTCACGTTGCCGATGGTCTTGCGCACGGAGTTGCCGGGCAAGAACGGCGTGACCGCGTCTTCGAGCGCCGGCAGATCGGCGATGTAATTGTAGATCGGCTTGAGCGCGCCGGCGGCGGCATCGCGTACCACCTCGTCCATGCGGCCCTCGGCCTCGCCGGCAAACAGCGTGACTCCCATATCGAGAGCTTCCTGCAGGTCGTCCATCACCGTCGGGAACATCGCCAACATGCCGGAGACATGGAAGCCGCCGACGATCACTGGAATACCGGCCGCGCGCAGCGGCTTGGCGATATGCAGCGAACGCGGATATTGGTTCGACTGCACGCCGACCAGGCCGACAAAGCCGAAATTGCCGTTGTCGCGCATCTCGGCGATGATGCGGTCGATGCGCACCCGGGTATTGGTTTCGTCGATCGCCGTGATCTCAATGTCGATGTCGGCCCCGAGAATCTTGCGCTGCGCGCAATCGTCGAGCAGACCGTAGACGGTCGCCAGCGAATTTGCCGGCATCGGCGAGCGGAACCAGCGGATGACATAGCCGTCGTCGTCGTAATGCGACGGCTTTATCAGCACGACGCGAAAGCGCCGATGCGCGCCGTTTGCCTCACTCCGCTGCTCATCCGACGGCATGCCGTGCCCCGATCCCATTTTGTTAGGAGCGTAGCCTAAAACGGGCGGCAAAGCCAATGAGTCCGCCCAACGCAGACATTGACAGGCGCCGGCGGCGGGCACGCAATGCGGCACCAGCGTATCTGGTACGACCGACGCGCCACCGCCGATCGTGGCAGCGCCGGGAAGGCAAAACGGGGAACAAGATGAGCGATCAACCGCCGCAAGGCTCCACGATGCTGGTCGAGAAAAAGACCTTCAGCATTCCCCGCTTCACCACCCAGGGCGGACGCCTGATCAAGGACCTCCGCGTCGGTTATGAGACCTACGGCCGGCTCAACGCCGCCGGCGACAACGCCATCCTCGTCTGCCACTACTTCTCAGGCAGTTCCCACTGCGCCGGCAAATACCGTCCCGACGACGAATTGGCCGGCTACTGGGACGCCATCATCGGGCCCGGCAAGGCCATCGATACCGACCGCTATTTCGTCGTCAGCGCCGATACGATGTCGAACGTCAGCCCCAAGGACCCGATGGTCACGACCGTCGGCCCGGCGACGATCGATCCCGACACCGGACGCCCTTACGGCTCGACCTTTCCCATTGTCACCATCCGCGATTTCGTTCGCGTCCAGCGAGCGCTGATCGACCACCTGGGCATCACCCGCCTGAAATGCGTGACCGGGCCTTCGATGGGTGCGATGCAGACGTTGGAATGGGGCGCCCAGTATCCCGAGCTGGTGCAAAGGCTGATCCCGGTCGCCGGCGCCGGCCTGCGGGCCGAGCCGTATTTCATCGCCGAGATCGACATGTGGGCGACGCCGATCCTGATGGATGCCAACTGGAAGGGCGGCGACTATTTCGGCGGTCCCGAGCCGGTCGAGGGATTGCGGCAATCATTGAAGATCGTGACCGTGACGGCCCGCGCACCGGATTGGGCGCTGAAGCTGTTCGATCGGAATTGGAGCAAGCCGGGCGCCGATCCGCTGGCGGCCGCGGACAATACGTACAGCGTCGAGAGCACGCTCGACGCCGTCGTGCTGCAGCGCGGCTGTTACGCCGATGCCGCGCATCTGGTGCATCTGGTGCGCGGCTGCCGCATCTTTGACGTCGACCAGGGCGGCGGCTCGGTCAAAGCGATCCGCGCGCCGACGCTGTTGATTTCGGTGCGCACCGACGGCGTCATGTTCCCGGCCTATTCGCGGCGGGCGGCGGAGCGATTGCGGGCGCAGGGCACGCCGGTACAGTTGGCGGAAATCGATACCGACGGCGGACATTTGGACTGCCTGTACGAGATCGCCCGGGCCACTCCGCAAATCAGAGACTTTCTCGCAGGCTGAAGGCCACGCAACCATTCCGGTTGCGCGCCGTTTGGGCTATTGCTGCGCCGCAGCCGGTCCCAGCGAGGTCAAATGTTTCCCAAGCCCAAAGCGCAACTCAAGCCCAACACCTATGCCTACGAGTCCGAGCCGATGGTGAAAGCCACCGGCTTTCGCGAATACGATGCGCGCTGGCTGTTCGGCAGCGAGATCAACCTGATGGGGGTCGAGGCGCTGGGGCTCGGCCTCGGCACGCTGATCCATGAACTCGGCGTCAAGCCCGACATCGTCACCGGCCACGATTTCCGCTCCTATTCGGCGTCGATCAAGATGGCGATTACGAACGGCCTCATTGCGGCCGGCTGTTGCGTGCACGACATCGGGCTCGCGGTGACCCCGATGGCTTATTTCGCCCAGTTCGACCTCGACGTGCCCTGCGTCGCCATGGTCACCGCCTCGCACAACGACAACGGCTGGACCGGCGTGAAGATGGGGGCGAACCGCCCGCTCACCTTCGGCCCCGACGAGATGCGCCGGCTCAAGGACATCGTGCTCGGCGGCGCGTACAAGATGCAGGCAGGCGGCGCCTACGCCTTCGTCGAGAACTTTCCGGCGCGCTATATCGCCGACCTCACCAAGCGGCCGCAGCTCAAGCGCCGCCTCAAAGTGGTCTGCGCCTGCGGCAATGGCACGGCGGGCGCCTTCGCGCCGCAGGTGCTGGAAAAAATCGGCTGCGAGGTCATCCCGCTCGATTGCGAGCTCGACCACACCTTTCCCAACTACAATCCGAACACCGAAGACATGAAGATGCTGCACGCGATGCGCGACGCCGTGCTGGCGAGCGGCGCCGACGTGGCGCTGGGCTTCGACGGCGACGGCGACCGCTGCGGCGTGGTCGACAACAAGGGCGAGGAAATCTTCGCCGACAAGGTCGGCGTCATGCTGGCGCGCGATATCTCCGCCCAGCATCAGAATGCGCTGTTCGTCGCCGACGTGAAGTCGACCGGCTTGTTTGCGACCGATCCGGTGCTGATCAAGAACGGCGCCAAGACCGATTACTGGAAAACCGGGCATTCCTACATGAAGCGCCGGGTCAACGAGATCGGCGCCATCGCCGGGTTCGAGAAATCCGGCCACTTTTTCTTCAACAAGCCGTTCGGCCGCGGCTATGACGACGGGTTGATCTTCGCGCTTGCGGTCTGCGACATGCTCGATCGCAATCCCGGGAAAAGCATGGCCGATCTCAAAAACGCCCTGCCGAAAACGTGGGGCTCGCCCACCATGTCGCCGCACTGCGCCGACGAGGAAAAGTACGGGGTCGTCGATGCGGTTGTCGCGCACTTCGAGGCCGAGAAGAAGAAGGGCGGAAAAGTCGCCGGCCAGCCGATCCGCGACCTCGTCACCGTCAACGGCGTGCGGGTGACGGTCGAGGACGGCACCTGGGGCCTCGTTCGCGCCTCCTCCAACAAGCCGGAACTGGTCGTCGTGGTCGAAAGCCCGGTATCGGAAGTGCGCATGCGCGAAATGTTCAAGACCATCGACGCCGTGCTGCGCACGCACAAGGAAGTCGGCGAGTATAATCAGACGATCTAGGAGCGGACGGCAGACGACGGATGACAGACGACAGAGCGATTCATCCGCCCGCCGTCGTCTGTGTCCTCTGTCTTCCGATTCACACTTCCTGATACACGTCGATCTCCAGGCCGCCCGGCAGCATCGCCCGCCAGGCCTGGAGAAAGGTCTGCATGCGCATGTCGGCGGCAATCGATTGGCGATTGAGCTCGAAGGATTCCGGAGTTTCGTATTCGATCACCTGGATGAATTTTCCCGGATCGTCGGCGTTGCGTAAGAGCTTGAGCTGGGCGTTGCCGAACAGCTGATAGAACGGCGCCGAGGCCCGCATCAGCGCCGCAAGCTGCTCGGAATCCGCGCCCGGATACGTGAACCGCAAATGCAGCGTCCGCCGGATCTTCGCCTCACCATCGCTCATCGCGCATCCCCCACGACTGCCGAACTGCGCCGCCGCGTGCGGCCTCCCGCTTTTATTCGAGCACGATCTTATCCAAGAACCGATGCCGGTATTTGGCGATCATGCGCTATTTGAACGTCTCGCGGAAGGCGTGCGCCGGGTAGACGCCGAGAATCTTCAAGGTCTTCGGCTGCGAGACGAATGCCAGCTCTTCGAGCGCCAGTTCGAGCGCGCGGTCCTTCGGATGGCCCTGCACGTCGGCGTAGAACTGGGTGGCGGCGAAGCTGCCGTCGACCATGTAGCTTTCGAGCTTGGTCATGTTGACGCCGTTGGTGGCGAAGCCGCCCAGCGCCTTATAGAGCGCGGCCGGAATGTTGCGCACCTGGAACACGAACGTGGTGATCACCTGGCGGTCCTTGCGGCTTGCCCAGCTCGGCTTGCGCGCCAGCACGACAAAGCGCGTGGTGTTGTGCTTGGCGTCGGCGACGTCCTTTTTCAGGATTTGCAGCCGATAAATCTTGGCGGCAAGCTTGGTCGCGAGCGCAGCGCGCGAAATATCGCCGGCTTCCGCCACCTCGCGGGCGGCGCCCGCCGTATCGGCGGCGACCACCGCTTTGACGCGCAGCTTGCGGATGATGTTGCGGCATTGGCCGAGCGCGTGGACGTGGCTTTCGACCGTTTTGATGGTCTTCAGCGTGGCACCCTTCGACGCCATAAGCTGGTGCTGCACCGGCAGAAACCATTCGCCCACAATGTGCAGTCCCGAGCGAGGCATCAGGTGATGGATATCGGCCACACGCCCGGCGACCGAATTGTCGATCGGGATCATGCCGAGCCTGGCCCGTCCGGTACGCACAGCCGC
>JBAPYW010000064.1:0-31893 GCA_049284935.1 Xanthobacteraceae bacterium
GAGCGCATGGCTTTGCTTGCAGCGCTCGACGGCCGCCGCGTTGCGCCCGGCCCGGCCGGTTCGCCGATGCGCGGCCGCCGCGACGTGTTGCCGACCGGCCGCAATCTTTTCACCGCCGATCCGCGCACGCTGCCGACGCCGACCGCGATGGAACTCGGCCGGCTCGCCGCCGACGAAGTCGTGCGCGCGCATCAGCAGAACCACGGCGAGTTTTTGCGCGCCGTCGTCATCGACCTCTGGGGCAGCGCCACCTTGCGCACCGGCGGCGAGGAGATCGCGCAGGGGCTGGCGCTCATGGGCTGCCGGCCGATCTGGGAGCCTGGGAGCGGCCGCGTCACCGGCGTTGAGGTGCTGCCGACCGCCGCGATGGGGCGCGCGCGGGTCGATGTGACTTGGCGCATTTCCGGCCTGTTTCGCGATCTCTTCCCGGCGCAGATTGCACTCCTTGACGCCGCCGTGCAGGCCGTCGCGGCGCGCGAGGAAGATGACGGCGAAAATCCGCTGGCGACGGCGCGCCGTATCACTGGCGGAACGCGCCTAGCCCGCATCTTCGGCACGGCTCCCGGCAGCTACGGCGCCGGCGTCGAGGACTTGCTCGGCCAGGATGCCGACACCGATGCGGTCGGCGCCGCTTATCTCGCTGCCACTTCGCACAGCTACGGCGGCGCCGGTGCGGAAGGCGATGCGGCGCCAGGTGCCTTCGCCCAGCGCGTCGCGCGCACAGATATTCTGCTCCATCCGAGCGACGATCCTGGCCGCGATCTCCTTGAGGGCGCCGAAGATGCCGCCTTCGTCGGTGGCTTTGCCGCGGCGGCGAAAATGCTCGGCCGCGCGGTCGATCTGGTCATGCTCGATGTGACCGACCCGCAGCGACCGCGGGCGCGAACGCTGTCGGCGGCGCTGGCGCGGATCGTGCGCGGCCGCGCCGTCAATCCCCGCTTCATCGCCGGGCAGATGCGCCACGGCCCGCGCGGCGCCGCCGAGCTTGCCGAAACCGTCGACCGGCTTACCGCCTTCGCCGCAACGACCGACGCGGTCGCCGGCGAATTGTTTGATCTCCTACACGAGGCCTATGTCGCCGATGCCGACGTACGCGCGTTTCTGCTGCGGGAAAATCCGCAGGCTGCGGCGGCGATCGCCGACCGGCTCGACGCCGCGCGGCGGCGCGGCGTTTGGCATCCGCGCCGTAACGACGTCGATGCCGGCCTCGCGGCGCTGCGCGCGGAGATCGACGCATGACCGCGCAGGCTCTCAATCTTCGGCAGCGCCGCGGCGCCTGCCCGGGATTGTCGGCGCCCATGCCGACCGGCGACGGATTGCTGGTGCGGCTGATGCCAATCGGCACCATCCCGCTGGCGGCGTTCAGCACGCTGTGCGCGGCGGCATGGCAGCATGGCAACGGCGTTATCGAAGTCACCGCGCGCGGCAGCATCCAGTTTCGCGGAATGAATGCTGCGTCGGCGCCGCGCTTCGCCGCGACCGTCGCCGCGCTCGGCATCGCAGCAGAGGATGGCATTCCGGTTCACAGCAGTCCGCTCAGCGGTCTCGATCCAGAAGAGATCCTCGATGCCAGCGCGCTCGCTGCCGCCTTGCGCCCGGCGTTGGCGCAAACATCGCTCGCCGCAAGGCTGGCCCCCAAAGTCTCCGTTGCTATCGACGGCGGCGGAGGACTGAGCCTCGATGAGCTTGCTGCCGATGTGCGCCTCTGCGCCGAGACAATAAACAACGGCGTGGCATTTCGTGTCGGCGTTGGCGGAGACGCGGCGCGCGCGACGCAACTTTGTGTGGTCGCCGCCAACGATGGCGTCGCGGCGGCCATGCGGCTGCTTGAAGTCATCGCGCAGCGCGGTCGCGATGCGCGGGCGCGCGATATTTTAGCCGCCGAAGGCGTGGTTCCGTTTCGATCGGTCCTCACTGATCTGCTTATTGGCAATGTATCGCTCTCTACCGCGCGGAAGTGCCGCGACGCCATCGGCCGGCACGCACTACGCGACGGACCGCTGGCGTACGGGCTTGGCCTTGCCTTCGGTCGTAGCGACGCGGCGGCGCTCGAACGCCTGACCGAAGCTGGCGGCATCGCCGGCGCCATCGGACTGCGCGCCGCACCAGGCCGCGTGCTCATGATCGTCGGACTGGCACCAGAGACGTCTTCCTCTTTCCTCGCCGCCGCCGAGAGGCTTGGCTTTATCGTTCGCGCCGACGACCCGCGCCGCCATGTCGTCGCTTGCGCCGGCGCGCCGGTCTGTTCTTCCGCGCACATTGCCGCGCGCGCCATCGCGCCCGCGATCGCGCAAGCGTCCGCGCCGCATCTCGGCCGCTCGTTCGCCATTCACATTTCCGGCTGCACCAAGGGCTGCGCCCATCCGGCGCCCGCCGCACTGACCGTTGTCGGCACGCCAAGCGGATGCGCGCTCATTGCCGATGGCTCAACGCGCGATGTTCCGTACGCGCTCGTCCCGGCCAATGAATTGCCGGCCGCCATTGCGAATTTCGTGCGTGAGCGTGAGGCCAGCCATGTCTGAGCGCGCGACCTACCTGCGTGACGGGACGGCGATCTACGAGCGCTCGTTCGCCGTCATCCGCGCCGAAGCTGACCTGTCGCGCTTTTCCGCCGAGGAAGCGGACGTTGCAGTCCGCATGATACACGCTTGCGGTGCGGTCGAGGCGGCGCAGAACATCGTGTTCGGCCCCAATCTGGTTGCTGCGGCGCGGGCCGCGCTCGTTGCCGGCGCGCCGATCTTCTGCGACGCCGAAATGGTGGCGCACGGAATTACCCGCGCGCGGTTGCCTGCGCATAACGAGGTGATCTGTACGCTGCACGATCCGCGTGTGCCGGCTCTCGCCGAAAAACTCGGCACCACGCGGTCGGCGGCGGCGCTCGATTTTTGGATCGATCGGCTCGCCGGCAGTGTGGTCGCCATCGGCAATGCGCCGACGGCATTGTTCAGGTTGCTCGAACTTATCGATACCGGCACGCCAAAGCCGGCGGCGATCCTCGGCATCCCGGTCGGCTTTGTCGGCGCCGCCGAGGCAAAAGACGCGCTCGCCGCCGATCCGCAGAGCGTGCCGTTCCTGATCGTGCGCGGGCGCATGGGCGGCAGCGCCATGACCGCAGCCGCGGTTAATGCGCTGGCGAGGGCCGGGCTATGAGCGGGGCAAAACTCAGCGGAAAGCTTTTGGGCGTCGGCGTCGGACCGGGCGATCCCGAACTGATGACGCTGAAGGCGATGCGCGCGCTCGGCGAGGCCGACGTGATCGCGCATTTCGCCAAGGCCGGAAATACGAGCCATTCGCGTGTCATCGCGGCGCGGCATGTGCGCGCCGGCGTGACCGAGCTGGCGCTCCTCTATCCCGTGACGACCGAACTGCCGAAATGCAGCACCGGCTACCGCGACATCATCCGCGACTTCTACGACGAAGCGGCCGAAACAATCGCCGCGCACCTCGATACCGGCCGCGTCGTCGCCGTGATCTGCGAGGGCGACCCGTTGTTCTACGGCTCCTACATGCATCTGCATGCGCGGCTGGCGCCGCGTTACTCGACCGAGATCGTCGCCGGCGTCACTGGCATGTCGGGCTGCTGGTCGGCAGCCGGCATGCCGATCGCGCAAGGCGATGACGTTTTCACCGTGCTTCCCGCCACGCTGCCGGAAGGCGAACTCGCCCGCCGGCTCGCCGACGCCGACGCCGCGGTGGTGATGAAGGTCGGGCGGCATCTGCCGAAACTGCGTCGCGCGCTCGAAGTAAGCGGCCGGCTGCCGCGCGCGATCTATGTCGAGCGCGGCACCATGGCGGACGCAGTCATGATCCCGCTTGCCGCCAAGACCGACGACGACGCGCCGTACTTTGCGGTGGTGTTGGTGCCGGGCTGGGAGGAACGGCCGTGAACGGGCATCTCGCCGTCGTCGGAATGGGACCGGGCGACGTCCGCTATCTCACGGCGGAGGCGGTCGAGGCGTTGGCCGCGGCGCAGGCGCTTTATGGCTACGGGCCGTATCTCGACCGTGTGCCGGTGCGCTCGGGCCAGAGCCGCTACGCGTCCGACAATCGCGAGGAGCGTGCCCGCGCCGCCGCCGCGCTCGCTCACGCGGAGCAAGGCGCGCGCGTTGCCGTCGTCTCCGGCGGCGACCCCGGCGTCTTCGCCATGGCGGCCGCGATCTGCGAAGAGATCGACTCCGGCCCGGCAAGCTGGCGTGCGCTCGATATCACCGTCGTGCCCGGGATCACCGCGATGCTCGCCGTCGCGGCGCGGATCGGCGCGCCGCTCGGTCACGATTTCTGCGCGCTCTCGCTTTCCGACAATCTCAAGCCGTGGGAACTGATCGAGCGGCGGCTCGACGCGGCAGCGGGCGCCGACTTCGTGCTCGCGCTTTACAATCCGGTTTCGCGGGCGCGGCCGTGGCAATTTGCTGCCGCGATCGAGCGGCTGCGGCGGCATTTGCCGCCGTCGACGCCGGTCGTATTCGGTCGCGCCGTCGGCCGGCCGGACGAGCAGGTCAGCGTCGTCACGCTCGATGCCACCGACGCGACGCAGGCCGACATGGCAACGCTCGTCATCGTCGGCTCGCGCGAAACCCGCGTGATCGAACGCCTCGGGCGTTCGCCGCTGGTCTACACATCGCGGGCCGTCGCCAAGGTGAGCGCATGATCGAGCCAGGCGAGCGCATCCTTCACGGTTGCGACCGCGGGCGCCGCCGGCGCGGGCGGCCGCTGCACCATGATGACGCCGATGTCGAGCGCGCGCGCCGCGGCGATCTTGCCGTAGGTGGCGCTGCCGCCGCTGTTCTTCGCAATCACGACTTCGATCCCATGCGCGGTCATGAGCGCGCGGTCGTTGCCTTCGCTGAACGGCCCGCGGCCGGTCACGTAGACGACATGCGGCAAAGGGAGCAGCGGATCCACCGGATCGACGCTGCGGATGAGATAGTGATGCTGCGGCGCATCCTTGAACGGCGCGAGTTCGTTGCGGCCGAGCGCGACGAAAACGCGGCGAGGCGCTTGCCCCAGCGTCCGCACCGCCTCGCGCACGTTGCTGACCTCGCTCCAGCGGTCGCCGGCGACCGCAACCCAGGGCGGACGCCGCAGCGCCACGAACCGCACATCGGTTCTGCGCGCGGCCGCCGCAGCATTCGCCGAGATGACGCTGGCGTGGGGATGCGTCGCGTCGATCAGGATGTCGATGCGCTCGTTGACGAGGTAGTCCGCAAGCCCCGTGGCGCCGCCGAAACCGCCGCTGCGAACCGGCACGCTTTGGCGCGCGGGCGAAGCGGTGCGGCCGGCCAGCGAAAGCGTGACATCAAGGTCGCTGCGCCCAGCCAGGCGTTCGGCCAGCAGCCGCGCTTCCGTGGTGCCGCCAAGAATGAGGATGCGTGGCATGCCGCTTCCTGATGCGATTGAGGGTGACAGTGCCGCATCGCCGCGCTGGCTGTCCATCGTCGGCATCGGCGAGGATGGCGTCGATGGCCTGAGCGCGACGGCGCGCGGACTGATCGGCGCGGCAGAGATCGTGTTCGGCGGGCGCCGCCATCTCAGCCTCGCGGCGCCGCTCATTCGCGGCGCGGCGCGGCCGTGGCCGAGCCCGTTCGATGGCGCCGCCGACGAAGTGCTGCTTCACCGCGGGCGCCAAATCTGCGTACTAGCCTCGGGCGACCCGTTCCACTACGGCGTCGGCACGGTATTGGCGCGAAAGATCGATGCGCGCGAGATGATCGTGCTGCCGGCGCCGTCGGCGTTCAGTCTGGCGACGGCACGGCTCGGCTGGTCGCTGCCGCACACGGCACTCCTTTCGGTGCATGGCCGCACTCTCGATCTCATACGCCCGCACCTGCAACCCGCCGCGCGCATTCTGGCACTGACCTCCGACGGCGATGGACCGGCGGCACTGGCGCGGCTGCTCGCGGAATCAGGCTTCGGCGCCTCGCGTGTGACGGTGCTGGAAGCGCTCGGCGGGCCGCGCGAACGGATTCGCGCGACGACCGCCGGCGCTTTCGACTTCGCTGCGGTCGATCCGCTCAACACGGTTGCGATCGAGGTTGCGGCCGCGCCCAATGCGCGCGTCATCGCGCGAGCATCCGGCCTCGCCGACGAGCTTTTCGAGCATGACGGTCAGATCACCAAACGCGAGGTGCGCGCGCTGACGTTGTCGGCGCTGGTGCCGCGCCGCGGCGAATTGCTCTGGGACATCGGCGCCGGCGCCGGCTCGGTCGCGATCGAATGGATGCTGGCCGACCCGACAATGCGCGCGATCGCGATCGAACAACGGGCGGATCGCGCTGCGCGCATCCGCCGCAATGCTGCCGCCTTCGGCGTGCCGGGGCTCGAGATCGTGGACGACGCTGTGCCTTCAGCGCTCGCCGGCCTCGCGGCACCCGACGCGATCTTCATCGGCGGCGGCGCCAGCGATCCGGGCGTACTCAATACCGCCATCGCAGCTTTGCGCGCCGGCGGCCGTCTCGCGGTCAACGCCGTCACCCTGGAAACTGAGGCGCTGCTCATCGGCCGCCACGCGACGCTGGGCGGCGAACTTATTCGCATCGCGATTACGCGCGCCGGTGCCGTCGGCGGAAAAACCGGCTGGCGCGCGGCGATGCCGGTCACGCAATGGGTTTGGATAAAGCCATGATCGTCGCCGGCGTCGGATGCAGACGCGGCGCGCCGGCGCCCGATATCGAAGCGGCCGTCCGCGCCGCGCTGGCGCGCGCGAATATCACCGCGGGGGCACTCGATGTCATCGCCACGATCGCGACAAAGCGCGGCGAGGCGGGCATTCAAGCAGCTGCGGAGAAACTCGGCGTCTCCGTCATCGTGGTCTCGGACGCGGACCTGCAAACCGCAACCGACCGCACGGAAACCCGATCCGAACGTGTGCTCGCGCTAACCTGCCTACCGTCGGTGGCGGAAGCCGCCGCGCTCGCCGCCGCTGGGCCTGACGCGCGTCTCATCAGCCCGCGACTGGTCGTCGGCGCCGCCACCTGCGCAGTGGCCGCTTCGGCGCAACCGCCAAGAGGCGCCTGATGACCGTGCATTTCATCGGCGCCGGACCGGGCGCAGCGGACCTTATCACCGTGCGCGGCCGCGATCTCATCGCGCGCTGTCCGGTCTGCCTCTACGCCGGCTCGATCGTGCCGCCTGAACTGCTCGCCTACTGCCCGCGCGGCGCGCGCATCGTCGACACCGCGCCGCTGTCGCTCGACGAGATCGACGCCGAATTCGCCGCAGCCCACGCCAACGGTCTCGACGTGGCGCGCCTTCACTCCGGCGATCTTTCGATCTACTCCGCGCTCACCGAGCAACTTCGCCGGCTTAGGCGGCGCGGCATTCTCTATACGCTGACGCCGGGTGTGCCGACCTTTGCCGCGGCGGCGGCGGCGCTGGAATGCGAGTTGACCGTGCCTGAGATCGCGCAAAGCGTGGTGCTCACCCGTATGGCCGGCCGCGCCTCGCGCATGCCGGAACCTGAAAAGCTCGCGACATTCGCGGCAAGCGGCGCCACACTCGTGATCCACCTTGCGATCCACGCCATCGCGACCATCGTCAACGAACTGACGCCAATTTACGGCGCCGACTGTCCGGCCGCGGTTGTGG
The DNA here is from genome assembly GCA_049284935.1 of Xanthobacteraceae bacterium. Taxonomy (GTDB): domain Bacteria; phylum Pseudomonadota; class Alphaproteobacteria; order Rhizobiales; family Xanthobacteraceae; genus BOG-931. The sequence continues at coordinate 7,585 of JBAPYW010000064.1, forward strand.
TGCAGGCAAGCTCGCCGACTCAGCGCATCCTCCGCGGTACGCTCGCCGACATCGCCACAAAAGTTGCCGAAGCGCGGATTGAGCGCACGGCGCTCATCCTTGTCGGCCGCGCGCTCGCCGCGCAGGATTTTCGCGACAGCGCGCTCTATGACGCCGATTATCGTCGCCGGTTCCGTGGAGGCGGCAGTTGAGCGGACCCTTAAGCAGTCTTGAACGGAGCGCGGCCGACGAGACGCCCGTCGCGATCGAACGTGACGATCTCGACGGCAATGTCGCGCCCGGCCACCACGCGTTCGGCCGTCTGCTGCGCGGCATGCGCGACCGCATCGCCGAGCGCGACGCCTTCGGCTTGCGCCAGCGCAAAAACTTCCGCCGCGGTGTTGGCGCTGACGATACGCGCGCACAGGCGTGCGGAGCCACCGGCCGCCTGCGCCAGCGCACCGAGCAGTGCGCGGTCGACGACGCCGCGCTTGGAATGAAGATCGGTGAGACCCTGCGCAAGCTTGGTGATCTTGGCGACGCCGCCGGCGAGGGTGACGCGCGGCAGCGGATGCGTGCGCAAATATTTGAGCATGCCGCCGACGAAGTCGCCCATGTCGATCAGCGCGACCTCGGGCAAATCGTAGAGCTTTTGCACCGCCGCTTCCGAGCTCGAGCCGGTGGCGCCGGCGATGTGGGTAAGACCGGCGGCGCGCGCGACATCGATGCCGCGGTGAATCGAGTGGATCCACGCCGAGCACGAATAAGGCACGACGATCCCGGTGGTGCCGAGGATCGACAATCCGCCGACGATGCCGAGCCGTCCGTTGAGCGTTTTTGCCGCCAGCGCTTCGCCTCCGGGAATGGCGATCTCGACCTCGGCGTCGGCGGCGCGTCCGGCCGCGGCGGCGACTTCGGCGATGGCATCACTGATCATGCGCCGTGGTACCGGATTGATGGCGGGCTCGCCCGGCGGAATCGGAAGGCCGGCCCGCGTCACCATGCCGACGCCTTCGCCCGCGCGAAACGTCACGCCGTTGCCAAGCGTGCCGGCGCGCACCGTCGCGAGGACGAGCGCGCCGTGCGTCACGTCGGGATCGTCGCCGGCATCCTTGATCACGCCGGCGGTTGCCGAGCCTTCGTCCCTTCGCGTCAAAGCGAGCGCGAAGCTTGGGCGCTCGCCGCGCGGCAGCGTCACCTCGACCGGGTCGGGAAATTCGCCGGTCATGAGCGCCGCAAACGCCGCCTTCGCCGCCGCAGCGGCGCAGGTGCCGGTGGTCCATCCCCGGCGCAACGGGCGTTGTTGCCTCTCCATGCTTCTCCCTTTAGTGCGGCGCGGAGCGATCGTCACCACGGGAGCACGCCGCCATGACGGCCTGGGATGCACTGGCGTCGCAACGCGCCGGCATGCCGGTTCTGGCTCCCGGCCACGTCTGGCTTGCGGGCGCGGGTCCGGGCGATCCCGGCCTGCTCACGCTCGATGCGCTGGCCGGCCTAAACCAGGCCGATGTGGTCGTGCACGACGCCCTTGTCGATCCGCGCGTCTTGGCGCTCGCCGGGCCGCAAGCGCGGCTCGAATTCGCCGGCAAGCGCGGCGGCAAGCCATCCGCGACCCAGGGCGACATCAGCCGACGCCTGATCGAGCTGGCGCGCGCCGGCCACCGCGTGCTGCGCCTCAAGGGCGGCGATCCCTTCGTCTTCGGACGCGGCGGCGAGGAGGCGAGGGCGCTCGCGGCCGCCGGCGTTCCCTTCCGCGTCATCCCCGGCGTCACCGCCGGGCTGGCAGCGCTCGCCGCGGCGTCGATCCCGGCAACGCTGCGCGGCGTCAACCGCGCGGTCATCTTCGCCGCCGGCCACGGCGCCGACGAGGATTTCGATTGGGCGCCGCTCGCCCGCACCGGACAGCCGATCGTGCTCTACATGGTGATGCACAATCTCGAACAGATCGCCGCCGCCTTGCTGGCAGCGGGACTCCCGGGGCCGACGCCCGCCGCCATCATCGCTTCGGCGGCTACGCCGAAACAGCGGGTTCTGGTCTCGACGCTGGAAAGGCTTTCCGCCGATGCGCGCGAGCAGAAATTCGAACCCCCGGCGATCGTAGCGATCGGCGAGATCGTGAATTTTCGCACGCTGCTCCTTGGCGAGGAGGCATCGGCCGAGAACAAAGAAAAGGAGCGAGAGTGACGGCCCGCGGACTCATCATCGCGGCGCCGCATTCCGGCGCCGGCAAGACCACAGTGGCGCTCGCGCTCATGGCGGCGCTGCGGCGGCGCGGGCTGGTCGTGCGGGCGGCGAAAGCGGGACCCGATTACATCGATCCGGCGTTCCACGCCGCCGTCACCGGTTCGGCGAGCGTCAATCTGGATAGCTGGGCGATGTCGCGCGAACTTCTCGATGCGCTCGCCGCGCAAGCGGCGGACGGTGCCGATATCGTCGTGATCGAAGGCGTCATGGGCCTGTTCGACGGCGCCGCGACTGCAGCCGGGCAACGTGGCGCGACAGCCGACCTCGCTGCGCATTTTGGCCTGCCGGTCCTGCTCGTGCTCGATGTCGCGCGGCAAGCACAGTCGGCCGCGGCCTTGGTGCGAGGCTTTGCCGCGCACGATCCGGCGGTGAAGGTCGCGGGCGTGATCCTCAACCGCGTCGGCAGCGAACGCCACCGCGCGCTCGTCGCCGACGCCATCGCCGTGCTCGATGTTCCCGTCCTCGGCGCGCTGCCGCGCGAGGCCGCGCTGGCGTTGCCGGAGCGCCACCTCGGCTTGGTTCAAGCCCGCGAGCACAGCGAACTAGCCGCGCTGATCGACCGCCTCGCCGCGGCGGCGGAGCGCCATCTCGATCTCAACGCTATTGTTGCGCGTGCAGCGCCAGTCATGACGGCCGGAGCGATGGCGCAACCGATATATGTCCCTGCCCTGCCACCGCCTGGCCAGCGCATCGCCTTGGCCAGCGATCAAGCCTTCAGCTTCGTTTATCCGCACCTCATTGAGGCGTGGCGTCGCGCCGGCGCCGAGATTTTTGCATTTTCGCCGCTCGCCGACGAACCGCCGGCGGACAGCGCGGATAGCTGCTGGCTGCCCGGCGGATATCCGGAGCTGCACGCCGAGGCGCTCGCCGCCGCGCGGAGATTTTCCGCAGGGCTGCGGCGTTTTGCCGAGACGCGCCCGGTGCATGGCGAATGCGGCGGCTACATGGTTCTGGGCGAGAGCCTCGAGGATGCGGCGGGAAAGCGCCACGCCATGACCGGACTGCTCGGCCATGCAACGAGCTTCGCCCGCAGGAAGCTGCATCTCGGCTACCGCACGGCGCGGCTTCTGGCGGACGGTGTGCTCGGCCGCAGTGGAACCATCGTCCGCGGCCACGAATTCCATTACGCCTCGCTCACTTCCACTGGACGCGACCAGCCGTTCGCCGAGCTGACCGATAGCGAAGGCCGTGGCACCGTAAGGGCCGGCGGCCGGCGCGGTCGCGTTACCGGAACATTCTTCCACGCCATCGCCGCGGCGAACGGGCAAGCTCAGAGCAGCGACGCGACCTAAGCATTGGCGCGAACGATCTCGTCCTCGACGTCGCGCAGCCGATCCTTGCCGAAGAAGATTTCGTCGCCGACGAAGAAGGTCGGGGCGCCGAATGTCCCGCGCGCGACAGAGGCTTGCGTGTTTGCGAGCAGCCGATCCTTGACCTCGGGCTCCTGGGTCCGCGCCATCAAGGAAGCGGCGTTGAAGCCGGATTCTTCGAGAGCGGAGCGCACCACCTCGGGATCGTCCATCTTCTTCGGCTCGGCCCACATGTGGCGGAACATCTCGTCGACATAGCGCTCGAACACGCCGTCGAGCTGCGCCGCGATCGCGCCGCGCATGATCAGCAGCGTGTTGACCGGAAAGAACGGAGTCCACTTGAATTGTGTGATGTTGTGGCGCCGCACGAAGCGCTCTCGCTCCAACGCCTCATATTCCAGCCTGTTCTTGATGCCCGCCATGCTTTGCGCCGGCGAGCGGTTGTTGGTCATTTTGAAGACGCCGCCGAGCAGGACGGGCACATATTCGAATTTGGCGCCGGTACGCTGCTCTATCTCGGGAATCACCAAATGCGCCAGATAGGCATTGGGGCTGCCGAAGTCGAAATGGAATTCCACTTTAGCCATCTCACCAAACCTCCCGATACGGACGCATGTCGAGCTCGAAGGTCCAGGCGTCGCGCGGCTGCCGGTAGAGCTGCCAATACGCCTCAGCGACCGACGCCGGATGCATGAGCTGATCCGGATCGAGTCGCTCCAAGGCCTCCGCACCGGACCGCTGCCTGATGCGCTCGCGCACAAACGCGGTATCGACACCGGCGTCGATGATCAGATGCGCGACATGGAGATTTTTAGGACCGAGTTCGCGCGCCATGCTTTGCGCGACCGCACGCAGCCCTGACTTGGCGGCGGCGAACGCCGCATAGCCGACGCCGCCGCGAAGGCTGGCGGTGGCGCCGGTAAAGAAGATGCAGCCTTTGCCGTGCGGCAGCATAACCCGCGCAGCCTCGCGTCCGGTCAGGAATCCGGCATAGCAGCCCAATTCCCAAACCTTGCGAAACACGCGTTCGGTCGTCTCCAGCAGCGGGAAATTGACGTTGCCGCCGACATTGAAGATGCAGACTTCGAGCGGGGCATGCGCGTCGGCGGCGCGCAGGAAGCCGGCGATATCGTCTTCCTTGCGGGCATCGAGCCCGCGCGCAACGATCTCGCCGCCGGCCGCTTCGATGTCGGCGACCAGCGGCGCCAGCCTGTCGGCATTGCGCCGACCGGCGAAGATCGAAAATCCCTCGGCCGCAAATTTCTTGGCGATTGCCGCGCCGATGAAATCGCCGGCACCGATCACAGCCGCGGTAGCATTTCGCTTCGCCAAATGCCGGACTCCTACGCTGCGCCGACGTCTCGATGTCCTCGGGCGGCCGCCTAGTCGAACATTATGCGACGTCTGTCCGATTGGCGGAACAGCGCTTTCCGGGCAACTGCCCAGCTTGGATGCAACTTGCCAAGGGGTCCGCTTACCCCCACCATGAGCGCTTGGGAAAGCGACAGCGTGGCTATTGCCGTCGTGGCGCACAAACCGGGGTCAACGAAGTCGTGGCGGAGGAAGCCAGTACTATCATCATCGAGACAGCGAAGCGGATTTTCGCAGACTTCGCCGATCCCCAGACCATCAACCGAGCCAAGAGCCGCGCCTGGACGGAGCCGCTGTGGCGGGCGCTGAGCGATGCCGGGCTGCCGCTCGCCTGGGTTCCGGATACATTAGGCGGTGCGGGAGCAAGCCTGGCGGACGGCTTTGCCATTCTCGGCGTCGCCGGGCGCTTCGCCTTGGCGGTGCCGCTGGCGGAAACACTCGCCGCCGGCTGGCTCTTGGCGCGCGCCGACCTTGAAGTGCCGACGACTCCCATGACGCTCGCCCCGGTCCGCCCGCATGACCGCATCGCCTTCGACGCCGACGGCACCCTCAGCGGCCGTGCCATCGGCGTGCCGTTTGCACAAGACTGCCAGCATATTGTCGTGCTTGCCGATAGCGGCGGGCAGCAACGGATCGCGCTGGTCGAAGTCAAGCACTGCCGGCTGAGTGAAGGCCGCAATCTCGCCGGCGACGCCGCGAACATCGTCACCTTCGAGCACACCAAACCGCTCTCCAGCGGGCCGGCGCCGAACGGCTTCGATCGATCCGCTTTGATGCTGATGGGTTCGGCCATCCGCAGTATCGAGACCGCGGGCGCCCTGGAAACGATTCTCTCGCTCAGCGTCAACTACGCCAATGAGCGGATCGCCTTCGGGCGCCCGATCGGCAAGTTCCAGGCGGTGCAGCAGAACCTGGCGCGGCTGGCCGGTGAAGTCGCCGCCGCGCTCGCGGTTGCCGGTTCGGCGGCCGATACCATCGCACAAGCCGATACATTCGAAGACGCTGTGTTCCTTGAAGCCGCATCGGCCAAAATTCGCACCGCCGAAGCCGCCGCCGAAGGCTCGGCGATTGCGCATCAGGTCTTCGGCGCCATCGGCTTTACTCAAGAGCACGTGCTGCACCGCTTCACGCTGCGTATGCTGTCCTGGCGCGACGACTTCGGCAACGAAAGCTATTGGGCGGCCGAGCTCGGCAAGCACGTCGCCGGCCGCAGCGCCGACGAATTCTGGCCTTTGGTGGCTTCGCGATGAGCACTGATCTGCAATTCGATCCGATCCGGCTGCCGTCCGAATGCGACGCGCTGCGCGCGGAGGTGCGGGCGTTCCTGGCCGAGGAAATCGCCGCCGGCACCTTCGATCCGCATCAGCCAGGGCACGGCGATTCGCATAATCGCGGCTTCAGCCGGCGGGTCGGCGCCAAAGGCTGGATCGGCATGACGTGGCCGAAACAATACGGCGGACATGAGCGCAGCCAACTGGAGCGCTACGTCGTGACGGAAGAGTTTCGCGCCGCAGGTGCGCCGGCGCACCTGCACTTTGTCGCCGATCGCCAAAGCGGCCCGATTCTGCTCAAATACGCTCCCGAGCACGTCAAGAAGGACATCCTGCCGCGTATCTGCCGCGGCGAGCTGTGTTTCGCCATCGGTATGAGCGAGCCTGGCTCCGGCTCGGATCTGTTCGCCGCCAAGACCAAGGCCACCAAGACCCACGGCGGCTGGCACATCAACGGCAGCAAAATCTGGACCACCAGCGCCCACATCGCCGACTACATGCTCGGCCTGTTCCGCACCTCGCCTCCGACCAAGGAGAACCGCCGGCACGGGTTGACGCAGTTTCTGGTCGACATGAAGACGCCCGGCATCACGGTAAATCCGATCTATCAGATGGCGGGACATCGCGGTTTCAACGAGGTGGTGTTCGAGAACGCCTTCGTGCCCGACGACTACGTGATGGGTGAGATCGACGGCGCCTGGAAACAGGCGACCAGCGAGCTGGCCTATGAGCGCAGCGGACCGGAGCGCTTCCTCGAGACCTTCTACGTGTTGCTGGAGCTGATCCGGGTGCTGGGGCCGGAGCCCGACCTGCGCAGCGCCGAAGGACTCGGCCGCCTGGTGGCGCAACTGCATACCTTGCGCAGAATGTCGGTCTCTGTCGCCGGCATGCTGCAGTCCGGCAAGGAGCCGGTGGTGGAAGGCTCGATCGTCAAGGACCTCGGCACCATCTGGGAGCAGAAGCTGCCGGGCCGGGTGCGCGAGCTCACCGCGTTCCTCGAACCGGAGGTCGCCAACCGCGCGTCGCTCGCCGATCAACTGGCCTTCGCCACCATGGTCGCACCCAAGCTCACCATCCAAGGCGGTACCACCGAAATCCTGCGCGGCATCATCGCGCGCGGACTGGGCCTGCGGTGAGAGGCGAACGGAGCGTGCTGGATATCGAGAAATTGCTGTGGCCCAAATCGGTGGCAGTGGTCGGCGCCTCCTCCGACACGAGCGGCTTGCGCGGCCGGATTTTTGAGGTCATTCGCAGCCATCCGTTTGCCGGCGAAATCTATCCGGTCAGTCGCAGCGCGGCCGAAGTCCAGGGCTTGAAAGCCTATCCCTCGGTGAGCGCCCTGCCGCAGCCCGCGGATCTGGCGATTTTGATCGTGCCTGCAGAGTATGTGCCGGTGGAGATCGAGCGTTGCGGCCTCGCCGGTGTCAAAGCGGCGGTCATTCTCAGCTCCGGCTTCGCCGAGGAGCCGGGTGAGACCGGTGCTCGCCTGCAGCGCGAGATCGCCGCCACCGCGCGGCGTTACGACATGGCGGTCAGCGGCCCCAATACCGAGGGCTTCGCCAATATCGCCGCCGCGCTTTGCGCCACCTTCAGCCCGGCGATGGACAAGAACGCCGGGCCGCTGAAGCCGGTGCATGGTCTCGGCCGCGGCCAGGTGTCGGTCATCTCGCAGAGCGGCGGCCTCGGCTTCGCTTTCTTCGATCGCGCGCGCTCGCGCAATCTCAACTTCCGCTACATCGTCACCACTGGCAATGAAGCCGTCCTCGAGACCTCCGACTTCGTCGATTACATGCTCGATGAGGGCAAGACCGATGTCTTTCTGCTTTTGCTCGAAGCCGTGAAGACGCCGGAAAAATTCGTCCGTATGGCGGAAAAAGCACTCAAGGCCGGCAAACCGCTGATCGTTCGCAAGATCGGCCAGTCGGGGGCCGGTAGCCGCGCCGTCGCTTCGCACACCGCGGCGCTCGCAGGCTCGCAGGCCGCCTACCGCGCCATATTCGAGCGCTACGGGTTGATCGAAGGAGGCGACTTCGACGAGATGATCGACATGGCTACCGGCTTTCTCGCCTACGGCGACCGCATGCCGCCGGGCAATCGCATCGGCATCTGCACCTCGTCCGGCGGCGGCGGCGTATGGATGGCCGACGCCTGCGTCGCCGTCGGGCTCGACGTGCCGGTGCTCGACGGTGAGACGCGCGCTGCTATCGACGTTCATCTGCCGTCATACGGCACCTCGCAGAACCCGGTCGATTCCACCGCCCAGGGCGTGCATAAAGTCGGTTACGCGGAATTCGCCAAGCTGGTGGCTCGGTCACCGTTGATCGACGCAGTCATCGTCGTGGTCACCGCACGCCGCTCGGCATTTCTCGAAAATGATCTGCCGAAGCTCAAAGACCTGGCGAGCGAGTCGACCAAGCCTGTATTCATGTGGACCTACACGCTGCCGTCGGAACGCAGCATCGAGATTCTCAACGAAGCCGGCTATCCGCTATTCACCGGCGCGCAGAGTTGCGCCCGGGCGATGCGGGCGATGGTCGATTACCGCGCGATGCGCGAGCATTTGCTGCGTCCGATCGACATCACGGCACCGGGTGGCCCGGAGCGCGCGAAAGTCCGCGCCATGCTAGCGGAATCCGGTCCGGTGCTGTGTGAATACCGGGCCCGGCCGCTGCTGGCGGCTTACAGCATCGGCACTGAAGATGCGGGCCAGCTGGTGCACTCGAGCGATGAGGCCGTCGCCGCCGCGCAGGCGATTGGACGCCCTGTAGCGCTCAAAGTTCAGTCCGCCGACATCGCGCACAAGACCGAAGCCGGCGCCGTCGCTCTCGATCTCGCCGACGCCGACATCGTGCGCGCAGCCTACGACCGTGTGCTGACTGCCGCCAAACACCACGCGGCGGCGCGCATCGACGGCGTGCTGGTGCAGCCGATGGCGGCGCCCGGGCGCGAGGTTCTTCTCGGGGTCAGCCGCGACCCGACGTGGGGACTCTTGCTGGCGGTCGGCCTCGGCGGCATTTTGGTCGAGGTGCTGGCCGATGTAGCGCTCACTCCCATACCGCTTGATCACGCCGGCGCCCGCGCGCTTATCGGCCGCCTCAAGGGTGCCCAGCTGTTCGAGAGCTATCGCGGCCTGCCGCCGGCGGACACCGCGGCGCTCGCCGACCTCATGGTCCGGCTGTCGCAATTTGCGGCCGATCACGCCGATGACATTGCCGCGATCGATCTCAATCCGGTCATTGTCCATGCGCGGGGCAACGGCGTTTCGGTGGTCGACGCGCTGATCGTCAAGCGTGATATTCGGACGATGGAACGCCGCGGCGCGGCCGAGTAGCAACGCGCGGAGGAAAATCGCAATGCGCCCGTTCAAGGATATCGGCGTCGAGAAAACCGGCCACGTCGCCCTGGTCGAGATCAGACGACCGCCGAATAATTTCTTCGACATCGCGCTGATCAAGGAAATCGCCTCCGCTTTCGAGGCGCTCGACGCCGACGCCGACTGCCGCGCGCTGGTGTTGGCGGCACAGGGCAAGGCATTTTGCGCCGGCGCCAATTTCGGCGACGGCGGCACGCTCGACCGCGACGGCAGCGCGCTGCTCAGCGGACCGACGCCCGGCGCGGCACATCTTTATATCGAAGGCAACCGGCTGTTCCGCACCAAGAAGCCGATCGTCGCCGCAGTTCACGGCGCCGCGGTCGGCGGCGGGCTGGGCTTGGCGATGGTCGCCGATTTCCGCGTGACCTGCCCCGAGGCGCGCTTCTGCGCCAACTTCACCAGGCTCGGTTTTCATCCGGGTTTCGGGCTGACCGTCACGCTGCCGGCCGTCATCGGCCCGACCAAGGCGGCGCTGATGTTTTACACCAGCCGCCGCGTCCGCGGCGACGAGGCCCACGCCATGGGTCTCGCCGATGTGCTGGTGCCGCAGGACGAGGTGCGCGCCGCAGCGCTGGCGCTCGCCGCCGAGATCGCCGAAAACTCGCCGCTCGGCCTGATCGCGACGCGCGCCACCATGCGCGGCAATCTTGCCGACCGCGTGCGCGAGGCGACCGACCGCGAGCTCGCAGAGCAAACCCGCTTGCGCAAGACCGGCGATTTCAAGGAAGGCGTGAAGGCAACGGCGGAACGACGTCTCCCGATTTTCACCGGCCGGTAATACACCGGAATCAACGCTGGCAACTCGGCCAGCCCTCGAACGATCGCGACAAGAAGGGAAACCAGTATGGCAGTCAGAATTGAGAAAAACGGCACCGTATGGACGGTGATTCACGATCGGCCCGAAGCCCGCAATGCGATGGACCCGACGAGTGCCGATGCCCTGACCGCAGCCTTTCTCGAATTTGACGCCGACAAGAGTGCCGCCGTTGCGGTCTTCTATGGCGCCGGCGGAGCGTTTTGCGCCGGCTGGGACCTCAAATATGTCAGTACGCTTAATGCCGAGTATCCGCTCGGCGGGCTCGATATTCCGCCCGCCGGCCCGCGTGGCAATGGCGGCGAGATTCCGCGTGGACCGCTGGGGCCTTCGCGGCTCGAATTGGACAAGCCGGTGATCGCCGCGATCGAGGGGCCCGCCGTCGCCGGCGGGATGGAACTGGGCCTATGGTGCGATTTCCGGGTGATGGCGAAAGACGCCTACTTCGGCGTGTACTGTCGCCGCTGGGGCGTGCCGCTGATTGACGGAGGGACGGTGCGCTTGCCGCGAATCGTCGGCCAGGGTCGTGCGCTGGAGATCATTCTCACGGGTCGCAAGGTACCGGCCGAGGAATGCCTGAGCATCGGCCTGTGCGAATATGTCACCGCAAGAGGCGGTGCCCGCCAAAAGGCCGAGGAGCTGGCGCAGGAGATCGCGCGTTTCCCGCAGGTTTGCGTGCGTGCCGATCGGCGCTCCGCCATCAAGAGTCATGGTCTGAGCGTCCGTGAGGCCCTGATCCAGGAATGGTACAACGGACGTGAGGCTCTGATCGAAGACGGCGTGGCGGGAGCGACCCGCTTCACGGATGGCCTCGGCCGGCACGGCGATTTTCATAATATCCGGTAGGCGATCCGCAAGGTTCCCGCCTCAGAAACAGCGCAATACGCGCCTGCGCGCCGCGCCACGCGGATCGCGTGTAGAAACCCCCCGGACATTTCGCTTGCGCGTCAAGCCGTATGGTCGACGGACAGTGAGCCTAGAGACCGAGGCGCCGCCGCATGGCTAATCTTCTCCTAACGGCTTGCCGCGGATTTCGTTAATTCCCGACCACCGTTGGAGAAAGTCATCCGCATTTACTCGGTAGAGAGACCTTTGATGCCATACCTCTAAGCCAATTTAAGACCTGCGCGACCGCCACGGTGCCATGTAATGAGACCCGCGCTCCAAGTTCGCCGACCCGCTCAGGGAAACGAAGCGCTTCCGCCAGAGATCTACCTGCCGCTGGTCGATTCGCTGTACGAGGATGGTCGCACTCTGTTCGCGGGAATCATTTTGGTTAGCGGATCCGTTTTCATCACCTATTGGCGGACAGGCGAAATCCTTCTTTTGTACTGCGCATTGGCGATCGTTGTTGTCGCCTGTGCGCGCGGAATGCTGATGCTTGCGTATATCCGAGCGCGCGCGACGGTCACTACTACAGAAGATGCCAGACGATGGGAGCGCCGTTACGTCGCGGGAGCTTCCGTGTCCGTCGCATTGCTTGGGATCTGGTGCTACATCGCCTTCACTCGCACCTCTGATCCGTATGCTGATCTCGTCAGCTACTCAGTGACAATTGCTTATGCGACGGGCATTTTTGGACGAAACTTTGGAAACGGTCGTTTTGTCGTCGTACAAATCTTATGCACGTCGTTGCCGATGATTGCTGCGCTTGTCTTTTACGGAAATACGTATCATTGGATTTTTGCTGCCCTTCTCGTCCCGTCCTTTCTCGGGATGAAATTCATAGCGGATAGGTTGCGCCGCACGCTGCTCGATGCGGTGATTGCATCGCACGACATGTCTCTGCTGGCAAAGCGGTTCGACACGGCACTGAACAATATGCCGCACGGTTTGTGCATGTTCGATTCCAAGCACCGTATAGTCGTCTCAAATCAAAAACTGAATCAGCAAATAGGATTGCCGCCGGATTTGGAGCTGAAAGGCTCGACGGTCCGCAGCTTGGTTGAAAGCGTTGTCGCCGCAGGCATGATTTCCGACCTCAACGCGCAAAGTCTGATCGACTGCCTGGACGCCCGACTTTCGGGTACCGAGGACGATGCGTTTGGCGTCGACATGCTGAACGGACGCACACTCGAATTCACCGTGCAGCCCATGGAAAACGGCGGCATGGTTGCCCTCGTCGAGGATATCACCGAGCGCAAGATTGCCGAAGCCAAGATCAACCATCTGGCGCGATTCGATCCTTTGACCGGTCTGCCCAACCGCAACGTCTTGCGCGACCACATGGAGCGCGCCCTCGGCGCATGGCGGCCCGACAACATGTGTGCCGTTCACTTCGTCGATCTCGACCAATTCAAGCAAGTCAACGACACCTTGGGGCACACACGGGGCGATATGCTGCTGGAGGCTGTTGCCGAGCGGTTGCAAAGCTCTATACGAGATGCCGACGTCATCTCGCGCTTCGGCGGCGACGAGTTTGTCATTTTTCAGGCACCGATCAAATCCCTCGATCAGGCGGAAGCTCTCGCCACGCGCGCTCTGAATGCCGTCGCAGGCACCTACGACCTGGACGGACACAAAGTCGTCGTCACCGCCAGCATCGGCATTGCGGTCGCTAAAAACCGCATCGATCCGGACCAGTTTTTGCGCAACGCCGACATGGCTCTGTATCAGGCGAAATCGGACGGCCGGGGTACGTGGCGCTGGTTCGAGGCAAAGATGGAAGCCAACGCCCAAGCGCGCAGAAATCTTGAACTCGATTTGCGCAATGCGCTGGAGAACGAAGCATTCGAACTCTACTATCAACCGCTCTTCAATCTGAAGACCAGGCGGATTGAGGCGTGCGAAGCGCTGCTGCGGTGGCCTCACGGCGAACGCGGAATGATCTCGCCGTCGGAATTCATTCCCGTTGCCGAAGAGATGGGACTCATCGTCGAAATCGGCAATCAGGTCCTATACAAGGCCTGTCTGGAATGCCGGCGGTGGCCCGGCGATACCGCCGTTGCGGTCAACCTCTCGTCGATCCAGTTCGACCGTTCCAATGTTCCGGCGCTGGTTCGCGAGACGCTCGCCGCCACCAATCTCGCGCCCCACCGGCTCGAGCTTGAGATCACCGAGTCAACTCTGCTTCAAGACACGAAGAGGACCCGCGCTGATCTCAACCAACTGGCGGAGCTAGGAGTGAAAATCTCGTTGGATGATTTTGGCACAGCCTATTCGAGCCTCAGTTATCTGCATAGCTTTCCGCTGCATAAGGTGAAGATCGATCAGTCGTTCCTGCAAGGCCTTGGCGACGACGAGCGCAGAGTGACCTTGCTGCGCGGTATGACGCGGCTGAGCGCGCAACTGGGCTTGAAGGTTGTGGTCGAAGGCGTCGAGACCCCCGAGCAGCTCGAGTTGCTCGCCGCCGAAGACAGCATCGACGAGGTGCAGGGATATCTGCTTTGCCGACCCATGCCGGCCGCCGATCTGCGGAAGCTGCTTTATGCCACCTATGTTGCCCCTATTGAGACGTCCTTGTGGCCAGCAAAACTGCGGCCCGACGCGGCATGAGGCTTCAAGTTACTCTCTGCCGGAATGGGGAACCGCAAGGTTAACCCTAACAAACCTTCAAAATTGTAATCGCGTTAAGAAACTGTTAACGTTTTCGCTGCTGGCGCGGGCGGGGCGCCAACGGCGAGGCAGCAATGAGTGCAGAAGTGAGGCGTTCGCATCTTTCGGAACCCGGCCAGGAGAAAGATTTTTCCGCCCGCATCGCGCAACTCCTGGCCCGGATCGACTGCAGGCGCGCGGACACCGGCGAGCAACGGGAGGCCATTTTTCGCCTTCGCTATCAAGCCTATTTGCGCGACGGATCGATTTTTCCGAATTCTTCCGGGTTGTTTTCCGACCCTTATGACAAGGCGGGCAACGTCTATCTTTTCGGTTTGTACATTGACGATGAGTTAGCCGGCTCAATCCGTATTCACGTAGGCTCTAGAGAATGCCCCAACTTTCCCTCGCTCGATGTCTTTCCCGATATTTTGCAACCCGAACTCGACGCCGGCAAAGTCATCATCGATCCAACCCGCTTTGTTACCGACGAGAACCTTGCCCGGGTCCATCGCGGGTTGCCGTATGCCGTAGCCCGCCTTTGCGGGATGGCGGCCCAATACTTCAACGCCGACCATTTGCTTGCGGCCGTAAGGGTGGAGCATCAGGGGTTTTATCGGCGCGCCTTCAATCACCAGGTGATTTGTGAACCGCGACCTTACCCGCACTTGGCAAAGCCCATCAGCCTCATGACGATCCATTATCCGACCGTCTGGCCAGACGCAGTCCGGCGATATCCATTTTACGGCTCAACGCACGCCCAGCGGCGGATGCTGTTTGAGCGAGCCCCCTTGCAAGCAAATGTCGACCTTCGTTCAAACGCGACAACATGCCTCGCCGGGTGACAGGCCGCTTCGCGCACCCTCCTCTCTATTGTCTTGACTGGCGCTCGTGCTGCCCCAGCCGGTGAGAACTGAGTCCCGGCAGGCGGGTGCTTTGCAGTCGCTGGACAATAGTCCAAATGGTTAGTCGAGATTTAAGCAGAGCGATTAAATGCGACACGTCTGCTTCAGGCACTCTTTCAAAGCATCGGATATAAAACTTTCAGCGCTAGCCAAGATGTTCAGCACGATATGCGATCTCGATGAACCATTATCGCCCAGAAAAATTCGAACAGCTAACGATTGTCTCGGCTGCACAGGTCATCGCTTGCCCCGCCTGCAACACGGGGTTCGCGTTTCATCGCCACAGCACGCCTCACATAGACGCATGCGGATTTGAAAGCTACAGCCTCGAATGCGAGAAATGCGGCGCCGCGTTTGCCGGCATCGTCGATCCTTTCGACGACACATTGCTGCTCTCGGAAACGGTGGTGTGACGGCGGAACGGCGGTCTTGCCGCTGCGACGCAGTAACGCGCTTCCTCCACCTTCGGCCCGCGTGCTGCGGCGGCCAGACGTTTGTCCGCACACCAGCCCGACTTGATCATCGTGTCTAACGATGCTGCACTAGGTTTCTCGTCCGCTGTTCGAATCGGCCGCGATCGTGTGGCGCGGCAAAATCCAGTTCCGGCCCCAGCGGCACGATACGGGTCGGATTGATGGCGGTCATACTCATGTAATAGTGTCGCTTGATGTGATCCATGTTCACCGTGTCGGTAATTCCGGGTACCTGATAGAGGTCGCGCAGGTAATTCGAAAGGTTGTGATAGTCGGCGATGCGGCGAAGATTGCATTTGAAGTGACTGTAATAGACCGCGTCGAAGCGAACGAGCGTGGTGAACAGGCGCCAATCGGCCTCGGTCAAGCGCGCGCCGATTAGATAGCGCTGGCGCGACAGCAGCGCCTCGATCCAGTCCAGCGCCGCGAAGACCTCGCGGCAGGCGTCTTCATAAGCTTCCTGCGTCGTCGCAAACCCGGCACGATAGACGCCGATATTCACGTCCCTGTACACGCGCGCGTTGGTGCGATCGATCTCCCCGCGCAGCTCCGGCGGATAATAGTCGGCGCGGTCGTCGGTCAATGAAGCGAACGCCGAGTTGAGCATGCGGATGATTTCGGGCGATTCGTTATTGACGATGGTGCGGCGTTCGATGTCCCAAAGCACCGGCACCGAGACCCGGCCGGTATAGCGCGGATCGGCCAGCAAATAGATCTCGCCGAGGCGTTGCTTGCCGTTGACCGAATCCGCAATCGTGCCGGATCCGCTGCCGAACTCCCAACCCTGCTCGCCCATGACCGGCTCGAGGATCGACATCGAGATGACGCTTTCGAGCTTTTTGAGCTTGCGGAAAATGACCGTGCGGTGCGCGTAAGGGCACGCCAGCGAGACGTAGAGGTGATAGCGCCCGCGCTCGGCGGCAAAGCCGCCCTGACCGGACGGTCCGGGACTGCCATCCGGCGTGACCCAATTGCGAAAGACCGGCTCGGTGGGCACGAAGCGCCCGCCGGTCGCGGCGGTGTCGTACCACTGGCTGTGCCACAGGCCATCGACAAAGACACCATGCGCCATCGCGATCCTCCTCCCTGGCCTGTCAGCCCTTAGAGCTGCCGCTTTGGCAGGCCCCTCAATCAATTCCCCGGCGTCACGGTGAGCACTGCAGGGCGCCGCTTGGGTCACGTTCAAATCGACTTCATATGGCCACCAGCGCCACCGAAAATCCGCTGAGTATGCCCGCTTGGGCTAGCTGACAAGCTGACTCATTGGGAAATAACCGGAATCGCCACCACTCCGCATATCTCTCCCACACCGGCACTCGGCCATGTCTGTAGCCACTCTGGCGAGCGCCGCCGACTGGACGGCAAGGGACGAGGGACGGGCTAGGCTGGCGACCATCCGAGCCTTGTTTATCTTAATACTTTCTCAAATTCGCCGAACTAAAAGCTTAATACGGCGTTTTGCTCACCATCTTCGGTTGTGGCAGAATGCAGGGGTGGGATGCAACCCGTGTCGAAATCCATCTATTTAATCAATCCGCTTGCTGATTTTCCCAGCTATTTCAGCGCCGAGGTGTTCGGAGCCTGGGGCGTTGCGCCTGCGACGTCGATGGCCGACCTCGCGATTGCGACGGTCGCCGCCCTGGCATCGCATCATTTGGAGGTTCGGCTTTGCGACGAGAACGTCTCGCTGATCGATTTCGACGCCGCCGTCGACTTTGTCGGTATCACGGGCAAAGTCAGCCAATGGGGCCGCATGAAGACTATTGCCGAGGAGTTTCGCCGGCGCGGCGTCACCGTCGTGATCGGGGGACCGTATGCATCGTTGAGCCCCAACGTGGTCCGTCCGCATTGCGACATTCTGGTGCGAGGAGAGATCGAGGATATCGCGCCGCAATTGTTTTCCGACCTGCGAAGCGGCAACTGGCAGACCGAATACGTCGGCACCAAGGTCGACCTGCGGGTCTCGCCCGTGCCGCGCTGGGATTTGTACCCCAACGAGCGCGCCGTCATGGGGACGATCCAGACGTCGCGTGGGTGTCCGTTCGAATGCGAGTTCTGCGATGTGATCGAATATGTCGGGCGCAAACAGCGACACAAGCCCATCGATCTGGTGCTGCGCGAACTCGATGAACTGTATCGGTACGGATATCGAACCGTCTTTCTTGCGGACGACAATTTCACAATCTACCGCGCCCGCGCCAAGGAGTTGCTCGCCGCCATCCACGACTGGAACGCGCGGCAGACGGACGGCAGAATTCGCTTCACGACACAAATCTCCATCGACGCCGCCGGTGACACTGAAATGCTGCGGATGTGCGCCGATGCCGGCCTGACGCACGTGTTCATCGGCATCGAGACGCCCGACGAGGCGAGCCTGCGCGAAGCCAAGAAACGGCAGAACCTGAAAAGGAATCTGCTCATCGAGATCCAGCGGATCATCGATTATGGGATTTCGGTCGATTGCGGAATGATCGTCGGTTTCGACAACGACGATGTGAGCATTTTTCGGCGCCAGTACGAATTCGCCATGGCGACAGCGGTTCCGATCTTCAGCCTGGGCGCGCTGGTCGCGCCGGCCGCGACGCCGCTCCACGCCAGGCTGGCAAAGGCGGGTCGGTTGGTCGAGAACGGATCGGAGATCGCCGCAACGCCCTGGAGTACCAACGTCATTCCCAAGAATATGACGCGTGATGAATTGTTCCACGGGATCGGCTGGCTGTGCAATTCGATCTATCATCCTGCCGCTTTCGAGCAGCGGATGTTGAAGCTCATTGACACGCTAGGCAGCATGCACGTCCCGGCGTTCGCACGACGGGCGGCGCCAACTTCGAAAGCCCGCGCCGTCGTCAATGATGCTGCCCGCCTGCTGCAGAGAGTGCGACATCTGGGACCGGCAGAAGAAAAAATGTTCGCCAGCATCATCAACAAGCTTCGACGCAATCGCGAAGCCGCCGGCGAGGTGCTTGGTTGCCTGCTTCAATACTGCCAAGTTCGCCACATGTATGAGCGTTGCCAATTGTGGGACCCGACGCTGGGTCAGGCCACCGATACACTGCCCTCGGAACGGCCACTTTCCGAAGTCGAATTCGCCGCCGCTCAGTAGACCGTATCTACCCCCCGCGACTGACGAGCTGATAAACAACAGATTCACCGGCACTCTCCACGCCTCCTCAGGGACCGCGTGGCTGCAGGTTGACGTAGCACACAGGAGCGGAACGCTTCACGGCTACGCTTACTTGCGACTACAAGGAAGCCAGCATTCCTGTCGCGCTTCGCGAGGATACCCTCCGAAGGCAATCCTCTCGCGTTTAACGTTTTTCAATGAATTCGCCGCACATTGAAAGTAATGTTCCATATCGGAGCGACGGCTCTGGTCGCTGTGGCGGCCCTCGAATTGAATTGCCCGCCATGGCGATGAAACAAACCGTTGAGACATGGATTCGCATCGACCTGTCTTGCGATGGTCTCGGCGACGATGGCGTTTGCGTACGCGACGCTAACGACGGCAGGGGTATGATTTCCGACGTTGCCCCAACAGAAGAAGGCGCGCGGAAGGGAATCCTCAACGCCGCCGTAAAATCGCGCTGGTGGTTCGATCCGCAATTGCAACGTGGGCTATGTCCTGACTGCGTAGCCGCACGCGACTCCGGTAAGTATTTAGGTTCAGGCTCCGGGCACGCGCGGGGGGCTAGGTCAACAACCTCCATTGAAACCTATCCAGCCGCCAGTCCCTAGCCGTGCACGTCAATGCTCGAGCGTCTCCTTGACGCACTTCTTGACGAGCTTATGCCGCGCATACCACGACATTTCCTCGAACCGCGCCTGCTCCTTGACCTGCGCCCGGCATGTCGCGGTGGCCTGTTTCAAGGCAGCCTTATCGGCGTCCGACATCGGTGCAGCTCCAGCCGGCGTCGACATCAATGCATTGCTGCAGACGAGGACCGTAGCGACAATGCCGACGTAAAATGCGGTGACCAACTGAGACATGATGCGCGCTCTTCTTGACTGAACGTCAGACGGAACGATTCTGCGTGCCCGGTTTACGTGCCGGCGTGCCGCAGCCTTTGAAAAATATCTGAAATATTTTTGTTGGTCGCCAAGCCCGACCTTTGATCTTGCCATCCATCTTTTGCATGTAGCAATTCATTCACAAAACTGTTGCAATAGGCGATGGATCGATGAGGACGATGGGACCATGATAGAGCGATACGGCGACCATGCTGCCAACGAACGTACCTTCCTGGCTTGGGTCCGCACCGCAATTGCGGTTATGGCGTTCGGCTTCTTGGTGGAGAAGTTTGACCTATTCCTGGAGATTGCGAGTCAAACGCTCGCGCGCCGCACCGTGTCCGCCGGCGGCCAGTTGGTCGGCAATATTGCCGGCTTGATTCTCATCGGCCTGGGCGCCGGGACCATTGTCTTGGCGCTCATCCGCTTCCGCCGGACTGCCATTGAAATCGACAGCGCACAGACACTGCCCGGCCCCGGGGCGCGTTTGGACGCGGCGCTGGCAGGCCTCGTGGTCATGCTCGGGATGGCGTTGTTGGTCTACCTTTCCTACACCGTGATTACGAGTCTATGAACCTGCGCGCCGGCACGTAGCAGCGTCCGGCAAACAGACGGCTACCAAGCGGCGCGCACTCCCGCGACCAGGTCGACATCGCCTCTCGCCATCCGCGGCGCCGCGCGGTAAGGAACGCCGCCTTTGCCTCCCCAACCGCTTCCCCAACCTTCGGCGGCCGCGACATGCTTGTGATCGACAATCTTGTTTTCAACGGCTGGGGCCGCCGATTCTTCGATTCAGCGAGCGTGATGATCCCGGCCGGGGCCAAGGTCGGCCTGGTCGGACGCAACGGCGTCGGCAAATCGACGCTGTTCCGGTTGATTCTGGGCGACCTCGTCCCCGATGGCGGCGAGATCCTGCTGCCCAAGGCCGCCAGGATCGGATCGGTCGATCAGGAGCATCCGGCCACCCCGGTCTCGCTCTTGGACACGATTCTCGCCGCCGATACCGAGCGGGAGACCTTGAACGCCAGACTGGAAACCGCCGAACCCGAACAGCTGGCCGAGATCTACCAGCGGCTGATCGAGATCGACGCCGACAGCGCCCCGGCGCGGGCGGCGGAAATCCTCAGCGGGCTGGGCTTCTCCACCGCCGACCTCACCCGTCCGATGGCGGAATTCTCCGGCGGCTGGCGCATGCGGGTGGCGCTGGCGGCGGCGTTGTTTGCACAACCCGAGCTGCTCCTGCTCGACGAGCCCACCAACTACCTCGATCTCGAGGGCGCGCTCTGGCTCGAGGCGCGGCTGAAGAAATATCCGCACGCCGCGCTGATCGTCAGCCACGACCGCGAGCTGCTGAACAATTCGGTCGACGCCATCCTGCATCTGAGCCAGGGCAAGCTCGAGCTCTACTCCGGCGGCTACGATGATTTCGAAAGGCGGCGCGCGGAAAAGACGCGGCTGCAGGCCGCCACCCGGGCCAAGCAGGACGCCGAGCGCGCGCATCTGCAAAAGTTCATCGACCGGTTTCGCGCCAAGGCCAGCAAGGCGGCGCAGGCGCAGTCGCGGATCAAACGTCTGGCCAAGCTCGAGCCGATCGCCGAGGCGGTCGAGGAGCGCGTGGCGCCGTTTACGATACCTTCGCCGGCCCGGCCGCTGGCGCCGCCGCTGATCCAGCTCGAGGCCGCCGCGGTCGGTTACGACGGCACGCCGGTGCTGCGCAACCTCAACCTGCGGCTCGACGTCGACGACCGCATCGGGCTTCTCGGCGTCAATGGCGCCGGCAAAACGACGTTTGCCAAGATGATCGCCGGAGCGCTGCCGCTGCAAGCGGGCCATATGAAGCGCGAAGGCCGCATCCAGGTCGGCTGGTTTCATCAGCATCAGATCGAGGCGCTCGATCCGGCCGATACCCCTTTGGATATCATCCGCCGTACACTGCCGGACGACAGCGAGTCGGCGCGCCGGTCGCGGCTGGCGCAGTTCGGCTTGTCCTTCGACAAGCAGGAAACCATGGTCGCCAACCTGTCCGGCGGCGAGCGCGCGCGGCTTCTGCTCAACCTCGTCGCGATGACGGCGCCGCATTTGTTGATCCTCGACGAGCCGACCAATCACCTCGACATCGAAAGCCGCCGGGCACTGCTCGACGCGCTCAACGACTACGAGGGCGCCGTGATCCTCATCACCCACGACCGCTCGCTGATCGAACTCGTGACCGACCGGCTGTGGCTCGCCGCCGACGGCCGCATCAAGGCCTTTCCGGGCGACATGGACGACTACGCCCGCTTTGTCCTCGACCGCGCCAAGGCGGCGACACGCACGCCCACACAGAACATCGAGCATCATGCCGTCCCGGCACAACGGCCGGCAAAGCGGAAACGCAAGCGCGTTTGACGCCGTACGCAGCCCGCTCGCTTAGAGCGGCGGGTCGTCCACGTCCGGTCGCTTGAAGGCGAGGCTTTCCTCCTCCAGGTCGAGCTCGCGTTCGATGCGCCGGCGCGCTTCATCGGTGATCTGGCCCTGTTGCAGCAGCCGGTAGATGTATTCCCGCTCGGCGGCGATCAGCTCCGCCCGCACGTCTGCCGCCGCTGCCGCGGCCTCGAGGCCATCGGCGGTATTTTTCGGCAGCTGCCCGGCGCGACGGTCATGGCGCGCCCTTAAGAGCGCCAGCACGTCGGACGATATCTTGCCGTCGGCCGCCAGCCCGTCCAGCCGGCCCTGCGTCAGATTGATCGCTTCCAGCCGCGCCGTAAGCTCGGCGTCGCGCTCGCGCCGGCGTTCGTCTTCGGCGTCGTGCGGCAGAGCGAGCCAGCGCACGATACCCGGCAGCACCAGGCCCTGGCCGATCAGCGTCACCACGATGACACCGAAGGTGACGAAGAGAATGAGATCGCGATCCGGAAACGCCGCGCCGGCCACCGTGGTCAGCGGAATGGCTAGCGCCGCGGCGAGCGAGACCACGCCGCGCACGCCGACGAACGCCAGCAGGAAGACCCACTGCCAGGGCGGCAGCGGATCGCGGCGGCGCAGCGATGGGCTCAACCAGCGCGGCAGATAGGTCGCCGGATAGACCCAGACGAATCGGGCGACCAAGACCACGACGACGGTGAGCAACAGCGCGAAGCCGAGATCGCGCAGCGACACCGTATTGGTCCGATCGAGCAGCGCCCGCGTCTCCATGCCGGTCACCAGGAAGACGAAGCCTTCGAGCAGATAGACGACGAGGTCCCAAAAGAAGATGCCCTGCAGCCGCGTCGCCGCCGGAATGAGCAGCGGTCCGTTCCAGCTCACGAACAGGCCGGCCGCGACCGTCGCCAACACGCCGGATCCGCCGAGATGCGCGGGGACCAGAAACGCCACATAAGGCGTCATCAGCGACAGCGTGATCTCGACGCGCGGATCGCGCGCCCAGCGGCGCAAGCGCAGGCTGGCCCAGCCGACGCCGATGCCGTAGGCGATTTCGCCGACGACAATGAGGACAAAGGTCCCGGCGGCTTCGCCGAAGGAGAACAGACCGGTGGCGACCGCGGCCACGGCAAAGCGATAGAGAATCAAAGCTGTGGCGTCGTTGGCGAGACCTTCGCCCTCGAGCACGAGGATAAGCCGGCGCGGCAGCCCGAGCGGGCGGACGACGGCGAGCGGGGCGACGGCGTCGGTCGGCGCCACGATGGCGCCGAGCACGAAGCCGACGGCCAAAGGCATGCCGAGCAGGAAGTGAGCGACCGCCGCCACCGCACCGGCGGTGAACAAGACGCAACCGAACGCGAGCAGCGTGATCGGGCGCAGGTTGAAACGGAATTCGCGCCAGCTCATCGCCACGCCCGCCGAATAGATCAGCGGCGGCAGGATACCGAGCAGCACCAGTTCCGGCGCCAGCTCGATCCGCGGCAGGCCGGGAACGAGTGCAACGCCGATACCGGCGACGACAAGAAGAATGGAAGGCGCGATGTTGAGCCGCCGCGCGACGATGGCGACGACCGCCAGCGCCGCGAGCAGAAACAGAATGGTTTGCATCGTCGCCGCCATGGTCACACGATGCCGGATATCCCGGAGCGGTCAAGCCGTCTCGCCCGCCGGGCACCCTGGCACTGCGTCTCTTGACGCAGCCGTCCGGGCTACGCGCGCTTGGACTTTTTGCGCGCCGGCCGCAAAGCTTTGCGGATGTACTCCACCAGGCGCCGTTGGAATTCCGCTGTCTTCGTTTTGAACGGAACCTCGAAGCGCGTCGTTGCGCTTTCGCTGAGCATGAGATTGTAGGGAGCGTCTTTGCTGTCGCCGGAGATGCGGAAATCCGTCCGGTAGCAGACGACCGGCTTGCCCTTGCCGAACGCGTAGCCGCACTCCCACGCGGTGCCGCTGTCGGGATCTGGACCATCCATGCAGGCGACCACCATATCGGCCCAGTCGAGGCCTTCCACGTCCATGTCGAAGATCGCTTTCGCCGTCTTCTCGCGCGGCTCGTGCGCTTGCGGCAGCCAAACCTTAAAACCCTTCTTTTTGAGGAAGCGCGCGAGGTCGATGTTGAACCGCTGCTCGGCGATCGAGAACAACGGACCGGCCAGATAAAGCTTGGTCATGGTCTTCTCCCCGGCAAATGTTTCGCATGAAGAACGATGATCGCATGCCGGCATCTTGCCCCACGTCGCGGGGGCGAAAAAGCCGTTCGGTGGAGCGTTCCGCTCGCTCAACTTCATCCCGCTCCGCGACAGCGGGGAGGGGGGACCATCCAAGCGCGCCAAGCGCGTCGGATGGTGGGAGGGGCGTGGGCCTCGACGCAACGAACAAAGATTAATGCTCCCGCGACGGCAACAATCCGACAAGCCGGTCGCCCCTTCCACCATGCGGAGCCTGTCATCGGGCCGGCCACTTCGGGCCGGACCCGTTCGCATGGTCCCCCTCCCCCATTTGCATGGGGGAGGACAAAGAAATTCGTTCCCGCGGCGCGATTTTTGTCGGGCGCTGCGGGTTTTCAGATCTTGGCTCCTCGACTTTCAGTATCGATCGAGGAGCTTTGGCTTCTTCCTTTCGCTCCC
>JBAPYW010000065.1:0-86764 GCA_049284935.1 Xanthobacteraceae bacterium
GGTAGAGAGCGCGCTCGATAGCCGAAAGCTGCCCGCCAAATATAAAACTAAAGCTCGCGCCACTCGCGAAAAGATCGTTCGTTTGAAAGCACTCCGGTTGGCTAAGCAAGCCCAGTTGCAAGCCGAACCGCCGCAGGAACCGTCAAGCAGCACCGGCAACAACAACCGCCGCCTCGTACGCCGCGACAAATAACAACTCTTTGAACTTCGCCGCTTCACCAGAGCACTACGCTGCTACCGCAAGCCCCACCCCGCATCGTGCGTGAGGCTTTTCTTTTGAATAACTAAGAGCTACAGGCACCGACCCCTGAAATGGAGATTGGTATGAAAAATGGATCAAAGAAAAAACGCACCTGGACATCCGCACAGGTTCGTGAACTCAAGACGCTCGCGCGCAAAAGGACGCCGGCGAGGAAAATTGCCAAGTCTCTGAAGCGCACTGAGGGCGCCACGCGACAAAAGGCTTTCAACATCGGGCTTTCGCTCGATTCGCGCGCGTAATGAACTGAATACCTCGAAAACCGCAGTCCTGCGGCCTCGCCGCAGCGCGGCCTCACGCCCCGCCACTCGTTGTGCGCGGAGCTTTTCAAATCCGGGGCTCGACGCCGGCAACCCTGCCGTTGGGCTACTGAAACTGCTAATAAGAAAGAAATCCCGGCGCGGCCAATGACGCGCGCCGCGGTTAGGCCCGGCGCTGCGAGGGAAAATCCTTAGCGGGTGCTGGCGATCAACAAAACCTGGTGCAAACCGATTCGAACAATGGGTTCACGGACGAAAATGCGATGTTGAATATCGTGCCCAGGCCATTAACAGCGACGATTATTGCGACGCTAATGCCTGCCGCGACAAGCGTACCTCTGATATGGACGATGGCACCGTTGGAGTCGAAATGGATGTACTTCATTAGATTCTCCCCACAGCAAAAATCTCTGATACAACAAGCTAAAAATTTGACGAAATTAATTACTTAACGTTTCGTGAACGGGCCACATCACGGATTTCAGACTAGGCAATGTTTTGCAGTGCATGACCGGGCCATGATGCGGTGGATGGCGCCCACCGGCATCGAGTGCCATAGCGTCGTGGGAGACCGCGAAAAAGCTGGCTGTTTTTGATGCGATAGCGCCTAAGTCCTCTGACGGACGAACCCCCGCCAGGCTTCTGTGAGCATCGACTGGAAAGAGGGTCGCGATTGTATCCGCGCATACCATCTTTTGACGGTTCCGTCTTCGGGCCAAGGCATATCCTTCAGGTATTCGGCCACCGACAAATGTGCCGCAGCGGCGAGATCTGCATAGGTGAGCTGGTCGCTCGCGAGCCATTCGTGCTTGGAGAGGAGCAAGCTGATGTAGGCAAGATGATCGGGGAGGATCTCGCGGACCTCATGAAGAACCGCGTGGTCAGGTGATCCGCCGCCGGCCTCGAGTGGCATGTACTGCCTGTATCGCTCCTTCGTAACCGGCCCACTCACATCGGCAAAGAACTTGTCGTTAAACCAACTGGTGAGCCGGCGCACCTCGATCCGCAGGCTAGTGTCGCGCGGCAAGAGTCGACGATTGCCAAGATCACCGCCATAGACCTCATCCAGGTATTCGGCGATGATCGAAGCACCCGGAGCCGGTAGTATTCCTTCCACAACCAGGACCGGAATGGTGCCGGCGGGGTTGAGGATTAGAAAGTCCGCCCGACGCTCCCATACCTTCTCGCCGACCAGCTGCACTGGTAAGCCGTATTCGCTGAGCGCGAGGCGCGCGAACCGCGAATGCGGACACACCGGGTGATGAAACAACGTCAGCATGCCATTGCACTATTGCTGGCAGATTAGTCCTGCCGCTCGTGCGGAAGCGAATGTTATGCTTACTATCCAGATTTGCAATCGGGCAGACACCCTCTGGCGGGATGGTGGCGTCACCTAAAGCGCGTCCCCTGCTCGCAGCTGCCGACGGGACGATTGCATAACGTCAGCGACTTCCGGTGGTTGAGCCCGAAGGCGGCGGTTCGTTGCAGTGCAATGATTTGCCGGCTATCGGACCAACCGCGCGAGCGTGTTTATGAGTTCACACCCTTAGATGTGACAACGGATTCACGTCCACGGCCCAATAGTGCGCGACCCTCGTTATTCTTCAAGCAGAGAATTCGGCAGCTTGAAGCGTTGACGTTCGTTTGGCCGGGGATCGAATAGCTTTCGGCTGCCTGAGCCGACACACTTGAAGTTGGCGGCATAGTGGACGGAAAATCGAGACCCCTGGTATAATTCGCGTGCGTGCGCGAACACATGGCGACGGCCTGCCTGATTGACATGCAGGCGAACCATCTGCTGACAGACGGGACACTGTGTCACCAGGGGGTGAAGACGCCGCCCTCCTACGAGCTTGATGAACTCAATAACCCATACGGACAAATGCCGCATGTTCGCCTCCTCCCGCTTTTAGGCGACCACAGCACAGCTCTGTGTCTAAAAATTGATGCGATTTGGGTTTGGGTCGCAGCCGCGAATCAATCGCCTTGCGGGGCCAACCAAGCCACTCAGGCTGACAAGCCCTGCAAAATCCGCGACCTGAATCGAGGGCGCGCCGTGTCGCAATAATGCCGTGAATTGTCACCGCGCTTTTATCGTCTCTTCGTAAATGACCGGTACCCACTCCCCAAGCGGGAGTGCGCCATATGAGCATGCTTATGATCCGTTGCCCGAAGACCGGGCAGCCAATCTCCACCGGTAGGGAGGTTGAATCGGCCTCGTTCCGCTCCAGCCCGGTGTTCTTCAGCCGGACATTCTGTCCACTCTGCCGCGTGACGCACGAGTGGTTCGCCCGGGATGCATGGGTCTGCGATTCCAACGTTTCCGAAGGCGACGCCGTGTGTGCGCAACAAGTTGCGTAACGCTTACCCCCGTCCCCTTCCCCGCGCGATGGAACTCCCAACCCTGCAGCACTATTTGCACTTGCTCAGTGTTTGTCTCGATCCGAGCCATCGCGGATTCGCGATCGGGATGCTCGCCTGGACACGTTGAATTGACCAAGGCGAGCCACCCTGGGCGGATTCAAACCGGTCTATTGAACACCGTTTGGCCTAGCCCCAGCGCCTAATTCAAAGCTTAAGCTCCGAAATGGCGCAAACGCGGCGAGCGATCTAGCGAATCACTGCCTATCTTCACAAAAGAAAAAGCCCCAACCAGGGGGTGGTCGGGGCCGAGGCAAGAGGTTAATAAAAACACATTTTAATCGGAAAATGCAGATAGGCAATGGGCTCCCGAGCACGCTAGGCTGCATCGGTCAGCGCCCCCTGCCCACCTCGCTTCTGCTGGCTCAAGCCATGTCGGTCCAGCGCTTCATTGAGCTGCCGCGCCCATGCCCCGATATTCTCATCGTCCAGCATCGAAACATGACCTCCTGTCGCTTGGACGATCTCAAGGCCCCGCGCGAACAGATCGCGCCATCCATTGGTAAAATCGAGGCCAGGCAGCATCCCTTGGTCCGAAAACTCCGCGCGAATTAGCATGCCCGCTGCATCCAGCGGGCGCGGGCGATATGACTTCCCAATGATGCGAGACAACCGAACCATGACCGCCACATTAACAGGCATGCCATCTTCATCGACCATGCTCGAAAAGGAATGATTTGCACGCCGGATGCGGCGCTTCACCACGCGAGGCATCTGCGCGAGCAGCCACCGAAGCAAAAGCCAGGAATTGCCGAGTGCTGCGCTCAATCTATTTATGTAAGGGGTGTCGCTAGCCGTCCCAGTTGCGGCGGGGCGCCAGATCCACCACAAACTCCGCCATCCCGTTCCGCGGGTGAGTCCACTCCAAGTGTACGCATCGATGAGAAGCACGAACGCTAAATTGCCCCCAGCACGCTGCAGCGCACGGGCTGCTTCGAATGCTACCTTGCCCCCGAAGGAATATCCCGCAACCACGCAGGGCGACGATCCGGCATGGGCATACAGCACATCGCCGTAGAGCGCGCCCAGTTGTTCGAAGGTCGGCAGCGCCGTCCGATCCCCGGTGGCAATCGCGTGACGCCATTGCACCGGTATCGGTATATCGATCGCAAAGATGGGTTGATCCTCACCGATCGATTGCGCGATCCGATATTCGACTGGCCCGGCGCCGATGAAATATATCGGAAGACCGATCGTTCCTTCCCGTAACTGAACGACCTTGGCGCCTCCGTCTGTTGTGAGCCTACTTCTAGGCTTTCGGTTCCGCTCAATCGTCGCAGCGAGGGCTTCGATGGTCGGAAAGCGGAACAGGTCGATGATGCCTAACTTGACGTTGAGCGTCTTATTGATCCTGCCGATGACCCGGACCGCCAGCAGCGAGTGACCTCCCAACTCGAAGAAGTTGTCATGGAGCCCGACTTGTTCGATTCCAAGGACTTCGCCCCAGATGTTCGCCAATGCCTTCTCTGTCGCCGAGGCGGGCGCTGCGAATCCTGCCGGGTTCGATTGGCGGTCCGGCTGCGGCAGGGCGTTCCGGTCCACCTTGCCATTCGGCGCCAGCGGTAAGCGGTCCAAAGTGACGAACGCCGAAGGCACCATGTATTCTGGCAGCGTTGTCTGCAGCAGGTCACGCAACTCTAAATCCTTCGGCGGTTCTCCCTCTTTGACCGTCAGGTAGGCCACCAATCGCTTGTCGCCGGGAACATCCTCTCGTGCCACCACGAGGGCCTCCCTAACAGCCGCATGCTGACTTAGGACCGATTCAATTTCTCCCAACTCAATCCGGAAACCGCGAATTTTGACTTGGTTGTCGCGACGGCCGAGGAAGTCCAGATTGCCATCCGCCAGTAGGCAGCCAAAATCGCCGGTGCGATAAAGGAGCGCGCCAGGTCGCTGACGGAATTTATCGGGTAGGAATTTAGCACTCGTAAGAGCCTGATCACCGAGATAGCCAATGGCTACCCCGGAACCACCAATATAAATCTCGCCGGGCACGCCGAACGGCTGCAGTTGCTGGTGCTCGTCGAGCACATAAACTTGGGTGTTAGGAAGGGGACGTCCGATCGGCACGCGATGCGCGGTGGCGTCAAAATCACGAGGGATTTTGAAGGTGGTGGCGAAGGTGGCTGCTTCCGTCGGCCCGTACCCGTTGATCAACGTGGTGCTTGGCAACAGGGATAGCGCACGCACGACATGCGGCACGGAGAGGGCCTCGCCGCCGGTTAGTAATTCGCGCAACGGACGCAATATTTCCGGACTGATGTCGATGATGTGATTGAACAGCGATGCAGTTAGCCACGCAGTCGTCACGTTATGCTTCGCAATGGTGGCGCCTAGTTCGGCAAGATCCGGCACATCATGCGGATGGACCACGAGGGTGCCGCCATTAAGAAGCGGACCCCAGATTTCCAGCATACAGGCATCAAAAGACAGCGGCGCCAGATGCAAAAAGCGCGTCTCTGCATCGAGACGCACATAATCGACGTTGCGTACCAGTCGCACCACGGCTCTATGCGGCACACAGACAGCCTTCGGCACGCCGGTGGTGCCAGAGGTAAAAAGCACGTAGGCGGCGCCGTCCGGTACCACACGATCAGCAGAATGCGGCCCGCTTGATGGCAATCGAGCAGTACCTTCGGCCGTCACCAGCAGTTCGGCCGCGGCGATCTGCAGGATCTGATCCTGACGAAGCCTAGGTAACTTCGAATCGATCGGCAGAAATGCACAACTGCACCGCATGATCGCCAGCATCATGGATACTGCCTGCGGGCCGCGCGCTAGAGAGAACGCGACCACTTGGCCTGGTCGCACACCAAGCCCACGCAGCTGATCGGCCAGACCATCCGCGCGTTGCTTGAGTGTGCGATAGGTGAGACGTTCGTTGTCGTGAATGATGGCGACGGCGTCGGGCGTCCGCTCAACCTGGGCGTTAAACAATTCAGGAATCATTGGCTTGGTCACTATTCGGCTGCGACCGGGTTCGATTGTATCAGCAGTTGATGGCGCTCCGCACTCGTCAGCAACGGCAAATCCGCAAGTCGTTGTTCGGGATTCGTAACTATGCCTTCCAGCAGCGTCTGGAGATGTCCAACCATGCGCCCAATGCGAGCATCGTCAAACAGATCGGTGCTGTATTCTATTTCCAAATCGATGCTGTCCACGCCATCGGTAAACATCAGCGTCAGGTCGAACTTCGATGTTCTACTCTCGGCAAGAAGCGATTCGACCTCGAGCCCGTCCAGCCCGATGAACGAGAGTAGTTGATCGCGGTCACGCCAGTTAAGCACCACTTGGAACAGCGGGGAGTAACTCAGGTTCCGTTGGGGCTGGACTGCGCGCACCACCTGGTCAAAGGGCGGAGAGCGATGAGCATAAAGATCAAGCACCCCTTTTTGCACTCGAGCCAATAGTTCGCGAAAGCTAAGCTCTCCGGAAAGCTGGGTTCGCAGCACATGAGTATGCAGAAGAAACCCGATCATCGATTGCAGTTCCGAACGATCTCGATCGGCCAGTGGAATTCCGACTAGGATGTCCTCTTGCCCTGTGTAGCGATAGAGCAAGGTGTCCAGCGCCGCGGTAAAGAGAGTAAACAAACTGACCCTTTCCCGTCGGCTGCAATCTCGCACCACTAGTGCTAATCTTGACGGTATCCGGAAGCGTTGCCGGGCACCCCGGTAGGAAATAATACGCGGGCGCCGTTTATCCGTCGGCAGATCAAGCAGCGCGGGCGCGCCGCGCAGGTTTTCCATCCAGTATGCCAAGTCTTTGGCCAACTCCTTCTCAGTCATCTGTTGTTGCTGCCAGACCGCATAATCGCCGTGTTGGATTGGTAAGGCAGGCAAAACAAGGGGCTGGCCGCCGCGGCCGGCGCAATACAAAGCCGACAGTTCTCGCCATAACACACCTATCGACGACCAGTCACAGATGATGTGATGCATCATCAGGATCAGAACATGCTCCATTTCTCCGAGGCGGAGCAAGGTGGCACGGATGCCTGGCTCGCTCTCAAGATCGTATGGCAGTCGCGGCTCGTCGATCAGCAAACGCTCAACTTCTGCTTCGCGTTGCGCCCGCGGCAGCAACCTCAAGTCAATTTGCTTGAACCGCAATGGCCAGCTCTCGTGTACAGCGACCGAGGGTTCATCGCCCGTGACTTGAATAGTGCT
Source organism: Xanthobacteraceae bacterium (assembly GCA_049284935.1). Taxonomy (GTDB): domain Bacteria; phylum Pseudomonadota; class Alphaproteobacteria; order Rhizobiales; family Xanthobacteraceae; genus BOG-931. The sequence continues at coordinate 7,107 of JBAPYW010000065.1, forward strand.
GCGCAGGATTTCATGCCGTGCGATGATAACGTTCAGAGCCTTTTCCAGTAAGTCGATGTTCAGCTCTCCCAGAAGCCGCACCGCCTCCGATTCGTTATAAACCGGCACTCCGGGATTCAACTGCTCCATGAACCAGATCCGCTGCTGGTTCGGGCTGAGAGGACATGGCAGCGAGCGGTCGCGCGGGGGAATCGCCGCGTCGGCAGCGGGGGGACCAACCTTCTGTAGCAGTTCGTGTTCCCATGCCACAGTCGATTCCACGGAAGACAGATCGGCGGCATGCAAGCGTTTCCGGATCAGCGCCGCCTGCTGCGCGACAGTGGCGTTCTCAAAGAAATCCGATAATGAAAGCGTAATTGGTAGTTTCTCGCGCAGCGACGACAAGCATTGAATGGCCAGCAGTGAGTGGCCGCCTAACGAGAAAAAGTTGCTATGCACGTCCACCTGTGGCTGCGCAAGCAGCTTCGCCCAGGTTTCGGCGATCATTTGCTCGACCGGCGTTGACGGCACCACCGCGCCAACGCGGGAAGCCTGCCCGTCGCCTCGCCCTGCAGCCTCGCCTTGGCAACAGCCCGCCTCAGAAACAGAACGCTGCGCCGCTTTCTCCTGTAACTTCAGCCGCTGCACCTTGCCCGAGGGGCCTTTCGGCAAATCTTTCACAATGTGAATTCGTGTCGGAGTTTTGAAATGGCCCAGCCGATTCTCACAGAAAGCGAGCAATTCCTTTTCTGCCACGACATTTCCACTACGCATGACCACGAAGGCGATCACGTCCTCGCCTACGTAACGGTCAGGTATCCCGACCGCGGCGGCTTCCAGTACCGCCGGATGCGCTTCGAGAACTTCATCGATCTGTTTGGGAGCGATGTTCATGCCGCCTTTGATAATCAATTCCTTCGAGCGGCCGACGATGAAGAAGTAACCGTCCTCATCCCGATAGGCGAGATCGCCGGTGTGCAGCCAGCCCTCAGCGTCCAGTGCCGCCGCCGTTCCCACCGGGTCCTTGTAGTAGCCCTGCATCATCCCGTCGCCGCGGATTAGAACCTCGCCCAGCTCTCCAGCCGGCAGCTCGGCGCCGTCGCGATCGACGATCTCGGTCTCAAACCCCCACGGCAAACCCGGTGATCCAATCTTGTTGCTGCCTGGAGGCAACGGATTGGAGAACACGTTGCCTGCTTCCGAAGATCCCATTGCCTGGATGAGCAGCAACTTGAATTTGTCGAGGAATTCGCGGTGCAATGACGGCGAAAGCGGCGCCGAAGAAGTGCGCAAGAAGCGAATGCGCTGGAAGGCGGCTGCGCGGCTTTCCGCCTTTGGGTCCTTCCAATCCAGCAGTTGCGAGATAATTGTCGGCACCACAGCCGACCAAGTGCAGCCGTAGTCATCCAACCAATTCCAAAACTCGCTGACAATAAACCCGTGTGGTATGACGGCTGAACCGCCGCTCGTCAGCGTAGGAAGCAGGGTCACACACTCTGCATTTATGTGATATAGTGGAAGAACAAGCAGAGACCGATCCGCAGCGGTGAGTTGGTGTGAACGAGCGCAATTCCTTCCATGCGCAAGAACGGATCTGTGAGTATGGACTGCTCCGTTCGGTTGCCCGGTGGTGCCGGAACTGTACATTAGCAGAGCCGCATCCTCTGCCCTGACCGGAGGCAATGGACCCGTTATGGACGGTGTCTCACTCACCTCCAGGCAACTGTCGAGGTCAGCAGGAATGATCGCAACCGGCCGGCTGACATCGGCCATCACTTCTTTGATCAGCGCGCTGTATTGGCTCGCCACAAAAACGACCTTGGCGTCACAGTGATCCAACGTGTATGACAATTGAGACACGCCGGCGCGCACGTTGAGCGGCACCGAGACAAAGCCGCCGTACATAGCTCCCAGGAACAACTGCGCGGTGAACAACCCATTGTCCATCAGGAAGGCAATTTTGTCTCCGTGCTGCAGACCTATTTGTCGAAACCGTCCGTACAAATGATGGGCCTGCTCATGCAATCCCCTAAAGGTGAGCACACGTCCCGTTTCAGGGCTGATTAAAAAAGCGCGATCCGGCTGTATGCCGGCCATTCGGTCAATCAGTCCGCGGACTGTGTTAACATCGTTATTGCAAGTCATCCGAGCCCCCGCCGGCACAGTCTCCGTAATCACCGATCCGGACCCATGTGGACAAATCCTGTTGACTGACAGCCGCCGACCCTCCTCATCGTCGCAAACGTTGTCGTAAATTCACGTCCCTTTGGGTCAGGTACCCGCACGCCAACGCGTAAAACACAAGGTGAACCGGGTACACATAGGCCAAACTATAACGCTGACGCACTTTCGCCTCTGGGTCAATATATCGCGCGGCTGCCGTTTAAGCGCTTGGTTAGTCCTCTGTTGGAACGGCAAATTCCCCAGCCGTGGGACGGTTAAACAAGGAAACCTCCCACTATGCTGGAGGATGTCCGGTTGGACTATTTAGGGCAAAACCAACCTTAAAGGGGCCATTGCCAGCAAAAGAACCGCAGATTTTCAGCCGCAGCCGCGACCGCAGCTTTGAATTCGGATGCGGGGGTTAATTCCACTAAAGTCCAGCATGCAGCCGCTTGTCGATTTCCTGAAATTGCCAGCACTCGCGCCGGTTCACCGGGTAAAAATGAAACTTCAATTTGCTCTATCGTGTCCGATAGTCCGACGCCCATTGCCTTTAGGCAGGCCTCCTTGCGAGTCCAAAGGCTAAGAAAAGCTAACGTGCGTTGTTGCTCCGGCAAGGCCATCAGTTCCACAACCTCACGCGGCGAAAAGAAATGACTAGCGATATTTTCGGCGTCCCTTACCGAATGTACCCACTCAACATCAATGCCAACAGCACAGACTCGCGTCAGTGCAATTAAGATCAAATCATTGGAGTGGGCAAGATTGAAATGGAGCGTGCAACTGCCGGGCAAGCCGGTCAAAGCTGGCTTGCCTCGCGAGTTATAAACAAAATGCAATCGCGCCGGTTCAATTTCCAAATAAGAGCTCAATATCGCTCGAAGCATACCCCGCCCGGCGATAAATCGATTCCGGTCACCTTCAAAATGAAATCGCATTGCGCGATCCCGCTCATCCGGAGAAAGCGTATGCTCAAGGGAAGAAATCCGTTCGGCAGGTTTATCAAGGCTCGCAGCCCAAACGTGAACGTCGCCCCCATTTAACTGCCATAGATCCGGAGGAAAGCCCCAACGCAATTCAAGATTCGACATGGCCGCTGGATTTCCCGCTAACGTCGCCGACGCATTTGATTTTTGGCCGCGTTAATCTGACCACAATTGATGAATGAATCAAAAGGCGTATTGCACATTGATTTGCGCCGGTCGCCCCTAGCATGATGTGCTTGACAGCGTCGGCACACCCCGGCCGGCATCAGTGCGTATCAGCTGTACATCGGAGTACCGAAGATCCGGATTTTGACGCGGCGTGCTCGCACATGAGCATCGATTGCCACTCCTCACGGCGCTGGCCCCGACGATCGCCACTGGACAAAAAATGCTCGTCACAAGCACCTGAAATCTTCTAAATTTGCCATCCCACATTTTTAGAACAAAGCACCCCAACGGTCTAGCCACGGCCGCTCGCGCTTGTTGTATCCGCAAGTGGCCTCAAACAAGGCTATGTCAGTTACAACGGTGCCGAAAGTGTTGTTTCAAGAAGCCAACAAATCCAAATCGCCGGCGCGAAGAAGAGGCCGAACGGCAACCGACTGGTCGCTCGTAAAGACTGCCCGCCGGCGAAGTGCCGAACCAGGTAAACCAAGAGTGCGGCGCAGGCAGCAAACTCAACCACCGTGGGCATCATTGACCAATCAAGCCATGCGCCAGCGACGCCGGCGAGCTTGACGTCGCCAAGCCCAATACCTTCGCGACCCCGCATCCGCGCGTACGCATATCGAATGAGGAGGAATATTGCTGCAAGAATAACGCCGCGTAGCACGGCAAATGCGACAGAGGCCAGCATCGTGTTCGGCTCTTGAACAGCGGCATAAACTAGCGCCAGAGCCAGACCTGCACCACTCAGGGCATTTGGAATGACAAAACGATGCCAATCGATGACGGCGATCGTCAGCATCAGCAGCGCCAGAGCCGCACCCAAAATTCCGTTGGTACCGGGCGCGCTAACGAAGCTCACGATAACAGCAGCAACAGCGAGCAGCCCAACGATCAACCTTGTCTTGGGCCCCGCCATGGAATAGCCAGTCGCCAGCTCCTCCACCCAGCCAGGCGATGCCAATTTGCGTGCTGAAGGGGCGGCCACGGCATGGACCATTGAGCGGCTACTTTACGAGGGGACTCTTTCCCGGCGGCTGCAGGCTTCCCCGCATCTTCGCGCGCAACTCTTCGGCGATGCGCTGGGCATCAACGCCGTTGCGAATAATCTGCGGACGGATGAAGACAATGAGCTCGTCGCGCGTCACACTTTTTGAGATTTGCGCACCCAAAACTCCAAGGCCTGGGATCTGATCAAGGCCGGGAATACCACTGGAGGATTCGTTTTTCGATTCACTTATGAGACCAGCCAACAGCACGGTCTGTCCGCTCGCAACTGCAATCGAACTTTTCACCAGCCGCTGCGATACTGTCGGTGTCAGGGTCGTCGCGTTGGCATTATTTTCCACATTGCTGATTTCCTGTTGAATGTCCAACAGAACATTTCCGTTGGCGTTGATCCGCGGGGAGACGTGCAGGATGACGCCAGTATTCATGTATGTGATATTGTTAACGACGGGGGCGCCCGCAGCGACTACTGATACCGCCGTCTGGGTGGTAACTGGAATCTGATCGCCAACTATCAGGGTCGCAGATTGGTTGTCGACTACGACAATCGATGGCGTGGACACCACCTTCACGGCAGTAACAGCGTGCAAGGCATTGAGGATCACCTGCGGGCTCAACTGCGAGCCGAATAGGAAATTAAAGCCGGGCACTGTTGGGCTTATCGCGGTGCTGGTCGCGTTGGGGGTTGTGTTGCTGCCGATCGCGAGGTTGCCTTTTTGCAAGAAAACTTGGACGCCATAGTTGAGCGCATCGTTCAGGGTCACCTCGGCAATTGTGGCATCAATCGCCACCTGCAGCTGCGGCCGATCGAGCTGTTCGAGGGTTCGCTCAATGATGCGATAGTTTTCCTGATTGGCGTAGATCAGCAGCGCGTTGTTGGTCACGTCCGCGGCAATCCGAACGCCGGGAAGAATTGGCGGGCCCCCGCTCTCGGCTGACGCTCCGCCCAAGGCTGCAGTCCGCGTCGCGGAACCCGATCGCCCGCCCAAGGCCCCGCCAAGCCCGGAATTGGCGGCAAGCTGTGTCCCCGATTGTTGCGCCGCGCCCGGCGTCTGCTGGGAACTACCGAACCCACTCTGCACGGAACTGCCATACCCACTCTGTGGGGCGGCGCCGGTCTGCTGCGCAGAACCGGTATTTGACAATCCGCTGCTGGAAGCAGTTGCGCCTCCGCCGGGCGCCAATTGGTTGGTGGCAGAATCCAGCCCACTCTCGGAAGTGCCGGTGAAAAGATTATTCAGTAATCTCGCAACCTCGCGCGCATTACCGTAGCGCATGCGATAAACGCGGACGCTGGTGCCTGCAGTCCCCGCTTTGTCGAGACGAGCGACCCAGGTGGCGATCTGTTTCAAAAGCGCGGGCTGGTGCGCGACGGCGAGAATGGCGTTCTGCCGGGCGACGGCTTGCAGCTTGACGAGATTCTGGCTCAGGCCGCCCTCCCCGCTGTCGATAATCTTTTCCAGTTCGGCGATAACCGGCTCCGGAGTGCTGTTGCTCACCGGAAAAATCCCCACCGATTGGCCGCGCATCCAGTCAGCATCAAAGTCATGCACGGTTTCGAGGGCCGCTTGGCGATCAGCAGCACTGCCTTGGATTACAAGAAGATTGCGTGACGGATCGGCGCGGACCGTCCCTGGTTTGGCGGCAAAATTATCGAGCAGTTTCGTCAGCGTGGTCGCGGAAACGAATTGCAGCGGCACCACGGTAATGCCGTATCCAGGCTCCAGACCTCGCGCGCTGTCGACCATACCGGTACCCGCCGCCTCGCCCGCTGGGATAAGCCGATACGAATTGCCTTCGCGCACCAGCGCCACGTTGCTGACGCGCAAAGCGTCTTCAAGCACGTAGAGGACGTCCTTTCGTGGCACCGGTCGCCCCGACGCCAAGGTGACGGTACCCTGCACACGCGCATCAATCGTGTAGCCGACGTGCAAAATATCGCCAAGGATCACCTTGGCTACCGTGGGGACCGGCGTATTCTCAAAATTCATCTCGTAGCCCTTCGCATCGGTATCGCGGTCAGCCGGCGGAAGAGCACCCGTGGTTACCGGGTCATTTAACGCGAGGAGTTGGTGATCGATATCCTCAGCAGCAGCACCGCGATTGGAGCTCGGCGGCGCGTTGACAACAGCCGGAGTCCCATCGCCGTAATAGATTCGGGGTTGAGGCCCAGCAACGTATGAGGTGGAGTCGAGAGACTTTGCGCTCTGCGGGGAACGCGCCCGCAAATCAACCTCACGAACTTGCGCAACGACATCGAAATTGGGTGATGCGCTGGTTGTTGTTTGCGGGTCCTTGGTGGTCATGCAGCCGGCAACAGCCAGCGCAAGCATCAGCAATGCCCAGCCGGTACACGCCGTTTGAACACAACGTTTCCGAGTGCGCATTCGAATCACTTTGAAGATGGTTCCGGCGTCAATTCGACCCCGCGAATCAAAGAATTCCCCACCGTCCGGCAGCGCTGGTTAAGGGATAGTTAACCATCACCCTCATTTTAATAGTTTATTAAGCTATTGAGGGCATTTGGTGATTCGTGTCAATCGATGGATTGATTTTGCGCATGACGGCCCCCTCCGACGTCGCGTCGATGGGGATCGAGTGTGCTCTGGCCTTGTGGCAAGCCCGTGGCGGCGTGATTGCCGAAGCAACGCCGGTCAAAACGTCCGCAGTTTATGTCGTGCTGCGTGCAAGTTTGAATTCCGACCCGGCTAGCGCAGGCAAATCTTTTACCGCCGTCATCGTAGCCTAGGGAGATTGGTCGCTGACGCGCTTGAAAGAACAGTTGACAAGATCAGCGCGCAGAGAAGGTCGGGTCATGAAGACGCCTCCCCAGTGGCACAATTTTGCCCTTCTGACCGATACACTGCCCAGCCAGGGGAACACGGGTGAAGGGGGGGGCTGCTCTATGAGCTTAGCCCAGCGTCAGCAATCGATTCCGCTTGAGCTAACACGCGCCGACAAACAGACCGGGCCCGACCCCGGCTGGTTGGATTTTGCCGGCTATTTGGTGCGGAAATTCGCCGTTACCGGTGATCTGCTGTCCGAATCCGGTTCGGTTGCCACAAAAGCAGGTTCGACAAGGCTTCGCGATCTGTGGGAACTCACAGACTTGTCGGCCAACGATTTTGCCGACGAGGTCGCGCGCTTCTATAGGCTTCCGCGCGTAGAGTTGCAGCAATTACTCACGGCATCGTCGCTCGCACCAAAGTTTTCAGCGCGCTTTCTTCGCGAGATGACTATCTTCCCGTGCCAAACGGAAAAAGCACGAGGCAACAGGCTAGTCGTCGCTGATCCTACCGATTCTGCAGCCGTTCGTGCCGCGGAAATCGTGCTTGGAGGCCCGGTCGCAGTTGAGGTCGCTTCCTTCGAAGATATCGCAACGGTACTGTCGAAACGCCTCGGCGAAGACGAACTGCTCATAGCAGAAACCGGCGTTTCACCCGTCCGGCAGACGGACGATGACATCGAAAGCCTGCGTGATCTGGCCAGCGGCGCGCCAGTGGTGCGCGCGGTGAACGATCTTCTCGAGAAAGCGGCGGAGCTGCGCGCCACCGACGTCCACGTCGAGCCGGTTCGCGGCGGCCTGATTTTGCGTCTACGCGTTGATGGCTTGTTGCGGACGGTGCCAACGCCGGCCGACGTATTACCTCAAGCGCTGATCTCACGCATCAAGATACTTGCCGGATTGAACATCGCAGAACGCCGACTGCCACAAGATGGCGCCGCGCATCTGCGCGTCGCGCGATCCGATATCGATATTCGCGTCGCCACCATGCCCACCCAGTACGGCGAGTCGGCTGCAATTCGATTGCTGCCGAAGGATCGTGGCGTGCTTGAAATCGCCAAGCTTGGCTTCTCCACTTCCGATGAGGCAAAACTCAATCGGCTACTCAAACTTCCGCACGGGATCATCGTGGTGACCGGCCCCACCGGGAGCGGCAAAACCACAACGCTTGCGACAATGCTGTCCATACTCAACGACACCACGCGGAAGATTCTGACAATCGAAGACCCGATCGAGTACGAAATCCGAGGCGTGAATCAATCGCAAGTAAAACCTGAGATCGGCCTAACCTTCGCGGCTGCGCTACGCGCTTTCGTCCGTCAGGATCCCGACGTGATCATGGTCGGCGAGGTGCGCGATGGCGAAACTGCCCACACCGCTATTCATGCGGCTCTCACTGGACACCTGGTCCTTACCACCCTGCACACCGAGACGGCAGCTGCGGCGGTTCCGCGGCTACTTGATCTTGGCGTTGAGGCTTTCCTGCTGCAATCGACGCTGCGCGCCGTGATTGCTCAGCGGCTTGTTCGTATTCTCTGCGATCGCTGCAAGCTTGAGCGGCAACTGACGGCGGCAGACCTCGCCGACCATCCACACTACGCTTTGCTTGGGCTGCGCGCCGGAGAAACCGTGCACGAACCCGGTGGCTGCGACCATTGCAGCGGCACCGGTTTCCGTGGCCGCACCGGTATGTTTGAGGTACTCGAAACAACCGATGAAATCCGCGAATTGATCGGCTCGCGCAGCGACTCAGGCTCCATTATGCGAGTTGCAATGAAGACCGGGACGACCACGATGTTCGATCATGGCGTCGCCAAGTGCCGTGCCGGCGTGACGTCCGCTACGGAGGTCCTCCGCGTCACCACGGTGAGGTGAAGCGATGCCGAATTTCCGCTATCGCGCCTTGACCCCAGGCGGCGAAATGGTGAGTGGCGTGATTGCCGCGGCCACGACGGCGGAAGTGACCCGGCGCATCGAATATCTCCGCCTCTTTCCCATCGACACGGTGCCGGACGACGGCGGCACCAGAGCCCGGCGCTTTAATTTTGCATTCACCGCACTGGCTCGCCCGGAAGATGTCACCACCTTCACGCTCGATCTGGCGCTTCTCCTCAAGGCTGGCGCCCGCCTCGACGAAGCGCTTGAATTACTTGCAACGGATGTCGATATCGGTCGACTGCGTTTGACCGCGGCCCAGATCCGATCGAGTGTAATGGCAGGTGAAAGCTTCGCCGACGCGCTGTCACATCATCCAGTGCTGTTCTCGCCGATGTATGTCGCGCTGGTTCGCATCGGCGAGACATCTGCTACGCTTGAACGCATTCTTGAGCTGCTTGCGGGGGAGCGCAGCCGAGCCGAAGCGCTGCGGCGAAAACTCGCCGATGCGCTGCGTTACCCGGCATTTCTGTTGTTTGCCGCGAGCTGCGTGCTGATCTTCTTTCTTATGTTCGTTATGCCGCAATTTGGCGGCGTGCTTCGCGACTTCGGCGCCAAGCTTGATCCAGTTGCGGCGTTCTTTCTCGGACTTTCGGAGTTTATGACCCACCATAAGGAAGCGCTGGGCACGCTATTAGTGATTTTCCTGCTTGCCGGGTTTTTCTTAGCGCGCCGTCCTTCCGTCCGAACCGCGATATTCTCAGGTCTCTCGCACGTGCCGCTGGTGCGTTCGGCACTGACGTATCATCGTACGGCACTGTTCTGCCGTAACCTTGGCGTGCTGCTGTCCGCCGGTGTGCCGTTGACATCAGCGCTGCGAATTCTGGCCGACATGATGGCAGCCACTGGTCACGCCGCGGTTTGGACCCGCACCGTGGAAAGGGTTCGCCAGGGCGGCAAGCTCTCGGACGTCCTGGCGGAGAAGGCAATGCTGCCTGCCATGGCGGTGAGAATGTTAAGATTAGGTGAAGAAACCGGCCAGCTTCCTGCGCTGGCAAGTCGCGTTGCTGAATTCTATGAAACCAAGCTACAGCGCCGCCTTGACCGAGTTGTTGGCGTTATTGGCCCATTAGCCATCATCGTGATCAGCATCATCATTGGCGGGCTTATCGTTTCAGTAATGACCTCCCTGCTATCCGTAAGCCAATTGGTCGGATGACAACCAAAGGCCGGTCATGACCAATATGATGAACAATTTACTTGCGCGGCGGCGCCGGGGCGTAGGCCCGGGGCGCCACAATGAGCGCGGCTTCACCCTGGTCGAAATGCTGGTGGTAATCACCATCATCGCGCTCATCATGGCGCTGGTCGGCCCGCGGGTGCTCAATTACCTGACCGATGCCAAGATCAAGACGGCAAGAATACAGATTATGAGCTTTGAGAACGCGCTCGACCTCTACTACCTCGATGCCAACCGCTATCCAACGTCATCGGAAGGGCTGCGCGCACTCATCGAACGGCCCGGTGGCACGGTGGTATGGACTGGGCCCTATCTGAAAGGCGACGCAGTCCCCAACGATCCATGGGGGCGACCGTATGTCTATCGGTCACCCGGCGAGCATGGGCCATATGACATCATGTCCTATGGCGCCGACGGACAGGAGGGGGGAGCAGGTTCTGATGCCGACATCACCAGCTGGACAAAATAATGCGATCACACGCTGGACACGGCACCGATCAGCACGGGGAAAGCGGCTTCACCCTGCTGGAGATTGTTTGCGTCATTGCCATACTCGCAATCCTCGCCGCGATCGTCGTCCCGGCGTTGCCGCGCGGCACCTCCCGGGCGCGGCTGGAATCTTATGCGATCGCAACGGCATCCCTGCTCAAGGCTGATCATGACGCCGCCATCCGGCGCGGCACCCAAATCGTTACCCAAGTTAATGCGGCGTCTCGTTTGATACTTTCCGGGGCTACAGATCGCGTTGTTTCCATTCCCGGCGACGTTGATTTTGATGCGCTGCTTGCCGCCCGGTGCGATAAATATCCCGCGCGATCCACGATCCGCTTCTTCTCATCAGGTATGTCCTGTGGCGGAGTCATTGAACTGACGCGCCTAGGATTCGGCTACCAAATACGCGTCAATTGGCTGACTGGGGGGGTCGAAATTGTCGCGCTCCGTCCGGCCTGACCCTGCTACCGCGGGCTTCACTTTATTCGAAGTGCTCATTGCGCTTGCGGTAGTTGCCATCTCGCTGTCGTCGATCGGACTATTGATCGCAAGTACGATGCGCGGCACTCGCTCAATCGAGCGCCAGCTCACTCAACTGGAGACCACGCGCGCCATTGTGGCGGCCCTTCCCGATCGTGACCAGCTTGTCGTTGGCCATTTGTCTGGCGCTCTTGCGGGTTACCGCTGGCGCGTGGATGTGTCGCCATTCACCGCGCCCGACATAGATCTGCAGCAGGCAGCAAGGTGGGTGCCACAGTCGATTGTCGTCTCGTCGCGGGCACCGGACGGCGCAATGATGCAGATCCACACGCTGCGACTGCATCGCAGGAGCGGTGGAAGATGACGACTCGCCAACAACGGGATCGCAACCGTGTGGCCGGCTTCACGCTGGTCGAGGCGCTCGTTGCCACGGCATTGATGGCTATGATCCTCACTGCGCTCGCGACAATTGCCGGGCAATGGATGCCGAATTGGAATCGCGGCGTGACCCGCGTCCAAGGCGACGAGGAGCTGGCGCTTGGCCTTGAACGACTGGTGGCCGACCTCGGAGCTGCACAGTTCATAACGGCGGGCCGCGGGACGTTGAAGCCATTCTTCAATGGCACCAGCGAATCCCTGACATTTGTGCGCACGGCGCTTTCGCCAAATGCGCACCCCGAGCTCGAAATTGTGCGTTTTGCCGAAGTCGACGGCGCCAATGGGCCGGTCCTGGTCAGAACGCGGGCGCGGTTCGTACCCGTTGCCGACGACGTCCACGATCCTGCATCGCCGCACTTTGGCGATCCGGTCGTGCTCGTGCGTGCACCTTACCGCATTTCCTTTTCGTATGCCGGGGCCGATCGAGATTGGCGCGACGCTTGGCAACAGGAAATCCTGCTTCCCAACGCCGTCAGAGTGACGGTACGTGACGCGAAGACGCGTCGGGCGCTGGTCGCTTCGACGGCGACTTTATTACATGTCCAAATCCCTGCCGATTGCATCAGCGCAAAGTCGTTCGACGCCTGTCTCGCGTCACGCCATCCGTCCAGTGAGACCGTGGATAGCGGCAGGCCGGGTGCACAGAGCGCGGGTCAAAGCCAATGAGTGCCCTTCAAATAAATCCGCCTCGAACCTCTCCCGATGGGTTCATCATCGTTGCAGTTTTATGGATACTGGCCGCGCTGGCTACGCTCGTTTCAATTTATGCCGTTTACGTAATGAATACGGCTTCTGCATTCAGTCTGCATCAAGATCGTCTGCAGAGCGAGACTTTAGCGACAGCCGCTGTCGAACTCGCGGCCTATCAATTGACGGCGACGCCCGGACTATCGCGACCAAAACACGGCAGCTTCGATTTTCAGATGGGAAACGCCAATATCGGCGTCACCTTTCAGACCGAAGCTGCGCGAATAGACCTCAATGCCGCGCCGAACGAGCTCCTGGCCGGGCTTTTCTTGGCGCTTGATGTAAATCCCGACAGCGCCGCAAATTATGCCGACCGCATTGTAAGCTGGCGCACTCCACCATCTAAAGATCAAGATCCATCATTCGCAAGCGGCACCACCGGCGAGGGCTATGCGCCGCGCGGGGCGCGGTTTCCTCATGTCAACGAGCTTTCGCTTGTGCCCGGCCTGCCAAAGGCCATCGTAGAGCGCATGCTGCCAATGGTCACCGTCTACAGCGGTCGCCCGCAGGTCAATGTCTTCGAAGCTACGCCCGAGGTGCTCGCTGCATTGCCGGGCATGACCAAAGACCGACTGGATGCCGTTCTTGTTCAGCGCCAGGTCCCCGGGGATGGACAAGCTTTGTTAAAATTGTTGGGTCCGGCGCAGAACTATGCGACCACCGAGGGCAGTAATGCCTCGCGGGTGGATGTTAGGATTGCTTACGACAATGGGCGCAGGGTGCACTCCGTAGTCATCATTTTGCCGTTCGACGACGGTAACGAGCCGTATTCCATTTTGTCGTGGGATGACGAGTTGGCGCCGCCAACACACGATGAGCTAGGGGTGGCCTCGCGATGAAAGTGTGGGCGGTAATCGCGAATGGATTCGCGCGGTGGATCGAGGCCGTCGCTGGCTTCATCGGCGCGCAGCCTTGGCATTTGACCTCGCCGCGCGCTGTCAAGCTTATTGAAGTTGAAGACGACGAATTCACCATTCAGTCCGCAGACGGTTCTGCCGACGCTGTTCCGACCACCGACCGCATCCGAATCGTCAACGGTCAGATCGTCAGCACAATTGCCGAACCAGCTGCGGCAACGCTGCGCGGCTGTTGCGTCGAACTGATGCTTAAGCCGCAGCGTTTTCTATTTCGGCCCTTTGAAGTTCCCGGACGCGCCGCTGAGTTTCTTGACGGGATCATTCGCGCTCAGATCGACCGGTTAACACCCTGGAGCGCTTCGGAGGCGGCGTTCGGCTGGAGCAAGCCGAACCAAGCAGCGGCCGACCGAATTATGGTCACTGTCGCAGCGACCGCACGCCCGTTAGTAGCGCCTTACGTGGAGGCTGTCGCACGTCTCGGCGCGCAAACGATCGAAGTTTTCGCGACTTCTCCCAAACAAACGGCGGACGCCTCTCCCATCAAGGTAATGGAAGAAAGGGCGGCTGGATTTGATGCCGATAAACTTCGTCAAATCCTCACCGTCATCCTATTGGCTTTTGGGTTTACCGCCGCGGCCGCGGTCGTCGGATCAACGCTCCTGGGAATGAGGCTTGCCGCCCAACAGGACGCGCTCGCGCATCGAATTGCCATCCTTCGTACCGCGAGCAGCACGTCGAGCCATGGCGTACCAGGATCGCTGGCGGACGCTCAACGCGCCCTGGAGATCCGTAAGCACGCCGCGCCGTCGAGCGTTATGATCATCGAGAACTTGTCGCGAATTCTCCCCGACAATACCTATGTGACGGAGCTTCGCATCGAAAACGACAAAATCCAGGTGGTGGGGGTGACGCATAACGCGCCGACTCTAATTGGTTTGATGGAGCAGTCGGGACTATTTAGCCGAGCAACCTTCTTTGCGCCGACGACGCATTCACCTTCGGAGACGGGCGAACGTTTCCATATCCAAGTCCTAATTCAACCGGCTGAGGCGCCGCGATCATGACCGTCAATCAATTCATCGACCGATATATCGCGCGCTATCCCAGTATTCCGGCGCTGTGCTACGGCGCTGTCGTCCTTGCGCTTGGCATGACGACACTATTTGCAGTTACGAATATTTTCCAGCGCCACCGTGCCATCTTCGAAACAGCGGAAGCGCTCGCCCGTTTCGAGCACCGTACGCCGTCATCGTCCGCGGAACCCGGCCGAGAAGCAGGCGATGCGCCCCAAGGCTCACCATTCTTGGACGGTCAGACCGTTACAGTGGCGAGTGCGGCGCTTCTTCAGCGTGTCACCGGAGCAATCACTCGTGTTGGAGGTAACGTCGTATCCTCTGAGGTCGAGCCGCAGGATGTGCAGTCGGCGAATGGGTTAGTGCGGATTACCGCTACCTGTGAACTGGAGCAGAAAGCCGTCCAGCAACTTCTTTATGATATCGAGGCCGGAATGCCATTCCTGTTTATCGATCAGTTCCTGGCACAAGCTCCGCAGCCAGCAGAAGGTGGACGAATGCGGGTGGTGCTTGAAGTATCTGGATTATGGCCAGGGACCAAAACGAAATGACGCCATCTCGCGTGATTTATTCTGCTGCGCTACTCATGCTGGTGGGAGTTTCGCCCGCCCTGTTGGTCGATCGCGCTGCGGCGCAGGAGCTGAATACGCGCAACGAGTTGATCGGACAGCGCGGCGCCATCCCGGCCAGCCCTGGGCCCCCCGCCGGGAACCCAATTCAAACCAGCACCTTGGCCCCCGCGACAAAGTTACCGGCCACCAAGCTTTGGCCACCCCAAGCAATCGAACGACCGAATCCGTTATGGGCTATTCCCATCGCATCATTAACCGCTGCACGGGAGCGGCCAATTTTTTCTCCGTCGCGCCGTCCACCCCCCGCAGCAGCACTGCAGCAATCCATGCGAGGCAATGAGCCTAATCGCCCCCTCCTCGCCCTCGTTGGCACCGTTGCCGCGGCTCCTGTAGGCATCGCCATCTTCCGGGATGAGATGTCCAAGAACATTGTCCGGCTGCAGACCGGCGAAAGCCATTCCGGATGGACCTTGACGGCGGTAAAGGCGCGCGAGGTGACCCTGCTGCGCGGTTCCGAAACCGCAGTTCTTGTCATTCCGAGCCCGCCGGCCCATTAGGGCTTCGGTGCGTAAAGGCTTAGCCCATTCGAAAGGATGGGGGTCGCCACGAGTCGTGCAGTATCCTGCTGCAGGGTAGGTCTGCCAGCCGTGCTGAATTCGCCGTGGAACTTGGCGAGGGGAGCGAATCGCCCGTCATGTAAAGTTCGTCCGGACCTGCGCTCGTCGGCTGGAAGCGATTGTCCTGCTGCCTTAACGTACTGCAGCGGCGCTGGCCGGAAGACTTTTTCGACTTGCGTCAGATCGAGCGGCCGGTTGGATTGCGGCCCCTCCGTCCTCTCGGCCGGGATCACGAAGGTGCCTGCTTTCCTCTCGGGACGGCGGACCTGAGCGACCGCACGCAATCAGCCGTTTATGGGCACGCCTCCGCGGAAACTTCGAGCCACCGGATTCACCACCTTGCAGCGTTTTGCCCCAAGCGGTGATCGGCTACTTGCATCAGCGCACCAATATGATTACGAACTAGTTACTGCGGGGAGGTAATCCGCAACGCGTCAGTAACCATGAACTTTGTCGAACGTCGAGTTAGCCCGCCTGGCAGCGCAACGGCCGATCTTCCCGAGAGGCGTCGGCCCGAGCACAAGTGGTTGATTTCGTATCGCTCGATCGAGCCCATCGCGCTCGCGTCCGACGTCGTTACCGTCTTTTTTTCCGCGGTTCTCAGTGGGGTAATTTATCACCTCGAATCCATTGGTACGTCTGGCGACATCATTCAATACGTCGGCTCTGCGGCGGTTGTCTCCGCGCTGTTCATATCCTTAATGGTCGGTCGCAACCTTTACAATCCGGCGGAATTACTGGACGTAAAGACCCAGATTCATAGCGTTGCGGTGATTTGGATCGGGGTGTTTCTGTTCTTGGCCGGGGTGGTTTTTGCATTGAAGATTGGCGGAGAATTCTCGCGCGGCGCGGTACTTTTTTTTGCCGCCTCAGGTCTTAGCATTTTGCTTGCGGAGCGCATGTTTTGGTATTTCCTCCTCAGGCGCGGCCTGGCGAGGCAGAGATTTTCCGGCCGCGATGTGGTGTTGATCTCAGGCGAACCTCCCACATCAGGGTTTGTCGCAACCCTCGCAAAGCACGGTTTTCAACTGAACCAGCGATTTGTGCTTCCCAATGCGGGCGATGATGCCATGTCACAAATCGTCTCATACTTGCGCGAGGCACCGGAAATCGAAGACGTACTCGTAAGCGCCGAACTCGACGGAGTTTACGAGCTGGTCAAGCGCCTTGCACCACTGCGCGAGCTGCCGATTACGGTCAGCTTTATCCCGGTCGGAACAGCCGCGAAGATATTAACGCGACCCTCAACTCAGATTGGCGACACGATATGCATCGAGTTACAGCGCAAACCGCTGAATTCGATTGAGCTGACCATTAAGCGGGGCATCGACGTCGTCTTCGCATTAACCGGTCTCGTAGCTTTGCTACCGTTGCTGATCATCACCGCGATTGCCATCAAGCTCGATTCGCCCGGCCCCGTCCTGTTCCGCCAAAGGCGCTGCGGATTCAACGGGAAGCAATTCTACATCCTGAAATTTCGAACGATGTCGGTGATGGAAGATGGCCAATCGATCTCTCAGGCGGCTCGTCACGACAACCGGGTGACGCGCCTCGGCAGATGGTTGCGTCGCGCCAGCATCGACGAGTTGCCGCAATTGTTGAACGTGTTGAGCGGCAGCATGTCGCTGGTGGGGCCGCGTCCGCACGCTGTGGCTCATGACAATGAGTTCGATAAAGTGGTTCGCCATTACGCATTGCGTCACCATGTGAAGCCCGGCTTGACGGGCTGGGCGCAAGTACACGGCTGTCGAGGCCCCACCCCAACCGCGGCCGCCGTGCAACGTCGGGTCGAGTACGATTTGTGGTACATCGATAATTGGAGCCTGGGCCTGGATTGGCTGATCATGGCGCGAACAGCAATTGAAATCCTGCGGGGCCGCAACGCTTATTGATGGCGGTTTTTGCACTGCACGCTTTAGCGGGGCTGGGGTTCTCTCAGGTCCGCGCAGTATGATCGCTGTCCAACGATATTCTCCCTTATTGTCAATGAGTTATAGCCAAATTCTGCCGATCGGTTGAGCGAGACCATGCATATCCTTAGATATATTGACTCCATTTTAGGGCTCCGATTTAATTCGGTTAGAGGGAGAGTATTGTGCAAGTCGCATGGCGGATAATTTTCTCGGCGGCGTTGCTTATTACCGCCGGGGTTGTGTCAGGAGCCGCTACGGCTATGCCGGCGGCGCCCGGCGAGTTCACAATCTCCTCGACCTTCCCGGTACCAGATCCTTGCATCGGTGAGTGCGGGCTCGTGCAACGCGGGGTTGACCGAGCTGATCTGAGCGAATTCGGCGTTGCCGCCAGCCATAGCAAACCTGCTGCGTCGACGAAGACTTTCACAATGCCGCTCCCGGGTGCATTTGCACTGTTCGGGTCGGTATTGTTCGGTGGAATCGGTGTCGCCAAGTGGCGAAAACGTCGAGACCGTGGCCCGGTCTCGGTTATCTCTAGCAGCTGATGAATCCTTTTACTGAGGGGAGACGAAAAATGTCACGGCTTAGAAAAATCGGACTTGGCGCCATCGTGTTGGCCGGTAGCGCATTGCTGCTGGGCAGCTTGGGTGGGGCACAAGCGGACACGATCACCGATTACACGATTGCCTACTGTCAAGGCGACTCCGGTTATTGCGGTGGGAGCGGTGTTCAGTCAGTCAATTATGGAACTGTTGTTGTTGATGTTGCCACGGGCGGGACCTCGGCGACCATTACGGTCAACTTGACGAATGGTACCATCGATGATCCTACTAATGCGTCTGCTGTCTTCGACCTGAGCGGCACCATTTCTTCCTACAGCGTAACCTCAAATACCGGCTGCGATAGCGCCGGCTGCGGTACCTGGAGCATCCCGGGCGGTGGCTCACCGTACACAGTCGATGAAGACAATAGTCCTGGTTTCGGGAATTTCCCCGAAGGTCTTACTTGCGCCAACAACTTCGTCTTCCTCAAGGGCGAGACTACCTGCGGTACTTCTATTGTCATCACCGTTAACGGGACTGGCTTGGCCGTCTCCTCGAACAGCCTTGGTTATTTCCTCGCGCTCGATGTGGTCGACAGCTTCGAGACCAACCCCGAGGTCGCAACGGGTAGCCCGCTTGCGACACCGCTTCCGGGCGCGCTGGCGATGTTGGCGCCTGTCCTCGGTGGAGGCTTCCTTGCGCTGCGAAGGCGCCGCCGCAAGCTGAGCGCTGCCGCGGCTTGATGCAGGGGAGAGGTCCTCAGGCGGCAGGCTGCCGGTTTCAGATCATCAGCAGGGCCTAGAGATAGCACCCGCCGCGGCCAGCTCCGCGGCGGGTTTTTCTTTGTGCGATGAAGCGAATGGTGCAACAGATGGGTAGCCCGACGCTTTCAGTAGCCCCCAACCGGGTCTGCATCGATGCGGCAATCAGCATGCCCCATTTGGCTACCGCGAACCCGGATGCCCTTTTCCGCGATGTCTACTGCATCCTCGGACTGGCGATTGATGCGATCGAAATGCCGGCAGTCATCCGCCGAATTGAGGCCGTCATTGCTAGCCCTACGGCCTTTCTCATTTCGACCGCCAATGTCAATTTCCTGGTCACCAGCCAGTTCGACCGGACCTTCAGAGAGTCGCTCCTGCTCAGCGACCTCTGCACGGCAGACGGCATGCCGATTGTCTGGATCGCACGACTAATGGGCATCCCGATTAAACAGCGTACTGCGGGGTCCGACTTGTTCGAAGCGCTCAAGGCAAAACAACACTTTTCCCGACCGCTCAAAATCTTTCTGTTTGGCGGGGCCGATGGTGTGGCCGAAGCGGCGGCTCGGGCGCTGAACGAACGACCAGATCGGTTACAATGCGTCGGATGGCTCTCGCCCGGCTTCGGGACGATCGACGAGATGAGTACGGATGACATGATCCAGAAAATCAATGCCAGCGGCGCAGACTTCCTCGTGGTTTCGTTGGGAGCCCAAAAGGGCCACTTGTGGTTACTGCGCAACCATAATCGAATTGAGGTTCCGATCCGCAGCCATTTCGGCGCGGTGATGAATTTCGAGGCCGGCAGGATCAAGCGGGCTCCTCAAAGTATGAGCAGGCTGGGCCTGGAGTGGCTGTGGCGGATCAAGGAGGAACCGCACCTGTGGCGACGCTACTGGCGCGACGGCTGGATCCTCGCCCGCCTGGTCTTCACGCGGGCGCTGCCGCTCGCCATTATGGCCAAATACCAGCGGCTGAGATCCCGGGGGCAAGCCTTGGCAATCACGCAGTCCGGGGTAGGTGATTCCGTAATCCTGACGCTTTCCGGTTTTGCCACCGAACAGCACGTGGCCAGAGCTGCAGCGGTTTTCAGAAGCGCGGTCGCAGGTGCCAAGAACATCGTGATCGAACTCACCGACACTCGCTTCATTGATTGCCGTTTTTTCGGCCTATTGCTCATGTTAAGGAAACAACTGCAAGGCTCCGGGAAGAGCCTAAGATTTAGTGGCATTTCCCCGCGGCTCGCGCGATTATTCCGCCTTAATGGGATTGGCTTCCTGCTACCTAGTTACTAGAGCACCTAATGTCGATTTTATCCGCCCGGCTGCCCCCGGTCAGCGCAAGCCGCTCAAACGTGCTTATAGGCGTGCTTGTGGGCCTCGCCGTCCTGGTGAGCCTTATCGCTTTCCACGGACCGCTATTAGAACTGGTACGACGCTGGTCCAAGCAGGAGGAATATAGTCACGGCTTCTTGATCCCGGTTGTGGTCGCGTGGCTGCTCTGGAGCCGTCGCGACGCCTTGCGCAACAGCATCGGCCACCCGTCCTGGACCGGCCTCGTCCTCATCGTGCTTGCCGCGACGATGAACGTCATCGGTCAATTGAGCGCGATATTTATTCTTTCGCAGGTCGGCTTCGTCGTCGCCTTAGCGGGAATCGTGCTTGCGGTCGGCGGTTACTCGCTTCTACGCGTAACATTATTTCCAATCGTGTTTCTGCTTTTCGCAATTCCGCTTCCGTACTTTGTCGATTCCGTTTTGACGCTGCAGCTCCAACTCGTTTCGTCGGAGCTTGGGGTTTTTATGATTCAGCTGTTCCAAATCCCGGTTTACCTTGATGGCAACATCATCGACCTTGGCACCTCCAGGCTGCTGGTCGCCGAGGCATGTAGTGGTTTGCGCTATCTTTATCCACTTCTGTGCCTCAGCTTTCTTGCCGCCTATCTGTTCCAAGCGCCCATTTGGCAGCGCGTGATCGTGTTCCTGTCCGCAATTCCAATTACTATCGCAATGAATGGATTTCGGATCGGACTGGTTGGTATCCTGGTCAGCAAGTGGGGCGCTGAACAAGCCGAAGGCTTGCTCCATCTCTTTGAGGGCTGGGTCATATTCATCGCATGCGCCCTTTTATTAACGGCAGAGATTTTTCTGTTTGCCCGGCTTTCTGGCAAGCGTCTCTTCGATGTATTCCATGCTCCCGTCCTAAAAAAGCCGCTCAAGCCTCAATCGGCACCGACAGGCTACTTATCGATCCTCGTTTGTTTGACCACATTGGTGGCAACCGGCGTAGCGACCGCGTGGGTTTCCGACCGCCCTGAAACTGTACCGGAGCGCTCGCGCTTCGCAGCATTTCCTCTGGCGCTTGGGCCATGGCAGGGTCGCCCATCTATGCTCGAGCCTGACATTGAGCGCGGCCTGAAACTCGATGACTACATCATGTCGGATTACAGCGCAGCCGATCGCAGACCAGTCAATTTGTACGTGGCCTATTACGGCTCCCAGCGGCAAGGCGAATCGCCCCATTCACCCATCGTCTGCATCCCGGGAGGTGGCTGGCAAATTAACCACTTTAAACGCATCAACCCTACGGCCGGCCAGCCGGTGCCTTTTAACCGCGTCATTGTGGTAAAGGACTCTCACGAGTTGGTAGTCTATTATTGGTTTGATGAGCGCGGCCGGGCCGTTGCCAATGAGTGGTGGTCAAAGTGGTATCTTTTTTCCGATGCCATCCTGAAAAACCGGACGGATGGCGCATTGGTGCGTTTGACCACGGAGGTCTTTCGCGGTGAATCGGAAGGCGATGCTGATCGTCGCCTACAATCCTTTATGCGCGAAATAGTGCCGGCGCTAAAGGCGTATTTGCCTCCCGAGACGGCGCCGGCAGTCCGGTCGGCGAGCTATCGGCCATGAACATGGAACGCGGAGAATAGGCGTGCTTCAGTTGTTCACCCGGCGATGGGACGTATTGGGCCTAGCCCTTTTGTCTTTGATCGTTTTGGCGGTTTCCGGCTGCAGCTCCAAGGAAGAACGCGCCAAGAGCTATTACGACCACGGCATGCAGCTCCTTGCCGAGCACGACAATGCCAAGGCCAGTATCGAGTTTAAAAATGCCGCCAAACTCAAAAAAGACTATGTTGCGGCGTGGCTCGCTCTAGCCCAGATCGAAGAACTCAACCGAAATGTTGCCGGCGAGATCGCCTATTTGCGGACAGTCGTTGAACTCGATCCGAAAGACGTGGCCGATAGGCTGAAACTGGTCAAACTCCTGGTACCCAGGGGTGGCACAGAGGAGGCCCTTAAGCTCATCAATGCGGTCAGCGATCTTGATGACCGCAACGCCGACGCGCTCGCCCTGAAGGCCGTTATCCAACTGCGCACAAAGGACGTGACTGGAGCATTAAAGGACGCGCAGGCTGCGCTTGAGCTCGATTCAAAAAATTCGACCGCCCTTTCCGTGCTTGCCCTCGATCGGTTTGCCAAAGGTGAAAAATTGGCGGCGCTGCAGATTCTCGATAAGGCTGAAAGCGCGTCGGATAACAAGGACCTTGGCATTGAACTTCTCAAACTCAGAATCCTAGAGCAGACCAAAGATTGGACACAAGCAGAGGCTTTGCTCAAAAAGCTGATCGAACAATACCCTGACGGCGGTTTTCGTAATCAACTGATCAGATTATATTTATTCCAAAAGCGCCCCGACGACGCCGAGAAGGAACTCCGCGCCGCTGTTGCCGCTAAGCCCGACGATCCTGCACCGGAACTGACACTCGTTCGTCTGCTCAATACGTTTAAAGGACCGGCAGCTGCGCGACAGGAACTTGTGACGCGCATCAAGGCCGGGAATGATATCTTCCCATATCAGGTGGCGCTCGCGGAATTTGACGTTTCGCAGGGCCACTTCAACGACAGCGAGCAGTTGCTCAAAAGCCTTATTGCCAGTGCACCGGCCGACGACGCTTTAAAAGCGCGGGTAACGCTCGCCCAAATGTACCTCAACCGCAAGCAACTCGATGCCGCCGACGCCCTGGTATCGGAAATACTGCAAAAAGACACCCGCAACACTGACGGCCTGAAACTGCGCGCCACCATTCATATTGAACGCGGCGAGCTTGAACCTGCCATCAATGACCTGCGTGAGGCCCTTAACGATCAACCGCGCTCGATTGAACTCATGTCGCTATTAGCGACCGCTTATGAACGCAGCGGCAAGATTGAACTTGCAGACAAGCAATATTCCGATGCGATGAGAGCATCGAACTTCAACCCTACCGTCGGCCTCAATTACGTCGCCTTCTTGCAGCGTCGCGGCAGCGGCTCACGAGCCGAGGATGTTTTGGCCGACTTGGCTGGTCGGTGGCCGCAAAACAAGCAAGTTTTATCGAGGCTGGCCGATGATAAACTAGCGCGAGGAGATTGGGCCGGCGCCGAATCCGTCGCTGAGGCCATCAAGCGCGTCGGCGATGTCGCTGTAGCCGATCAGATTCTTGGATCTGCCTTGCTGGCCCAAAACAAATACGATGAGGGTATCGCGTCCCTGCAAAGCGCTTACGCGGCAGCTCCTTCAGCACCACAGCCGTTGTTTTCCCTGGTTCGTGCATATGTGCGCGCCAAGCAGACGGACAAGGCAATTGCGCTTTTGCAAGACGCGATCAAAGCCAACCCAGCTAACGCCGAGGCATATGTTCTGCTGGGCTCGATTCAGCAGACCAACAATGCGCCTGCTCAAGCTGTGCAAAGCTATAAAGCAGCCATTAGCGCACAACCCAAGGACAGCTCCGGCTATCAGGCCCTCGCCGGCCTTTACCTGATACAGAACCACATAAGTGAGGCACAGGACGTCATTCACTCTGGTCTAAGCGAGCAACCAGATAGCACCCCACTGCACCTGATGTTGGCGAATACCTTTGAACTCAAACAAGACTACGACGCCGCCATCGCCGAGTATGAATCGATGCTAAAAACGAATACAGGGTCCTTGGTGGCAACAAACAATTTGGCAAGTTTGCTCGCCGACTACAAGACGGATAAAGCTAGTCTCGAGCGTGCGCAGTCACTCGCGGCGAGCCTGCGGAAATCGCCAGTGCCTCAATTCAAGGACACACTCGGCTGGGTTAGCTACCGCAACGGTGATTACAAGGACGCAGTTTCGCTGCTTGAAGAAGCGGCCGCTGCCTTACCCCATCGAGCGTTGATCCATTACCATCTCGGAATGACTTATATTGCCACCGGGCAACTCACTAAAGCTTCCGAGCAGCTAAACGCCGCGCTCAAACAAGCACCGAGTGCTGATCTGAAGTCAAAGATTGAGGCGGCGCTGAAGAAGACAAATTCCTGAGTATAGAATTCCGCCGAGAGCCGCCGTCAGCTCACCGGTACGGAAATCGGCAGGACACCGAACTGATCTTTGTTTTCAATGACCGAGGCCACGATACTCTCGTTGATCACGCGGGCGCTGCTGGCAAATCCATAAACCAAGGCGGTATCGCAGAGAATATTTATTGTCCGTGGAATACCGCGGCTGCCTTTGGCGATCAGGGTGCAGGCCGCATCCGAAAATAGGTTGGAGTTCGCACCTACTGCAGTGAGCCGATAATCGATATAGCGAACCACTTCCTGCGTATTGAGGGGCCGCAGGTGAAAGTCAGATGATACTCGTTGAGCAAACTGCACCAGCTGGGGCGTGCGAAGCATGTCCTTGAGCTGCGGTTGACCAACTAGGATGATTTGCAGGAATTGGTCCTTATCGGCATTAATGTTCGACAGCATTCTTAATTCTTCAAGCGTCTCCAACCCCAGGTTCTGTGCCTCATCAACGATAAGGATGACGCGGCGCCCTTTGCGGTGCTCGTCGTAAAGAAATTGCTGAAACTTTTTGAACAGCGTCGGGTAAGAACCTTCGAACGGCTGGTTTAACGACATCATGACCCAAGCCAACAATCCATCGGTCCCCCGCGGCGTATTCGAAATCAGACCGACAACAATTTTTGGATCGATCCGGGTCAGCAGGTAGCGCACCAGCGTGGTTTTACCCGAGCCAATTTCGCCGGTAATGACGGTGAAGCCAGCACCATTCATTACGCCAAACTCCAGCATGGCAAATGCCAACCGGTGATTTTGACCCCAATAGATCAAATGTGGATCGGGCAGGATAGAAAAGGGTTTTTCGCGGAGCCCGTAAAACGCCTCATACATACGCTTTAGTCCATCCCAACAGTCGCCTGAATGGAGCACACTAGTGACAGCTATGCTGCACAGCAATGAATTTGTGGGGCATGATTAAGCGCTCGACATATAGCTTTCAGCCCCAATTTAGCCATATTGTGTTTCGACGCAAGTGGCTGATCTTCCAATTAATATTGATATGAAGATTTGAATTGCCGCCGTTTCATGCTGTGATATCTCTATAGCTCGGACGCGCCATTCCGTTCCAATTCGAACTAGCGCCGTCCTTACCCTCGGTGTCACATTTATGCTGCAGTATGCTTCTCCCCCTGCCCAACAGGCGTTTGCCGAGGAGGCAGGTCCCGGCGGTCTTGAGCACTATATCGCGCTTGCAAAGCGCCGTTTGTTCTATTTTGTGATTCCGTTCGTTGTCGCCCTTGTTCTCGGTTCTCTAATCGTCGCCATTCAGCGGCCGATATATCAAGCCGAGGGCAAAATCCTCGTCGAAACCCAAGACATTCCCGCAGATCTTGTTCGACCCACGATTACGGACACCGCTAATCAACGAATTCAGGTCATTCAGCAACGAATTATGACTCGCGACAATCTCCTTGAGATTGTCAAAAAATTTGGGCTGTTCCCTAGTCAGCAGCGGTGGATGTCTTCTTCGCAGATACTCGACTTGATGCGCGAACGGACGAAGCTCAAGCTAGTAGACCTCACTCTACCGACCCAGCAATATAATCTCACGATCGCATTTACGCTTAGCTTTGAGTACGAGAATGCCGAGACCGCGGCGCGGGTCGCCAACGAGTTTTTGACGCTGGTCCTCAGCGAAGACGCCCGCAACCGAACCAATCGCGCCGCTGAGACAACCAAGTTCCTAGAACAGGAAAGCAAGAGACTGCAAGGTGTACTGGCGTCGCTTGAGGCGCAGGTCGCCGCCGCCGCGCTGCGGCCTCCAGATCCAACTAAAGAAGTGCCCGCACAAATCAATCAGCAGCGCACTGAGCTTACCAAGCTGAAGATGGAGCTCGTGCAGAAGTCCGCAACATACTCGGAGGGGCATCCTGACGTAAAGGCGCTCAAAAAGAGAATAGCGGCGCTCGAGAAAATTGTCAGCCAGGAACCTGAAAAGCCTCAAGCATCTCCTACCTCCGATCGGGTCGATAACGGGAACGGGCTAGAGGTGCTCAAGCAACAGCTTGTCTCAACCGAAGCGAATTTGGACGAGGCTAACCGTAAGCTTTCGGCGGCACGCCTGGGCGAAAGTCTGGAAAGAAACCAGCAGTCAGAACGTTTGCAAGTCATTGAACAGCCCGTCGTGCCGCAAAAGCCCATCAAGCCGGATAGACCGAAGCTGCTTGCATTGGCCTTCGTGCTAGCCCTGATGGTCGGCGCCGGCACCGTGATGGCCGCAGAATCGCTCGACAAATCGATACATGGTACCCAAGAACTGGCCGGCGTCGTCGATAGCAGGCTCATCGTAGCAATTCCGTACATTTCGACACGGGCAGAAACTCTCCGGAAAAAAGGCAGGCTGAGGTTGCTGCTCGGCGTCATCATCCTCCTCGTGCTGGCAGCAATTGCCGTAGCTCTCTATCTCGGACTGTCGATCGATTTGTCGTCCTGGGTTGACCGGTCGTGGCTAGATCGATTGACACGCTTGTCCAAATAGCAGACTGGAACGGTTTCAGGAATCTCGAAAACGTTTAAAAAAGAGACAGCGCAAATGGAAGAGATTCGTGAGGCTCTAGAACGCGCGAAAGCGAGCGACCCCCTTGCTATAGAGCAACGGGATGCTCGAGCACGTCGGCGCATTGAAAGCAGGCCTGTCCGTTTACCAACGATTGATGCGCCTATTCAAGAATTCGAAATCAATACTACCCATCTGCAATCCAAGCGGATCATCGCGCACGACCATACCGAACCTCAATCAACGTCTTTCGATATGTTGCGCACGCAGGTGCTGCAATCCATGGACCAGAAGGACTGGAAAATTCTTGGTGTCACTTCACCTACACCGGGTTGTGGAAAGACTGTGACGGCCATTAACTTGGCGCTGAGCGTTGCCCGCCAGCCCGAACGGTCGGTGCTGTTGGTGGATTTAGACCTTCGGAAGCCCCAAGTTGCGAGCTGTCTCGGGCTCAAGCCCAATGTGGGGGTAATGAGTGTCATCGATGGCCGGACAACATTGGCGAGCGCTATTATTCCGATACGCATCGGCAATAGCCATTTGGCCGTTCTACCCACCGAAGCTGCTACCTCCGGCTCGTCCGACCGAATGGCTTCGAGGGGAATGACCGAAATGTTGGAGCAAATTAAAAGGGATTATCAGTCGCAATTTGTAATTCTTGATCTGCCTCCCGTGTTGTCAAGCGACGATGTCCTTGCTATTTCGCCACAATTGGATTGTGTGCTGCTTGTGACGGCTGTCGGCACCTCGAGCGTCGCGGAAATTAATGAAGCTAACAAGCATCTACAATCGTTGGAAATAGTGCGGGTTGTCCTCAATAAAGTGCCGCCCTCGCAATCGAAGTACTATTACTATTAGGGACTGAATGTAGCTCTCCAGATCGACCTTATCGAGCCGCGCTTGCCGGAGCGTAAGCGTGGGCGTCAGTTTTTCAGCGCTCAACGAGTCGGTTCAAATATTGACCATAATCGCTGTTGCGATATCTGGCAGCCAAACCTCGTAAAGCAGGCGCCGTGATGAATCCTTGCATATAGGCGACTTCCTCCGGGCATCCGACCAACAGCCCTTGCCGGCGCTGGATAGATCGGACGAATTCTGATGCCTCCAGTAGTGCCTCGTGAGTACCGGTGTCCAGCCAGGCGTAGCCACGACCAAGTTTGACGACATTAAGTTTGCCACGCTCAAGGTAACGCCGGTTGATGTCTGTGATTTCCAGTTCGCCACGGGCTGAGGGACGCAGCCCCGCTGCGATATCGAGCACGGCATTGTCGTAGAAATAGAGCCCGGTCACCGCCCAGTTGGATAAGAAGTTTGCGGGCTTTTCGACGAGATCAATGGCTACGCCAGTTTCATCGAATTTTACCACGCCGTATTGACTTGGCTCGCTGACGTAATAGGCAAAAACCGTTGCGCCGTCGGAACGCATCGTTGCCTCAGCAAGCTCAACACTCAGACCATGGCCATAGAACAGGTTATCTCCCAGAATCAGCGCAACGCGCTCTTTGCCGACGAAGTCTCGACCCAGAACAAACGCATGGGCGAGCCCCATCGGCTTGTCCTGAATGACATATTCAAGCTTGATACCCCAAGTCGATCCGTCGCTGAGCAGATGCTGATAGAATGGCAGGTGCTCGGGCGTAGAAATCAGCAAGATTTCACGGATCCCGGCGAGCATCAGCACCGACAGCGGGTAGTACACCATCGGCTTGTCGTACACCGGTAGGAGCTGCTTATTGATCGCAAGGGTCGCCGGATAGAGCCTGGTCCCGGAGCCGCCAGCGAGGATGATGCCTTTCATGCGGTAGCTTCCTTGGCCAACAAGCAATCGATCGTCGCGGTTAGCGCTTCGCGCCACGGCCGCGCCGTGATACCAAAGGCCCGAGCGATGGCCGCGCAATCAAGCCTGGTATCGGCAGGACGAAGCGCCTTGGTCGGATAGTCAGTCGTCTTGATCGGCACGACCTGTGGCTTTCTAGCAAGTCGATCACCCGCGATCTCGACGATGGCGCAGGCAAACTCGAACCAGGTCGCCTCCCCTGCCCCGGCGAAATGATAGAGCCCGTGAGGTGTTCGTTCCGGCTCCTTGGCGCAACGTAATGCGATGTCGAGGCACGCCTTGGCGATGTCGCGCGCCGCAGTTGGGCAGCCACGCTGGTCAGCGACGATGGTCAAGCGCTCCCGTTCGGCGGCGAGACGCAGGATGGTCCGCACGAAGTTCTTACCTGTGGGACTGTAAACCCACGAGGTGCGCACAATCACATGCCGCGACGTGGCAGCACGGATGCCATGTTCGCCTGCAAGTTTGCTACGGCCGTATGCGTTAAGCGGCCCCGTGGCATCGCTTTCAACATAGGGGGCGCCTTTACGGCCGTCGAACACGTAATCAGTCGAAATATGGATCAGGGGAATGCCACGTCGCCCGGTCTCGGCGGCAAGTCGCGCCGGCGCATCAGCATTGATTGCAAACGCCAACGTCGGTTCGCTTTCCGCCCGATCAACGTCGGTATAACCAGCCGCGTTGACAACTGCGCTCCATGACCCCGCAGAGATTATCCGCATAATGGAGTCCGCATCAGTCAAGTCGAGTTCAGCTCGGCTCGGCGCAGTACAGTCTATTCCGGTTGGCAAATGCGCGCGAAATTCTCGACCAACCTGCCCGGTGCCGCCGAGGAGCAGAAGGCGCATCCGTTAAGCGCCCTTCTGTTTCAGGCCGCGACGCATTCCCGCATCGTGCGCAGCTAAAAGCGGCTCCCACCATTGGCGGTTTTCGCGGTACCACTTGATCGTTGCGTTTAGGCCTGCTTCGAAGGTGTGCCGCGGCGACCAACCCAGCTCCGTGTTTAGCTTCGTAAAATCAATAGCATAGCGGAAATCATGGCCGGGGCGATCCGGCACGAAGTTGATGAGCTGCCGATGCGACGCAGCGGTGGGGCATTGCGTAAGCTCATCCATTGCTTCGCAGATAGCACTGACCACGTCGATATTGCGGCGCTCCGCATTGCCTCCGATATTGTAAGTCTCCCCAACTCGACCACTCTCCAGGACAAGAGTGAGTGCCTGCGCATGATCATCAACAAATAGCCAATCCCGAACGTTGAGGCCCTGACCGTAGACAGGCATGGCCTCCCCTCTAAGTCCCTTAATGATCGTCAGCGGGATTAGTTTCTCCGGAAACTGATGCGGGCCATAATTGTTTGAACAGTTGGTGACTAAGATGGGAAGCCCGTAGGTGTGGCCCCAGGCTCTCACGAGATGGTCGGAGGCTGCCTTGCTCGCCGAATAGGGCGAGCGCGGATCGTAGCGGCTCTCTTCGTTGAAGCGGCCGTCATCCTTGAGCGCTCCGAACACCTCATCCGTCGAGACGTGCAGAAACCGGAAATGTTTTCCACGTGCGCCAAGCCTTCGCCAGTGGCCGAGCGCGACCTCGAGCAAGACATAGGTGCCGATAATATTGGTATTCATGAATTCGGCCGGGCCGTCGATCGAACGGTCGACATGGCTCTCTGCGGCGAGGTGCACAATGGCATCCGGATTAAAGTAGGTAATCAAATCGGTAATAGCCGCGCGATTGCAAATATCATGGCGGTTGAAATGGTATCGCGCATGACCTTGCACCGAAATGAGCGAGGCTAGATTTCCAGCATAGGTCAATTTATCAATTACGAGTACCTGATGGTCGGTGTGGCCGATGAGATGGCGAACCAATGCCGAGCCAATAAAGCCCGCTCCACCCGTGACCACAATCTTCATTGCGAAATTCCTTTTATAGCTATCCGAGCTCAACAACGGCTAACGCACCGAGCGGACACCCGCTGTAAGTAAATGGGCTCGCGAATTCCCTTAACAGGGGAAGTCGCCGATCTTTTTCCGAGATTGTGACTTCCTGACCTTGGAACGGCCATGCAATCGCGATGTCTGGATCGTCCCAACGAAGTCCACTCTCTTGTGCTGGCGCATAGTAATCGGAAACCTTGTACAGCACCACGGTATCGTCTTCCAAGGTGATAAACCCATGGGCAAAGCCAATTGGAACGTAAAATTGATATCCAGATTGCGCCGAGAGTTCGGCCGCAACATGCTTGCCGAGGCTGGGCGAGCCACCGCGGATATCGACTGCGACATCCAGGATACTTCCTCGTAACACGCTGATTAATTTCGCCTGGGCGGCCGGCGGGCGCTGAAAATGCAATCCGCGCACAGTCCCTGCCCTCTGCGAACTTGATTGATTGTCCTGGACAAAGCGCCATGTAATGCCGACGTCATTCAAGGCCTTTTCTTTATAAGTTTCGCTAAACCATCCGCGGCTATCGATATGCCGTTTGGGCTTGATGATCCGTGGCAGATTCTTCGCTACTAACGAATCTTGATGCATTGATGGTGCCGAACAACGATGCCATTTCTTTATGGCTAAGGGCCAACGCCGGGGGGAGCATGCTCAACCAGCGCCGCTAAGGCAATACTTGTACGTAGGCGGCTAAGGCAATACTTGTACGTAGTCAAGTAACCGTGGGATTGGAAGGCAACTTCGGCACCCGCGGCAGTCGACGGGCCCCAAAAGCACATGCTCATTGCAACCGGTATCGAGGTCCGCCGGGTCTGCCGTCTGCCCCTCTAGGGCGGCAGATCCAGCGCGAAAGATCGGGAACTGATCTGCGGACGTCACGCCGCGCGCGCCAAACTGCCTAGCTATTCAAAGTAGTCAGCAACACCAACGCCATAATCTCTGTCGACCTTCACTATTGCGGGGTTGGCTAGTCCGAGCTGCGCTTTGAGCCGCTGCAAGTCTGACCATCCGGCCGTACCAACCCGACTGACGGTAATACGCGCGTCACCAACTTTGGTTAATTTCGGAGTTGGCACTTTTCATGCTTGCGACACCCTGACCCATCTGACAGGGCGTGTCTATGACCAATATCACACACGATTCGACGACTGGGCCCTTCATTGCGATCCACAACCGGGACATCACTGAAGACCTGTGGCCCGTGATGGGAATTCTATTCGGGGTTCTCTGTACCGTGGCCTGGAATGCGTTCTTACTGTGGGTGTTTTATCATCTACTGTAAATCTCGACGAATCCAGGTTTATGAAATCCGCCCCCGATGGACCTGCGCTTGCAATATCCCTGCTTGCTCAAGTAAGCCGCGCCCTACGACGCCAGAAAAATAGCCGACCTGAAGGACCACTACGACCGTAACACATTCAAGGCAAGCCGCTGGTCCATAGGCAAAGGTCAAAAAAATCGAAATCATGATTTCAATGCTCAGCAAAACCGCCAGCATTCCGGCAGCGAACAATGATCCGACAATCATACCGGAAAGGAGATGTAGCAGGACGACGTAAATCACCGCTTCCGAGCCTCGCTTGTTGATTTTCAGGCTAAGGACCGGTCGTTAATAAAAATATAAGTCTGGTTCGGTCTATACCGGAGACTGGGTACGTTTAGCGCCCCTCTTGTAAAGTCTGGTTTCTCCCGAATCGTATCTTTTCTGATTCGGCGTGGCGTTGCTAGATCATATTTTCTCAAACGAAGAACCAAGCCCTCTACAACCCCATCCGTTCTGGCCCATCGCGTGGTGTAGATTGGTATGAGCGAGATAGACCTACAACGTTGACCTCAAACGACGGTGGTAATAAGAGTCTCAAGAGTAGTTGCTGGGCACCGACAGGAACCCACTGATGCGCAAGTTATTCGCGATCGCTTGGGGCCTGTTTGGTTCATGGATTTCGATCAGCGGTGCCCTGGCCCAGACCGGGCCGTATATGGCGCAACCGCCGGGGCAACCTCCTACATACCTCACGCCAAGGCCTGGCGGTGGCTACATCGTCAATACTCCCGGCCGGCCGCCGACGTACATCGATCAGAGGCTTGGTGGGGGGTACATTGTCGAAAGACCCGGCCAAGTACCGACGCTTGTAAATCCGCGACCGGGAGGGGGCTTAGTCGTCGAAACACCGGGTAACGTTCCGACTTATTTAGGCTCAGTACCGGGCGGCACGCCCGGCCTTACAGCACCCTGTGGTGGTAACCAGGCAAATTGCAACACTAGCCGAAGCGGCGCCGATCAACGAAGCGCTCCGTCATCGCCTCCGACGGCGCCGCAAAATTGATTGTTTAGGCCGGGCTCGACGCTGCACAAAAGGTAAATCCCCGAAGATCCCCGAGGTAAATTCTTCGGGCACGAGGTCGTTTGCCCTGTCGCCAGCAACGACAAGGTCGTTACGCTTCTTCATTCGGATACTCGGAACTTGGCAAGTGTGGAGTGTTGGCCTGCAACGAGGCCTCATGGATTAAGGTTGACGGAAACAAGCGGTTGCAATGAAAGGTTGTTAATATAAGTATCAAAAGCATGAACAAAGATCGCAGGGCTTCAAGGCTCGCTGTTACAGACCCAACGCAGGATTGTTCGCCTACCAGCGTGTTGAGCACGCGAGAACGGGAGGTCATGATTCTTATCGCCAAGGGTCTTGCAAACAAACAGATAGCGCGCCAACTGGATGTCAGTGAAGGAACCGTCAAACTTCACCTGCATAACATCTATCGGAAGCTTGGTATCAAAAGCCGATTTGCCCTGACCGCGCTGGTAAGGAATGCCTCGTGACCGACATTCATGTCTACCGTCGGCTTGCATTGGTCCAAGTGCCACGGCATCCAC
Source organism: Xanthobacteraceae bacterium (assembly GCA_049284935.1). GTDB lineage: Bacteria > Pseudomonadota > Alphaproteobacteria > Rhizobiales > Xanthobacteraceae > BOG-931. Next base: position 40,309 of record JBAPYW010000065.1, read on the forward strand.
CTGCCTATTGCAGGTTGCAAAAGTGTCGCAGCCATCGCTTGCTGCGATCTAGCAGCGCGCTATATCAGCCGACCGAACTGGATGCGCTGCATCGAGTGCATGAAGATCCCGCGGTGTGAGCGTCAATGAAAACGCCACGGGGTTCTCCCTTGCTCGACGACGCCCGGAACCGGAAAATGATCACTTATACGCGAGACGTGCTCTGATCCTTGTTCGAAACCGCCCGCCTAATCGATGCTACTCCGCGCAGCGCAAAAGTGGTGGGTAAGCGCCACTTATCCTGTGGCGCTACAATACGCTGCCGCCTATCGGATGAAAGGACGGTCCTTGTCAGACCGTTCAAATGAGGCACGCATCAGCCGAAATTGATCAGGTTATTGATTGTTGTTCCAGGCTGTCAGATTCTCGGCAGGAGGACGCCAAGCGGCGCTCTAACAAACCAGGGAATACTGATATGTGGACGCTCATTCTCTTTACTCTGTTCGGTAATCCGAACAGCGAGGTTGGCATGTCCGCGAATGTAACAATAATAGACCATTTCACCACGCAAAAGTTTTGCCTCGACGCAGCGAACGTTTTAGAGGCAGAAGGAGTATTCGGAAACTCAACACCCACTTCTTATCAAATATTTGGTAAGTGCATTCAACACCAGTGACGAATTCATTGAACGACAGACCATACGGAGAGACCTTCCCACAGATAACCGCACTATAAAGTTTGTGCCCATGCGCGCTTGTAACCCCGCCGCACCGGCGTTCGTTCGTAGCGCCGCCTGGTGTGTGAACCGAGCGCGGGCTACTTCTCGGCGTCATGGCGGGCGCCGTTGGCGGATTGAGCGTGCTCGCGGCAGTACTTTGGCAGTCCGCAGGAAACGTCTCGTTTCAAGTCGCCAACTGATTTCGAATCGGTCACGTGGCTTTACAGATTTGGTTCTTCGCCCATGATTCAGGCATGGCGCGACACATGCGAGCCTTCCTGAAGGGCATTGAGTACGAGGGCGAGCGCTAGCTGCGCGGTCATTTGCTGTCCGTTGGTGAGCGCCTGTCGGCACTAACATAGCGCAGCCCGATATAAGGTCATGCCAGTGCGCTATGCGCATTGATGATGGAAAAGCCGAGCAACGCTTGATAATATTAGTGACGATCGGCACGTTAGCGTGTTGTTTTCAGCAACATGGGGATGGCACATGCGAGCAATTGTGGCCGTCGTCGCTTTGATTGTCGCGCTTGCTTTTATTGCCGACATTTATTGGTACGGCGGTTCGTACAGCCGAATGGTTTTTCATTCACTTGGTGTGGTGTTCACCGTTCTCGTCGATAACTGGTGAGTGCCCAGATGTCATCGAGCATTAGCTGCGCGACCACCGCATCATGCGTTGCAATGCATCGAGCGTAAAGTATGCTTGGCTGACGAGCGATCCCCTGCCGTCCGTTGCAGGTTCTCGGATGCCGTGCTCGCTCATGAGAATTACCGAGTAAAGAAATTGGTTTCTAAATGTTAATAGACTGCACGCGATGGGCTTGACTATTTGCTGATCTATTGGGTGCACGATTCACGCATGCTGGAACGAAGGCGAATCTCACGCACGCGTATTTTTGCGCCTGCTAGGGTTATCCCAAACCAACTTTCGCTGGTTTGCGCTTGCGTCGTTCGTAATATTACGTCGCTCGGGGCCCTTCTTGAATTCAAGAGAACAGCCGGGCTCCCAGGCATATTCGAACTAACGTTTGACTCCGGCCGGACCCTGCGGGTTTGTCGGATGGTTTGGCGAACGCCGACGCAGATAGGTGTCGAGTTTTCGACCCATCGGGGCCTAAATGACCGGCCGCTTAACCACATTTTTGAGATTGTCCCACGCTGCCAATAGCCTCCGGCGCGCCAGCATACTTCCCGGCCGCCACCTGCTCGTCGGTGTACCAATCGAAAAAATCACGAGTTCAGATGCTAGTGGCAATCCCCGATCGTTGTCGCCCAATCAAGCGCAAACTGCGCCGACCACCAATCGGGCGTAATCGCAATCTTCGTCCAGCTGGCGCCCCGTGGTGGAAAACTCTGGTCCCACCAAACCTCACAGTGGCCGTCGGCGAATTTAATCACCGAAAAATTGGCGCGTGCCGGTACCGTGGCGACGAAGCTAAGTGCCAATATGCCAATGCCAAATGCTAGGCGTTTCACCGGGCACCTCTCGGCAGCTTCGATAAAGACTACGCTAGTAACTGATTCGTTGTAAGTTTTCGACTTTATTTTTGTCGCGCTAGAATCGCTGTGTTCTACCGTTCACACGCCCGCCTCCGCGACTGGCTTCGGCCTTCCAGACGCTTGGCACAAGTCAGAAATAATACCGCAGGATCATGGCCGCAGCGCCGCACTTTGCTGGGTGTTGCGACATCACGTAAGCGGCGGTGAGGAAAACCGACCATGCGACAGCCGCCGCATGATGGCCGTGTCCAGGGTCAGCGGCAAAGCCCGGCGGGAACCAACAACAGGGGATTATTGTTAGCTTTTAGGTGGCTTTTTTCCTGATGGAGGGCTCAGCCATGAATCTTCGTCAATTATTGAGCTTGATCGGGGTGAAACGGAATTGGCCCAGGTGGTGCTTATCGCCCAGGACCGAGCCGTGGCTGAGACTGATCGTAAGCGCGACCAGCAGAGTCTGACCTGCCTGGTCTGGAACGACATCCGCGATTCAGCCAAAAAGAAGACTCGCTGAACGTTGCACCGTTGCCACTTGATCCGTTGGGGGTCGCGATAACACGCGTCACTGAGCGCCCTATCCGCAGGAGAACGAGTAAATCACGGTTGTTTGATTAGGTACTTTTGCCAAATGCCACTCATTTTTGACTTCAACCCAATTGAGGTTCGCGCCATCACTGGGGGTGCAAGGGGCGGATTCACGCTTATTATCCCGTCTCATAACCCAAGCCTCTTTATTCGATAACGGAACTGGCATTCAGGTCCTTTAGGGGAGTCACGATATCCAAGTTGCGTGGGGCTATTCCGTCAGCCGGTCGAATTGTAGGTCTATTTGTGGGTAGCGCGCAGAAACTCGCAAAATCCTCAGAAAAAGACCTTGATTTGGCGGAGAGAGAGACCTTCGCGTTCGTCTTGCCGCGAAGCTGGTCAAGAGCCCATATTTCAGTGGATTCGGGAGTGATCTGGAAAGGCGTCGGTCCAGACACCGGCTGACCGCGCGCGACGGCAGCCAGTTGCGGCAATAGACGCACCGAGCATTGCATGCGAAAATGGTCGTTACGCCTGCGGCAAGGACCGAAGGAGAGAAACAAAATTATGTCCGATAAGCCCGACACCGCAACTACAAAGGCCAACCCCGCGCCGGCCGCCCAGCTGGCATCCGCCGCCGTAGGTCAGAGTGACCGGCAGGCGGTAACAATCCGCTATATCGATCGCCCCGATGTCGAGGAGACTTTCGCCGATTCTGTCAGCGGTCTCATCTTCGATGGGCAGGCGCTGCGCATCGAGTTCGCCGTAACCCGTCTCGACGAGGTCAAGCCTAACGCGCCGCTCAGTGGCCGCCGCTACCCGGCGAGTCGGATTGTGCTGCCGCCGGCAGCGGCGGTCGATCTCATCAACCGCATGCAGCAGATCGCGGCGGCGCTCACGCAGGCGGGTGTGGTAAAGGCTGCAGCGCGGCCGGGCGAAGAGCCGAAGGCGGGCTGAGGTCAACCCATAATCGGCGCGCAGGAATTGCCGGGGCTACCGGTCGCTGACGAAATGTCGATAATTCGCGCGCCTGTCGTTATCGCTCTCGAATGCGCAGCAGAGCCGTGGTGCCTCCTCGAAGGTACCGTCGGTTCAATTTACCTTCTTCACCATACCGTGCGACTAAGCGCCTAATGCAGTCCATAACGCGCGAATTCCGCCTCGATATTCGGTTCGGCGGTCTTTGCCGCGGCGATGTCGGCGTTTCCACCCGCTAGGTCCCCTTTCTTCAGCTTGGCGAAACCTCGGCCGTACAGCGCACTTGGCAACTTTGAATCCAACCGCAGTGCCGAGTCAAAATCAGCGACCGCTAATTGCCATTGGCCCAGTTTAAGGTACGTGAAACCACGCGAATCGAATGTCGTAGCGACGTTTGGCTTTAATCGGATCGCCTCATTGCAATCAGCCAACGCTGCCCGCAACTCGCCGGTTATGGCACGGGTCCAGCACCGCTCATTCCACACGACTGCTAACGTCGGCTGCCGCCGCAGCGCCTCATCGAAATCCTTCAAGGCGCGGGGATAGTCACCTTTTTTCCGGTAAGTCTCTGCACGGTTGGCAAACGCGGTTGCGTAATCTGAATCGATTTTAATTGCGGTATCAAAATCCTCTATTGCTCGGTCGTACTCACCTTTCTTTTGGTATGCCACACCTCGATTGTTGAAGGCTTTGGCATAATTCGGATTGACCTTGATCGATTCATTATAGTCCTGGATGGCCAGATCGTATTGCCCCTTGCCAGTATATGCGTTTCCCCGGTTGTTGTAAGCGATCACTAAGACCTTCGGGTTATCCGCGTCCGACTGTATAAGCGCCGTGCAACCATTGATCTGAGGCTCAGCTGATGTGCGATCATTGCCGTTGCACAAGTCGATATTGCTGAGCTTTTGTCCCTGCGCCGCCGCCGATGCTGCAAGCATCATCAACACCAGCGTTGATACTACGGCATGCGCAATGCTTGGGGGCGCATCCCATCTCATGTCGTGAATCCGAGCTTCCCGCGCAGTGCGACTGCCGGAATGTTTCTCATCCTGCAAGCGTTCTATTTTTCTTCGACAAGCGTTGAAAACCTGACCTCGCCGTTATCCAAGATTTCAACGCGCGGGGCGGTTCCTCGAATTCCCATCGTTCCGATGGGTGTGTCGACTTTCATGCTGCCTGTATGCGCGACGTTGCCTGCAATGAACGTAAATGTTCCTTTGGTCAGACTAAGAAGGGTCGAATTTGAATTGCCCTTCGGATCATACACAAACTCATTCACTTCCATTCGAGCATTGCGGGAGACGGTGAACGACGTACCATCAGCGAAGACAACAGCAAGCGCGCCATCCACTCCGGTCTGGATCACGTCGCCACGATAGACCAGATCACCGACCTTCGCCGGACCGGCGCCGCTCGTCGGCAGATTAGCCTGCACAATGACGGCGGCCGCATGTTCGATGCGGGCGGTACCGGTCGCGGTAAAAACCTTCCCGATCGGGTGCGCGTCAAGTTCTGCCGGGGGTTGCGCAGGATTGCTCTGACCCCAGGCCAAGCTTGGAAGCAAGCCGGCCGCACCAAGGCAAAGGCCGGCTACCAGAACAGGGATTGTGCGCGCCTTCATGGCATCCTCGACGCAAAGCCGGAGGCTTTAATTAATAATGCGTTTATCGTCGTAGATCAATGAGCCGGCCGAAGTTTGGGTAAACAGCAACCACAAACTGGCGGCATTTGCCTAAATGGCTGAAATCCTGGGCTGTTAGAGCGGTAAATGGTCGGCTGCATGCGGATGGTCATAGCCAAGCCGGAAAGTGACGCGGTTCCCTAAAAAGGGGGTTTTGGGGAACTTTTACCGCCGCCTGCCGGCATTCACCTTTCATTTACGATGATCTTGCCGGCGCGGGCGAGATGCCGCATTGCGTCTCAAGCTCCCTTCGATTGACTTGAAGCGCGTCCATCCAGCGGAACAAGAGGTTGGTATCGACGCTTTGGTCAGGTCGTGGTTCGCCCACAGCAGAGCTCCTACGGTTGCGGAATTCCGGCTCGAGGTAAAACAGCCTTGCGTTTTCCCTAAGAGCTAATTGCTCGCTATCTTAAAAATTCTGCACTTTTCCCTCTCGTTGGTCACTGAACATAGCTCAAACCAGCGTTCCGCTGCAGAACACAACTTTGGCTGGTTCGAAGGTGAGATCGTTCATAAGCCGTGGCTTATTGCGACGCATCAATGGGGCTAGGCGCAAGTCACGCGGATACCGTAAGGTACCCGGCTCAAGCGGCAGTGCGCCGCAATGATGACGTTGACCGCGCATGACTGTTTCGATAACCCACAATCGAATATTGCGAAGCACATTGGAGGATACCGTTGCCGATTCGGCTCGCAATTCATTGCGTTGGGCCGCTTATTTTGCTCACGCCGGCCTTTGCGCAAGACATTGTTACGGATTGCGATAGGTATGCGGCGTCTCACCTTGATCCTCAGCGCAAAGCCGTTGGTGTAGACGTTGATAAAATAGATTTGGCCCTAGCCGTTCCTGCCTGCGAGCAGGCGGTGCGGCAATTTCCAGACGGCATGCGCCTAGCCTACCAGCTCGGGCGGGCATATGAGAGGGCCAACAAACTCACAGCGGCAGTGGAGCAATATCGCAAAGCTGCGGATCAAAACTACGCCGCGGCGCAACTCGCTCTCGCTGAATTGTACGCCGCCGGTCAAGGCGTCGCCCAGGACGATCAGCAATACATCTTTTGGGTACGCAAAGCTGCCGACCAGGGATACGCGGTTGCGCAGGATGCGCTTGGCTACGTTTACCTCGAAGGGCGAGGGGTGCCCAAAGACGAGCAACAAGCCGCTGCTTGGTTCCGCAAAGCGGCCGACCAGGGATACGTGCCAGCGCAAAACAAACTCGGTTTTTTGTACCAGAACGGTGAGGGCGTCGAGAAAGACGATCACCAGGCCGTCGCATGGTTCCGCAAAGCTGCTCGGCAGGGATTCGCGCCAGCGCAGGACCGGCTCGGCTTTATATACCAGAATGGTGAGGGCGTTCCCAAGGATGTTCAGCAGGCGGTTGCGTGGTTCCGCAAAGCGGCAGATCAGGGATACGCGCCGTCACAAGACAGGCTCGGCTTTATGTACCTGAACGGTGAAGGCATCGCCAAGAACGACCGACAAGCAGTCGCATGGTACCGCAAGGCCGCCGATCAAGGATACGCGTTTGCGCAATACAGTCTTGGAGCGATGTACTCAAACGGTCGCGGTGTCCCGCAGGACGATCAGCAAGCCGTCGCTTGGTATCGCAAGGCCGCCGAACACGGACTGCCCGACGCTCGATACAGCCTCGGTCTTGCATACGAGGCTGGCCGGGGAGTTCCGCAAGACCTTACACTAGCTATGGCCTGGTTTCGCAAAGCCGCCGAACAAGGCCACAAAGAGGCGAAAACAAAGCTCGATGAACTTGAAGCAATTCAAAACGCAAATGAACGTCACTGAAGACGCAGCGAGCGCGTGACGTGTTCTACCCGGCCGCGGGCGCCGCGATCGCGGCCGCTCGTTGCAGCTTCCGCTGCGCCGTTTCGCCGGCGCTGACGTCGACCAGGACCAGCGGCGCCGGCGCGACGCGATTACGCCCGTCCGCCTTGGCGCGGTAGAGCGCCCGGTCGGCGATCGCCAGCAGTGCCGGCAGACTGCGGCCGGCTTCGCTCGCCATTGCCACGCCGACGCTGACGGTGGCGTTGCCCTCGAGACCGGGAAAGCGCATGGCCTCGAATTCGCGGCGCAACCGTTCCGCGGTGTGCAGCGCCTGTGCCATGGTCGCATTCGCCACCAGGCAGGCAAATTCTTCACCGCCGAGCCGGCCGAACAGATCGCCGGGCCGCATCGACGCCGCAACAAGGTCGCAGAACGCCTTGAGCACGCGATCGCCGGCCTGATGGCCGGCCGTGTCGTTGACCTCCTTGAAGCGATCGAGATCGAACAGCAGCAGCGCCGCGGGCCGGCGGTCGGCAATCGCCCATTCGAGCAGCGGGCCGCCGAGATCGAAGAACGCGCGGCGGTTGGCGATTCCGGTCAAGGAATCGGTCAGCGCCGCCTTTCGCTGCGCCAGTTCCGCCCGTTCCTTCGACATAGCGACGCGCAGGAACGGCAGACAGAAAGCGACGAACAGCGCCTCAAAGGCCATCACGTAGACGACGCCGTGCGGCTGACCGCTGGCAACCGAAAATGTCAACGCGGACGCAAACGGGATGCGCGCCAACAGAAAGCCGGCATGCCCGAGCACCAGTGCCAATGTCGGCCAGCGCGAGATCAGCTCGCGGTCGCGGGCATACCAAAGCTCGCAGGCGCCGAGCAGCGCGTAGGTCGCGCTAATCGCCGACACCAGGCCGACGCGCGCTTGCAGCGAAGCCGTGAAGCCCTCGAACTGAAAGGCCGCGACCCAGATCGCCGCGCCCGCCGCCAGCAAGGGGATATGGACGCGCCGGCCTTCGAAGCTTCTGGCGCCGCCCCACATCATGCCGTAGGCGCCGCACAACAGCCCGTTGCCGGCGCAAACCGACCATGAATTGGGAATGAATCCGGGCGACGCGAGGAAAGCCGCCGCTGCAGCGCCGAACAGGTAGCCGATGCCCCAGAGGGCCAGCGCCGGCGTGCTGCGGTTCTGCATCCAGGCGAGGAGCAGCAACAGACCGCCGGTCGCCGAAACAAAAACCGTCACTGCGAACAGTGTCGGCAGGTCGATGAAAAAATGCGAAGTAACGACGGTCGGCACTGCGTCCCCCGCCAGCGGGCACACGCGTCCTACCATCTCAATCCTGCGATCCAATTGCGGTATTAGGTAAAATTCGACGCATTGCCGCGGCAGCAAAAAATAACCATGCGGGGAAAACCCGTCATCGCGAGCAGAGCGCTGGAACGGAGCTTATTTGCCCCAGCCGAAACGATAGTTCAGGCCGGCGCGAAACACGTTCTCCTGCATCGAGACATTGTCGGTAGGCAAAGCACTGCAGCCGGTGCAGTTGAATTTGCCGAGATCGACGCGGAGATATTCCGCCTTGGCGCTCCAGTTGCCTGGCAGCGCGACTTCGAGGCCGCCGCCGACCGTCCAGCCGGCATTGGTGGTGTCGCCGCCGGCGAAGCCGGGCGTCGCGGCGCGGATGTCGCCAACGGCAAGTCCGCCAGTGACATAAGGCATAAACCGGTCGAGCGAATAGCCGAGGCGGCCGCGGACGGTCGAAAGCCAGCTGTCGCTCGTGCTGCAGCCCAGCGGGCATCCGGTCGCGGCATGCGTGCCGCTCAAACCGGACCAGTCGAGATCACCCTCGAGGCCGAAAACCACCTTGCCCGCCTGCCAGTTGTAGCCGGCGGTGCCGCCGACGAGTCCGCCGGAAAGATCGATTCCGGTGGTGTTGGCGCTCCACCAGGAATGGCCCCAGCCGCCGCCGCCATTGGCGCCGAAATAAAGGCCGGTCCAGTTATAAGCCTGCGTCAACTCCGGGGGCGGCGCCTTATAGAGCGGAGCGAGCGAAAGGTCGGCCGCGGCTGCGCATTGCGCGCCGACGAGCGCACCCGCGACAAGGCATCCGGCCAAAAGCCTTTTCATTCCGCTATTCACTCTTACAAGATGGTGTCGGCTTTCCGCGGCACCAGAGCTCCCCAGGATACTACGCGCGACTTCGTTACCCCGGGCTTACCGGTTGGCTTAGCGCCGCAGGGCTGCCGCCGCGCCGCGCGTACTCTATTGGCGAGCAAGGCAGAATTGCGTCGTGCCAGGGGTTTCATAGAGGCGGCGACAATGCGGGGGGAAGGTCCGCATTTCATGCGTGAGAGGCGGTTTTTGAAGTTCCTTCGGCGGCAAAGTCACTGGATACTTCTAATCGCTTCCATGCCGGCCTCAACAAGAGCAGGTAACGATGTCCTGGCTGGTCTTTGCGTTTTCCGGCCCGGTCCTGTGGGCCATTTCCACCCATTTGGACAAGTATCTCGTCGAGCAATATTTCAAGCACAGCGATGTCGCGGTGCTGCTGCTGTTCACCGCCTTTCTCGGCGTGTTGCTGCTGCCGTTCATCGCCTTCTACGACCCCGAAATCGGCGACCCCGACGTCGGCAGTATCGCGCTCATCATGCTTGCAGGCCTCCTCTACATGGGCGCGCTGCTGTTTTACTTGTGGGCTTTGCAATTCGAGGAAGCCTCGGTGGTGTCGCCCTTCTTCCAAGCCGCGCCGCTGTTCGGCTACGTGCTGGCCTACCTTTTCCTCGGCGAGACGTTGTCGGTCGGGCAAATGACGGGCGGCGTCATGATCGTGGCCGGCACGCTGATCGTTTCGGTTCGCTTCGAGCGGAACGTCCGCGGCTTCAAGCTGCGGCTGGCCCTGTTGATGCTCGCCTGCGGATTTGCGCTCGCGCTCGGCGGTTTGATCTTCAAGTTTTTCGCGATCTGGGTTGATTTCTGGACGACCACATTCTGGCTGTTCGTCGGCCAAGCGGTCTTCGGCGTCGCGTTATTGATGATCGGCTCCTACCGGCGGCAACTGCTCGCCATATTGCACGCGAATGCGGCCGCTTTTCTCGCCGTCGGCGGATCGAACGAACTCATCAATCTCGCCGGCTTACTGGGGTTCCGCTATGCCCTATTGTTCGCGCCGCTGAGCATCGTACAGGCCATCGGCAGCACGACCACATTGTTCGTGTTTGCGTTCGGCGTCGGGCTCAGCGTTATGTTCCCGCGGTTGGCGAGGGAGACGTTGTCGTTTGGCGAATTGGCACAGAAAGCGGCCGCGGCGTTACTCGTCGCGGCTGGGGTGGCACTGGTGACGCGCTGACGCTCAATCGGCGCTACGAGCCGGCGTCCCTATTCCTCGTCGCAGGAAATGCCGAATTGAGAGATGGCTTCCTCCAGGTAATCGGACAGCAGCGGTATTCCCAACAGGTAGGAGGCGGTGCGCCGGTTGTGGGCGCGCGCGGCTTCGGCGCGCAATTCGCTCCAGTCCTCGATGGTGCCGTCGCCGCGGCCGAGCCAAGTGAGCGCCACGAGGTCGATCTGCTCGTCCTCGCTCATGGCAAAGATGACGGCGGTCAGCTCTTGCACCACCGGATCGTCCTTATGATCCTCCAGCACCGACAGCATCGCGTCGTCGGTCGCGTTGGATGCATCGTCGGGATCGGTCACGACGTCCTTGACGTCGAATTCGCGCGCCTTGGCGATGATGAAGCAAAGCTTCTGTTCGGAGATCGACAGTTCGGGGAGATTATCCTGCGGCATGGCAGTCCTCATGCGGTATGCAGATGTCGGCGAGCGCCGTCGAACAGGCTTCCCTTATGGCGGCGCCATGACGCATACCGCGACCAGCGGTGCATTGGCTACGTTGGCCTCGGCGCTGCATGACACCTGCCGTTCGCCAAGGAACGTGGCCGGGTTGCGCGCCGGCCCGCAATAGGCACTGACAAGAACCTCGTCTCCCCGACAGGAAGCCGCGCAGTCTCCGCTGAGGCAGTTCAACCGTATCACACGAATGCTGGGACTGGGCGGGCCTTGTTCACCCCGCGGCCCCTGCGGACCAGGAGGCCCGACCGGACCGGACGGACCCGGAGCACCGGGATCGCCCTTCGGACCCGGCGGCCCGGCGGGGCCTGGATCGCCCTTCGGGCCTTTGCCGCAGCCGGCGAGCCCCACTATGAGCAGCCCCACAAGTAACAAATGCCCTGAACGCATTTTTCAACCCAAAACTTGCTTTCAACCCACCACTTGGGACGGCCTCATCGGCGCCCCACATCTATGAACGAAGTATCTCAGTAGAATACCAAACTCTGCCGCTCGTTCCAGACGGCGGCGAAGGAAATGCGAGAGACGGGTATAGTGTAGCGGGACGCCGCAAAAATGCGATATAGAGGCCGAATATCCGGCAGATCACGAGTTTCCGAGTCTGAAAGCAGATGAACTGGATCTCCAACGTCGTGCGGCCGAAAATCCGCAGCATCCTGCGCCGCGAGGTGCCGGAGAATCTCTGGATCAAGTGTCCAGAGACCGGCCAGCTCGTGTTCTACAAAGATGTCGAAGCGAACCAGTTCGTTATCCCCGGGTCCAACTATCACATGCGGATGAGCGCCGCCGCGCGCCTTAAATCGATATTCGACAACCAGACGTGGTTCGATATCGCCGTGCCGGAGGTGTCGCCCGATCCGCTGAAATTCCGCGACGAACGCCGTTACCTCGATCGTCTCAAGGATGCGCGCAGCAAGACCGGCCTCAAGGATGCGGTGAAGCTCGGCTACGGCAAGCTCGACGAATTCGCCGTGGTCGTCGGCGTGCAGGATTTCGATTTCATGGGCGGCTCGCTCGGCATGGCCGCCGGCGAGGCGGTGATCAAGGGCCTCGAGACCGCGGCGGAAAAAGCCTGCCCGTTCGTGCTGTTTGCCGCCTCGGGCGGCGCCCGCATGCAGGAGGGCATCTTGTCCTTGATGCAGATGCCGCGGACCACCATCGCCGTGCAGAAGCTGCACGAGGCGCGCAAGCCCTATATCGTCGTTCTCACCAATCCCACGACCGGCGGCGTCACCGCCTCTTATGCGATGCTCGGCGACGTGCAGATCGCCGAGCCCGGCGCGCTGATCGGCTTCGCCGGCCCCCGCGTCATCGAGCAGACCATCCGCGAGAAGCTGCCGGACGGCTTTCAGAAGGCGGAATACCTTTTGGCCCACGGCATGGTCGACATGGTGGTGCACCGCCGCGATTTGCGCGCGACCATCGCCCGCCTCTGCCGGCTGTTGACCAAGGCGCCGGCGGGCGCCGCGAAAGCGCACTACAGCCTGCCGGCTCCGGCGTGACCACGCCGCGTTCCGGCGCCACCTCGGTCGGCGCGATTCATGCGCGGTTGCTGGCGCTGCATCCAAAGCGGATCGACCTCTCGCTCGATCGCATCGAGCGGCTGCTGGCGGCGCTCGGCCATCCCGAGCGACAGCTGCCGCCGGTGATTCATGTCGCCGGCACCAACGGCAAAGGTTCGACCATCGCCTTCATGCGCGCCATTCTCGAGGCGGCGGAAAGGCGCGTGCATATCTACACCTCGCCCAACCTGGTGCGCCTCAACGAGCGCTTCCGCGTCGGGCAAGCGGGCGGCGGCAAGTTTGTCGACGACGACGCGCTTGCCGCTGCGCTGGCAGACTGCGAAGCCGAGAACGGCGACGCGCCGATCACGGTGTTCGAAATGGAGACGGCCGCGGCGTTTCTGCTGTTCGCGCGGCATCCGGCCGATATTGTTCTCCTCGAAGTCGGGCTCGGCGGCCGGCTCGACGCCACCAACGTCATCGAACGTCCGCTGGCGAGCGTGATTACCCGCCTGTCGATGGATCATCATGACTTCCTCGGCGACACGCTGGAAAAAATCGCCACTGAGAAAGCCGGCATTCTCAAGCGCGGCGTGCCGGCGGTGGTTTCGAGCCAGACGCACGAGGCGCTGGCGGTCATCGAACGGCGGGCGGCGCGGATGCGGGCGCCGCTCAGCATTGCCGGGCAGGATTGGACGGCGACCGAAGAGCGCGGGCGCCTGGTCTATCAGGACGCCGACGGGCTGCTCGACCTGCCGGCGCCGAAACTTTACGGGCGCCACCAGTTCGAGAACGCCGGCGCGGCGATCGCGGCGCTGCGCTTGAGCGGCCTGAAACTGCCCGGCGCGGCCTTCGAGGCCGGCATGCTCCGCGTCGATTGGCCGGCGCGCATGCAGCGGCTGTCGCAGGGGCGGCTCGCCGCCCGGCTGGCGCCGGAGAGCGAGCTTTGGCTCGACGGCGGCCATAATGCCGACGGCGGCCGCGCCATTGCCGCGGCGCTGGCCGATCTCGAAGAGCGCGTCTCGCGGCCGCTCGTGCTCATCGTCGGCATGATGGCGACCAAGGACAGCGAAGGCTTTCTGCGCAACTTCTCCGGTCTGGCCTGCCGCGTCATCGCCGTGCCGATCCATCAGGACAAGGCGCTGCCCGCCGCCGCCTTGGCCGATATTGCGCGCGACGTCGGCATTCCGGCGATAAGCTGCGACGATGTCGAGCGCGCGCTCGATATCGCCGGCAAGCTTGACTTCGAGCCGGCGCCGCGCGTCCTCATCACCGGCTCGCTCTATCTGGCCGGCGAGGTGTTGGCCGCCAACGGCACGCCGCCGGAGTAGCGCATGATCCCGAAAAGTGGAATCCGGTTTTCGGATAAGATCATGCGCAAACAAAAAAGCATGATCCCGAAAAGTGGTGTCGCGCTCATTGACCGCCGTTCGCCGCCGCGTCGGAGCTGCGGCCGGTCATCGCCAAAAAAGCCTGCTCGATCGTCGCGGCACCGGCTTTTGCTACAAGCTCAGCCGGCGTCGTGTCGGCCAAGACCTTGCCGTGATCGAGCACGACGACGCGATCGGCGTTGGGCACCTCGTCGCACAAATGCGTCGCCCACAGCACGGCGACGCCGCGTTCGGCGCGCAGGCCGATGATGAGCTTGAGCAGTTCGCTGCGGCTGCCGGGGTCGAGACCGACGGTCGCTTCGTCCATCAAGAGAACGCGCGGCTCGTGCAGCAGCGCGCGCGCGAGCTCCACGCGGCGGCGGTTGCCGCCGCTCAATTGCGCGGCCTTGTCGTGCGCGCGCTCGGCGAGGCCGAGCCGTGCCAGCTCCTTCTCGATGCGCGCCTTGGCCACCGCGCGCGGAATGCCGTGCAGTCCGGCATGGAACAACAGATTGCCGGTTACCGAAAGCTCGAGGTCGAGGGTGGGCTGCTGAAACACGATGCCGAGCATCGCCAAAGCCGGCACCGGATCGCGCCGCATGTCGTGTCCCATGACCTCGATGCGGCCGGAATCGCCCACGAACAGCCCGGACAAGAGCTGAAACAGCGTGGTCTTGCCGGCACCGTTGGGGCCGAGCAGCGCGATGAACTCGCCGGCGAACGCCGTCAGGCTGACGCCGTCCACCGCGCGAACCGGCCCGTAGGTCTTGACCACGTTATCGAGCAGCAGCGCCGGCGCGCGGTTATCGGTCGCCATTCGTTCCCCAGCTCTTGCCTTGCCCGATGTCCTTATTAAGACGTAGGTTAGGCGCGACGCAATGAAGGTTCTGTAATGCGCAGATCGGTTGTCGCGCTGCTCTCGTTGCTGGCGTTCACTCCGGCCGCGGCCAAGGATACCGGCCTGATCTTCGTCAGCAACGAGAAAACCAACAACATCATCGTCATCGACCCCAAGACCTACAAGGTGGTCAAAGATATCAAGGTCTCGCGCCGGCCGCGCGACATGCATTTTGACGGCGATCACGGCAAGCTCTACGTCGCCTGCGGCGATGACGACGTGATTGACATTCTCGACGTGGCGACGCTGAAGATCACCGGCAAGCTGAAGACCGGGCCCAGCCCGGAAGCCTTCGCCATGGACGAAAAACGGGGACGCCTCTACGTCTCCGACGAAGAAGGCTCGTCGCTGTCCGTCATCGACATGGATCGGGACGCGATCGTCAAGGAAGTCGCGACCGGCGCCGAGCCGGAGGGCGTGCTGGTCAGCGAGGACGGCAAGACCGTCTACGTCACCTCGGAGGCCGGCGATATGGTGCACGCGGTCGATGCCGACACCGGCACCATCACCCGCGACGTGGTCGCCGGCTTGCGTCCGCGGCGGCTGGCGGCGACACCCGACGGCAAGGAGCTGTGGGCGACGGCGGAGCTCTCGGGCGAAGTCGTCATCATCGACCGCGCCAGATTTGTCGTCATCGGCAATATCCCATTTTTGCCGCCGGGTATGCGCAAAGCCGACGTGACACCGGTCGGCCTCACCATGACCAAAGACGGCAAAACGGCTTACGTCACGCTCGGCCACGCCGCCCGCGTCGCCGTCGTCGATGTGCCGACGCGCAAGATTTTAGGCTACATCCTGGTGGGCAAGAGGTCGTGGGGAGTTACGCTTTCCCGCGACGAGAAGACGCTTTACGTCGCCAACGGCTTCGGCGACGACGTCACCGTCATCGACACCGCTAGCCGCAAGGCGAAGATATCGGTACCGGTCGGCCGCGTCCCCTACGGGGTCGTGGTCGATGACTAGCGTCGTCCGCTTGGCGTTTGCCATATTGTTTCTCGCGGGCGCGTTGACGAACGCTGCGACCCAGAACGCCCCGACCCCGCCGGGGCGGCAGCACGTCAAGATCGGCTTTGTCGAGATCGAAAACGATGCGCGCTACGGGCCGGTCCGCGCTTACGAACGCATCATCCTCAAGAACCGCGAACATCCGTTCACCGGCGCCGAAGTCGGCATCGACGAGGCGGCGGCGTTTGCCCGCGTGCTGCCGGTGGATTTCGCCCTCGATCACATCACGGCGAAAACGCCGGCCGACGTGGCGCGGGCGGTGCGCGCGGCGCTCGATGCCGGCACGCACTTCTTTCTGCTCGATGCGCCGGCGGACGCCTTCAAGCCGCTCGCCGCCGCGATCCTCGACCGCGACGTGCTCATCTTCAATGTTTCCGAACCGGACGATTCCCTGCGCCGCGCCCTGTGCGCGCCTGAGTTTGTTCATGTCTATCCGAGCCGCGCCCAGCTGATGGACGGCCTCGTGCAGTTCGCCGTGTCGCGCAAATGGCGCGACCTCTTGGTGCTCGAAGGCCCCTCGCCGGCCGACGCCGCGATGACGACGGCGTTCGAGCATTCGGTGCAAAAATTCGGCGCCCGCATCGTCGCCCACCAGCATTTCAAGCCCGGCACCGACCCGCGCGAGCGCGAGCAGAACGATCCGACGCTGCTCAGCGCCATCAATCGGGATTTCGACATCGCCTTCGTCGCCGACGCCGGCTTCGATTTCGCCCGCACGGTGCCTTATCAGCTGGCGCGGCCGCGGCCGGTCATGGGCAGTATCGATCTCGAGCCCGTGGCCTGGCACTGGACCTGGGAGCGCCACGGTGCCCCGCAAGTGAATTCGCGCTTCGAGAAAAAGTCGGGCGGGCGGCATATGGCCGGCGGCGACTGGGCCGCCTGGCTCGCGGTCAAGATGATCGTGCAATCGGCGCTGCGCACGCGCTCCGCCGATTTCGCCAAACAGCGGGCCTTCATTCTCGGCGACGGCAGCTTCGACGGCGATAAAGGTCTCGCGGTGAGCGTGCGGCCCTGGGACCATCAGGTGCGGCAGGGGATCCTGCTGGCGGCGCCTTATGAGGTGGTCGCCGAGGCCCCGATCGAGGGGTTTCTCCACCGCACCAACGAACTTGACACGCTCGGTGATGACGAGCCGGAATCGCCGTGCCATCTGGGTAAATGAGGCACGTAGAGATGCAGCTGGCCCACATCCTGCGCGCGCTGCGCGCCGTCATGATGCGCGACATGGCGAAATTTGTGCAGCAGCGCGGCCGGCTTCTGGCGGCGCTGGTGCGGCCGCTGATCTGGCTCGCCGTGTTCGCCGCCGGCTTCTACAACGTGTTCGGCGTGTCGATCATCCCGCCGTACAAGACCTATATCACCTATCAGGTCTATATCGTGCCCGGCCTGCTCGGCATGATCCTTCTGTTCCACGGCATGCAGTCGTCGTTGTCGATGGTCTATGACCGCGAGATGGGCGTGATGCGGCTTTTGCTTACCGCGCCGCTGCCGCGCTGGGTGCTGCTTGCCTGCAAGCTCGTGGCCGGAACGGCGCTGTCGGTGATTACCTGCTACGTGTTCCTCGCCGTCTGCATCGCCTTCGACGTCACCTTCGATCCGATCGACTGGCTCGCCGTGCTGCCGGCGCTGATCGTCTGCGGCCTGATGCTCGGCGCGCTCTGGCTGTTTCTGTCGGTCTATATCCGCCAGGTGGAGAATTTCGCCGGCGCCATGAATTTCGTCATGTTTCCGATGTTCTTCTTTTCCTCCGCGCTCTACCCGCTGTGGCGGTTGCGCGAGGGCGGCTCCGAGCTGCTGTACTACGTCTCGCTTGCGAATCCCTTCACCTACGCGGTGGAGCTGATCCGCTTCGCGCTCTATGGCGCGTTCGATCCGGTGGCGGCGCTAGTGGTCGCCGGCACGACGGTGCTGTTCTTTCTGCTGGCGGCGATCGGCTACGATCCGCAGCGCGGCATGCTGCGGCGCACCGCACAAGCACAGCCGGCGTGATCAATTATTTGATGAAGGAGCCGCTGCGCAGTTCGGAGAACGCCTGCTGCAACTCGGCCTGCGTATTCATCACGATGGGGCCGTACCAGGCGACCGGCTCCGCGATCGGCTTGCCGGAAACCAGGAGAAAGCGAACGCCTTCGTCGCCGGCCTGCACGGTGACCTCGTCGCCGCGGTCGAACACGACCAGCGAGCGATTGCCGGTCTGCTCCCTGACCACGGTCTCGCTGCCGCCGTCGGTTTTCTCGGTCAGCACGCCGAACGGCTGCGAGGCGGCGCGGAAATTGCCGGAGCCCTCGAACACATAGGCGAAGGCGTGCCGCTCCACTTCGACCGGCAGCGTTTTGCGCCTGCCCGCCGGTACCCAGACATCGAGATAGCGCGGATCGGCGGCAACGCCCTCGACCGGGCCGCGCTTGCCCCAGAAATCGCCGCAGACGATGCGCACGCGGGTGCCGTCATCGTCGACGATTTCCGGAATGTCGGCGGCCTTGATGTCCTGATAGCGCGGCGCCGTCATCTTGTGCGTCGACGGCAGATTGGCCCAGAGCTGGAAGCCGTGCATGCGGCCCCGGGTGTCGCCCTGCGGCATTTCCTGGTGGAGAATACCGCGTCCGGCTGTCATCCATTGCACGTCGCCGGCGCCGAGGTCGCCGCGGTTGCCCAGGCTGTCGCGATGCTCGACGTTTCCCGCCAGCACGTAGGTGATGGTCTCGATGCCGCGATGCGGATGCCAGGGGAAGCCGGCGCGATACTCGTCCGGCCGATCGTTGCGGAAGTCATCGAGCAGCAGGAACGGATCGAACTCCTTGGTGTCGCCGAAGCCGAAGGCGCGGCGAAGATGCACGCCGGCGCCTTCAATGGTGGGCTGGGCGCTGACGATGCGTTTGACCGGTCGAATGGACATGTTCTCTAACTCATTGGCGGCGTTTCACTAAATTAAATGGTGCGGCAGAGCGCGGCAGCAAGAAGGCACAGCGATGATACCGACGGGGCGCTTCGCTGACGGGCAGTCACTTCTCGGGCGTCACCTCATGGAACTTGGTGTAGTCGAGCATCAAGCGGCCCTCGGCCGAAGTACTTGAAATATCCCGGTAGCGATGGTTCCAGCGGATATCGTCGGCGGCATAAATCCGCCGGGCGTGCAGCTGCTGCGCCGAGCTGTCGTCGACGCCGCTGACCGTCAGCACCAGGGCGGCGTCGACTTCGGCAAGGTCCGCCGCGGTCACACCGTACAGCGGAGACGCTTTGTCGATGGCGTGCAGGAGCGTCCAGCTCAATACGAACATCGGATGTTCCTGGCGGTCGAGCGCGAGCTCGTAAAAGCGGCGCAACTGATCGCCTTCCTTTGTGCGTTCCATGCGAATGAGCCACAGCCGCGCCCGCGCCCGGGAGATCGTGTTGTGCCGCGCGTTGGCCATGCGGATCATCAGCGTCGGGCGGCCGTCGCGCGACCCCACAACCGGGTGCTCGGCGAAGATGAAACGCGCCCGCGGCCGCGAGAAGCGGGCGAAGATCAGTCCGGTCATCACCGCGAGGAAACACATGCCGGTGAAGATTTCCGCGGTGGCGACGGCGTGGCCGTAATTGGTTTGCGGGTGCATGTCGCCGTAGCCCACGGTCGCCAGCGTCTCGATGGAGAAGTAGAAAAGGTCGAGCGGGTTGTTGCCAGTGACATTGGCGACCGGCTCGTTGCCGAAAAAATAGAGAAAGGCGAATACCGCGTTGAGCAGGACGAAGATCAGCGCCGCGCTACCGAAGAAGACCGGCCAATAGACGGTCATCGACCGGTGATAGAGGTCGGTCCAAAAGCCTTGGCCTAATCCGCGCGTCTCGATTTCGCGGGGACCCATCTTGACCACATGGGACCGAGGCCGTTTCGGCTTTCGTGCGGATTTTGCCAATGCGTTGACGCCCTAGACCGCCGCCTTCGCCGCCGCCTTGGTTTTCAGCCGGCCGAACACCTTGCGGGCATTGCCTTCGAAAATCTTGCGCCGGTCGGCGTCGCCGAGCGCCGGCGCCTGGTCCACGTAGCGCTTGGTGTCGTCGAAATAATGTCCGGTCTTGGGGTCGAGGCCCTTGACCGCGCCGACCATCTCCGAGGCGAACAGAATATTGTCGACCGGCACCACCTCGGTGAGCAGATTGATGCCCGGCTGGTGATAGACGCAGGTGTCGAAGAAGATGTTGTTCCTGATGATGTCGGCGAGCTCGGGCCGGCCGTTGTTGAGCGCCAGTCCGCGAAAGCGCCCCCAATGGAACGGCACCGCGCCGCCGCCATGCGGTATGATCAACTTCAGCGTCGGGAAATCCTTGAACAGGTCAGAGAGGATGAGCTGCATGAACGCCATGGTGTCGGCGTTGAGGTAATAGGATCCGGTGGTGTGCATCGCCGGATTGCAGCAGCCCGACACGTGGATCATCGCCGGCACGTCGAGCTCGACCATCTTCTCGTAGAACGGATACCACCACTTGTCGGTGAGCGGCGGCGAATTGAAATAGCCGCCGGAAGGATCGGGATTGAGATTGCAGCCGATGAAGCCGAGCTCGGTGACGCAGCGCGCGAGCTCGGCTGCCGAGTGTTGCGGCGGCACGCCCGGCGATTGCGGCAATTGGCAGACGCCGACGAAATTCTGCGGGTAAAGCGCGCAGACGCGATGGATCAGGTCGTTGCAGATCTGCGACCATTCAAGGCTGACGCTTTCGTCGCCGATGTGATGGCCCATGCCGGAGGCGCGCGGCGAGAAGATGGTGAGATCGGTGCCGCGCTCGCGCTGCAGCTTGAGCTGCGCGCCTTCGAGGCTGTCCCTGATCTCGTCGTCGGAAATCTTCAGCGACGCCCGCAGCGGCGGCGCTGTCTTGTTCTCGACGGCCTTGGTCTGCTCCTGCCGGAATCGCTTCAGGTCGCCGGGCTCGGTGGTGTAGTGGCCGTGACAATCGATGATCATGACAAATTCGCTGCCGTGGTTTGAAGGGCGGATGCTACGGGCCTTGCCGTGATTGTCAAACAGCAGCGGCAATCGTCTTATTGCCACATGATCTTTTCCGAAGACCGGCATCCACTTTTCCGGATCATGCGTTAGACTACCTGCCGCATCAGGGAGACTGGGAATGGCTGAACTTCCGCGGCTCAATGGCGTCATCCGCGCGCTCGAAGCGGGCCAGCATGCAATCACATGCTTCGCGCCGGCCGAAATCAACACCGCGATCGCGATGAGCGCCGCGAAATTCGACGGCTGCGTCTTCGAGATGGAGCATCAGCCGTGGGACGGCCGGCTGTTGCGGGATTGCCTGCAATACATGCTCAATCGCGCCCAGATCGCCAAAGCCGCCTCCGTGGCACCGGGCGTGACGCCGATGGCCCGCGTACCCGTGAACGGCGCCGAGATGGCGCAGTGGCAGGCCAAGCAGGCCCTCGACATGGGCTGCTACGGCATCGTGTTCCCGCACATTTCGACGGTCGAGGAAGCCGCCAATGCGGTCGGCGCCTGCCGCTATCCGCGGCTCAAAAGCGCGCCGCGCTACGAACCCGCCGGCATCCGCGGCGACGGCCCCACGGCGGCCGCGCGCTACTGGGGCCTGAGCCAGCAGGAGTATTATCAGAAGGCGGACGTTTGGCCGCTCAATCCGCAGGGCGAAATTTTCTGCATCCTGCAGATCGAGGACACGCGCGGTGTGGAAAACCTCGACGACATTCTCAAGAACGTGCCGGGCATCGGCTGCATCCTGATCGGCGAAGGCGACCTGTCGCAGGAGCTCGGCTATCCGCGGCAATACGAGCACAAGGTCGTGCTAGAATGGATGAAGCGCGTGGTCGACACCTGCAAGAAGCACAACGTCGTGGTCGGCCACCCGCATGCCGAGCAAGGCAATGTCGAGCGCGTGGTCAAGGAAGGTTATCGCCTCTTGATGTGCGCGCCGGTGCAAAGCTTCGGTCATCTCGAAGCGGCGCGGAAGCATACGGGGCGAGGGTAGTTCAGAGTCCCAGCCCGCCCTTCTCCTCGATGAAACGCGCGATCTCGTCGACGCCGTTGCCGGCGCGCAGATTGGCGAAGACGAAGGGCCGTGCGCCGCGCATGCGCTTACTCTCTCGCTCCATGGTTTCCAGCGAAGCGCCGACATAGGGCGCGAGATCGATCTTGTTGATCACCAGCAGATCCGAGCGGGTAATGCCCGGCCCGCCCTTCGACGGTATCTTGTCGCCGGCGGCGACGTCGATGACGTAGATGGTCAGATCCGCCAGCTCCGGCGAAAACGTCGCGGCGAGATTGTCGCCGCCGGATTCGATCAGCACCAGATCGAGGCCGGGAAACTTTTGCCGCATGTCGGCGATGGCCGCGAGATTGGCCGAAGCGTCCTCGCGGATCGCGGTGTGCGGGCAGCCGCCGGTTTCGACGCCGGTGATGCGGTCGGGGACGAGCGCCCCGGATCGCACCAGATATTCGGCGTCCCATTTGGTGTAGATGTCGTTGGTGATCGCGGCGATCTCGTAGCGGTCGCGCAGCCGCTTGCAGAGCGCGTCCATCAGCGCGGTCTTGCCGGAACCGACCGGACCGCCGACACCGACGCGCAGGGGGCCGTGGGAGTGCGTCATCGTGCTTCTCAGCTCCTGAACAATCGCGTGTATTGGCTTTCGTGCCGCATGCCGGAGATATCGGCGCGAAGGGCTGAGCTGCCGACCTCCTCAAGCGGCGTCGCCAGCGCCCGCGCCGCCGCCGCCGCGACCGCGCCTTCGAGCGCGGCGAGGACGCGCTGGCCGTCGGTCTGGCCGAGCGGAATCAGCCGCACGCCGGCGG
This sequence comes from Xanthobacteraceae bacterium, assembly GCA_049284935.1. Lineage (GTDB taxonomy): Bacteria > Pseudomonadota > Alphaproteobacteria > Rhizobiales > Xanthobacteraceae > BOG-931. The sequence continues at coordinate 62,878 of JBAPYW010000065.1, forward strand.
ATATCCAGTTCGCCACCAGCGCATGCAGAAAGGCGTTGAGCGCGGTCTCGCAGCCAATGTCATGGCCGGCACACGCGATTGCGACCGCGACCGGCAGCGCCACCGGCCCCGTCCAGGCGGCGGCAAAGCGCGCGAGCGCCGGGCACGGCCACGCCGCGCCCGTCGCTTCGAGGAAGGCGCGGCCCTGCGCGGTGGTCTCGAGGAAGCGTTCTTTCGACGGCACGAACGCGGCCGCAAGCTCGGCGACGGCGCGCAACGCCGCATCGTCGGCGACGGCAATGGCGCGGTGGGCATGCACGAAGAACACCGCGTCGCAGAAACCGCCGCCTTCGCCGAGAATCACCGCGAGCCAGCGCCGCAACGTCTCGGCATCCTTGATGTCGCCGGCCTCGACCGCCCATTCGATGCCGCCCGAATAGGAGAAAGCGCCGACCGGATAGGCCGGCGACAACCAGGCCATGAGCCGGTAGAGCGCGGCAGCGTCGGCAAGACTATCCTCCACCCCTTCGCGGGGGAGGATTTTGGAACGCTGCTTAGCCATGATCGTGGTCGTGGTGATGGCCGCCATGCTCATGGCCGTGATGGTCGTAAGCGCCGTGCTCCGGATCGAACGCCGCTTGCACCGGGGTCAGCCGCGCGCCGAGGCCGCGCAGCATGTCCTCGATGACATGATCCCGGCGGATGCGCAGCCGCTCTCCGACGATCTGCACGTCGATGTGGCGATTGCCGATATGCCAAGCGAGCCGCGCCAGCTCGTGGGCATCCGCCGCCGCGATCTCGATCAGCGGCTCCGGCCGGCCGACGATGCGCACGATGGCGCCGTCGTCGAGCACCAGACCGTCGCCATCGCGCAGCGTGGTTGCCTGCGGCAGGTCGAGCAGAAACTTAGTGCCGTGCTCGCCGGTCAGGACGACACGGCGGCGATGCCGCTCATCCGCGTCGAGCGTGATCGTATCGACGGCGCTAGCGTTGTCCCAATGGCCGGCGGTTTTGACTTCGCGCGCGCGTTTCATGATGCCGATCCTCGGCTCGTTCTTTAGCGCAGGAATGGTGCAGCGCAAAGAACCATGCCGCCGGATAGCCGCACGCATGTCAGAGTAGATGTTGGAGGTTGCGCGAGGCCCCGATATGGTGCGGCCCCCAAGGAGAATTTGCCGCATGACCATCAAGGGTAAGGCTTATATCGCCGGCGTCTTCGAACACCCGACCCGGCTCGCGCCGGACAAGACGGTGGCGCAGCTCCACGCCGAGGTGGCGCTCGGCGCTCTGGCCGACGCCGGCCTGACGCGCGCCGACGTCGACGGTTACTTCTGCTCGGGCGATGCGCCGGGTCCCGGACCCGCCTCGATGGCCGAGTACATGAATCTCAAGCTTCGCCACGTCGACTCGACGGAGGTCGGCGGCGCCTCCTACACGCTGTTGGCCGCGCATGCGGCCGAGGCGATCGCGCTCGGCAAATGCGATGTCGCGCTGGTCACGCTCGCCGGGCGGCCGCGCAGCGAGGGCATGGCGACCGGCACCGCGCCGCGAGCGCGCCCCGCGGACCAGCCGGAGGCCCCCTGGGAGGCGCCGTACGCCATCACTACCGCCAACGGTTACGCCATGTGTGCGATGCGCCACATGCACGAATATGGCACCACCAGCGAGCAGCTCGCCTGGGTCAAGGTCGCCGCCTCGCACCACGCCCGATACAATCCGCACGCCATGCTGCCCGAGGTCGTGACCGTCGAGGACGTGGTGAATTCGCCGATGATCGCCGACCCGCTGCACCGGCTCGATTGCTGCGTCATCAGCGACGGCGGCGGCGCGCTGGTCATCGTGCGGCCTGAGATCGCCAAAAAGCTCAAGCGGCCGCTGGTGAAAATCATCGGCGCCGGCGAAGCGGTCAAACATCTGACCGGCGGCAGCTTCGATCTCACCACCTCGGGCGCGGCCCGCGCCGGTCCGATCGCCTTCGCCGAAGCCGGCGTGACGCCTGCCGACATCAAATACGCCTCGATCTACGACAGCTTCACCATAACCGTCATCATCCAGCTCGAAGACCTCGGCTTCTGCGCCAAGGGCGCGGGCGGCAAGTTCGTCGCCGACGGCAATCTGATCGCCGGCGTCGGCAAACTGCCGTTCAACACCGACGGCGGCGGCTTATGCAACAACCACCCGGCCAATCGCGGCAGCATGACCAAAGTCATCGAGGCGGTGCGGCAGCTGCGCGGCGAAGCGCATCCGGCGGTGCAGGTGAAAAATTGCGATCTGGCGCTGGCGCAGGGCACCGGCTTTCAGCTGGCCACGCGCCATGCTAGCGCCACCTTGATCATGGAACGGGAGTAAGCCGATGACGCGCAAGATCACGCCGCCGGTCGTCAACGCCGAAACCAAAGCTTTCTGGGATGCGGCGCGGCAAAACCGCTTCCTGATCCCGGTCTGCTCGGCCTGCGGCAAAGCGCATTGGTACCCGCGCGCTATTTGCCCGTTCTGCGCGGGTGACAAGATCGCCTGGCGCGAAGCGTCCGGTCGCGGCACCATCTACACCTACAGCGTGATGCGCCGGGTCAAGGAGCCCTACGCCATCGCCCATGTGACGCTCGCCGAAGGGCCGACCATGCTGACCAACATCGTCGATTGCGATTTTGACAAGCTTCACATCGGCCAGCCGGTCGCCGTGGTGTTCCAGGAAACCGAGAACGGTCCGCCGGCGCCGATGTTCCGGCCAGCCTGACCACGGACGCCCAACGATGATCAACAAGATCGTGCAAGAAATGGCCGAGGCGTTGGCGGGAATCCGCGACGGTTCCGTGGTGCTGATCGGCGGCTTTGGCAGCATCGGCCAGCCGAACGCGCTGATCTATGGTCTGATCGAGCAAGGCGCCAAGGATTTGACGGTGGTCGCCAACAATGCCGGCGTCGGCCACGTCGGCCTAGCGCGGCTGATGGAAGTCGGCCGCGTGCGCAAGATCGTTTGCTCATACCCGCGCACGTCGGACCCGGTGGTGTTCGCCGAGCTTTATCGCGCCGGTCGCATCGAGCTCGAAGTCATGCCGCAGGGCACGATGGCGGAGCGCCTGCGCGCCGCCGGCGCCGGCATTCCGGCCTTCTATACCCCGACCTCGGCGGGGACCAAGCTCGCGGCAGGCAAGGAGGTGCGCCAATTTTCCGGCCGCGAGTGTGTGCTCGAAGAGGCATTCTTCGGCGATGTCGCGCTGATCGAAGCGTGGGAGGCGGACCGCTGGGGGAACCTCACCTACCGGTCGTCCGCCCGGAACTTCAATCCGGTGATGGCGATGGCGGCGAAGTTGACCATCGCGCAGGCGCAGCACATTGTCGAGCTGGGCGCGCTGGATCCGGAGAAAGTCGGCACCGCCGGGATTTTCGTCAATCGCGTCGTGCATGTGCCCTACGGCGAACCGACGGTGACGTGAGGAGGCTAAAAGTGAGGAGGCTGACGTGAAAGCGGATGTGAACCTCTTGGCCGGCTGCAAGCCGTGGACGCGGGAGCAAATAGCCGCGCGCGCCGCGCACGACATTCCGGAAGGCTGGTACGTCAATGTCGGCATCGGCATTCCGGTGCTGGTGCCGAACTACGTGCCGCCGGAACGCGAAGTCATCATCCACTCGGAGAACGGCATCCTCGGCATGGGGCCGACGCCGGAAGCGGACAAGATCAATCCCTGGCTGATCAACGCTAGCAAGAAGTACGTCACGCTCCGCCCCGGCGGCTCCTACATGCATCACGCCGACAGTTTCGCGGTGATCCGCGGTGGCCACCTCGACCTCTGCGTTCTCGGCGCCTTCCAGGTCGCCGAGAACGGCGATTTCGCCAACTGGGCGACGTCCGAGAACGACCACATGCCGTCCGTGGGCGGCGCCATGGACCTTGCCGTCGGCGCCAAGCGGGTCTGGGTGCTGATGGAGCACACGACCAAGCACGGCCGGAGTAAGTTGATGCACCGCTGCACCTACCCGCTCACCGCTCCGGCCGCGGTCAAGCGCGTCTACACCAATCTTGCGGTGCTCGACGTCACCGCCGAGGGCTTTGTCGTGCGGGAGATGGTGCGCGGGCTGAGCTTCGAAGCTCTGCAGGAGGTCACCGACGCACCGCTGCGCCGGGCGAATTGACACCCGCTACCCTCCCCTGGAGGGGGTGAACTAACGATGCTGCTCTTCCGTCGCGCGCACCGATCTCACTGCGCCGCGGTCGGCTTGATTGTCGGCTTGGTTTTGTGTCGCTTCTTCGGCGAGTTGGCGTCCCGTTTCGTCTCCAATCCGGGAGGCGGGCTTGCCGCGAGCGCCGAGGGTGACGTCGGCGTCCAGGAATGAGCGCCGGCTTTCTTGTCGGTCGCGTCCTTGTCGGTTTTGGCTTTTTCGTCCGCGCCTTTCTCGTGCGCGGTTTTCTTGTCCGTTTCTTTCTTGTCGGTGGGCTTCACCGCCGCGGTCTTCGCCGAGCCTCTTTTCTTATGGTGGGGAGCCGCCTCGCTGGCACTGAGGTTGGCCAGTTGCGCCGGCGTGCGGGTCGGCCCGGTATAAACCACGGTCGGCGTCACCGCGCCGAAGTCCGACAACAGCGCGGCGCCCTTGGGCGTCGGCGCCCTTAGGCTCGACAATAGCGCGGAGAACGGCGTGTCCACGCCGCCGCTCTCGCCGCCGGCCTCGTCTTCCTCGTCCTCCGCCGCCGGCCGCTTGCGATGCCGTCCGCACACTTCGTCGTGGAGATTGGGCGGATCGGCGTTGATCGGCGCCAGTTTATCGACCTGTCCGAGCGCCGGCGTCAGCCACGACAGCGGATTCTGCGTAAAGCCGCTTTCCAGGAGCTCCGCCGCCTTCACCGCACGCGCCGCCGAGGAGGGCGCGCCGAGCACCACCGCAATCAGCTGCTTGTTGCCGCGGGTGGCGGTGGCGACGAGGTTGAAGCCGGAGGCGCAGATGAAGCCGGTCTTCATGCCGTCGGCGCCGGGATAGCGCCCGAGCAGCTTGTTGTAGTTGCGGACCACCCGCCGGCCGAATTTGATCGCCGGAATGTGCCAATAGTAATTGTATTCGGGGAAATCGTGGATCAGCGCGCGCGCCAGGATGGCGAGATCGCGCGCCGAGGTAATCTGGCCGTCGGCCGGCAAGCCGTTGGGATTGACGAAATTCGATTCCGTCATGCCGAGGCGATGCGCCGTTCGTGTCATGTCGTCGGCGAAATTCTCGATCGATCCGTCGACGCCCTCGGCGAGCAGCACCGCCATGTCGTTCGCCGACTTCACCATCATCATCTTCAGCGCGTTGTCGGCCGTCACCTGGGTGCCGACGCCGAAGCCCATCTTGGTCGGAGCCTGCGCCAGCGCGTTGCGCGATACCGTGAACAAAGTGTCCAGCGTGATGCGGCCCTGCTTCACCGCTTGCAGCGTGACGTACATGGTCATCAGCTTGGTCACCGAAGCCGGGTACCAGGGATAGGTCGCATTTTCCGCGCGCAGCACCTTGCCGGAATCGGCCTCGACGAGAATGGAGGCGCCGGCCTGAGCCGGCGTCGCAGTCAAAGTGGAGGCAAACAGGGAACCGAGGGCGATGCCGAGCGTCAGCGCCCGAAGAAACTGCGAATAAGGCACGTGTCACGGTCCGTTCGGTTGGTCGGGCCCTGGGGCCTCGGGGGTCACCCGAGAAACCGGCAAAGGCGCCGCGAAGGGTTCACGAAAGGTTCCCGAAGCGCAGATGGCGCACTATCTAGGCCTAAGGAACGCTCGACGCAAAGGCGAATAGCGCTATCATCGCGTGGTGCGCGGCTTCGCCACAACGGCTTAGCCGAGCAACAGGCCAAGCAAAAGCGACCAAAATTCGGCAACGGAGTTCACATGACCGCCTGCATCGTGGGATGGGCGCATACGCCCTTCGGCAAGCTCGCCGGCGAGACCGTCGAGAGTCTGATCGTCAAGGTCGCGGGCGAGGCGCTCGCCGACGCCGGAATTGCGGCAAAGGACGTCGACGAGATTGTGCTCGGCCACTTCAATGCCGGCTTCTCGGCGCAGGATTTCACCGCCTCGCTGGTGCTGCAGGCCTCGCCCGACCTGCGCTTCAAGCGCGCTACCCGCGTCGAGAACGCCTGCGCGACCGGTTCCGCCGCCGTGCATCAGGGACTGAAAGCGATCGCCGCCGGCACTGCGCGCATCGTGCTCGTCGTCGGCGTCGAGCAGATGACGACGACGCCCGGTCTGGAAGTCGGCCGCAATCTGCTCAAGGCGTCCTATGTCCGCGAGGAAGCCGACATCGACGGCGGCTTTGCCGGAATTTTCGGCAAGATCGCCGCGCTTTATTTCCAGCGCTGGGGCGATCAGTCGGATGCGCTCGCCCGCATTGCCGCCAAGAATCACAAGAACGGTGTCGGCAATCCTTACGCGCAGATCCGCAAGGATTTCAGCTACGAATTCTGCCGCCAGGAGAGCGACAAGAACCCGCGCGTGGCCGGGCCGCTCAAGCGCACCGATTGTTCGCCGGTTTCCGACGGCGCCGCCGCGGTCATTCTCACCGACGTCGACACCGCGCTGAAGCTCAACAAAGCGATCGTGTTCCGCGCCGCCGAGCACGTGCAGGATTTCCTTCCGATGTCGCGGCGCGATATTCTCAAGTTCGAGGGCTGCGCCGTGGCCTGGAAGCGGGCGTTGGCGCAAGCCGGCATCGCGCTGCCCGATCTGTCCTTCGCCGAGGTGCACGACTGCTTCACCATCGCCGAATTGATCGAATACGAAGCCATGGGGCTGGCGCCGGAAGGGCAAGGCGCCCGCGTCATTGCCGACGGCGTCGTCGCCAAGAACGGCAAGCTGCCGATCAATCCGTCCGGCGGCCTCAAAGCCAAGGGCCATCCGATCGGCGCCACCGGCGTGTCGATGCACGCGATCACGTCGATGCAGCTCACCGGCACCGCCGGCGACATGCAGATCAAGGACGCGACGCTCGGCGGCATCTTCAATATGGGCGGCGCCGCGGTTGCCAATTACGTCAGCATTCTGGAGCGGCTGCGCTAAGGCTCGCCCAGTTCGCGCAGCCTGGCGTGCAGAGTATCGGGGCTTCCTTGGTCAAAACGGGGAGCGATCATGCCGAAGATTCAGCAGAAGATCACTCCGTTCCTGTGGTTTGACACCCAGGCCGAGGAGGCAGCGGAATTTTATACCTCGATATTCGAGAATTCCCGGATCACGCGCATCAGCCGCTACGGAAAGGTCGGACGCGAGGTTCACGGCAAGGAAGCCGGCTCGGTCTTGACGGTCGAATTTGAGATCGAGGGGCAGACCTTTATCGCCCTGAACGGCGGTCCGCATTTCAAATTCAACGAAGCGGTTTCGTTTCAGGTGACCTGCGAAACTCAGGACGAGATCGATTATTTCTGGAGCAAGCTATCGAAAGGCGGCCAGGAGGGTCAGTGCGGCTGGCTCAAGGACCAATACAGCCTCTCCTGGCAGGTCATACCGTCGGCGCTGCCGCAGATGCTGACGGATGCCGTCGGCGCAAAATCCGAACGCGTCATGGGTGCGCTATTGAAGATGAGGAAGTTGAATCTCGAAGGGCTTGAGCGGGCCTATGCCGGCCATTAGCCCCCGCCGCCGCGGCGAGCGAAGCGATGTCCGCGTCGGTGACGCCGATGTCGCTTCGCTCACGCGGCAAGAGTGAGCTTCATCACGTCGATGCCGGCGCCTCAACCAGGGTATGCGTGTATTCGACGCTGTCATAGACGGACACCTGAACGATCGGGTGGCCCTTCTTGATGGCGAGCGCCGCCGCTTGCGCAGCTTCCGATGTCTTGTAGGAGCCCTTGGTTTGCCGGTCTACCTGGAGCAAATAACGGCCGGTCTCTGGGCGCTTGCGCTGCGACGGCGCCTCCTCTTCAGTTTCGGAACTGTCCTTGACCGGCATTTTAATTTGGCGCGAGGCCATGCGATTGCTCCTTTGTGGGGGAACCCTCTATGTAAGGGGTCCGGGCAGCGGCCGCCAGTGCGGTGAATTTCAGGGTACACCAGAACCTTAGGGGTTCTGATGGCCCCGCAAGAACGCAACGCGCCGTCAGTGCTTGCGGGCGTCGACGCGGAAGCCGATGATGGTTTTCTCGCCGAGCGCCTTGGCGGCCTCGAGCCGGTGCAGCCCCTCGACCAGCACGAAGCGCGCGCCGTCCTGGCGTACCAAGATCGGCGTCTGCTGGCCGCTATCGAGCATGCTGGCGGCGATCTCGTCGACGCGCTTTTGCTCGAGCGTGGCGCGGCGTTTGACCGGCACGTAGATGTCGGCGACGGCAAAGACCTCGCGCTTCAGCATCGTCCGAACCCCAGGCTCTTTATCGCCGTGAACCGTTTCAACGCGATGCGGTCGCGCTGACCCTGCGCTCCGCCGCCAGCGGCAGGAACGACGGATCGAAGACAGCGGCGGCCTTGTCCTTCGCCTTGAAGTGATAAGTCAGCGCCAGCTGGTCGAGCGCCGCCGCAAAGCGCTGCGGATCGACGTCACCATAGCCGTCCGCTTTCACCGCCGGGGTGACGATATTGTCGCGGATCGCCATGCGCAGCCGTTCAAGTTCGATGTCCTTTTTGGCCGCATCGTTGCGGCGCAGCACCGCGTCGACGGCGCGGGCGGGATCGCGCACGGTATCTTTCAGCGCTTTCACGTAGGCGCGCAGAAACGCCCGCGCCGCTTCGGGTTTTTCTTGCGCGAACTTCGGCGAAGCCATGATGGCATCGCCGTAGAGCTCGACGCCATAATCGGCCATCAGCAGCACGACAAGGTCCTCCGGCGGCACCCCGCGTTCCTTGAGATCGACATACGCGGTGAACGACGCGCCGGTGATGGCGTCGACCTCGCCCGCCGCCAGCATCGGTTCGCGCACTGGCAAGCCGACGTTCTCGATTGCGACTTTCGCGGCATCGATGCCGTTGACCTTGGCGAAAATCGGCCATGCCGCAAAGGCGGGATCGGCGGACGGTGCGCCGAGTTTTTTCCCTTCCAGATTCTTGGGCGCGACGACACCGCGGCTTTTGCGCGCGATGATGGCGTAAGGGGGCTTGTCAAACACGATGAACAGGGCCTTGATCGGCGCGCCGGGATTACCATCGCGGAACTTGATGAGAAAGTTGATGTCGGCGACACCCATCTCGTAAGCATCCGTTGCCAGACGGCCGATGGCTTCGAGCGGGCCGCCGGTCGCGGCATCGATGCTCACGTCGAGCCCTTCGGCCTTGAAGTAGCCCTTGTCGATGGCGAGGAAGAAGGGTGCCGCCGGTCCGTCGATCTTGCGGTCGAGCGTGAAGCGGATGGCGGTCCCGGCATCGGCCGCGAGCGGCCACATAAGCGCAGCGAACAATGGCAGACCCGCGAGCGCAGCAAACAATGTCCGGCGCGAGAGCGCGGCGGACGCGGCCAGGGCGGCGGATCGGGTGAGCCGCGTGAGGTCGACCATGGCCATGCCCGGTTCCCTGCTCGTTTTCGTCAGTTCGCTCGGCGCCCCGGTGCCTCCGTCACGACCCGATAAAGAACATGCCGCCGCAAAGCGCAAGCGGAAGCTGTCTGGCCGCGGCGCAGATAGGCGCGCATCATTAATGCGCCCGACACGATGGAGCGGGTCATGATCGGGGTGAATACCGCCCTGCCGCCGTTCCGGGCGCCGTTGGCGCCGCCGGACGCGGAATTGGCGGTGGGCCTGCTGGCCGACGCCGCGCACGACGACGCGACCGAGCGCCGCATCGATGCGCGCGCGCGAACGCTGGTGGAAGCGATCCGCGCCAAGACCGGCGGCCTCGGCGGGCTTGGCGGCATCGAGGACTTTTTGCACGCCTATTCGCTCTCGACCAAGGAAGGGCTCGCGCTCATGGTGCTGGCTGAGGCGCTGCTGCGCGTGCCCGACGCCGCGACCGCCGACCGCCTGATCGAGGACAAGCTCGCGGCCGGCCGCTGGCTCGGCGGCGATGTCAAATCGCCGGCGCTTCTGGTGTCGGCTTCGGCGTGGACGCTCGGGATTGCCGCCCGTATCATCCATCCCGGCGAGATGCCGGAGACAATCCTTGAGACGATCGCAAAGCGGCTCGGCCTACCGACCGTGCGCGCGGCGACGCGCCAGGCGATGCGGCTCATCAGCTCGCATTTCGTGCTCGGACAGACCATCGAGGAAGCGCTCGATCGCGCTCACGGCCACGCCGACTTTCGCTATTCGTTCGACATGCTGGGCGAAGGCGCGCGCACGGCGGCGGACGCCGAAAAATATTTTGCGGCCTATGCCGGCGCCATCGCAGCCATCGGATCGAGCATCGGCAACATGGCGCCGCCGTCCCCGGCGGCGCGTCCGGGAATCTCGGTGAAGCTCTCGGCGCTGCATCCGCGCTTCGAGGCGATCTCGCGGGAGCGAGTGCTGGCGGAGCTTAAGCCGCCTCTCCTCGACCTCGCGCGCATGGCCAAGGCGCACGAGCTGCAGTTTACCGTCGATGCCGAGGAAGCCGACCGGCTGGAGCTGTCGCTCGATGTCATTGGCGCCGTTCTCGCCGATCCGTCGCTACGCGGCTGGGACGGTTTTGGTCTCGCCGTGCAGGCCTATCAGAAACGCGCTTTGCCGCTAATCGCCTGGATCGAGGATGCCGCCGCCACGCTGGGCAGCCGGCTTACGGTTCGCTTGGTCAAGGGCGCCTATTGGGACACCGAGATCAAGCGCGCGCAGGAGCGCGGGCTTGCCGATTATCCGGTATTCACGCGCAAGGCCATGACCGATCTCTGCTACATGGCCTGCGTCAAGCGGCTCCTCGCCGCGCGGGAAAATGTTTTTCCGCAATTCGCCACCCACAACGCGCTCACGGTCGCCAGCGTGATCGAGGCGGCCGGCGGCGTCGGGGGATTCGAGTTCCAGCGACTCTACGGCATGGGCGAGGCATTGTACGCGGCGCTGCTGGCCGACCTGCCCGGCGCAGCCTGCCGCGTTTATGCCCCGGTCGGCGGTCATCGGGATCTCCTCGCCTATCTGGTGCGGCGGCTCCTTGAGAACGGCGCCAACTCGTCGTTCGTTTCAGTCGCCGCCGACCCGAGCGTGCCGATCGATGACGTTCTGCGCCGGCCGCAAAGCTGGATCGCCAGCCCCGCCGCGGCGCGCAATCAAAAAATCCCGCTGCCGCGCGATCTCTATCAGCCGCAGCGGCGAAACTCGGACGGCATCGAGTTCGGCGAACGTAAAAGCCTCGACGCGCTGCTCGCCGAGATTCGCGCCGGCACGGCCGCGTCTTCCGAAGCGCAACCGCTCATCGACGGCGTCGCGCTGCCTGGTATCGAGCGCGCGGCGATCTCGCCGATTGACGGCCGCGCCATCGGTGTCGTCCGCGAGGGCGATGAGGCGATCGCGCGGGCGGCGATGGCGGCGGCCGCGGCCGGTTTTCCCGCCTGGGCGGCGACGGCCTGCGAAGAACGCGCCGCGGTGCTCGAACGCACCGCCGAGTTGCTTGAGCAGCATCGCGGCGAACTGTTGGCGCTGTTGCAGAACGAGGCCGGAAAAACGCCCGACGATGCGGTGGCCGAGCTGCGCGAGGCGGTCGACTATTGCCGCTACTATGCCGCGCAGGCGCGCGCTTGCCTGGCGGCGCAACCGATGCCGGGACCGACCGGCGAAAGCAACATGCTACGCTACCGCGGCCGCGGCGTTTTCGTCTGCATCAGCCCGTGGAATTTCCCGCTTGCCATCTTCCTCGGCCAGGTGACCGCGGCGCTCGTCGCCGGCAATGCCGTCGTGGCCAAGCCGGCAGAACAGACGCCGCTCGTCGCCGCGCGCGCGATCGCGCTGCTGCATGAGGCCGGCGTGCCAAAAAACGCCCTGCATCTCGTCCCCGGCGGCGGTGCCGTTGGCGCGAGCCTCGTCGCCGACGCCAGCGCCGCCGGCGTCGTCTTCACCGGTTCGACCGAAGTCGGCCGTGCCATCAATCAAGCGCTCGCCGCCAAGCGCGGTCCGATCGTGCCGCTGATCGCCGAGACCGGCGGCGTCAACGCCATGATCGTCGACGCCACCGCGCTGCCGGAACAGGTCATCGACGACGTCATGGCGTCCGCTTTCCGCTCCGCCGGCCAGCGCTGCTCGGCGCTGCGGCTTCTTTGCCTGCAGGACGACGTGGCGGACCCGATGCTTGACATGCTGAGCGAAGCGACGCGCGAACTGATAGTCGGCGATCCGCGCGAGCCTGCAACCCATGTCGGCCCGGTGATCGGCGCCGAGACCAAGGACAAGCTCGAAAGCTGGATCGCCGACATGGCGCGCGCCGGCCGCTTGCGTTTCCGCTGGGACGGCGACCGGGCGCTGCCCGCCGGCGGAACCTATGTGGCGCCGGCGCTAATCGAGCTCGACCGCGCCGCGGAGCTGAAGGAGGAGGTCTTCGGACCGGTGCTCCACGTCGTGCGCTGGCGCGCGGACGAAATCGAGGCGCTGCTCGACGACATCGCGGCGAACGGAACCGCGCTGACGCTCGGCATTCATTCCCGCATCGACAGCGCCGTCGAGCACATCGCGGCGCGGCTGCCGCACGGCAATGTCTACGTCAATCGCAACATGATCGGCGCGGTGGTCGGCACGCAGCCGTTCGGCGGCACCGAACTGTCCGGCACCGGCCCCAAGGCCGGCGGACCGAACTACCTCCGCCGCTTCGTGGCCGAACAGGTCGTGACCGTCAACACGGCGGCGACGGGCGGCAATGCCAGCCTCCTGGCCCAGGATGACTGAGCCAAGCCGCTTTTTTGCCGTTTAACACAATTGCGACGATATCGCGGTATTCTCATCGCTGATGAGTGATTCGATCAACCGCCTGTTCCAGGCCGCACTGGCCTGCCGGCACGACGATCCGTCGACCTCGCGGACCGCGCGGCTGTTGCGCTCCGGCCGCAGCAAGATGGCGAAAAAGCTCGCCGAAGAGGCGGTCGAGGTGGTCATCGATTCCATGCACGGCGACCGCGACGCCGTGATCAAGGAAAGCGCCGACCTCATCTACAATCTCGTGGTGCTGTGGGTGGCCACCAGTATTCGTCCGGATGACGTCTGGAAGGAAATGGACCGCCGCGAGCGGCTCCTGGGGATCGCCGAGAAGGTGCCGAAGAAGATTCCGGACAACGTTTCGCGCCGCCAGGTCGTCGTCCTCGAGGGCCGCCGCGCCCGCAAAAGGCGCTGAAACCCGCCGCCGCGGTCCGGCCGTGGTGATCGCGGCCGATGGACAATCGCGCCACTCGCCGCTAAGCAGCCCCCATGATCCGCCGCATTTACGACTGGTGCGTCGACGTCGCCGGCAAGCCGCACGCGACATGGATTTTGGCGCTCGTATCCTTCTGCGAGAGCTCGTTCTTTCCCATCATCCCAGACGTGATGCTGATCCCGATGGCGCTGGCGCGGCCCGACAGGGCTTGGCTGTTCGCCACCATCTGCACCGCCGCCTCGGTCGCCGGCGGCGTGCTCGGCTATTTCATCGGCGCGGTGCTTTACGACACCGTTGGGCAGTGGCTGATCCACCTCTACGGCTACGGCGACAAGGTCGAGGCGTTCCGCGCGGCCTACGCGCACTACGGCGCGCTGATCATCCTGCTCAAGGGATTGACGCCGATCCCCTACAAGATCGTGACCATCACCTCGGGCTTTGCCGGCTTCAATATCGGATTGTTTATCTTGATGTCGGTTATCACGCGCGGCGCGCGGTTCTTCATCGAGGCCTTTCTGCTCAACCGCTACGGCCCCCGCGCGCGTGGCATCATCGAGAAGCGGCTCGGGATGTGGACCGGCCTGGCGGCGGTTGCCATCGTGGTTGGCTTTATCGTCGTCGTGCGCGTATTCTGAAAGCGCCGGTGTCGCTTTTTGCCGTGCGCAAGCGCCAATTGGACATGACGAGGGTCGCGCCAAAAACCGTATGCACCGTTGCTGTTGCGGCGATCTTCGCGGCGGCGCTGGCGGCCAGCGTGCCGGCGATTGCCGTCGCCGGCGACAATCCAGCGGCTCCCGGGGCTGCCGCCGCAGCGCCGCCATCACCGTCACCACCGCCGCCGCCGGCTGCCAACAAACCGGGCTTCCTGCATGAGCTGGGAAGCTGGTGGAACGGCTCGATCGGCTATTTCAGTGCCAAGCTGAATGACGCCCGCGGCACGTTCGAGGATTTGGGCAAAACCTCGAAAGAAGCCGCCAAAGGCGCCGCCGCCGCCACGCAAGAGGCGGTGAAAAACGCGGTCGACGTCAGCAAGGACGCTGCCGGAGTGGTGGTGCGGCTGCCGAACACGCGGCTCATTGAGATGCGCGAGCGCTGCGACAAGGCGCCGAACGGCGCTCCCGACTGCGCGGCGGCGGTGGCCAACGGCTGCCGCGCCAAAGGCTTTACCGGCGGCAAATTGCTCGAGGTCAGCTCGGCGATAACCTGCCCGACGCCGACGGCGCTGGCGCAGCAAAAGCCCGAACAAGTCGAGTGTCCGGTCGAAACCGTCGTCACCCGCGCCGTCTGTCAGTAAGGGGTTTCCCTCGCTCACGAGAGGTGTTGCACCGCCGGTCCCGCGGCGCGATCATGTCCGGGGGCGCAGGCGCGGTAGGTCGATCGTGCTGGCGTACGATCATAGGCGCTGGATTGTGGCCGCGGCGGCGATCGTCCTGTCGGCAACGATCCTTCATGCCGCGCTGCCGACCGAGCCGGACATTTCCGGCCGCACGTCATTTGCCGGGCAGCTCCTGATCGCCTCGCCGGCGCTGCGGCAGCCGGCCTTCGATCATGCCGTCATTCTTTTGGCGCGGCACGATCGCGACGGCGCGCTCGGCGTCGTCATCAATCGTCCGGCCGACAAACACCCGATCGCCAGCCTGTTGGCGGCGTTCGGCGCCGACGCAAGCGGCGTGACCGACAGCGTGCGGGTTTTTGTCGGCGGTCCGGTGAGCCCCGACGTCGGGCTGGTCATTCACAGCGCCGACTATCGCCGTCCCGAAACCCTGGACATCGACGGCCGCGTGGCGCTCACCGGCGCCCCCGGCGTGCTACGCGATATCGGGCTGGGCAAGGGGCCGGCGAAGAGCCTGGTCGCATTCGGCTATGCCGGCTGGGCGCCGGGGCAGCTCGATAACGAATTGGCGCATGGGGTCTGGGTCACGGTGCCGGAGGATCCGGCGCTGGTATTCGACGACGATCGATCGCAGGTCTGGACCGACGCCCTGGCGCGGCTCAAGCCCGATCGGTGAATTTCCCGTAGCGGCGCCCTTGTGGGCGCCCAAACCGGCCACCGGCGGGCCCACCCGGCCCGCCCCTACGGCCGCCGACCCGCGTTGACAGAAGGCGCCAGCGGCCTACATTAAATGCGTTCCGAGGGGAGCTCCCAGGAGGGAGCTGAGAAACCGCCGGCGGGTTTGGCCCCGCCACCGCGAAAAACCCTTTGAACCTGATCCGGGTCATGCCGGCGAAGGGACAGGAATTTGCCTTCCACTGCCAGCGCGCCCCGAGACCAGCAAGCCAACACCGCGCCATCGCGATGACGTTCGTGATGACGCATCGCGGGAGAGAGCGCCGCGGAAGGATGTGCTATGCCGCCCGCCGTCTTGGTCGCCCGGCTGATCGGCCCGCTGTTCGTCACCATCGGCGTCGGCATCTTGCTGAACGCGCCGTTCTATGTCGGAGCGATCGTCGAGGCCGTGCACAGCCCGACGCTGGTTTACCTGTCGGGGATCGCTTCGCTGCTCGCCGGGCTTGCCATGCTCAACGCCTATCGGGCATGGACTGCGGACTGGCGCGTCATCGTCACCGTTCTCGGGTGGCTCATGGTGATCGCCGGCATCGTCCGCATCGTGCTGCCGCAGCTCGTGACCATGCTCGCGACCACGATCTATTCCGGACCGACCGCGCTATCGATCGCCGGAGTGATCGTTCTGGTCTTGGGCGGCTTTCTCACCGTCAAGGGTTATCGCGCATGACACAGATCATGCGCCAATTGGAAAATCGCGGAGTGCACCGATGAACAAGCCGCTTGCCGAAACCGATCTCGCCACGCCGAAGGTCACCACCGGACCGATCGCCGGCTCGCGTAAAATCTACGCGCGGCCGGACGCGGCGCCCGAGCTGAAAGTGCCGTTGCGCGAGATCGTGCTCGACGCCTCTTCTGACGAGCCGCCGCTGCCGGTCTACGACCCGTCCGGGCCCTACACCGATCCCGACGCCACGATCGACGTCGAGCGGGGCCTGTCGCGCACACGGCTCGCCTGGGTGAAGGAGCGCGGCGGCGTCGAGCAGTACGACGGCCGGCCGATCCAGCCGGTCGACAACGGCAACGTCACCGGCAAGCATCTCGCGCGCAATTTCCCCAACACGCCGCGGCCGCTGCGCGGGCTTGCCGGCAAGCCGATCACCCAGCTCGAATGGGCGCGGGCCGGCGTCATCACCAAGGAGATGATTTACATCGCCGAGCGCGAAAATCTCGGCCGCAAGAAAATGCTGGAGAGCGCGCAGGCGGCGCATGACGACGGCGAAAGCTTCGGCGCTTCGCTGCCGCTCTTCGTCACGCCGGAATTCGTGCGCAGCGAAGTGGCGCGCGGCCGCGCGATTATTCCCGCCAACATCAATCACGCGGAGCTCGAGCCGATGATCATCGGCCGCAACTTCCTCACGAAAATAAATGCCAATATCGGCAACTCCGCCGTCACTTCGTCCGTGGAGGAGGAAGTGGAAAAGATGGTGTGGGCGATCCGCTGGGGCGCCGACACGGTGATGGACCTCTCCACCGGAAGGAACATCCACAACACCCGCGAATGGATTTTGCGCAACGCGCCGGTGCCGATCGGCACCGTGCCGATCTACCAGGCGCTGGAGAAGGTCGACGGCGACCCCGTCAAGCTCGACTGGGAGTGCTACAAGGACACGCTGATCGAGCAATGCGAGCAGGGCGTCGATTATTTCACCATCCACGCCGGCGTGCGGCTTGCCTACATCCATCTCACCGCCAACCGCGTCACCGGCATCGTCTCGCGCGGCGGCTCGATCATGGCCAAGTGGTGCCTGGCGCATCACAAGGAGAGCTTCCTCTACGAGCGCTTCGACGAGATTTGCGACCTGATGCGCAAATACGACGTGTCGTTCTCGCTCGGCGACGGCCTGCGCCCCGGCTCAATCCGCGACGCCAACGATCGCGCGCAATTCGCCGAGCTGGAGACGCTGGGCGAACTGACCAAGATCGCCTGGGCCAAGGGCTGCCAGGTGATGATCGAAGGCCCCGGCCACGTGCCGCTGCACAAGATCAAGATCAACGTCGACAAGCAGCTCAAGGAATGCGGCGAGGCGCCGTTCTATACGCTGGGGCCGCTGGTCACCGACATCGCGCCGGCCTACGACCACATCACGTCTGCCATTGGCGCGGCCATGATCGGCTGGTTCGGCACCGCCATGCTCTGCTACGTCACCCCGAAGGAGCATTTGGGCCTGCCCGACCGCGACGACGTCAAAGAGGGCGTCATCGCCTATAAGATCGCCGCCCACGCCGCCGACCTCGCCAAGGGCCACCCGGCGGCGCAACTGCGCGACGACGCGCTCTCCCGCGCCCGCTTCGAATTCCGCTGGGTCGACCAGTTCAACCTCTCGCTCGACCCCGACACCGCGCGGAGCTACCACGACGAGACGCTGCCCAAGGAGGCGCACAAGGTGGCGCATTTCTGCTCCATGTGCGGGCCGAAGTTCTGCTCGATGAAGATCACCCAGGACGTGCGCGATTACGCGGCCACGTTAAATGATCCGACAGGCGTCGGCTCCCTGCCGCCTCATCCTGAGGCGGCCGCGCAGCGGCCCTCGAAGGATGCCGTCTCGAAGGATGAGATCGAGACCGGCATGGCGCAGATGTCGAAGAAGTTTATCGACATGGGCGCGGAGGTGTATGTCGAGGCGGAGAAGGTGAAGGAGAGCAATAAGGCGTTGTGATCTTCATCCTGAGTGGCCGCGAAGCGGCCCTCGAAGGAGCGCTTCTCCTCGCGTGCGGGGAAAAGCCGTCGATCGTCTGCGGCGCTCCTATAGGACGATGCAGCAACGCCTTCCGTTTCAAACGGTCGCGATCTGTATCCTGCCGGACCATCTGCACGCGCTCTGGCATTTGCCCGAGGGCGACGACGACTTCGCGTCGCGCTGGAATCTTTAAATCTTCATTCTCATGCGGCCTGTCGGCCAACCCGGACCGTTTCAAAAGCAAAATCGCCAAACGCGAAAAGGCATCTGGCAGCGTCGCTATCCCGACCCGTAGGATAAGGTGAGCGCCCCTGCGAAACCCATCAATTGTCGTCGCTGCCCTAAGTTCTTTTTGCCCACCTGGGATCAGGCGACGATTCATTTGGTGTAGGGGTCGCTTGTAGATGCTTCGGAAGCCAGCTCGCTGGAGAGCCGCTTCGCTCTCAGCCGTTCCGATCAGTCAGCCAAAGCCAGTCAACGTGGCCTTGTTATCCCCATTGGCAAGCTCGAAATACGCCGCATCTCGCTGTCCTCGAAAAGCGAAGGATCGCGGAGATAGTTGAGGAACATGTTGGTTGCGTCGTCGCCCCAAAAAAGGTTTCCGCCAGCAACGAAGCTGGGAACGCCGAATACGCCTGCGGCAATCGCTTCGTCAGTATATTCTTTCAGTTGTTCCTTGATGCGCGGCTCCGATATCCGCTTATAGGCGTCGGGAATTCCTAGCGACGCTCCTAGTCCTGTTATCGAGGCCTCATCCTCCAGGTTTCGCCCCTCACCGTAGATGAAGTTAAAAATTCCGCGAACGACTTCAGGCGTCGAGCCGCCGAGCAGAGCCAGCCTAAGGGGAGGCAGAGGATTGAAAGGGTGAACTGGAGGCATGGTGAACGGCATCCCGCGCTGGTTCGCCTGCCATCTGAAAAAGCGATAGACAAACTGCCGCTTGGGCGGAATTTCTGCCGGCCCTATATTTCCCCAGTGATTAAGCAGAGCGGAAAACACGACCGGCTTGAGCGCAATCTCCAGATCCTGCGGCAGATCTTTAAACCTACCGAGCTGAAGGTAGGAGAACGGGGAAATGAAGTCGAAGTACCATGCCGCCTTATTCATTGTCTGGCTCGTTTCGATCACTCTTGAGCAAGCGTAGCCCGGATTGAGCACTCGGGTCGCGCAATGCGCGCCCAAGTGTAAATTCCACGAAATCCGGGGTAAACCTCGCGGCACAATCCCGGATTTCGCTAGTGCTCAATCCGGGCTACTTGCTTATGCGCGCTACGCCCACACCCTCACCCCCGCCGATAACCCGGAAGCGAAGCGTCGGCGACGTCGGGCAGGTTCACCACGATGTTTTCCGGCGTGCGGCAGGCGAGCCACCACAGCTCTTCAGTGGTGCTCATGTTGGCTTGGAGATGCGGCAGGAACGGCGGGACGAACATGAAGTCGCCCGCCGCCATGTCGATGTAGTCCTGCAAATCCTCGCCGAAATAGATGCGGGCGTGGCCGGACAGCAGATAAGCGCCGGTTTCCGCCTCGCCGTGGTGATGCGGCAACGAGCGGAAGCCGGGCGCGTTGCTCGCCTTGCCGAACCACAGCCGGGTCGCCGGCGTATGCTGCGGTCCCACGCCGGTCAGCAGCGCCAGGCCGCCGGATTGCGCGGTGTTGCCGCTTTCCTGGCCGCCTCTGGTGATCACCGGTCGATCATTTGTCGTCATATCAAATTCTCCAGCCCGGCCTAACCCGACACGTTCGGGCTAGCAAGCCAGCATAGCAAGCTCCGGCGTAATCCGCTGCTTTGGGGCCGGACCCGTTGGCTCATGCGGGTGCATTGCGCCAAAAAATATGAAATGCTGCGGCGTTCCGGGATTTGCCGCACCGGCCGCCCGGAGGTTTGCTAACGGCGCACGGCCTCGTCAGCAGGCCGGCGCCCTAGGGGGGCTCCATGACACCTGAACTCACGCTGCTTGTTTGGTCCGCGGTTCTCGCCTTCGTGCAGATGCTCGTCGCCGTCGCCGGCGCGCAGCTGCAAGTCGGTTTGCCGGCGCTGATGGGCAACCGCGAGGACATGCCGCCGATCGTCGGCTGGGCCGGGCGCGCGCGCCGCGCCCAGCTCAACATGCTCGAATACCTCGTGCTGTTCGCCATCCTGGTGCTGGTGGCGCAGATTGCCGGCAAGACCAACGCCATGACGCTGTTGGGCTGTCAGATCTTCTTCTGGGCCCGCCTCGTCTATGCGGTCGTTTATCTGGCCGGCGTGCCGTGGCTGCGCACCGCAATCTGGGCCGTCTCGGTGATCGGCCTCATCCTGATCCTGCTGCAACTGTGACGCGGAACTAAAACCGGCGAAACCAAAAAATTTATCCGCAGCGCGCAGCACGCAGGATGGTCGAGGGGGCGTCAGACTCAAAGCCTCGCTTTGTTGCCGAATAGTAGTCGTGGCCGACGCCCCTTCCACCGCGCTACGCGCGGTTCCCCTCCCCCGTTTCCACGGGGGGAGGAAAATTGCGATGCGTGTTATACGAGACCATGCGGTTTTCCGTGCGGCACGACACGCTCTATCGCTACAGCGCTCCGGTCGGGCTGGCGCCGCACGTGCTGCGGCTCACCCCTTGGGCCGAGCGGGTGCGCATGCTGGCGAGCGAGCTCACGGTTGAGCCGCTGCCGGCGGCACGCCGGGAGTCGGTCGACCGCTTCGGCAATCGGATCATCGAGGTTAGCTTCGCCGGCCCATCCGAGATGCTGCGCGTCGAGAGCTGTTTCGATCTGGAAATTTCCGCACCGCCGCCGCTGCGCGATCGCGGATTGCCGCGATTGCCCTGGTCGTGCCGGCCGCAGCGCGTGGCGGCCGACTGGGGCGAAGAGCGACAAGACCCGGCGGTGCAAGACTTCGCGGCAACTCTGGCGTCGGAAAGCGGCTTGGCGGCCGTGCCGTTCCTCGAGCACCTCAGTCAGACGCTGTTCCGGTGCTTTCACCGCAACATCCGGATCGAAGGTGCCGCGCAGCCGCCGGCGCGCACGCTTGCCACCGGCCGCGGCGCCTGCCGCGATTTGACGGTGCTGTTCATGGCGGCTTGCCGCAGCCTCGGCATCGCCGCCCGTTTCGTCAGCGGCTATCAGGCCCATGCCGAGACCGTGGACGGCGATCGTCATCTGCACGCCTGGCCGGAAGTGTTGCTGCCGGACGCGGGATGGCGCGGCTTCGATCCTACCCACGGCGTTGCGGTGAGCGACGGCCACGTCGCGCTGTGCGCGGCTCCCGACCAGGCCGCCACTATGCCGATCGAAGGCGGTTTCTACGGCGACGGCGTCAACACCACGCTGGACTACCGGGTGCGCATCGCCACTTCCGGCGCGTGACGGGCAACGCTGCAGCGCGCATCAGCGCGCGGCCGCAAAGCTTGTGTGCTTTTGTCCCCAATCCTTCAGCGTGCGCAGCACCGGCCGCAGGTCGCGGCCCTTTTCGGTGAGAACGTACTCGGCGCGCGGCGGGTGATCTTCGTAAAAGCGCCGCTCGATGTTGCCGCCGTCCTCCAGCGTCTTCAATCGCGCCGAAAGCGTGTTCGGGCTGATCCCCGACAGCGAAACCAGCAGGTCCTGAAACTTGCGCGGTCCCTCAACCACCAGATCGCGCAGAATGAGGATGGTCCAGCGCTCGCCGATGATCTCGAGCGTGCGGGCGATCGGGCATTTGCGGTCGTAAAGTGCCGACATCCGATTAACCGAAAAAAGCGCAGCACCGGGGAGCCCGCATCAGCGAGGCCGGTTGCCGCGGCAAGCGTCGCTTAACACCCGGGTCGCGCCACGCGCGCCCGAGTGCAAATGCCGCGAAATCCGGGGCCGCTACTTCGCTTTGATCTGCCCCGGATCGTTCAGAATGATCTCGGGCCTGCCGTTGTGCAGGCGCACCGGGCCGGTGACATCGACGGTTTTGCCGTCAAGCGCGTCCACATTGGAAAACTTGGTCACATCGCGCGAGAAGATGACCGCCACAAAGGCGTTGTCCGGATAGCGGCCGCCGATGTCGATGAAGGTGGCGCGGCCGGAGGCGGCGGTGTGGACCTCGCTGACCACGCCTTCGACGGTCACGGTCTGGCCGATATGCGCCTTGGCGTCGGCTGCCGCGATCATTTGCGTTTGCGCCAACGACGGCGCCGCAGCAAGCGCAAACCCGAGCCCCAGTAGAAAAACAAACGCTTTCATTTTTTCCTCCGTCGATGCGCGGGCCGCCGACGATGTCCCGCTGGGAATGCTTGACAGAACAGAACAGGAACATATAATTCGCGCAACGTCAAGTTGTGGGGGCGCGCATCATGGTTCACCGCGACAAGCACGTCGTGGATTATGGGATCGCACTCTGGGAGGCCATGTCGGACGCGCGCCAATCCGACGACTGACGCGCGTTGGGTTCCCCGTTCGCGCCATGCGCGCCTGCGGATAAAATTCCGCGGCCCACATGGCTACATGGCTAGATGGGCTAGCGCACCGAAATGCTCAATCCGCTCAAATCGAGGTTGACCTGCAAGCCGACCTGCCGGCCGGTCAGCGTCAGCACGGCGCCCTTTTCGTTGCGCAGCACGATGGCCTGAGCGCCGACGCCGATGGCGCCGCCGCCGCCGGCCGCGCCATAGACGCCCGTGACGTCGTACGGACTATTGATATGGCTGACGGAGCCGTAGAAATGCGTCTCCGAGGCACCGAACACCAAGCCGGCGCTCAGGCCGCCGATCGAAATCGGGTAGCGCTGGCCGTGAAAAACCAGCCAGCCGCTGCCGCCGGACGCGCCGATGAACCAGCCGCCCTTGAGCACCCGGAAGCTGATCGTGCCGCTATCGGCGTGAGCGGCCGAGGTGAGGCCGGCGCCGGCGAAGGCGACCATCAGCGCCATCAGGGTGGCACGAAATCCGGACGAGAGTCGCATGGTGATGTTCTCCCTTGGAATGTTTTGAAGATTGTCGCTGGTTTGGTGCATGGCGTGAAGCCAAGCTTCGCTGTTGCCGCCGTGGCGTCCCCTACTTCCCCGCGGCCTTGCGCAACGCCGCATTGATGCGTTCCTGCCAGCCCGGGCCGTCTTCCTGGAAGAAATCGAGCACGTCGCGGTCGATGCGCAGCGACACCATCTCCTTGACGCCGGGCAGCGCCGGCGCTTTCGCCGGCAATTCCGCCGGTTTGGGGGCGGTTGCGGCCTTGAAGGCCTGTTCGGCCTGCCAGCGGGAATCGCTCGTCGTGCGTCGTGCCATATCGAACCTCTAGCAGCCGGACGTATAGCAAACGGTGCCCGGATTGAGGAGATGGAATCAGGGGGGCGGCGTCACCTTCAACCCCGGATTTCACCGTGGGCCTTCGCACTCGCTACGGCGCGACAACGCGCGCAATCCGCGCTACGCTCGGCGAAGCTCTCGCTGGCCGCACTTTGACTGCACTTGGCGCGTAACCTTTGGGGACCATCATGAGCAACTCTGGCTCGCTTTCGCTCGCGGAGCTCGACAGGCGCATTGCCATCGTGCGTGACAACATCCGGCAGCTGATCGAGCAAGCGGCGGCTCTCTCCGGCGCCGAGGACGAAGCGAGAAGCGCCGATCGGATCGCGCAGCAGAATGAAGAGCTTGAACGGCTGCTCAAGCAGCGCGACGCGCTGCTGAAGAAATAACGTAGCGGCCAAGGCGCGAGCGGCCGCCTTGGCGGCGGGCCACAGGTAGTAAGCCTCCGGCTAGTCGCCGACCGGCAGCGGCGGGCGAGGCGGATCGCTGGTCGCGCCCGCGGCGGGGCGCAGCATTTCGGGAATTTTCGCGAGCGTGGAGAGGAAGCCCTTGTCCTCCTCGTGAGCCGGAGGCGCGGGCTGCGGCGCCGGCAAAGCCTCGACGGACGCGACCGGCCGCGATTTGATCTCCACGGGGGTCAGCGGTTCGGGCTGGGCCGGAACCTGCTGCACCGGCTCACGCGCCGCGTCGGCGGCGGGCGGCGTCACGACGACCGCGGCAGCGGCAGGC
>JBAPYW010000066.1:0-8664 GCA_049284935.1 Xanthobacteraceae bacterium
GCCGCCCGGGAACGGGCCGTATCTTCCCGCCCGCGGGCACCGCACTCGCTCCGCTTTCGGGAGTACCCTCGGCCGAAGGCGTCCTTCACTGAGCGAGATTCGCATCCTATGTAGCCGAAACGGGGACGGATGTCAATGGGAATGTCACCGCATGGGGGACGCGCCGCAAAGGCTTTGATGCGGCCCCGCCTTATTGGCCCCGCAAAGAACGCACAGACAAATTCGGAGAAATCGGGGGAGGACCAATCATGAACGCCATGATCGCCGCTGGGTACGCGCTCTTTGCCGCCGTGGTGGCCACAGCGCGCCCTGCGGCAAGAGTGGCCGTTGTGGCCAAATGGCGCCGGTTTTCCTCCGGCGCGGCCGTTGTTGCGGCGGCGGCCTTTGCCGCGGGGGTTTTCATGACGACGTTGCCCGCGCAGGCGCAGCCGTCGCAATTGCCGCCGCAGCGAAGCGTGGTCGTGATCGGAGAAGGCAGCGTCAGCGTGGTGCCGGACTATGCGCGGGTCAGGGGCGGCGTGACCACCAGGGCCAAGACCGCCAAGGAGGCAACCGAGGCGAATACCAAGGCGATGACGGCCATCACCGCGATGCTGGCGAACGCGGGAATAGCGCAAAAGGACATTCAGACCGCCCGGTTCTCCGTGCAGCCGATTTACGAATCGCGCCAGTCCAACAGCGAACAGAAGTTGTCCGGGTTCAGCGTCTCCAACCAAATCAATGTGACGATCCGGCAGATCGACAAGGTCGGCGAGATTCTCGATCGGCTGGTGACCACGGGAGCCACTGACGTCGGCAACGTCGAATTTCCGCATTCCGAGCCGTCCGCAGCGCTCGGCCAGGCGCGCCAGGCCGCGGTCGCCGATGCGCGGCGCAAGGCAGAATTATATGCGCACGCGTCCGGCCTCGTCCTCGGCGGCGTCAGCTGGATCACGGAAGATTCGCGCTACGGCGCACCGATGCCGATGACGGCGCTGCGCGCTTCGGCGGCGATGGCGCCGGTGCCGATCGCCGCTGGCGAAGACACCTTGCATGTGCGCATCACGGTCGGCTTCGACATGACGCACTGAGAGCCTTGAGCCTCGTCCGCAGGGCAGGGGATAGGATAGCAAGGAGCCGGGATGTCCGACACCTCCGACCCGCGGCTCTATCACGCGCATGTCGCGCGCAACCGTGAGCCGATCCTCGATGTGCTGCGCCGCGTGCTGCCGCCGCAAGGGCTTGTCCTTGAAGTCGCGAGCGGCAGCGGCGAACACGCCGCCTATTTTGCCGAAGCGCTCCCCGGCGTTTCCTGGCAGCCGACCGATATCGAGCCGCGGGCGCTGGCGAGCATCGCTGCACACCGGCAGGCCGCCGGCCCCGCAAACCTGCTGGCGCCGCTTTCGCTCGATGTGATGGCGGAGGAATGGCCGGTCGCGCGCGCCGACGCGCTCGTCTGCATCAACATGATCCACATCACGCCGTGGGCGGCGAGCGAAGGCCTCATCGCTGGCGCCGAGCGCGTGTTGCGGGGCGGCGGCGTTCTCTATCTCTATGGCCCTTACCGGATCGAAGGCCGTCATACCGCGCCGAGCAACCTCGCGTTCGACGCCTGGCTGCGCCAGCAAAACGCGCAATGGGGTGTGCGCGACCTCACCGACGTGACGGCTTTGGCGATGCGTCGCGGTTTTGCGCTGGCGGAGACCGTGTCGATGCCGGCCAATAATCTGAGCGTCATTTTCCGGCGTAGCGAGTGACTTCGCCGCCGGCGAAGCGCGCTTTATGACGCGCAGATGAAATGTCTATTTGTTCATCGACGGCTTGGCTTCACCGAACAGGATCGAAGTGGATAGCCTCGGCCGTCCGCTTTACGGCGCGGCAATTCGATGGCAAGTTTTGAGCATTGCAACAGGGAGGAATCGACATGCGTCATCTGATGCTTGCCGTCGTCATGGCAGCGGGTGTGAGCTTGATCGGGGTCGCGGGCGCTTCGGCGGCTCCGGCCAGTGGCCAGCCGATTGCCCAGGCCGCCGATCATGTGAGCAATACCATCGACGTGAGAGAGGGGTGCGGACGCGGTTGGCATCGCGGTCCGCATGGACATTGCCGCCGCAACAGGTGGTAGGCTCGTCTGCTTGAAGATTGGCCGATCGTCGGCAGCGCCGGCGGTCGGCCGAAGCTTGTCGGCTAGAGCAGATCCGGAAAAAGCCTGCCCTCGGGCTTGATCCGAGGGTTGGAAGCCGGTTTTCCGAAAAGATCAGGCTCCGCTACGCCACCTTCGCCGCCGGCGTCGCGCCCTGGCCGAGGAAGCCCATCAGGCGCACGCTGATCAGCAGCTCGGCATCGGCCAATGTCCGGTTTGCCCCCAAGAGCCGACATTCCGCCGCAGCCGCTGCACGTTCGCCCATTGCAGAAAGAAGGGAATAATCCCTTGCTCATTCGCTGAAAGGGGGGGATATGCGCCTTTCGGTGCTGATGGTTGGGGTGGCCGCGTTTCTGATGTCTGCGGGTTCGGTTTCGGTGTCGCGGGCGCGCGCCGATGATGTGGAAACATGCAATAAGGGGAGCGGTAATGCAGCAATCGCAGCCTGCACGCGCGCCATTGCATCGCACAAGCTTACAGGTCGTCGGCTCGCCCAGGTCTACGTCTCTCGGGGCGAGGGCTACAGGCAGTTAAATGACTACGACCACTCCTTAGCCGACCTTAGCCAGGCCATCAAAAGTGACCCAACCTATTCAGGTGCGTGGTATAGCCGTGGTGTGACCTTGTACTTCATGCACGACTTTGAGCACGCAATCGAAGACTACCATGAGGCCATACGCCTCAATCCGAAGGACCCAAGCCCGTTTCTCAATAGATGCCGAGCTTACGTGGCCATGGGCGACTACGACCACGCCATCGCCGATGCCGACCATGCTTTTGCACTCGGCGTAAGCACTTTTGGCGAGCGAGTCGCCTACGACTGTCGCGCCACGGCGCACTACGCCAAGGGCGACTACAATCACGCGATCGCAGATTACACCGAGGTGATCCGGCTCGATCCGAAAGATGCGAACGCCTATTTCGCTCGCGGGCGTTTGTATCTTTACACCAGCGCGTTGTCGAAGGCGCTCGCCGATTTCAAACAGGCAAGTGAACTCGATCCCAAATCGGCCTACAAGGCCTTGTGGCTCGATATCGCCGAGCGCCGCAACAATATTCCGAGCCATCTGGCGCAAGCCGCAAAGCAACTCGACATGACAGCATGGCCCGCCCCAGTGGTTCGCCTATTTCTTGGCGAGTTGCGCCCCGCCCAGGCACTTGCCGCCGCCGATGATAAAGACCAGAAAACGAAACAGGGGCAGGTCTGCGAGGCCATCTTCTACACCGGAGAATTGGCGTTGTTGCAAGGAGCGAGGGCCGACGCCGCGCGTGTGTTCCGGCTCGCGGCGAGCGAATGCCCACATGGCTTTGTCGAATGGGGAGCCGCTAACGCCGAACTGAAGGCGCTCGGCGCGCCGCAGTGAACGAGCGTTGGGCACTGTGAGCTGACCGGATTGTCCCCAAGGCATCGAGTATCGCGTTGCAACATCATGCCGCTGCCAATGTCTCAGTTGGGTCACAAACAGACATGGCGGCTCAAATTCGCGATGTCCGCTTGGCGCCCGAGAGCGGACATTACCGGCGCGTTTATGACTATCCGCCCTAAGCCACCTTCGCCGCCGGCGTCGTGCCCTGGCCGAGGAAGCCCATCAGGCGCACGCTGATCAGCCGCTCGGCATCGGCCATGATCCGGTCGATCAATTCGGCGACGCTCGGAATGTCGTGAATGAGCCCGGCGACCATGCCGCAGCTCCACGCGCCGGCGTCGACGTCGCCCTCGCCCATGATGCGCGGATAGAGCCCGCCGACCCGCTCGCGGATGTCGTCGATCGTCAGCGCCGCGCCCTTTTCCCGCTCGATCTGCACGATCTCCTCGACGCCTTTGTTTTTCAACACGCGCTCGGTGTTGCGCAAGCCGCGCATGATCAGCCGCGTGTCGAGCTCGGAAGCGGCGAGGATCGCCTGCTTGACGTTGGCATGGACCGGCGCCTCCTTGGTGGCGATAAAGCGCGTGCCCATGTTCATGCCGGCGGCGCCGAGCGCCAAAGCCGCTACCAGGCTGCGCGCATCGGCCATGCCGCCCGACGCCACGAATGGAATCTTCAATTCGTCGGCGGCGCGCGGCAACAGGATCATGTTGGGGACGTCGTCCTCGCCGGGATGGCCGCCGCATTCGAAGCCGTCGACGCTGACCGCGTCGCAGCCGATCCGCTCGGCCTTGAGCGAATGCCGCACCGACGTGCATTTGTGGATGACCTTGATGCCGGCGGCCTTCAGCGCCGGCATGTATTGCTCGGGGCTGCGTCCCGCGGTCTCGACGATCTTGACGCCGCCTTCGATGATGGCGCGGATGTATTCCGGATAGGGCGGCGCGATGAACGCCGGCAGGAAGGTGAGGTTGACGCCGAACGGCTGGTCGGTCGCGTCGCGGCAGCGCGCGATTTCCCGCGCCAGCAGTTCCGGCGTCTTCTGCGTCAGGCCGGTGATGATGCCAAGACCGCCGGCATTCGACACCGCCGAGGCGAGTTGCGCCAAGCCGACATAATGCATGCCGCCCTGGATGATCGGATGGCGGATGCCGAACATTTCGGTAATCGCAGTTTTCATGTCGACTCCCCCGTGCTCGCCTTCATCCGCCCCCGCGTTGCGGGGGAGGAAACACTTCCTCACGCCGCGATGAGACCGCCGCCTTCGGCGACGATGCCGAGATGGTAGTCGGCATCGCCAAACATGGTGTCAATGGTGGTGAGGCGCTTGAAGTAGTGGCCGACCTTGGTTTCCATGGTCATGCCGATGCCGCCGTGGATCTGGACCGCGCCCTGGCCGACGATGCGGCCGGAGCGGCCGATCTGCACTTTTGCCGCCGAGACGGCTTGGCGCCGCTCGCGGACATTGTCTTCCGTCGCCATCATGGTCGCCAGCATCGCCATGCTGCGCGCCTGCTCGAGCGCGATCAGCATCTCGGCGGCGCGGTGCTGCAACGCCTGGAAGCTGCCGATGGTGACGCCGAACTGCTTACGCGTTTTCATATAGTCGACGGTGGCCTCGTGCATCGCCGCCATGGCGCCGACCGCCTCGGCGGCAAGCGCGGCGATCGCCAGGTCGGCGACGCGCTCGATCAGCGGGAAGGCGGCGCCGGGCTCGCCGATCGCGGCGGCGGCGGCAACGCGCACGCCGGAGAACGTCACCTCGGCGGCGCGCTGGCCATCGACCGTCGGATAACCGCGCGTCGAGACGCCGTCCGCCGCGGCATCGACCAGGAAAAGGCCAATGCCGGCGCGATCGTTTTGTCCGCCGGTAAGCCGCGCCGAGACGATGAATTTTTGCGCGCTGTCGCCGTGCAGCACCAGGCTCTTGGCGCCGTCGATGACGAAACCCGCGCCGTCGCGCCGCGCTCGCGCCGCGACGTCGGCGAGGTCATAGCGCGATTGCCGCTCGGCGTGTGCGAAGGCGAGCATGAGATCGCCGCTGGCGATCTGCGGGATCAATTCGGCGCGCATTGCTTCCCTGCCGCCGAGCCGCAAAAGTCCGCCGCCGAGCACCACGGTCGCCAGATACGGCTCGAGCGCCAATGCCCGGCCGATCTGTTCCATGACGATCATGGTCTCCACCGGCCCGCCAGCCGAGCCGCCGTCGGCTTCGTCGAACGGCAGTCCGAGCAGGCCGAGTTCGGCATAACGCGCCCACAGCGCGCGGCTGAAACCGCCCGGTTCCTGGCCGTAGCGCTTGCGCGCCTCGAACGCGTAGTGATCGGCAAACAATCGCTCGACGCTATGTTGCAGAAGCCGCTGCTCGTCGGTCAGCGCAAAGTCCATTTCACAGCCCCCAACTCTACTTTCTCGTCATTGCAAGGAGCGGAGCCTGTCAGCGGGCCGGCCCGGGGTCCGCATCGCGCAAGCGCGATGGGGTGCCCCGACTTCGAGCCGCACCCGTTGGCTTGCAACGACGAAAGCTCATAGCCCCAGGATCGCCTTGGCGATGATGTTCTTCTGGATTTCGTTCGACCCGCCGTAGATCGACGTCTTGCGATAGTTGAAATATTGCGGGGCCAGCGGGCCGGCCCAGTCCGGGCCGATCGGCGGCTCGTTCCAGCGCTCGCTGTCGTCATGCGGCGCCTGGTCGGGCAGCGCGTAGGGGCCGACGACCTCGAGCAGCAGCTCGGTGATGGTCTGCTGGATCTCCGAGCCCTTGATTTTCAGAATCGACGAGGCGGGATCGGGCTTGTTGCTGCCGCTGCGATTGCGCTCGGCGGCGACCACGCGCAACTGCGTCATTTCCAACGCCTTGAGCTCGATCTCGACGGCGGCGATCTTGGCGCGGAAGCGCGGGTCGGCAAGAAGCGGCTTGCCGGCCGATCGCTCGAGCGCCGCCAGCTCCTTCAGGCGGCGGATGCGCGACTTGGAGATGCCGACGCGGGCGATGCCGCTGCGCTCGTTGCCGAGCAGAAACTTGGCGTAGTTCCAGCCCTTGTTCTCCTCGCCGACCAGATTCTCGGCCGGAACCTTGACGTCGTCGAAGAACACTTCGTTGACCTCGTAGCCGCCGTCGATGGTCTGGATCGGGCGCACGGTGATGCCCGGCGTTTTCATGTCGATCAGCAGGAACGAAATGCCTTCCTGCTTCTTGGCGGCCGGATCGGTGCGCACCAGGCAGAAAATCCAGTCGGCGTATTGCGCCAGCGTGGTCCAGGTCTTCTGGCCGTTGACGATGTAGTGGTTGCCGTCGCGCCGCGCCGTGGTGCGTAGCGAGGCGAGATCGGAGCCGGCGCCGGGCTCGGAGAAGCCCTGGGCCCACCAATCGTCGAGATTGGCGATGCGCGGCAGATAGCGCTTCTTCTGCGCCTCGTTGCCGAAGGCGATGATGACCGGCCCCACCATGCTGACGCCGAACGGCAGCGGCTCCGGCGCCGGCGCCTGCTGCATCTCGTCGCGGAACAGATAGATCTCGACCGGGCCCCAGCCGGTGCCGCCCCACTGCTTCGGCCAGTGCGGCACCGCCCAGCCCTTGGCGTTGAGGATGCGTTGCCAGGCGACGAGGTCTTCCTTGCCGAGGCGCTGGCCCTCGATCATCTTGGTGCGGATCGATTTCGGCAGCGCGCTTTGCATGAATGCGCGCACCTCGTCGCGGAACGCGATCTCTTCCGGCGTGAAGCGAAGGTCCATGACGCGCTCCCTAGAGCATGATCCCGAAAAGCGGATTCCGGTTTTCGGAAAAGATCATGCTCAACTAATTGATCTCGAACAGGCCGGCGGCGCCCATGCCGCCGCCGATGCACATGGTGACGATGGCAAGCTTGGCGCCGCGCCGTTTGCCCTCGATCAGCGCGTGACCGGTCATGCGCGAGCCGCTCATGCCGTAGGGGTGGCCGATCGAGATGGCGCCGCCGTCGACATTGAGCCGCTCCTGCGGAATGCCGAGCCGGTCGCGGCAATACAGCACCTGGCTGGCGAACGCCTCGTTGAGCTCCCACAGATCGATGTCGCCGATTTTCAGTCCCTGCCGGGCGAGCAGTTTCGGCACGGCGAAGACCGGGCCGATGCCCATCTCGTCGGGCTCGCAGCCGGCGACGGCGAAGCCGCGGAAGGTGCCGAGCGGCTTTAAGCCGCGACGTTCGGCGAGCTTGGCGTCCATGACCACGCAAGCCGACGCGCCATCCGAGAGCTGGCTGGCATTGCCGGCGGTGATCCATTTTCCCTCGCGCACCGGCTTGAGCGACGCGAGCCCCTCGAGCGTGGTGTCGGGGCGGTTGCCTTCGTCGCTCTTGAGCGTCACCTGCTCGAAGCTCTCGGCCTTGGTGTCCTTGTCGACGATTTTCTTGGTGGTCGGCAGCGGCACGATCTCATCGTCGAATTTTCTGGCTTGCTGCGCGGCGGCGGTGCGGCGCTGGCTTTCCAGCGCATAGCCATCCTGCGCCTCGCGGCTGACCTTGTAGCGCTCGGCGACGTTGTCCGCGGTATCGATCATCGGCATGTAGAGCGCGGGCTTATGCTCCAGCATCCATTCGCTGGGGGCCGACAGGCTCTTGCCGTCCTGCACCAGGCTGATGCTTTCGAGCCCGCCGGCGGCGATGACCGAAGCCTCGCCGGAAATGATGCGCTGCGCCGCGAGCGCGATGGTCTGCAGGCCGGAACTGCAGAAGCGGTTCACCGTCATGCCGCCGACTGTGATCGGCAGGCCGGCGCGGATCGCCGCCTGGCGGGCGATGTTGCCGCCGGTGGCGCGTTCGGGCAGCGCGCAGCCGAGAATGACGTCCTCGATCTCGCCCGGCTCGACACCGGAACGATCGACCGCGTTGCGGACGACATGGCCGCCGAGGTCGGCGCCGTGGGTCATGTTGAAGGCGCCGCGATAGGCTCTACCGATCGGGGTGCGGGCGGTTGAAACGATAACGGCGTCGGGCATTTGAGCCTCCCGGGCAGCGGTTTTTTGGCTGACCGGCGCTGCTGTGTCCCGGCCTTGTTGGCGAGGATATCATCTTTGCCGGAGGACGGATTGCCCGGTCAAGCCCGCCCATGGCGGGGCTGGATTGCGGCGGCGACAATCCGAACGTGAGTTGGCATGCGGTTCTCGGCCGCGCCTGGGCCTTTGATGCAGATCAAGGC
>JBAPYW010000067.1:0-11495 GCA_049284935.1 Xanthobacteraceae bacterium
GCCGCCCGGGAACGGGCCGTATCTTCCCGCCCGCGGGCACCGCACTCGCTCCGCTTTCGGGAGTACCCTCGGCCGAAGGCGTCCTTCACTGAGCGAGATTCGCATCCTATGTAGCCGAAACGGGGACATCGTGTCAATGGGAATGTGACGCCATTTTCCCCTATCCTGCAGTGCGCGTAGCGAAGCTGTGAGTCTCAACGCGCGACCGCGCAAGAGTGACCCGCCAATCCGCCAATCTCACCTCTCCGCTTGAATGGAAGATCGGCGAGCGCTGCCAGACGCGAGCCGGGAGCGGTCATCTTTCTCTTTCGCTCAGTGGAAAGCCAGGCCGTGAACCCATAAATCTGCAGGGCGGTCGGCTTGCCAGAGCACGCTATGCCCCGATAGCGACCAGATTGCGCAACGCAACGAAATGTCCCGAAGGGCCAGGAACGGACTCATGCGCCGCAACCAAGTCGAGAACACTGAACAGAAGAAAATCCGCTGAGTTGCTACTTGGCGCCGGGTCGATATATTTTATATCGTGCATTTTTGCATGCTGATATATTTTATGTCTTTCGCTTCGATGGAGGTCCCCCGTGTTTATGATCGAGTACCGCTCCATAGGTTGGTGGTACTGGCTTGTTACGGTGGGATTCCTGACTGCCGGCATGTCTGGGTGGCAAACGGGTTTCCTACTCGCAATTGGTCTCACGGTGTTTCAACTCATACATTTCACTATTCGTGAACGCAGCATTACGGCGTTTCCGGTCCAGGTACGACTTGGATATTTGTTGTTGCTCCTTGTTGCGTTGCCGGAGAGTCTCCGGTTGATTTACTGGATTCCAACGATTGGAACCTGGGCGCAGGTTCTGTTTGGCTACTGCGCGATGGCCCGAACGGTCTCGCTCCTGCCCTGGAATCGCGTGGAACCATTCTCTTTGGATTTTTTGAGACGGACATTCTTTTCGGCTCCAGTCCGGGGAAACATCATGCAGGGATTACCATCGACATAATCGCTACACATAACGTGTCGTTACACGGGGTTTAGCTAGAAATGGGACCGCTGGCGGAAGAGCCTAGTGGCGCAGTTGGGTCATTTTCGACCGATTGACGATGTCCGCGCATGTCCGCTTTCCACCCGATCGCGACCAAATCGCGGACGTGTCGGCACTTCGGTTTGGGGCCAATAAGACCGGGACAAACCAGTAGCAAGTCTGGCCATGTGCGCTGCGCTCTGAAAGCGGAAGTAAGATCAGGCCATTAGCATCTGCCGCGACGGGCGGCGTCTCAGGAGAGCTCAGTGCAAGCGGAACTCCCCGTCGACCGCGCGGATCTCCGCCGGCTTGATCAAGCGCGCATGCGCCACCGTCACCGAGTGCAGGGGACCCTCGAGTTTTTCCAGCCAGAAATTGAGGAATTTGTTCAACTGGGGAAACCGCGGGCAAAGATCGTAATCCTGCCAGACATAGGTCTGTAACAGCCACGGATGATCCGGCCGCCGGTAGAGGATATTGGCCGTGGTCAGTCCGTAGCCTTCGAGCTGCCGGCGAAAGTCTTGCGAAACCCAAGTCTCTTTCGAACCCATCGTGTCCTCCATCCCAACACGGGATTGTTTCGAGACTCGCTCCTCCATTGCAAGCCTCAAAAATGAAGAAGTTGTTTACTTTCAAGGCACTAGCAGCATTCTTCCGTCCGTGCTAACAGCCCGATTGCCGACCTGCCTGACGAGTCAACGGAACTTTATGGGAAGAGTTTCCGGGGGCACCGGGGCAATATTTTTCGTTCCACCGGGAACCGCCGCGGCATGGTCACCGCCGCACGCTGTTGGCAATCCCGCCGAATGAGTGCTAAAAAAATCTCAGCGGCCTCTTGCGAGCCAAAATTTGCCGCCCTATCTCGCGTCCAGGCGGTCGGCCGAGGGGACTTAAGGAGACCGCTCAATCCAACAAAGCACAGTCCAGTCAATTGCTTAGGAGGACACCATGAAGTTTCGCCCGCTTCACGACCGCGTCGTCGTCAAGCGCATCGATGCCGAGGAAAAGTCAGCCGGCGGCATCATCATTCCGGACACCGCCAAGGAAAAGCCCTCGCAGGGCGAGGTTATCGCGGTGGGCCCCGGTGGCCGGGACGAGGCCGGCAAGCTCATCCCCATCGATATCAAGGTCGGCGACCGCGTGCTGTTCGGCAAGTGGTCGGGCACCGAGGTCAAGATCGACGGCCAGGAGCTCCTGATCATGAAGGAGTCCGACATCATGGGCATCATCGACGAGCCGGTGGCCAAGAAGAAGGCCGCGTAACACCACTCATTCCTCATCCTGAGGCGGCCGCGTAGCGGCCCTCGAAGGATGAAGGGCAAGGAATCACGGGCCTGCATCCTTCGAGACGCGCCTGCGGCGCTCCTCAGGATAAGGACAAACAAACGGAGTTCCCACTATGGCTGCCAAGGAAGTCAGATTTTCAGTCGACGCGCGCGACAAGATGCTGCGCGGCGTCGACATTCTCGCCAACGCGGTGCGCGTGACGCTCGGCCCCAAGGGCCGCAACGTCGTACTCGATAAATCGTTCGGCGCTCCCCGCATCACCAAGGACGGCGTCACCGTCGCCAAGGAGATCGAGCTCGAAGACAAGTTCGAGAATATGGGTGCGCAGATGGTGCGCGAGGTTGCCTCCAAAACCTCCGACATCGCCGGTGACGGCACCACGACCGCGACCGTGCTCGCGGCCGCGATCGTCAAGGAAGGCTCGAAGGCGGTGGCCGCGGGCATGAACCCGATGGACCTCAAGCGCGGCATCGATCTTGCGGTCGAGACCGTGGTCGAGGAGCTGAAGAAGAACTCCAAGAAGGTCACCTCGAACGAGGAGATCGCCCAGGTCGGCACGATTTCCGCCAACGGCGATCAGGAGATCGGCCGCTTCCTCGCCGAGGCGATGAAGAAGGTCGGCAATGAAGGCGTGATCACGGTCGAAGAGGCCAAATCGCTCGAGACCGAGCTCGACGTGGTCGAGGGCATGCAGTTCGACCGCGGCTACATTTCGCCCTACTTCATCACCAACGCCGACAAGATGCGCGTGGAGATGGAGGATCCCTACATCCTGATCTACGAGAAGAAGCTGTCGGCGCTCAATGAGCTGTTGCCGCTGCTCGAAGCCGTCGTGCAGACCGGCAAGCCGCTGTTGATCGTCGCCGAGGACGTCGAAGGCGAGGCTTTGGCGACGCTCGTCGTCAACAAGCTGCGCGGCGGATTAAAGGTCGCGGCGGTCAAGGCTCCGGGCTTCGGCGATCGCCGCAAGGCCATGCTGCAGGATATCGCCATCCTGACCGGCGGCCAGGCGATCAGCGAAGACCTCGGCATCAAGCTCGAGAACGTCACGCTGGCCATGCTCGGCAAAGCCAAGAAGGTGATGATCGACAAGGAGAACACCACGATCGTCAACGGCGCCGGCAAAAAGGCCGACATCGAGGCGCGCATTGCGCAGATCAAGGCCCAGATCGAGGAGACCACCTCCGACTACGATCGCGAGAAGCTGCAGGAGCGTCTGGCCAAGCTCGCCGGCGGCGTCGCCGTGATCCGGGTCGGCGGGGCGACTGAGGTCGAGGTCAAGGAGCGCAAGGATCGCGTCGACGACGCGATGCATGCGACCCGCGCCGCGGTCGAGGAAGGCATCCTGCCCGGCGGCGGCGTCGCGCTTCTGCGCGCTACCGAGGCCCTCAAGAAAGTGCGCACGCACAACGAGGACCAGAAGCACGGCGTTGACATCGTGCGCAAAGCGCTGTCGGCTCCGGCCCGCCAGATCGCCATCAATGCCGGTGAGGACGGCTCCGTCATCGTCGGCAAGATTCTGGAGAACAGCACCTACGGCTACGGCTTCGACGCCCAGGGCGGCGATTACGTCGACATGGTGAAAAAGGGCATCATCGACCCGACCAAGGTCGTGCGCCAGGCGCTGCAGGGTGCTTCCTCGGTCGCCGGCTTGCTCATCACCACCGAGGCAATGGTCGCCGAACTGCCGAAGAAGAAGGACGCCATGCCGGCCATGCCGCCCGGCGGCGGCGGAATGGATTTCTAAAGGAAATCCATTGAAAGCCGCCACCAACTCCTTGAAGTGATCAAAGTCGGCAACAGCCGACTTTGATGCGGCGGCGGGATGTATTTCTAAAGGAAATCCATTCCAAATCGCCGCAACTTCTCAAAGTGATCGAAGTCGGCAACAGCCGGCTTCGATTGGCGGCGGGATGGACTTCTAAGAACCACGCGCCAGGTGACGGAAATGCGAAGGCCCGGGACCAAATCCCGGGCCTTCGTCGTTTACGGGGGTGTTCGGGATCAGACGTGATTGGACAAGAACGACCACGAATGAAACGGTGCGCGTTCATCCGGCGTCACCGGCTCATCGTGGCCGCTGGCGACGGCGTGGAACTCAACCGCCGCCAGTTACGAGGGAACTATGGCGCGTGCGCGTGACGGCGATATGACGGGCCTGTCCGGTCAAATCCGCGTCGGCATCGGCGGCTGGAATTACGAGCCGTGGCGCGGTGTTTTCTATCCGAAGGGGTTGGCACAGGCCCAAGAGCTCGCCTATGCGGCGAGCCGCCTGACTTCGATCGAGATCAATTCCACGTTTTACGGCTCGCAGAAGCCGGCAAGCTTTCGCAAGTGGGCGGCCGCCGTGCCCCAGGGTTTTATGTTTTCGGTCAAGGGGCCGCGCTTCGCCACCAACCGGCGCGTCCTCGCCGAGGCCGGCGACTCTATCAAGCGGTTTTTGGATTCGGGCGTTTTGGAGCTCGGCGGGCGGCTCGGTCCGTTGCTCTGGCAATTCGCGCCGACCAAGAAATTCGACGCCGCCGACTTCGGCAAGTTCCTCGAACTATTGCCGGCGACGGCCGCGGGCAAGCGGCTGCGGCATGTCGTCGAGGTCCGCCACGACAGTTTTCGCACGCCGGAATTTATTGCGCTGTTGCGCAAGTTTGCCACGCCGGTCGTGTTTACCGACCACGCCAAATATCCGAACATCGCCGACGTCACCGGCGATTTCGTCTACGCGCGTTTGCAGAAAGGCCGGGACACGATCCCGACGGCCTACCCGGCGAAGGAGATCGACGCCTGGGCTGCCCGCTTGCGGTTGTGGGCGCAAGGCAAAGCGCCGGACGACCTGCCGCGCGTCGATGCGGCGACCGCGCCGCGGAGAACCGCGCCGCGCGACGTGTTTGCCTACGTCATCCACGAGGGCAAAATTCGCGCGCCGGCGGCGGCGATGGCGCTGATCGAGCGATTGCAGGCGTCATCAGTGGCGCTTTCTTAGTGGCGCATGATCTTTTCGGAAAAACCGGCTTCCACCCTCGCAACAAGTCCGAGGGCCGGCTTTTTCCGAATCATGCCCTAGAGCGCTTTGTTGGTCGCGCGTAGCCGCCGTGCCAGCACCCGCATCACATTGAGCGCAAAGTAGGGCGTCCGGCTGACCAGGAACAAAAACTGTTTCTCGCCGACAGGAACGAGCTTGACGTCGGTCGCCGCGATCGCGGTGGCGCTGCGCGGCGCGCCGTCGATCAGCGCCATCTCGCCGAAGATGCCGCGTTCCGGCAAGGTGTCGAGCAAGCGGTTGCCGAGGCGGATTTCGACGGTTCCGCTTTGGATGACGAACAGCTCCTCGGCCTTGTCGCCCTGCCGGAAGATGACATCGCCGGCGTTGTAGGCGCGGACCGGGGCGCCAGCGCCGGTCAGCAGGCCGAAATCAATGGCCGCATCCGCCATAGCCATACCGCGTCCCCTGCTCGTTCGCTCGACGATTCAAGCACATGACGGCGGACTATTACAGCCTTATGACGGCGGCTCGGCGGGGTTTCGGCGTCGGGGACAAGCTCGGGCGCCCGGCTAAACATGCTAACGGCCACGAACGAGGAAGTGCGCGTACATCCGGCGTCACCCGTCGTATTCGTGGCCGTCCCGCGACGGAGCCTGGAAAGGCGTCAACGTCACTCTTAATAGAGATAGGTACCGCTTCGCTATTATGCAAGGCAACGTATTGATGTAAGAGTCCTGCTTTGACGGGATCGGGGAACTTTGTCGGTTCGACGCTTCATGCCGACGTTCCTAGGTTTCTTCACCCAGGGGTCACCGCGGCACCCCAACGACCGGTGACCAATTTCAAGGGAGGCAACGATGACATTGGACCAACAGAATGCCGAGCGGATGGGACGCGCGCTCGCCGGAGCTATCCACGAGCACTGGGGCCTGTTTCTGGCCGAGGGCATCATTCTGGTCATCCTCGGCATTGCGGCGATCGCCTTGCCGCCGATCGCCACGCTCGCCTTCACGATCATTATCGGTTGGGTGTTCCTGATCAGCGGCGTCGTCGGCTTGTTCACCACATTCTGGGCGCGGCACGTGCCCGGCTTCTGGTGGTCGCTGATTTCGGCGATCATCGGCATCGCTGCCGGCGTCGTGCTGCTGCTGTGGCCGATCACCGGAACGCTGTCGCTGACGCTGGTGCTGATCGCCTTCTTTGTTGTCGAGGGCATCGTTTCCATCATGTATGCCATCGAGCACCGCAATCAGCTGACGGGCCGCTGGGGCTGGATGCTAGTGAGCGGCATCATCGACCTCATCCTTGCCGGCATCATCTTTGCCGGGCTGCCGGAAACCGCGGTCTGGGCGCTCGGCCTCTTGGTCGGCATCAACATGCTGTTCGGCGGCGCCGCGCTGATTGCGATGGCGCTCGCGGCCCGGCACCCGGCCTCCGTTTAGGGCAGGCCGTTTCGCGGAACCTAGTCGTCGGGCCGGCCGCCGCGGGCCGCGCCCCTTGGCCGGCAATAGCGCCTCACTCCGCCGGCGCCGTTTGCGGCACCCGGGCCTTTTCGACGCCGTTGGCAAGGAACGCGATCAGCAGCGCCGCGACTAGGAAGCCAAGCGCCACGAACGCGGTGACGCCGAGCACGAGACCGAAGCCGCCGCGGCCGTACAGGATGGCGATCATCGACACCGCCGCGCCCGAGATCATGAAGGTGAGGAAATAGCGCACCGCGTAGACGCGCCCGCGCCAGGCATCGGCGGTGTAGCGCGCGATGACGAGGTCGTTGACCGTGATCTGGCCGTAGATCGCCGCCATGGTGAAGGCCAGCGCCACCAGCAGCACGGCGCCGGTGGCATACGCCGCCCACACCACGCCGACGAACTGCATGATGGCCATCGCGGCGAGAAGGATGTGCGGCCGGATGTGCTCCACCAGCCGGCCGACCGCGATCTGCGCCAACCCGCCGCACAGAAACACCGCCGTCGTCAAGCCGCCCACGGCCACGAGCGAGATGTCGTTGCCGATACGCTCGTCGACGATCTTGGGCAGCGCCACCGATATGGTGTTGAACACCAGCCCGGCGCTGAGCGCGACCACCACAAAGAGGCCAAAAATCGTCGCGGCGATTGGCGCCGAAAGGGCAACGTCGGGCGACGTGCTGCGCGCGGCCGCGTGCCGCCTCTCGTCGGCAACCATCCAGAGATAGGCGACGCCGGCGGCGATACAGATCAGGCCGGGCACGAGGAAGGCGCCGCGCCAGGAGAACGCCGCGGTCAGGGCGGCGGTGATGCCGGCTGCGAGCGAGACGCCGAGATTGCCGCAGACGCCGTTGAAGGCGAGCGAGCGGCCGCGTTGGGTTGCGTTCTCGATGAGCATCGCGGTGCCGACCGGATGATAGATGGCCGCAAAGACGCCGAGCGCGAACAATGCCACAGCGAGCGCGTAGAGCGACGGCGCGAAGGCGGCGCCGATCAGCGACAGCCCGCAGCCGATATAGAACGTCGCCATCATGTTGCGGCGGCTCCAGCGGTCGGCGAGCCAGCCCGCCGGCAGCGAGAACAATCCGAAGGCGATGAAGGAGGCGGTGCCGAGCGCAATCAGCTCGGAATAGGAACGGCCGGAGATCGCCGCCAGCTCGATGACGACGGTGGGATAGATCAGGATCACGAAGTGATCGAGCGCATGGGCGCCATTGAGGAAGCCGATCGCCAACCGCCGGCGAGAGCGCGCGGCC
This sequence comes from Xanthobacteraceae bacterium, assembly GCA_049284935.1. Lineage (GTDB taxonomy): Bacteria > Pseudomonadota > Alphaproteobacteria > Rhizobiales > Xanthobacteraceae > BOG-931. Next base: position 8,006 of record JBAPYW010000067.1, read on the forward strand.
GCGTCGGCGGAAGGCAATGGCGAAGAGGTCGAAACGTCGCTTGTCATTGAGCGGTCCCCGGATCGCGGTTCGACTATATACGCCGGGCGGCGCGTCGACCTACTCCCTATTTGCGGCACCGCCGCTTCCCGGAGCCGCCGCGGACAATACAACCGAAAGTCGCAGGGCGGTATCGACTTAAACCCAAGGGGCAAATACGTAGTTGACACCACAAGCCGCAAGTGCTAGTGTTACGGCCATAAGGAGCGATTCCGATGGCCAAGAAGAACCAGTTTGCAGCCGCCCATTTCCATGACGAGGAAGCCGCCCGGCAGTGGTTTGAAGCCGCCCGCTGGTCGCACGGCCCGATCTGCCCCAAGTGCGGCAGTGAGAAGTACTACGCGACTAAAAAGCTAGGCCGATACCGTTGTGCCGCCCCTACGTGCCGCAAGGATTTCACCGTTCAGACCGGCACAGTTATGGAGCGCAGCCACGCCAAGCTTACCGAGTGGGCTATTGCGTTCCATATGGCGGCCTCCAGCAAGAAGGGCTTTTCGGCGCACCAGCTCCACCGCGAATTAGGTTGCCAGTACAACACCGCTTGGTTTTTGCACCACCGCGTCATGGAAGCCATGCGCCGTGGCGGTCTGGAGCCGCCGATGGGCGGAGAGGGCAAGATTGTCGAGGTTGACGAAACCTATTTCGGCGAATTGCCGGAAGCGCAGCGGCGCACCCATAGCGTGAGCGGAAGGCCGTACACCACTAGCTCAAGGAGGGGCGTGGGCAACAAGCGGGCGATCATTGCGCTTGTCGAGCGCGGCGGCAGTGTCCGCTCATTCCACGTCCCCGGCGCGCACGTTGATAACGTAACGGCGATTGTGCGTGAGAATATCGCCCGCGAAACGCGCCTCCAGACAGACGAAGCCACATTCTATCGCCGCGTCGGCAAGGAGTTTGCTTCGCACGAAACCGTCAATCATACGGAAAAGGAATATGCGCGCGGCGATGTAACCACGAACACGGTCGAGGGTTATTTCTCGATCTTCAAACGCGGTATGCGCGGCGTGTACCAGCACTGCAAAGAGAAGCATTTGCATCGCTATCTGGCGGAGTACGATTTCCGTTACAACTACCGGGCCTCGCTTGGGTTCAATGACACCGACCGCACGATTGCGGCGATACGAGGTGGTGAGGGCAAGCGCCTCACCTACCATCAACCTCACTAAGCCGGATTTCAGCTTTCAGGCCGCGCGTTTCTTGCGCTGGCGGAAACGTCGCAAAAGATGATTGGCTACTTGCGAGGCAAATCCGATAGATATTGTGTGGGCGATCTGGATTGTTCTGAAATCGTCACGTACATCGGACCGGAAACTTGGTATCCAGCGGCCACAAGTGCAGCCTGCCAGTCTCTTACAGAAGATTGGCCGGTCTGGGTTATCTCGACCGCTTTAACAGACGCGGCGTGAGAGTTTTCAGGGGACATGAGAACCATGCTCACCACGCAAAGACTTAAACTGGATGTACCGAAAACCATCGATCTTCGTGATAGTGGCGACATCGACTGGTCCTCCAACTCCGCGAATATCAGTAACAAATTTCTGGAGTTCGGCCGTCGTCTTCACTGCCAATATTGCCACATCGATGCAATCTTGCAAAGGCAATAATTGCCAAGGAATTGGGGCGTGACCCAATAGACCAGTCGTAATCGTCCCTTGTCCGGCCCATTGCGCACCGAATGTATTGGCTTGGACTTCCGTCGGTGCTGGATGATCTGGAACACTCACGTTATATAAACGGCCGTATGGTTGGCCTTCATCGTAGCCCCCAACTAGAAAACCAGTGGCTTCGCCCTGAATTTGCGGCCCCGCGTTCCAGCGCTCCAGATAGAATTGACCAAGGCGTGTTGCAAAGTCTTCAACTGATAGTCGTTGATCTGGAAGCGTCGCATCAAACTCTTGAAGAAAACTATGCACCGTTCGCGGCTGATGAATGTCAAATACCGCATTACCGAAAGTAATGGCGCCGACATTTGTTTGTTTTTGAAGTTTGAGGAGCTTGGTGGCGTTATCATACGTCGCGGGGATTATCGTACTTGTAGTTCCTTGTTGAGTTACGATAGGCACCGTTACGCGGCTATCAACTGCCAAAACGATTCCTTCAGTTCCCTTGACCGCAATTGCCAGCGTCACAGCACGCCCTCTCGCTAGAGGGATATTTATATACAGTTTTAAGCTGCGTTCCTAGCCCGCTTACGCCGACGTTGAAGTTTTTTCTTGCCAATCCGGCGGGACTTGCCGTTCTGTTTCGGAATATCCTTGAGCGGCGTAGGCGGACCGCTGAACGCGCCTTGCAGGATTTTTTGAAGGCGCTCTTTTGTTTCGGTCTCGTTATATTGGTCTGAGTCAGTTGCCATTAGTTCTTTACCGCAGAGTTGCAATAGGGATGAACAAGCTGAACGTTTGTCACGTCTCCTGTTCCGCCGTCCTTTCGGCGAACCTTGTGGTCGTATGATACTGATTTTTTAGGGTCTAACAATCCGTTACACAGAGGGCATTTTAGCGCCGTTGAAATTGCATCTCGCATAAAGGCCATGGATTTTGTGTCGTCGCTAAAATGAGTAGATGACGGAATCCCCGTAACATCGAAAATCCGACCCCGGAGGCCGATGTGTTCGATTGCGGCCTCCGGTTTAACGTTCTTTCCGGCACCTGACTGAGCGACAAGATACTTGAAAAGATCGGCCATTTTTGAAACGCGCTGCGCTCTACTCATATTCTGGAGGATAATACCCAAAAGAGATTTATTCTCGATCATGAACCGCTCAAGTCGTTCGCGGCCGTGCGAAAAGACCTTGAAGAAAGCTCTATCGTTGTTCCTGATTTTTTCAACAATTACTGACGTGATACCAAGGAACAAAAAGCGGCTATATTTGCCTCGCTCATTGTAAAAATAAACAGCCGGGTGAAGTCCTAAGCTCTCCGATGAATTTCCTGTAATCGTGTTTAAAATCTCCAACGATTTAGTCAGTACATTGATCGTGCCTTCGCCAGTGTGGTCATCTGCATACTGATCAATGCTCTTTGGCGTGGCATCTCTTGATGCGGAGATTGTTAGAAATTCAATCAGAAGCGAGAGCGCATCAACGGGCGAAATTGAACCGCCCAAAGGAACGTCCAGTGTTTTCAGCGGTTCGTCGATCTCCGGTTCGAAAAGAAGATCATAAAAATCTACTGCGCGGCCTTCAATTTCATCCCTAATAGCTTCTTCAAATGCTGACCAATATTTGTGACCTGCGCCGGCACGCAGAATAGCACGTGCGCTAATGGCAATCGGTTTGTGCCGATTGCGAATAAGCATTTCCTCGGTTTCATCTAGTGGAGTGCCCTGAGAGTTGATCTTAAAAAATGATGTTTCTGCAACATCCGCGGTGCCCGTTACCCACTGTAGCGTCAAAGCCCGCGTGAACAATACCTTTGCGCGGCGCACTTCAACGGAGGCGACTTTGCTGTCC
>JBAPYW010000068.1:0-25062 GCA_049284935.1 Xanthobacteraceae bacterium
TGGCGAGAGCCGCGAGTGGAACGCCGGCAGGCGAGCTGCTTCCCGAGACGGAGGCAGAGCCGCACCGCTGGGTGCGGAGGATAAGGATCAGCGTCTACCGGCGTTCCGCTTCCTTTTTCTCTTTCCCAGGGGAGCGAAAGGAAGAAGCCAAAACTCCTCGAGCGATACTGAAAGTCGAGGAGCCACGACCTGAAAATCCGCAGCGCCGAACAAAAATCGCGCCGCGGGAACGAATTTTTATTTCCACCTCTCCCCATTGGGGAGAGGTCGCGAGCGTAGCGAGCGGGTGAGGGGGAACAGATAGCGAGGGACTAGACCCCCTCACCCGGCTCGCAGCAAGGGCTGCTCACCGACCTCTCCCCGTCGGGGAGAGGTGAGGGTGCGGAACGCGTCGCGGGAACGAGATTTTATTTCGTCATTGCCGGGCTTGACCCGGCAATCCATGCGGCCGCGAAGCTTGTTCAGATTCTCCGCGCGGTCTCGTTAGTCTCACTTCAGCATGGACCACGAGGTCAAGCCCAGTGGTGACGAGGGAGGGGGCGCGGCGATATTCCGGCATCTGAGCCGGGGCGGTGACGCCCCCTCAGCCCATCCCCTTCCGCCACTCGCGGGAAGAGGAACCAACAGCGCACTCACTCCGCCGGTGGAACTTTTCCGCGGCGGCAGGATTGAGGCTGCGCTGAGGCAACGCTTTGCCTTCCCGGAGACCACACGATGCAATCCGATCTCAACACCACCACCGCCTATGCGTTGGACTCGCAATCCGGCGTGTCGTGGGCCGCGATCGCGGCCGGCGCGGTAGCCAACGCGGCGCTGACCCTTGTGCTGGTCGCTTTCGGCGCCGGACTTGGCTTATCGGCAATCTCGCCGTGGAGCGACACCGGCGTTTCCGCCGCGACCTTCAAGACCGGCACCGGCATTTACCTGGTGGTCGTCGCGGTGATGGCGTCCGCAGTCGGCGGCTATCTCGCGGCGCGGCTGCGCACGCGATTGGTCGGGCTGCACACCAATGAAGTATATTTCCGCGATACCGCGCACGGCTTCCTGGCCTGGGCCTTCGCCGCCGTGCTAAGCGCGAGCGTGCTCGGCGCCGCCATCGCCCACCTCGCCAACGGCGCTGTCAGCGGTTTGGCTGCGGGCGCGCCGCAAGCGGCCCGCGCGGCCAATCCGCAAGAGATTTACGTCGACAAGCTCCTTCGCACCGAGAACGCAGCGCCTGCCCCGGCCGCCGCGGCCCCTACCGCCACTCCGGCCGCGGGCGAAGCCAACCCGGCGCAAGCGCCGGCGTCGAATACCAACAACTCGCGCGCTGAGGTGCTGCGGCTGTGGACCGCGAGCATCGGCGCTGGGCAGGACCTGACGCCCGACGACCGCACCTATCTGGCGCATGTTGTCGCCGCGCGCACCGGCCTGTCGCAGGCCGACGCCCAGAAGCGGGTCGATGCCGTGGTCACGGAGGCCAAAGCGGCGGCCGACCAAGCACGGCGCGGCGCGATGAAATTGTCGTTCTGGCTGACGGCGGCGCTGCTGTTCGGAGCGTTTGCCGCGAGCCTTGCCGCGGTCGAAGGCGGACAGCTTCGCGACGGCAGCTGGAACGACCGCGTGCTCGTGCCGCGGACTTTGTGACGGCCACGGCAGGCGTCAATTCAACGGACGATGCAACTGCAACCGAACATGTGACGGAGGACGATCATGGGTAGAGGAATTCTTCTTTGGCTGTTGGGCGTGCCAATCCCAGTCATCATTCTGCTGGCGCTGTTTTGGCACTGACGCGGCCAGGCACATCGGACTTAACGACCGCGTGGCCGGGCCGAACAAGCCCGGCCAACGCTTTTACCGGCTTCGATTTTGAATTTTGATCGGCGCTGCCACTGCCGTTGACCGGCCGCGCGCTTTCGTGTCACGTCGCGCCACTTTTGCGGCATGATTTTTTCGAACCAGCATCGACCCTCAGTGCAAGGCCGAGGGCAAGCTTTTTCGGGATCACGCCTTACATAAGGCCCGGAAACGACAGCGATTCCTGATGGCTACCGACCGCTACAACGCCGCCGAGGCCGAAGCCCGCTGGCAGAAAATCTGGGATGAGCGCGGCGTCTTCGCCACGCCGAACCGCGACCTCGGCAAGAAGTACTACGTGCTGGAGATGTTCCCCTATCCGTCGGGGCGCATCCATATGGGCCACGTCCGCAACTACACCATGGGCGACGTGGTGGCGCGGGTGAAGCGGACGATGGGCTTTGCCGTGCTGCATCCGATGGGCTGGGACGCCTTCGGCATGCCGGCCGAGAACGCCGCGATGGAGCGCAAGGTCCATCCCAAGCAATGGACCTACCAGAACATCGCGGCGATGAAGGCGCAATTGAAGTCGATGGGGCTGTCGCTCGACTGGAGCCGCGAGATCGCGACCTGCGATCCGGCCTATTACCGGCACCAGCAGAAGATGTTCCTCGACTTTTTGCGCGCCGGCCTGGTCGAGCGGCGCCAATCGAAGGTGAACTGGGATCCGGTCGATCTGACGGTGCTGGCCAACGAGCAGGTGATCGACGGCCGCGGCTGGCGCTCCGGCGCCGTCGTCGAGCAGCGCGAGCTGACGCAGTGGTTTTTCAAGATCACGGCGTTTGCCCAGGAGCTGCTCGACGCGCTCGACACGCTCGAGCGCTGGCCGGAAAAAGTCCGGCTGATGCAGAAGAACTGGATCGGCCGCTCCGAGGGTCTGCTGGTGCGCTTCGCGCTCGATCCGGCAACCTCGCCGAATCGCGAAAGCGAACTGGAAGTCTTCACGACGAGGCCGGACACGTTGTTCGGAGCGAAATTCATGGCGATTGCGCCGGACCATCCGCTCGCCGCCGCGGCGGCGAAGAAAAATCCCGAACTCGCCGCGTTCATCGAGGAGTGCCGGCGCCGCGGCACTTCGCAGGCCGAGATCGACACCGCCGAGAAGATGGGGTTCGACACCGGCATCAGGACGCTGCACCCGTTCGATCCGAACTGGAAGCTGCCGGTCTATGTCGCCAATTTCATTCTGATGGAGTACGGCACCGGCGCCATCTTTGGCTGCCCGGCGCACGATCAGCGCGACCTCGACTTCGTCAACAAATACGGCCTCCGCAACACGCCGGTGGTCTGCCCGCCCGGCCAGGACCCGAACACCTTTGTCATCACCGACACCGCCTATGACGGCGACGGCCGTATGATCAATTCGCGTTTCCTCGACGGCATGACCATCGAGCTGGCGAAGGAGGAAGTGGCGCGCCGGCTCGAACGCGAAACGCGCGGCAACCGCCCGGTCGCGCAGCGCCAGGTGAACTACCGCCTGCGCGACTGGGGCATCTCGCGCCAGCGCTATTGGGGCTGCCCGATCCCGACCATTCATTGCGAAAACTGCGGCGTGGTGCCGGTGCCGGAGCAGGATCTGCCGGTGACGCTGCCGGAGGACGTGACGTTCGACCAGCCCGGCAATCCGCTCGACCGCCATCCGACCTGGAAGCACGTCAAATGCCCGCAGTGCGGCGCGCCGGCGACGCGCGAGACCGATACCATGGACACCTTCGTCGACTCGTCGTGGTATTTCGAGCGCTTCACCGATCCGTGGATCAAAACCGCGCCGACCGATCGGCCGATGGTCGATGCCTGGATGCCGGTCGATCAATATATCGGCGGCATCGAGCATGCGATCCTGCATCTGCTCTACAGCCGCTTCTTCACCCGCGCGATGAAGGCGACCGGGCATGTCGGGCTCGATGAGCCGTTCGCCGGCCTGTTCACCCAAGGCATGGTCGTGCACGAGACCTATCGCACCGCGAACGGCGAATGGGCGGCGCCGGCGGAAGTGAAGGTGGAGACCGACGGCGACAGCCGCCGCGCCACGTCGCTCGCGACCGGCGAGCCGGTCGAGATCGGCCCGATCGAGAAAATGTCGAAGTCGAAAAGGAACACCGTCGATCCCGACGAGATCATCGAAACCTACGGCGCCGACGTAGCCCGCTTGTTCATGTTGTCGGACTCGCCGCCGGAGCGGGACGTCGAATGGACCGAGCGAGGCGTGCAAGGCGCCTCCCGGTTTGTGCAGCGGCTTTGGCGGCAGATCAATCAAGCGGCCGTCATCTCGGAATCCGCTGCGGCGGCCCGGCCGAGCAAATTCGGTGCAGCGGCGTGGAAACTTCGCAAAACGACGCATCGTCTGCTGGCAAAAGTTTCCGAGGAAATCGAAAAGCTGCATTTCAACGTCGCGGTAGCCTGCATCTACGAACTGTGCAGCGCGCTCGGCGAAGCGATCGGCGACATCGACGCGCCCGAGCAGATGACGCCGGACTTTGCCTGGGCGGTGCGCGAAACCGCCGACATTCTGGTGCAATTGTTCCACCCGATGATGCCGCATCTCGCCGAGGAATGCTGGGCCGCGCTCGGTCACGCGTCACTGGTCGCGCAAGCGCCGTGGCCGCAGGTCGATCGCGATCTGCTGATCGAGGACACGCTGACGCTGCCGGTGCAGATCAACGGCAAGAAGCGCGCCGATATCACCGTCGCCCGCGATGCACAAAAGGCCGAGATCGAGAGCGCCGTGCTGGCGCTTGACGCGGTGAAGAAGGCGCTCGACGGCAAGCCGCCGAAAAAGGTGATCATCGTGCCGCAACGTATCGTCAACGTGGTGGCGTGAGATCGCCCGCGAACTTCGCCAATGACCGCCGTCAAAGCCGCAGATGTGGAAGCCTTCATCGCCAGCCCCGACCCATCGCGGTCGGTGGTGCTGGTATTCGGTCCGGACGCCGGCCTGGTCAGCGAGCGCGTCAATGCGCTGGTCAAGGCGTCGGTCGACGACCCCAACGATCCGTTCTCCTTGGTGCGGCTGGAAGGCGAGGAGGTTTCGGCCAATCCGGGCCGGCTGGTCGAGGAGGCGCAGACCATTCCGCTGTTCGGCGGCCGGCGCGCGGTGTGGGTGAAGGCCGGCAGCCGCAACATCGCGCCGGCGGTCGAGGCGCTGCTGGCGTTGCCGGCGAGCGAATGCCGCGTGATGATCGAGGCCGGCGACCTGCGCCGCAGCGCACCGCTGCGCACCTTGTGCGAGCGCGCCAAGACCGCCGCGGCGCTGCCGTGTTACCCGGATACCGAGCGCGATCTGGCGCGATTGATCGACACCGAGATGCGCGCCGCCGGGCTGACGCTGGCGCCCGAGGCGCGCGCTTTGCTCCTTCCTTTGCTCGGCGGCGACCGCGCGGCATCGCGCAACGAGATCCGCAAGCTCGTGCTCTACGCCCGCGATGCCGGCCAGATCGGTGTCGACGACGTCGCCGCAGTGGTCTCCGACGCCTCGACACTGGCGCTCGACGAGCTTGTCGACACCGCGTTTGCCGGCCGGCCGGCCGAGCTGGAAGCGCAGCTCGCCAAGGCCCGCGCCGCCGGCAGCGCCGTCGGCTCGATCTTCTTTGCCGCCCAGCGCCAGCTCGCGCAGCTGCACAAATGGCGCACGACAATCGAACAGGGCGGATATTTCACGCTCGACAGCGTGCAGCCGCCGCTGCACTTCCGGCGCAAAGGCCTGGTCGAAGTCGCGCTCAAGCAATGGAGCGCGACGCGGCTGACCGCCGCCATGGCCGAGCTTGCTGACGCAGTTCTCGCCTCGCGCCGCACGCCGGCGCTCGCCGACACCATCGCCGAACGCGCATTGCTGTCGATCGCGATGAAGGCGCGGCGCAGCGCGGCTTAAATACCGCAGCCTTAGGTCGGGTTCTCCAGACTGAAGGTCTGCGAATCGTCGTCGTAGGCGAAGGCTTCGGCGTAGCGGGCCCAGGCGGTGACCGCACGCAGCGTCTGCTCAGCGTCGTCGGTGCTCATGTGATCTTCCAGCTCGTCGAAGAAGCGGCTCTTCGGCGCCACGTGGTTGGTACGCTCCTGCAGCACGCGGCGGATGTGGGCGGCGAGCGGAACATAGGTCAGAAGCTGCCGCTGAAAAATCTTCTTGCGGTCGTCGGTGCCGGCTTCGACGAATTGTTTGCCTGTCTCGCTGAGCTTGATGTCGCCACCCTCGATCTCCACGAGATGCAACATCTGCAGCGCATCCGAAACGGGAAAGAGGTCGTCTCCCTCCATGTGCAATTCGTCGGCGATGACCGGTAAGTCGGCCTTGCCGCTAAAAGGCTCGGCGGCAAGCGCTTCGAGCAGCCCGGACAGCAGGTTGGCCGAAACCCGCGGCAGTATGGTGTCGATCGTTGCCGCGACGATGCCCGGCGCGGTGCCGATGGGCGGCGGCGGCGGCGTCCGCGCGGTCATCGCCACGTAGATTTTTTCGACCAAGTCGCGGAAAAGCGGATCGAGCCGGTTGCGCGGCTGCTTCAGCTCGACGGCGATCTCGCGAATGATGCGGCCCGGATTGGTCGAAAACAACAGGATGCGGTCGCACATCAGCACCGCTTCCTCGATATTGTGGGTCACCAGGAGGACGCCCTTGATCGGCAGCTTGCCGTCGCCCCAAAGCTCGAGGAAGTCGGTGCGCAACGTTTCCGCCGTCAGCACGTCGAGCGCCGAGAACGGCTCGTCCATCAACAGGATGTTGGGATGCACGACCAGCGCGCGGGCAAAGCCGACGCGCTGGCGCATGCCGCCCGACAATTCGCGCGGATAGGCGGATTCGTAGCCGTCGAGACCGATGAGATCGATCGCCGCCAGCGCGCGCTGGCGGATGTCCGCCTCGGGAAGCCCGAGCGCCTCGAGGCCGAGCTGGACGTTTTCCAAAACCGTGAGCCAGGGGAACAGCGCGAAGGACTGGAACACCATGGCGATGCCGGGGGCCGGCGCGAGCACCGGCTGGCCGAGATAGGTGATGCTGCCGGCCGACGGCGGCATCAAACCGGCGATCGAGCGCAGCAAGGTCGACTTGCCCGAACCGGTGCGGCCGAGCAGCCCGACGATCTGTCCCTGCGACAACTGGAAATCGACGCCGTCGAGCACCAGAAGCTCGCCGCCGTCGGCGCGCGGAAAGGTCTGCCGCAAGCCGTGAATGTCGAGCAGAGCGGCGCTCATGGTCACACCTCACCCCAACCGGAATTTGCGTTCGGCGTAAAGGTACAGCGGCCGCCAGAACGTGCGATTGACCAGGACGACGAAAAAACTCATCACGGCGATGCCAAGCACGATGCGGTGGAAATCGCCGGCCTCGGTCTCCCGGGCAATATAGGCGCCGAGCCCAATCGCTTGCAGGTGCTGATCGCCCCAGGACGCCACTTCGGCAACGATGCTGGCGTTCCACGATCCTCCCGAGGCGGTGATCGCGCCGGTCACGTAGTACGGAAACACCGCCGGCAACGCAATCCGCCGCCACCACAACCAGCCGCGCACGCGCAGATTAGCCCCGACGGCCCGCAGTTCGGCGGGGATCGCCGCCGCGCCGGCCACGACATTGAACAGAATGTACCACTGGGTGCCGAGAATCATCAGCGGGCTGAGCCAGATATTCGGATTGAGATGCAGCGCGACGATGGCCGAAACAATAATCGGGAACAGAAGATTGGCGGGAAAGGCGGCGAGGAACTGCGCCACCGGCTGTACCCGTTCGGCGACGTGCGGCCGGGTGCCGACCCACACGCCGATCGGCACCCAGATGAGGCTCGCGATCGCGATCAGCACGACGACACGGGTCAATGTCACGAGGCCGAACAGCAGCGTCGTGCCGACGTCGGCGGCGCTGACGTCCTCGGTGGCAAAGCGCAGGACTTCGTACAGGGCCAGCATCGCCAGCGCGATGACGGCGCCGTTCCATATCAGCGCTGCCCAACCGTCTTGTTTTCGCGGCGCGCGTTTGACCGCTTCCGCAGCGCCCGGCTGCCGCGATCGCATCAAGCTTCGCCAGCGCGAGGACAGCGTCTGCGTCAGCCGGTCCACCAGCCGGGAGCGGCGCAGAACGTCGAGCACCCACGAGTGCGGCGGCAGCACGCCGGCTTCCTGCTCGAAGCGGAAACGATCGGCCCAGGCCACCAGCGGTCGAAACAACAGCTGATCGTAGATCAGGATCACGATGAGCATGGTGACGATCGCATAGCCGACCGCCGCCAGGTCCCGGTGCTCGATGGCGAGCGCAATATAGGAGCCGACGCCGGGCAGCGTGATTGTGGTGTTGCCGACGCTGATCGCCTCCGAGGCGACGACGAAGAACCAGCTCCCCGACATCGACATCATCATGTTCCAGATGAGCTGCGGCATGGCGAATGGCACGTCGAGCCGCCAAAAGGTCATCCAGGGACTGAGCCGGAAGTTGCGCGTCGCCTCCACCAGTTCGGTGGGCACGGTGCGCAACGACTGGTAGAAGCTGAACGCCATGTTCCAGGCCTGGCTGGTGAAAATCGCGAAGATCGCAGCGAATTCGGCGCCGAGCACGCGCCCGGGCGCGAGCGCCATGAAGAAGACGACGGTGACCGAGATGAAGCCGAGAATCGGCACCGACTGGAGGATGTCGAGCAGCGGAATGAGCAGCCGTTCGGCCCGCTTGTTTTTGGCGGCGACCGTCGCATAGGTGAAGGTGAACAATAGCGACAGCGCCATGGCGATAAGCATGCGCAATGTCGTGCGCGCGGCATAGTCCGGCAGATTGACGGGATCGAGCGATACCGGCCGGCGCTGCAGTTCCGCCAACGGCTGCAACAGGTGCCGGCTGGCCTCGGCCAGGAATACCAAAAGCCCGAGGATCAGCAGCAGCGCGACTACGTCCCAGCGGGTGAAAAAACGACCCCAGCCACCGACGGAGATTGGGACGATCACGCGCATCGGCGGTGCCCGGTTCTCGCTGTTGTCATACGTTCGTCATGAAATCGCGGCCTCGGTCCCCCGCGGCCGCGAGCCTCGCGCGATCACATAACATCCGCATGGCGCCATTCAAACATTATCGTGCTTGCCCGGCAGCCGAAGATCGAGATCGAGTCATCCGCGCTTTCGTCACTCCGACGTCACGGGGAGGATCGGCGCGGTCAAGCGCAACGCCGGTCACGTCCGCTGCGCCATCCCCGCAAAGGCATGCGCCAACTCGGTCGGGAACGGGAACACGATGGTGGAAGTGCGCTCCCCCGCGATGTCGAACAGCGTGGCGAGGTAGCGAAGCTGCATCGCCTGCGGCACTGGAGCCAGGATGCGGGCAGCCTCGACGAGTTTTGCCGCCGCCTGCTGCTCACCTTCGGCGTTGATGATCTTGGCGCGGCGCGAGCGTTCGGCTTCCGCCTGACGGGCGATGGCGCGGACCATGCTCTCGTCGAGATCGATGCGCTTGATCTCGACCGTGGAGACCTTGATGCCCCAGCCTTCGGTCTGCTTGTCGAGAACGTCCTGGATGTCGGCGTTGAGCTTGTCGCGCTCGGCCAGCATCTGGTCGAGATCGTGCTTGCCCAAGACCCAGCGCAGCGTGGTCTGGGCGAGCTGGCTCGTGGCCATGAGGTAGTTGTTGACCTGGATGATGGCGCGCTCGGGATCGATAACGCGGAAATAGAGGACGGCGCTGACCTTGACCGAGACGTTGTCGCGGGAAATCACGTCCTGCGGCGGAACTTCGTCGACCACGACGCGCAGGTCGACCCGCACCATCTGCTGCACGAACGGCACCAGCAGAAACAGCCCGGGACCCTTGGTCCCGGTGTAGCGACCGAGGGTGAAGACCACGCCGCGCTCGTATTCGCGCAGGATGCGAATGGAGGCGTAGATGAAGATCAGCAGCAGAGCGGCGATGACGATGACGGCTGTGAGAATCATGGTTGTGCTCCTTGTTGGGATTAACCAGGCCGGATAGCTTCGACGCCGAGGACGAGACCGTTGCGGCTGACCACCTTGACGCGGCTGCCGATGTGAAGCGGCACCTGCGAGCGCGCGCGCCAAATTTCGCCGTGAACCCTGACCCGCCCTTCGCCATCCTGCCATGACACCGTCTCGCCCTCGGCTCCGATCAGTGCGTCGGCCCCCGCGACCAGCGGCCGCTTGCGCGAGCGCAGCAGCACCGTCAGGACAAAGAGGAGCAGCACGGCGCTGCCGATAGCGGCGCCGGCGACGACCGCGCCGGAGAGCGAAAAGCCGGGCGCCCGCGAAGGAAACATCAGCAGCGCGCCGATAACGAACGCGGCAATCCCGCCGACGCCGAGCGCGCCGAAGGCGCCGATATGGGCTTCGGCGACCATCAGCGCGACGCCGAGCAGCACTAGCGCGGCGCCCGCATAATTGATCGGCACGAAGGCGAGCGCATAGAGCGCGACCAGGAGCGAAATGGCGCCGACCAGGCCCGGCAGAACGCTGCCGGGATTAAAGAATTCGAGGATCAGGCCATAGACTCCGATCAGCATCAGGAGGAAGGCGACGTTCGGATCGGTCACCAGCCTGAGCAGATCGGTGTGCCAGCCCGGCGGCTCGGTCACGAGCTTGAGCGCGGCGGTTTCCAGACGCTGGGGTTTCCCGGCAACTGTCACCATACGTCCATCGATCTTGGCCAGCAGATCGGCGTTGTTGTCGGCGATCACGTCGATGACGTGCAGCGCCAGCGCCTCGGCGGCTGGAAGGCTTGCGGCGGAACGTACGGCCTCGGCGGCCCAGTCGGCATTGCGGCCGTTGAGCGCGGCAAGGCTGCGAATATAGGCGACGGCGTCGTTGACGATCTTGCGGGTCTCCGTATCCGCCGGCTCGCCGTTGTTGCCTTGCTGTTTTTGTTCCTTTTGATCCGCCGGCAGCAGCGGAATGCCGCCGAGCTGAACCGGCGTCGCCGCGCCGATATTGGTGCCCGGCGCCATCGCCGCGATCGCGCTCGCATAGGCGATATAGGTGCCGGCGCTGGCCGCCCGCGCGCCGTTCGGCGCGACATAGGTCGCAACCGGCACCGGCGAGGCGAGGATGGCGCTGACGATCTGGCGCATCGCGCTGTCGAGACCGCCAGGCGTATTCATGCGCAGAATGATCAGCCCGGCCGTTTCGGGTTTGGCCGTCCGCAACTCCTGCACAACGTAATCGGCGATGGGGGGACCGATCGCGCCGTCGATCTCGAGCACCAGCGCCCGATCGGCCGCTCTAGCGGGCATGGCGAACGTGGCGAGCGTGGCAACGGCGAACGCCACCAGCATTGCATCTGCGCGCATCCGCATCATGCCCGCGACCTCGCCCGGTACCCGCCGGAAACTTATCCCGTTCGGCGTGGGCGAGCCATCATCGTCATTGCCCCACGAGGCCATAGAACGCGGCAGCGCCGGAACTTCGTGCCCAGGCGGCGAGTTCGAACTCGGTTGCGGCGGCAAGGCGCAGGCCGCATAAATCGCTGATCATCGAGAGGGGCGCCGCTTGGCATGAGCTTGAACGAACAGACCTTGGCGCTGCCGCCATCTTTGATGCGTGAGGTCGATAAGGTTCTAGAAGCGTGGGCTTCGAACGCCAATACGCGCCGCCTCTGGAGCGCCGATGCCACGCTGTGGACCGGCGGCGACGAAGGCGATTGGCTGGGCTGGCTCGACATCGCGAAGAATGAGCTGTGCCACGTCGAACCGTTGCAGGAATTCGCCCGCGAGCTGCGCGCCGAGAAATTCACCGACACGCTGCTCTTGGGCATGGGTGGATCGAGCCTGGGCCCCGAGGTGCTGGCCAAGAGCCTCGGATCGGCACCGCGCTATCCGACGCTCCACGTGCTCGATTCCACCGACCCGCAGCAGGTGCGGCGTTTCGAGCGTTGCATCGATGTCGCGCGCACGCTGTTCATCGTCTCGAGCAAATCGGGCACCACGCTCGAACCGAACGTGCTCATGGATTATTTTTTCGCCAAGGCGTCGGCTGCCCTCGGCGGCGCCGCCGCCCGGCACTTCGTCGCCATCACCGATCCGGGCAGCCGCTTGCAAAAGACGGCGGAGCAGAAAGGTTTCCGCCGCATCTTTTTCGGCGTTCCAAGCATCGGCGGACGTTATTCCGTGCTTTCTAATTTCGGCATGGCGCCGCTCGCCGCGGCGGGTCACGACCCGCGCGCGTTTCTCGCGGCGGCCCGCATCATGGCGCAGGCTTGCGGTCCCGAGGTGCCGGACGCGGAAAATCCCGGCGTCGCGCTCGGCCTAGCGATCGGCGTCCTTGCCCGTCGCGGCCGCGACAAGCTTACGATCATCGCCTCGCCATCGATCGCCGCTTTCGGCGCCTGGGCGGAGCAATTGCTGGCGGAATCGACCGGCAAGAACGGAAAGGGCGTCATTCCCATCGCCGGAGAGCCGCTTGGTGATCCGGCCGTTTACGACGCGCACCGGCTGTTCGTGTTCGTGCGCGACGCCGCGCATCCTGATGTAGCTCAGGATCACGCGGTCGATGTGCTCGAACGCGCCGGCCACCCGGTCGTGCGCATCGGCGTTGGATCGCCCCAGCTTCTCGCGCAGGAATTCTTCCGCTTTGAGATCGCAACCGCCGTCGCCGGAGCCGTTCTCGGCATCAACCCGTTCGATCAGCCCGATGTCGAGGCGAGCAAGATCGCGACGCGCGAGATGACGGAGGCATTTGAGAAGACGGGCTCGCTGCCATCGGAACCGCCGGTGTTCGAAGAGCATGGCATCGGGCTCTACAGCGACACGCGTAACGCCCAAGCCCTCCGGCAGATGGGCGCGAATGCCACGCTTGAAAGCTGGCTCAGGGCGCACTTCGCCCGCCTCGATGACGGCGATTACTTCGCGATGCTTGCCTATATCGACGGCGACGACGCGCGGCTCCAGGCGCTGCAGCGCCTGCGCACGGCCGTCCGCGACCGCAAGCGGGTTGCGACTTGCCTGCAATTCGGGCCGCGTTTCCTGCACTCGACCGGACAAGCCTACAAAGGCGGACCGAACTCCGGCGTATTTCTCCAGATCACCGCGGAGCCCGCTCCCGATCTGACTATTCCGGGCCGCAAGGCGAGCTTCGGCGTGATCGAGGCCGCACAGGCGCGGGGGGACTTCCATGTGCTAGCCGCGTGCGGCCGGCGCCTGTTACACGCGCACATCACCGGTGATGTGGATGAAGGCCTTGCCATCATCGACAAGGCCGCGCGCCAGGCGCTGGAATGAACGCGCCTACAGCGAAACAAATTGGCGGAGCCGCGCAAAAAGGCCGGCGGAACGCCGCAGGCCCAGATGCGTGGCTGCGATCGCATGCGGCGTGACTCCGATGAGCCGCGCCCCGAACGGAACGCGCTGCAGCGCCACGATCGTGATCCAGCTCAGGATCAGCGTCGCGCCGAACACAATCGGACCCTTGATGACCGCAAACAGCGCGGCGCCAAGCAGCGCGTATTGCAGCCAAACTACGAAGCCGTAATGCACGAGATAAAGGCTGTAGGCATTGGCCGAGAGGCTGTCGAGAGCTGGCGAGCGCTTGGCGACAAAACGCAGGCTTGCGGCGATTAGAAATAGAGAGCCGCTGGCGCATGCCAGCACGAAGCTGAAATCGGCGGCAATGTCGATGGCGATCGGCGCCGGGCCGTTCATGGTCAGCGCGGTCAAGCCCATCCAGAGAAAAAGGCAACCCAGCGCCGCAGCAAGCCACCACGCGCAGCGCCGCGGCAACGGGCCGTCGACCGCCAGCAGGCTGTGATCGATACCCTCGACGCCGATCCCGACTCCGGCAAAAAAATAGACGGCATAGAGCAGCGGGCGGCAGAACTGAACGGCAAGCGGCCCGGAATTGGACCACTCCCATGGCGTGAACGCGAGCGCCATCGGGACGTAGGCCAGCGCCGAGGCAGCGACGAGGATGGCAAAATAGCGGGCCGGACGTTTGCCCGCCGCCACCGACCATCGACCGAGAGCCCTGAGCGCGTTCGGCGCAATCCAATTGAGACCAGTGACCACGACATTCAACGCCAGGAGCTGCCAGAGAAACCACAGCTGCCCATTCGGCAAGAACGGCAGCGACAGATAGTGCTGCCAATAGGCGCTCACGCTCGGATCCAGCGCCCTGACCCGGTAGGTCGGATAAATGGCCAGCGGAACCAGGAAGACGACACCGAAGACGAAGGGCAGGCCAAGTCTGAGCAGGCGGTCGCGCAAGAAGCCCCAGTTCCGCTTGCGAAGGAGGCTCGGCCACACGAACAACCCGGAGAGCAGAAAAAGAAGCGACATCAGGTACACGTCCTGCCAAGCACAGAACAGGTCGAAGCCGAACCAGCGGTGGCTGTCGACAATCGGAAACGCACGCCACGCATAAGGCGGATCGTCAAAGCCGGCAGAGGTCGCAGGCGTCCACTCGACGTAAGCCAGTACCGAGTGGAAGGCGAGCACGATCAGGATGACCACGCCCCGCAAGTTATCGAGGGCGAGGCTGGCGCGGGACAGGGCGGCAGGGCGCGGCATGCAAATCAAATCCCACCAGCCAATTGATCCAATGGCCTGCAACTCAATCATCGGAATGTGCCGTGGCCGTTGCAAGCGGAAATGGCCGCCGCCGGCCATTTTTCGGTACTCCCGGCGCTTGGGCGTCCTGAAATCACCGCATTGTGGAACGCATAGTTATACGCCCCAATGGCAATTGGTTGATTCTGGCGGGCGCAGACGGACGGAGAGAGCCAATTGGCGGGGAAATTGACAAGGCTGGTTGTGGCGGGACTCGTGGCGCTTGGCGCCGCTGTTCAGCCCCTGGCTGCCGCCGGACCGCCGACGGCGGAACCATCGGTGGCCGGCCTGTGGCAAAAGATCGATCCTGAGACCGGCAAGACGGTCATTTGGTTCCTGTTCGTCGAGAATGGCGGAAGCTACCAAGGCGTCGCTGCGAAGCTGTTTCCGCGACCGAGTGACGGTCCAACGCCGCCGGTCTGCGCGACCTGCCGGGACGATCGCAAGGATGCGCCGCTCTTGGGATTGCCCATTATCAAGGACATGAAGCGGAATGGCTTGAGGTACGTCGAAGGCAATATCCTCGATCCGCGGGACGGCAACATATACAGCGCGAGCATGACACTGAGCCCTGACGGCCAGCAGCTGACCGTGCGCGGCTATCTCGCCTTCGAGTTCCTCGGGCGGGATGAGGTCTGGTATCGCCTGCCCGACACCGCCATGAAGGAACTCGATCCTATCGTGGTCGCCAAGTATCTGCCGCGGCAGACGCAGACTCTAACGACATCCACGATCCGGCATCCGCAAAGCAGTGCAAAATCGACGAACCCGGTTCGCTAAAAGCGCGATCGACGTCAATCCGTGCCGACGCCGAACTCGCAACCTGGCGCGGCATAGTAATAACGGGCGACACCGTAGCGGTCGCGCTCGATGACCGGCCGACAGCGGGCGAGCCACTTGTGATCGCGCGTCGCGAGGCGCGCCTTTTCGGCCTCGCCGAGAGTCTCCGGCACTTGCCTGACATAAGGATCGCCCGCGGTTCCCCATTGCGCCGCGCAGTTGAGGCTCTTGGCCGGACCGACGCAGCTCAGATCGACGACGGTCCCGGCGTAGGCGGAGGCGAAGGCGATGAGCGACAGCACAATCGCGGCGCCGACTGACGCGGCTGCCCGCTGTCCGGAAAATGCTCTGGCAGGACGATTGGTTAACACCGCTCTCTCCCTGCGAGCGTGGCCAGGTTGAGGTTCAACCCCGGTTCCACCCTCGTACGTGACGCGGCGCAGGGTTCGAAAACAAGATTTCACCTGCCGGAACAGGCGCCAAGCGTCGGTGGAGAGCGAGCAAGCCGAGTGCCAGCCGGCGTGCCCTATTTTGGTACAGAAGCCGCATATTTCTGCGGCCGCGTTAACGTCTAATGACGACCGATGATGACGGCCGGCGCTGTTCCCATCCCTTTTGCTCCAGCTCGGGCACGGTGTCTTCGCGCTGGGGATAGCCGAGACAGAAGTAGCCGATGAACTTCCACTCCATGGGAACATCGAGCAGCGCGGCGACCGCTTTGGGATCGAGGATCGACACCCAGCCCATGCCGATACCTTGAGCGCGCGCGACGAGCCAGATCGTGTGCACGGCGGTCACTGCCGAATACTCGATCATCTCCGGCATGGTGAGGCGTCCGACGCCGTGGCCTTGGACAGTGCCGCGATCGGCGAAGACCGCGAAGTGGCAGGGCGCCTCTTCCAACCCGGCGAGCTTGAGCTGCGCATAGCGCCCCGCCCGCTCGCTGCTTTGCGCAGCGAGCGCGGCGGCGTTGCAGGTCGCGAAATTCCGCCGGATCGCGGCGCGGATCGCCTCGTCGTCCACGATGACGAAACGCCAGGGCTGGCTCAATCCCACCGAGGGGGCGAGGCATGCCGACTCGATGAGGGCTTCCATGGTGCCGCTGGGTAACGGATCGCGACGGAAGCGCCGGACATCCCGGCGCCAGATTAAAAGATCGCGCAGGCGCGCGCGGAAAGTATCATCGAAGACGATCGAGGTCCCTGGCACTGCGGATACCCCTCCGATCTGCGGCCCGGGCAACGGGCTCATGAGCGATGGCCCTTTCTGCAGCCGCGGAAGGAAGCCATGGAATCGTCCAACCGCTGCCACTCCCGCTTGTTCGCCGGCAACCCGAAGCGCAGCCAGTTCGCGTTGTCCGGGAAGGCGCGCACCAAAATGCCGGCGCGGCCCAGATGACGGAATAATGCGTCAGCTTCCGCAGTTCGCGCCAGCCGGAACAAGCTTGTGCCGCCGACGATGTCGAGACCCAGGTTGCCGAGAATCGTATCGAGCCGCTTCGCCGCCCTTTCGAGCCGCCGCCGCGTCCGTTGGCGCCACGCTGTGTCCGCCAGCGCCTTGCCGCCGACGGCAAGCGCCGGGCCGGACACCGCCCAAGGGCCGAGGGCCGCACCGAGCCGCGCGGCCACGGCCGGCGCGGCGAGCGCGAAACCAAGTCTGATCCCGGCCAATCCGAAGAACTTGCCGAAGGAACGGAGCACGACGACATTGCCGCACGATACGTCGGCCGCAAGACTCGCGTCCGACGGCCCGACATCCATGAATGCCTCGTCGACCACGAGCAGGCCGCCGCGACCGCGCAAGTCCTTGGCGAGATCGAGCAAAGCGGCCCGGGCGTGCAGCCTGCCGTCGGGATTGTTGGGATTGCCGAGGATGACCAGCCCGGCACCTCTGCACGCGTCGATGCCGCTTACCGCCTCGACCTCGTGTCCGGCAAAGGCCGCGGCAGGGGCGTGCTCGGCATAGGTCGGCGCGACAATGGCGGCGCGGCATGGCCGGACCAGCCCGGCGACCAGGGGCAACAAAATCTGCGTGCCCGGCGCGAGCACGACCTGGTCGGCGGAGTGAGCGCCATAGGCGCGCGCCGCGGCTGCCGCGACCGCGGTGGCGGTGGCAGGCTGCGGCAAACGGGCGAACAGATCGGCAGAAAAACGCGGCAGCGGATAGGGATTGGGATTGATCCCGGTCGAGAGGTCGATGAATGGTTCGGGTGCATCCGGGAATAGGCGCCGGGCAGCACCCAGATCGCCGCCATGCAGTAGCGGTTCGTCTGCGCCGCCAAGGGGGACCATGTCAGTCGCGCTTGCCCTCATCGCCATGCTGATCGAACTCTGTTTCGGTTACCCGAAGCGCGTCGCAAGCGCGATCGGCCATCCGGTCACCTGGATCGGCCGTTTGATCGGTGCGCTCGATCGGTTGCTCAATCGCCAGACGATGGGAACGCGTGCGCGCCGCGCGGCCGGCATTGTTGCGGTGCTGATGCTGATCGTTGGCGTCGGTGCGGTTGCCTTGATCGTCGAGCGCGAGCTTTTGCGCCTTCCCTTCGGTCTCATCGCCGTTGGCCTCCTCGCCAGCACGCTGATCGCGCAAAGAAGCCTGCACCGGCACGTGGCGGATGTCGCCGTTGCGCTGGAGAAGCGAGGTATCGAAGCCGGCCGCACCGCAGTCTCACACATCGTCGGCCGCGATACCGAGGCGCTCGATGCGGCCGGCGTCGCCCGCGCGGCCATCGAGAGCCTAGCCGAGAATTTCTCCGATGCGGTGGTCGCGCCGATCCTCTGGCTGGCCATTGCCGGACTCCCTGGCGCCGCACTCTACAAGGCGATCAACACCGCCGACAGTATGATCGGCCATCGCACCCCCCGCTACGAGGCCTTCGGCTGGGCCGCCGCCCGGCTCGACGACCTTGTCAACCTGCCGGCGTCGCGCCTCTCGGCGCTCCTTCTCATCACGGCCGCGGGCTTGAGCAAAAATGCGTCCGCCAATGGCGCATGGCGCGCCGTGCGGTGTGACGCGGCACGCCACCGCTCGCCCAATGCCGGTTATCCGGAAGCCGCAATGGCAGGAGCGCTCGGCCTTTCGCTCGCAGGTCCCCGCGTCTACGGCGGCGTGCCCGTCGAGGACGCGGCGATGGGCGACGGGCGCCGGAACGCCGATAGCGCCGACATTGTCCGTGCGCTTGCGCTCTACCGCCGCACCGATGCGATTTTGCTCGCGTTGCTGGCCGTTGCGGCGCTTGTTCTTATCGCGCCAAGGTGAGCAGGCGATCGAGATCGAGGTGGGCGGCGAGATGCGCGGCGAGGGCTTCGAGCGTCCGCTCGACCAAGACGTCGTAGGCGATGCTCGCGGTGCCCTGGAAGCGGGCAAGCCACGCCGCGCGCTGCCGGTCGTCGGCGAACAAGCCGTGGACATAGGTGCCGAGCACGCGGCTGTCGGCTGAGACCGCACCTTCCGGCGAGCCGTCGGCGAGCCGCGCAAAGGGCCGCGCGCAATCGGGCCCTTCGGTGACGCCGATGTGCATCTCGTAGCCCACAAACGGCATGCCGTCGCCGGTCGTGCCGCGTACCGGTTCCAGGCGCTTCTCGGCCGAGAGCGTCGTTGCGACATCGAGCAGGCCGAGGCCTTCGACCGCAGCGGGCGGGCCTTCGATCCCGTCGGGATCGGCAATGCTGCGCCCGAGCATCTGGAAGCCGCCGCAAAGGCCGAGCACCATTCCGCCCCGGCGCCGGTGCGCGGCAATGTCGATGTCGAATCCGGCGGAGCGCAGCGCGACGAGGTCGGCGATCGTCGCCTTCGAGCCGGGCAGCACGATGAGATCGGCGTCGCCGGGAAGCGCCGCGCCCGGACGCACGCGCACGAGATCGACTGACGGCTCGGCGTCGAGCGGATCGAGGTCGTCGAAATTGGCGATGTGCGGCAGGATCGGCACGGCGATGCGCAGGCGCGCTTGCGGTTTCGACGGCCGGCTTTGCTCCAACGCGAGCGCATCTTCCGCCGGCAGCAAGCGCGCATCCGCGAAGTACGGGACCAAGCCGAGTGGCTGCCACCCGGTCGCTTGCGCGATGCGCTCCATTCCGGCGGCAAACAGCGCGGCATCGCCGCGAAATTTGTTGACGATGAAGCCGCAAACCAGCGCCGCATCCTCCGGCGCCAGTACGGCTTTGGTGCCGACGAGGCTGGCGATGACGCCGCCGCGGTCGATATCGCCGATCAGGACGACCGGCACAGCGGCGGCGCGGGCAAATCCCATATTGGCGATGTCGTTTGCCCGCAGATTGACTTCCGCGGCGCTGCCGGCGCCTTCGACCAGCACGAGATTGGCCTCGTCGCGCAGCCGCGTAAAACTGTCGAGCACGAACGGCAGCAGATCGATTTTCATCTGCTGGTATGCGGCGGCCCTGGCGCTGCCGTAGACCCGGCCCTGCACCACGATCTGCGCGCCGACTTCGCTCTGCGGCTTCAACAGCACCGGGTTCATATGAATGCTGGCTGGCGTGCGCGCCGCGCGCGCCTGCAGGGCCTGCGCGCGCCCGATCTCGCCGCCGTCCGCGGTGACCGCGGCGTTGTTCGACATGTTCTGCGGCTTGAACGGTCGCACCGCGAGGCCGCGCAGCGTGAACGCACGCGCCAGCCCGGCGACGATCAAGGACTTGCCGACATCCGAGCCCGTGCCCTGAAACATAAGCGCGCGGGCGGACGCCATCGCCGGCGCTCCGCTCAGAACTCGATGCCCGGCTGGGCCTTCACGCCGGCGGCGAAATGGTGCTTCACCAGCGTCATCTCGGTGACGAGATCGGCGGCAGCGATCAATTCCGGTTTGGCATTGCGGCCGGTGACGACGACATGGAGACCCTCGCGGCGTGCGGCGAGCGCGGCGACGACGGCATGAAGATCGAGATAATCGTAGCGCAGTGCAATGTTGAGCTCGTCGAGAATAACGAGTCCGAAGCTCAGATCGCGCATGAGTTCACGCGCCTTCGACCAGGCGCGCTCCGCGGCGGCGACATCGCGCGCGCGATCCTGCGTCTCCCAGGTAAAACCTTCGCCCATCGTGTACCAGGCGATTTGCTCGCCGAATTCGGCGAGCGCGTCGCGCTCCGCCGTGTGCCAGGCGCCTTTGATGAACTGCACCACGCCGACGCGGTGGCCGCGGCCGAGCATGCGCAAGGCGAGGCCGAACGCGGCCGTCGATTTTCCCTTGCCGGTGCCGGTATGCACGATGAGAAGGCCTTTCTCGATTTTTTTCTCGGCGACCTCGGCATCCTGCACCGCTTTGCGTTTCGCCATCTTGGCGCGATGGCGTTCGGCTTCGGCTTTATCGATCGGTTCCGTCATGATGTCTCCTTCAGAGCACCCTTCACCGCGACCGGCAAGCCCGCGACCATGAGCACGACGTGGTCGGCGCGCGCGGCGATGCGCTGGTTGAGAAGGCCCTGCAGATCGCGGAATCTTCGGCCGAGCGGATGATCCGGCACGATGCCGGATCCCACTTCGTTGGCAACCAGAACGATGGGCGCCGCGGCTTCTGCCAGCATCTTTTCCAGATTGCCAATTTCCGTGTCGATATCCGCGTCCGCCAGCAGGAGATTCGAAAGCCATAGCGTCAGGCAATCGATCAGCACCGGCATGTTTCCGCACGCCGCAAGCGCCGCCGGGAGATCGCGTGGCGCCTCGATGGTCTGCCAGGACGGCCCGCGGCGCGATCGATGGGCCCTGATGCGCGCGGCCATTTCGTGGTCGCCCGCTTCCGCCGTCGCCACATAGACCCAGGGCGGCGGCAAGGCGCTGACCAAACGCTCCGCATAGCGGCTCTTCCCCGAGCGCGCACCGCCGAGGACGAGGGTCAGCGAGGCTCCCACGGCGGCCCTTCCCGTGTCATGCATTGCGTCGCTGCGCGCGCCATTCTGCGGCCCTTCGCGGAGCGGGAACCGTCAATCCGCGGCACTATAGCGGCCGCGGGGCGCCATTGACAAAGGCGCACCGGCAACCGTTAAGTGCCGCCATCGACGGTCTCTCGTCAGAGAGCGAACAGGGAATGCGGTGCGGAACGCAGGTTCCTAATCCGCAGCTGCCCCCGCAACTGTAAGCGGAAAGCCCGTACCACAGAGCCACTGGAGCATCCGGGAAGGCGGTGACGGGCGGCGAACCGCGAGCCAGGAGACCTGCCGTCGATGCGGTCGCCGCCGGGCGGGGTGCCTCGGCTCAGGCCGGTTCGCATCGCACCCGTTGATTGGCGCCACGGAGCAGCACGGGTGAACCGCATCGATGCGACGAGCGCGACGGAAGACGCCGCCAAAAGCGCAGCGTCTCCCACCGCTCCAATCATTTACGTATGTATCACCTGCCGGCCTGCCGGCGAGCCTGATTCTGTCTTGCGGCCGGGCGCAGAGCTTGCTGCTGCGACCGCCCATGCCGCCGCCGGCACCGAAGTCGAAGTTCGCCCGGTCCGCTGCCTCGCCAACTGCACGCGCGGCCCGAGCGCCGCCATGCGCAGCAATGGCTCGTGGACTTATGTGTTCGGTGGATTGGACGTGAGTTGTGCGGCGGCGCTGATCGAGGGCGCACGTCTGCTGGCGCGCGCCGCCGACGGCATTCTGCCATGGCGCGGCCGGCCGGCGCCGCTCAAGCGCGGGCTGATCGCGCGCATTCCCCCCATCGATTTCCAAGAGGTCGACGTATGAAAGGTTCGCTCGCGCGGGTACCCTGCACCATCGTCACCGGCTTTCTCGGCGCCGGCAAAACGACGCTCATTCGCCACGTGCTGGCCAACGCTCAGGGCCGCCGCCTTGCCGTCATCGTCAACGAGTTCGGCGATGTCGGCATCGACGGCGAAATCCTCAAAGGCTGCGGCAATGCCGCCTGCCCGGAGGAGAACATCGTCGAGCTCGCCAACGGTTGCCTCTGCTGCACGGTGGCCGACGAATTCGTGCCGGCCCTCGATGCCATTCTGGCGCGCGACGGCGTCGAGCACATCGTCATCGAGACTTCCGGTCTCGCGCTGCCGAAGCCGCTGGTGCAGGCGTTCCACTGGCCGGCGATCAAGAGCCGCGTCACCGTCGACGGCGTCGTGGTCGTGGTCGACGGCGCCGCGTTGGCCGCCGGCCGCGTCGCCCACGATCTCAACGCGCTGGCGCGGCAGCGGGTCGCCGATACCGCGCTGGCGCACGACGATCCGATCGAAGAGGTCTTTGAGGACCAAATCTCCTGCGCCGATCTCGTCGTGCTTAACAAACGCGACCTGATCGACGCGGCCGGTATCGAAAAGGCGCAAGCGGCGATCTCCAGCGTGCTGCCGCGCAGCGTCAAGGTGATCACCGTCGCCGACGGCAAGGTTGACGAGGCGCTTTTGCTCGGGCTCGGCGTCGGCACCGAGGACGACATCGCCAACCGTCGCACCCGGCACGATGCCGAGGCGGAGCACGACCACGACGATTTCGATACGTTCGTCGTGCCGCTGGGCGAGATCGCCGAGCCGTCCGAACTGGCCGCGCGGGTCGCCGGGCTGGCGGAGAATTTCGATGTTTTGCGCGTCAAAGGTTTTGCCGCGGTGGCCGACAAGCCGCTGCGCCTGTTGGTGCAGGCCGTCGGACCGCGGGTCACGCATCAATATGACCGGCCGTGGGCTGCCGCCGAGACCCGCCAAGGCCGGCTGGTGGTGATCGGACTGAAGGGACTTGATCGCGCCGCGGTGACCCGCGCGCTCGTCGGGTAGGCACCAGCATCATGCGCAAACTGAAATTGGTTTAAGCGATGCACTTGTTGACGACGACGTCAACCAGCCTCGACGAGATCGTCGAAGCGGTCGATCTCGCCCAGCCGCCGGGCGACATCGCTGTGCTGTCGTTTGCCGACAGCGACCTCGCCGGCTTTGCCGCCGCGTGGGAGGCGGAGCGCGCGGCGCTGCCCAGCGTTCGGCTTGCCCATCTGCGCGACCTGCGCCATCCGATGTCGGTCGATCTGTGGATCGATCGCGTCGGCGCCCACGCCAAGGTGATTGTGGTTCGCCTGCTCGGCGGCCTCGATTGGTGGAAATACGGGATCGAGCGCCTGTCGTCGCTGGCGCGCGCGCGCGGCATCGCGCTCGCCGTGTTGCCGGGCGAGGACCGCGATGACGCTCGTCTTGCTGCAGCTTCGACGCTGCCGGCGCCGGAACTTGACGCGTTGCTGCGGTTCTTCCGTGAAGGCGGCCGCGAAAATCTGCGCGCCTTGTTGCGGCGGCTGGCGCGCCACGCCGGGCATGATCTCGACGCGCGCGAGCCAACGCCGGTGCCGCGGCTGGCAGGCTATGTGCCGGGCGAAGGTGCGGTAGATCTCGAGCGGCTGGCGGCAAACCTCCAGCCCCGGAAGCCGGTCGTACCGATCATCTTCTACCGGGCGATGCTGCTGGCAGCCGACACCGCGCCGATCGACGCGCTTTGCTCGGCGCTGACGGCGCGCGACCTGGCGCCGGCCGCCCTCATCATCACCAGCTTGAAGGATGGCACGGCGGCCGACTTTCTGCGCCACGCCTTCGCACGGCTCGATCCCGCTGTGATTCTCGCCATGACCGCATTCGCGGCCGGCGGCAACAGCGGCGAGCCGACCCCGCTCGACCACGCAGACGTTCCGGTGCTGCAGGTCGTCAGCGCCACCACGAGGCGCACCGCCTGGCGCGACAGCGTCCGCGGGCTCGGTGCCGCCGATCTGGCGATGCATATCGTCCTGCCCGAACTGGACGGCCGCATTCTCGCCGGGGCGGTCGCCTTCAAGGACCCGCTGCCGCCGCAGGAGGGACTGGCCTTCACCGCGCTCGCAAGCCGGCCCGAGCCGGACCGCATCGCGATGGTGGCGGACCGCATCGCGAAGCTCGTGCGCTTGCGGGCGCTGCCGCCCGGCGAGCGGCACGTCGCCGTGCTGATGCCCGATTATCCCGGCGCGCCGGGCCGCGCCGGCTATGCCGTCGGGCTCGACGTGCCGGCGAGTGTGATAGCGCTCCTCGACGATCTCACAACCGCCGGCTATTCCGTGAACGCCGCGCCACAGACGCCGCACGACTTGCTCGACGCGCTTGCTGCCGACACCGATGCGACGCTCACGATTGAGCAATATGAGCGTCTGCTGGCGCGCGTCCCGAGCGCGGCGGCCGCGCGACTGCGCCAAGCCTGGGGCGAGCCCGCTGACGATCCAAATGTGCGCGACGGCAGCTTCCGTTTCCGCGCGCAAAAATTCGGCAAGCTTTGGGTGGCGCTGCCGCCCGATCGCGGCCGCTCCGCGGAGCGGCGCGCCGACTATCACGATCCGCTGTTGCCGCCGCGGCATGCGCTGGTCGCCTTTGGCCTTTGGTTGCAACACGCGGCGAAGGTCGACGCGCTCGTGCATATGGGCGCGCATGGCACATTGGAATGGCTGCCGGGTAAGGCGGTCGCGCTCACTGCGGAATGCTTTCCGGAGATCGTCACTGGCCCGTTGCCGCTGATCTACCCGTTTATCGTCAGCAATCCGGGCGAGGCGGCGCAGGCCAAGCGGCGCATTGCGGGAGTAACGATCGGTCACCTGCCGCCGCCGCTGGTTGCCGGCGGACTTTCCGGCGATGCCCGCGAGCTCGAACGCCTGATCGACGAATATGCCCAGGCCGATGGGCTTGACCGGCGCCGCCGCGAGCGCCTCGCGCTCCTGATCGTCGAGACCGCGCAGCGCACCGGATTGGCGCGCGAAGTCGGCATCGGCGGGGCGGTCGCTCCCGATGACGCCTTGCGTCGCATCGATGCCTGGCTGTGCGACCTCAAAGACCTCGCCATCAAGGACGGCCTGCATATTTACGGCCGCGCGCCCCCCGGCACCGACGATCCGCTGTGGCAAACAAGCGCCGAAGCCGAACGCGCGGCTTTGATCGCGGCGCTCGACGGCAGCCGCTTCGCGCCGGGGCCGGCCGGCTCGCCGACGCGCGGACGGCGCGACGTGCTGC
>JBAPYW010000069.1:0-61855 GCA_049284935.1 Xanthobacteraceae bacterium
GCTTCCATGCCGGGTCCCTTGGCCGGTCTGCGAGTGTTGGAGCTTGCCCGTATCCTGGCTGGGCCGTGGGCCGGGCAAATCCTGGCCGATCTCGGCGCCGACGTGATCAAGGTCGAGCGCACCGGCGCCGGCGACGATACCCGCGGCTGGGGCCCGCCTTTCGTTCCCGCCGCCGACGGCGGCCATCTCGGCGCCGCCTATTTCCACGGCACCAACCGCGGCAAGCGTTCGATCGAGCTCGATTTCGAGAGCGAAGACGGCCGCCGCATCGTCAGGAAACTCGCGGCGCGCTCCGACGTGCTGCTGGAGAATTTCAAGGTCGGCAATCTCGCCAAGTTCGGCCTCGATTACGCAAGCCTGGTGCCGGAAAACCCGCGGCTGATCTATTGCTCGGTGACCGGCTTCGGCCAGACCGGTCCCTATGCGACGCGCCCCGGCTACGATCTGATGGCGCAGGGCATGGGCGGCTTCATGGATCTGACCGGCAACCCCGACGGCGAGCCGCTGCGCGCCGGCGTGCCGGTGTCCGATATCTTCACCGGCGTCTATTCGGCGATCGGCATCCTGGCGGCGCTGGCGCGGCGGGAGAAGACCGGCCGCGGCGGCTATGTCGATACCGCGCTGATCGATTCGACCGTCGGCGTGCTGGCCAACCAAGCACTCAATTATCTCGTTTCCGGCAAGGTGCCGCACCGCATGGGCAACGCGCACCCGAACATCACGCCCTATCAGGTGTTTCCGGTCGCCGACGGCCACATCATCATCGCCAGCGGTAACGACAGCCAGTTCGCCAAACTGTGCGCCGTGCTGGGCGAGCCCGGCCTTGCCAAGGACCCGGCCTATATCGACAACACGGCGCGGCTCGCGCACCGCGCCGAGCTGGTCGATCGCATCTGCAAGCTGACCGCGCGCATGTCGCGCACCGAGCTCCTAGACAAGCTCGAAGCCGTCGGCGTGCCGGCCGGCCCGATCAACGATCTCGCCCAGGTCTTTGCCGATCCGCAGGTGATCCATCGCGGCATCAAGCTCGAGGTACCGAGCGCCGCCGCCAAGGCCGGCACCATCCCCGGCGTGCGCACGCCGATCATGATCGACGGCGCGCCGATGGCCGCGGAACGCCCCTCGCCGCGGCTTGGCGAGCACACCGCCGAAATTTTGCGCGAGATCGGCGAGGGGTAACGCGCTAGCTTGCTGAGTGGAGCATGATCTTTTCGGAAAACCGGCATCCACTTTTCCGAATCATGCTCTATGCAATCGTCGGCAGCCGATAGGTGCGCTTGGCGGTATTGAAGAAAAGCTCTGCCTTCTCGTCGGCGCTGCAGGCCGCCGTCAGCTTCTTGAACGCGTTCCACAGGATGCTGTAGCTGCAGTAAACCTTGTCGACCGGAAAGTTGCTCTCGAACATCGCCCGCTGCGGGCCGAACGCCTCGAGACAGGTTTCGACGTAGGGCCGCCACGCCTTGGCAAGATCGTCGGAGGACGGCGGCAGCGGCTGCTCCTCGAGTCCGAATCCGAAAATGCGCATACCCATGCCGCCGAGCTTGACGCAGACGTTCGGGCATTCGGCGAGGCCGCGGATGCTCCGCCGCCAATCTGCGAACACCTCGTCGCGCCGGCCGGCATAGGCGGTGCCGATGGCAAGCGGCGCGCCGATATGGTTGAGCACGAGCGTCGTTTCCGGAAATGTTCGCGCTAGATCGGTCAGCTCCGGAATTTGCGTGTGGTAATTCCAGGAATCGAACGACAAGCCGTAGCGCGACAGGCGGGCAAAACCGGCGCGGAATTTCGTGTCGAGCAACAACCCCTGCGGATATTTCACCTGCGTCGTTCGGATCGAGGGGTCGGCGTCCCACACCGCAGGGTGACGCACGCCCTTGAAACGCTCGCCGGCGGCCCGCAGGTGCGCCTCCAGCACAGCGTCCACCTCGGCGCCGAGCGATAGATCGGCGAAGCCGACGATGCCGGCGCAAAACCGCACCGGCCCATACAGATCGCTGGCGCTCATCGCCGCCACGCCGTTGACGAATTCCGTCTCGCCGACGGGCGCGAACTTCGGATCGCCCTCGGCGCGGTACATGGAGCCGCACTGCAGATAAACAGTGGCGCGGATATTATGACCGCCGGCGTCGATGTCCTCTTTGATCTCATCGAACAGGTAGCGCAAACCGCGATCCCACAGATGATGGTGCGGATCGATGATCGGCAGGCCCGCATCGATCGGCGCCTCGCGCCGCAGCGCCAGCCAATCGTCATTGACCTGGTAGATGAACTTCTTTTCGGCCGGCTTTTCGTTCACTGTTGGCCCTCCCCGCACGGCTTCCGCGTCGTTGCTGCAGCATGGATTGCCGGCACAAATCCGGCAACGGTGAAATGAAACGCGTGCTACGCGGCGAGGTGCTCGCGGTGCTCCCTCTCCCCGCGTGCGGGGAGAGGGTCGGGGTGAGGGGGCGTTGCCGCTTGGCTGAGACTCGCGCCATCGCTATCGGATATGCTCTTTGGCTCGCCCGTCGCTATGGGCGGGCCATCGAGCCTTCCCCCCCCCAACCAGAGGAAAACGCAATGAATCGATGCACCACCGCCGCGCTGGGCACGATAGCCATGCTGTCCATGAGTTCGTTTGCCGCCTTGGCGCAATCCGCGCCGCCGACGTACCAGGCGGATCCGTCCGTTTATAAGGTGATCTTCGAGGACCAGAACTTTCGCGTGATCGAAGCCACCTGGAAAAAAGGCGAGCACGACAAGGCCCACTCGCACCCGGTTCCATCGGTCGCCTATGCGCTCAACGACTGCGTCATCCGCATTCACCAGCCGGACGGCAAGACGCGCGACATCACCAACAAGGCCGGAACGGCGGCGGCCATACCGCTGACGGAATCGCATTCCG
Source organism: Xanthobacteraceae bacterium (assembly GCA_049284935.1). Classification (GTDB taxonomy): domain Bacteria; phylum Pseudomonadota; class Alphaproteobacteria; order Rhizobiales; family Xanthobacteraceae; genus BOG-931. The sequence continues at coordinate 2,885 of JBAPYW010000069.1, forward strand.
CCGAGAATGTCGGTCCCGGCGAATGCCGGATCCTGTTAGTCGAGCGCAAATAAACACAAAGCCCGGTTTTGCCACCAGCCCGCGCTAGCCGCCGAGCGTGCCAGGATCGAGGACCTTGCCTCGATACGCGCCCTCGGCGGCGGCGACGTGGGCCTTGGCGACATCGGCCGCCGCCATGCCCGGCGCCGGGTCGACGCGCAGTTTCACCAGCGTTGATGCAGAGCCGGCGCGAGATATTAATTTCTCTATTTCTTCCATTTCTCGCGTTGAAGGATCGTCTCGATTTCGACAGCTTTCGCCATCAACTCATGACCCCCGCTTTCCAGGGTTTCGACAATCTCTTTTTTCAGGTTTGGGATTCTCGCGCAGCGAAAGCATAGCTCCGCCTCCTCCACAAGGCGCTCGGCATCGGTAGTACTGATGTTGCGGCGGTACTTGGGAGGATCGAACGCTAGATATCGTACCAGCTTAGCGATGAGCGGAGCCACCAAATCTTGCAACTCCCGATTTTCCGATTGCAAATTTTCGATGGTGGAATTTGTCATTCGCCGCGCTCCGAGCGTCGCCCCGTAATCGGCTGCATGTAATGCGATGATCAACAACGCGGAATTCGGCATTTATCGCGTTGGCATTTGTTACAGTGAGGCGCGATGTCGCACGTCGCAAATTCAAGTGTTTGCGGTGATTTCAAACAATTCGAGTCTCGTCGCACGTAGCGCCGGCCGTGCCGGATTTTTGATCGAGATCAAGAAATGCGCGGTTGAAAAGTCGTTTCATGATTGCCATGAAAGACAAGCCCGCTCGTGGTCGATTGATGCTCGTCTGCATGGAGACGGGGAAGGAAATCGATTGCGGCGTCAAGTACACGCAAGATGATCTGGAGTATGCGAAATCGGCCAAACTGCTGCTGCAATGCGGCCACTGCGGCAAGATGCACATATTCAAGTTTTCCGACGCGCGTCTAAAACCAATTGGGCTTAGCACTGGCCTCCAATTTGCCTGACGGCGGGTCGTTGCCAATCAGCCGTTCGCGCAGCGCCAAGGCAACCGCCTGCGTGCGGTTGACGGCGCCGAGCTTGCGAGCGGCGTTTTGGGTGTGCTGGTCGACCGTCCGCTTGGCGATATGGAGAATCTCGCCGATCTCCCAGGCCGATTTGCCCTGTGCCGCCCACCACAGCACTTCGCGCTCGCGCAGCGTCAGCACATGCGCGGCCGCCGGCACCGTCTCGACGACAACCCACTCGCCTCTTTGCCGCGCCACCGCGAGCTGATGCGCCTGCGCCACCTCCAGCACCGCGGCAGCGCTGCTCACCGCTATCGGATATGCGCACAATATCACCATCGGCTTGCCCGCCAGAATGCCGTCGAGCTGGCGCTCGTAGTCGCAAAAATCCTCCCAATGTTTGGTGTGCAGCCAGAACGCGTTGCCGCAGGCGCGCATACCCTCATAGTCTTTAGCCAGCGCGCCGCGCAATTTCTCATCCCAAGCGCGGTTGATCCGCTCGAGATCGAAGCGGTCGCCGTCGAGATACCACTCGCGCGCCGCAACGATTTCCATGTTGCCGGCCGCCAGGTGGCGATCGAAATCCGGGATGCGCCGGCTTAACGCGACGCGAGCTTCGTCCACCGTGACCGGGTCGGAAGGAGCCCACAGGCAGAATTCGTTGCTTTCCAATCCGGCGTTGAAATAGGGACCCACGGTATCAAGCAGGTCTTCTTTCGATTCATAAAACATGCAGACGTGCGACCCCCACGGCATGTCGCCGAGGACGTTCACGCCAGTCCTTCGCAAGGTGGTATTCATAGGGGGCACCTTCCCGAAAACAGGTTGGCAGCGCCCCGCTCGATTTCGCTCCTAAAGCGCCTCGCCTTAGGTGCTTGCCCTAATTTTTTGATTGCATCGCCGGCAACTGCCGCATCGCCAACGCCTCGATGCGACGCCCACTACACCATACGTTGAAACCATACATCAATAGGACCTGTGTCACAAGTTTATCATCCAATCCCGCTGCCATCGCGCGGCGCCAACAGCGCGAATGATCGGGTGGAAGTGCTTCAGTTTGAATTTCTGCAGCAGTGCCAATAGAGTTAGCGTCTGTAGTCCTGCGATCGGATCGGCTTCCTCATGTGGACCACCACGCCGTCCTTGGACGCTTCTTCTCGATCAACCCGGTAACCGAGCGTGCCGTAGAGCTGCACGTTCTCCGCGAAAAGCTTGTTGGTATAGAGCTTGATTTCGTCATACCCCAGCGACGCGGCGATCTGCTCGGCATGAGACAACAGCTTTCGGCCGAAGCCCCGCCCCTGCAACGCAGGCGAAACGGCCACATTCTCGATGAGGAAATAATCGGCTGCCGGGATCATCTCGATCAGAGCCGCCAGTTCGCCATCCAGATAGAGCAGGTCGATGCGATGCTTTTGCACCGCCTCCGCATAATCGGCCATCATCGGTTTGGGTTCGCGGCCGACGACCGGCACCCATTTGGCGTATGCCTCACGGGTCAGCGCGCGAATGGCCGACGCGTCTGCTAGTGTCGCCGACCGTAGCAGCAACGCCTCGTCCACCTTTCGGCCCTTCCATCGTGGCAGCCATCGAGCCGCAGAATGATGCGGATCGGCCCTGGCTGCAAACGGCTAGCTCGCAAAGCGGCCATAGGCGGGGCGTCCGATCCGGGTTACGCTCCCTGCAGATCGGAAAGGCGCTGCGCGATGATGTTCACCATCGAGTTCTTTCGCATCCGCGACAAGGACAAGGCGCGCGCCACGCTCGACCGCATCACCCATATCGCCGCCGATCTGGACAGCGCCAAGGTCAAGGCCAAGTTCTTGTTCGAGACCTTGAACCTGGCGCAGAACCCCGATGGCTTGCGGATTTTGGACCAGAACGGCGAACAGGTATTCTTTTGGACGCAGGATGCGGACAGGGGGGAGGCTTAAAATGATCGACTGGTATCGCGAGCTGGGCACCGCCGAACGGCGGACCTTCTGGGCCTGCTTCGGCGGCTGGGCGCTCGATGCGCTCGACGTGCAGATCTACAGCTTTGTCGTGCCGGCGCTGATCGCGCTGTGGCACATCACCAATGCCCAGGCTGGATTGCTGGCGACCAGCGCGCTGGTCATTTCCGCCTTCGGCGGCTGGCTCGCCGGTATGCTCGCCGATCGCATCGGCCGCGCCCGGCTGTTGATGATCACGGTGGCGTGGTTCGCCTTTTTCACCTTCCTGTCGGGCTTCACCCAGAACTTCGAGCAGCTCCTGGTCGTGCGCGGCTTGCAGGGCCTCGGCTTCGGCGGCGAATGGGCCGCCGGCTCTGTGCTAATCGGGGAAGTCATCCGCGCCAGCGATCGCGGCAAAGCGGTCGGCACGGTGCAAAGCGCCTGGGCCTGGGGCTGGGCCGCGGCGGCGATCCTCGCCACCATCATCTTCCAGGTCTTGCCGCAGGAGATCGCCTGGCGCGCGCTGTTCTTCGTCGGCATCCTGCCGGCGTTGCTGGTGTTTTATATCCGCAGCAAGGTGTCCGAGCCGAAAGTCTTCAAGGAATCGATCGGCGCGGCGGCGCGGCGCGGCACCTTGGACATTTTCCGCGGCGACCTGCTGCCGACCACCATCCTCGGCGCCGTGCTGGCCACCGGCGCGCAGGGCGGCTATTACGCCATCACCACCTTCCTGCCGACCTTCCTGCGCACCCAGCGCCATCTCACCGTGCTCGGCACCGGCGGCTACCTGGCGGTGATCATCGTCGGCTCCTGGCTCGGCTATGTCACCAGCGCCTATCTCAGCGACGCCATCGGGCGGCGGAAAAACTTCTTCATCTTCGCCATCGGCTCGTTGTTGATCGCGATCGCTTACACCCAGACCGAGATTTCGGACTCGATGATGCTGGCGCTGGGATTCCCGCTCGGCTTCTTCGCCTCGGGCATTTTCAGCGGCATGGGGCCGGTGCTGACCGAGCTGTTTCCCACCAGCGTGCGCGGCGCCGGCCAGGGCTTCTGCTACAACTTCGGCCGCGGCATCGCCGCGTTCTTCCCGACATTGGTCGGCATGCTGTCGGCCTCGGTGACCTTGGGGACCGCGATCGGCATTTTCGCTGCCTTTGCCTACGCCATCGTCATCCTGGCTGCGGTCGTGCTGCCGGAGACGCGCGGCCGCGAATTGGTGGCGAACTGAGCCGCTCAGCCGGCGCGCCGGCACAACGCCGCCGGACCCTTGATTCAAATCAAGGCGGTGCCGGCCAAGACGCTTATGGTGCCATCTGGCTCAGCGGGGGTGGTGGCGGAGCCGAGCGGCCTTGACCGAACCGTTACCGGCTCCGGTCCTGGCCGCTTTGTCTCGCTCTAGACTCCTTAGTGGAGCATGATCTTTTTCGGAAAACCGGCTTCCACCCTCGGATCAAGTCCGAGGGCAGGCTTTTTCCGGATCATGCTCCCGCCTGACATCATCCGGCGGCGCGGCGCGACGCCGAATCGGCATCCGTGACGGTCTTGTCCGCGGACTTGTTGGCGGACTTGCGGGCGGCGCGCAGCGCGCGTTCGAGCGCCGCCAGGTCGTAGGGCTTTTGCAGCACCTGGAAACCCTGCCGCACGGCGTCCTGCGCGCTCGAACTGTACCCCGTCGTCAGCAGCACCACGATATTCGGGAAGCGCCGGCGCACCGCCTTCGCCAGATCGAGACCGTTCATCCCGCCCGGCATTAATATGTCGGAGAAGATGAGATCGATGTCGCCTTCGCTGGCGATGAGATCGAGGCCCGCTTGCGCGCTCGCAGCTACGGCGATGCCGTAGCCAAGCTCAGTGAAATAAGCGCGGGCAACCTCGACCACGTCCGCGTTGTCCTCGACCAGCAGCACCTTGCCGCCGGGCGGCGCCACCGCGGCGGCGATCGTTGCCTCGCGCTCCTTGGTCGGCGTTTCGAAGCTCCGCGGCAGCAACAGCGTGATCGCGGTGCCCCGCCGCAACGTGCTGGTAATGGTGGCGGCGCCGCCCGATTGTCGGGCGAAGCCGTAGACCTGGGACAGCCCGAGCCCGGTGCCCTTGCCGACGTCCTTGGTGGTGAAGAACGGTTCGAACACCCGCGGCAGCACGTCGGGCGCGACACCCTCCCCGGTATCGGCGACCTCGATGGCGATGAATTCGCCGCTCAACCCCTCCTCGCCGGCTTTGCCGCGCAGCACGACGGGCTTCGCGGTGATGGTCAGCGTGCCGCCGGAGGGCATCGCGTCGCGGGCGTTGACGGCCAGATTGAGCAACGCCAGTTCGAGCTCGCTGGCATCCACCTTGACGCGGCACGGCTGCTTCGAAACCAGCACGCGGATGTCGATGTCACCGCGCAGTGAGCGGCCGAGCATGTCCTTGAGTTCGGGCAGCCGCTCGGCCAAATCGATCACGGTCGGCTGCAGCATCTGCCGCCGCGAGAAGGCGAGCAACTGCCGGGTGAGGCTCTCGCCGCGTTGCGTGGCTTTGGTGATGGCGTCGAGCAGTTGCAATTGCTTCTGGTCGGTGGCGTCACGGCGCAGCCGGTGCACGCTGCCGCTGACAATCATCAGCAGATTGTTGAAGTCGTGGGCGACGCCCCCGGTCAATTGGCCGATCGCTTCGAGCCGTTGCGCCTGCCGCAGCGCGGCTTCCGCCGCCTCGCGGCGGTCGGCCTCCTGGTAGAGCCGCCGCGTACGCCGCAGCGCGATCCACAGCAGGGTCAGGATCAGCAAAGTCGCGGGCAAGCCGAAGATCAAGTGCACTCCCATGCTCGAGAGCCACTCGGCCCGAATCGCAGCGCTGCTCGCGCCGGCGAGCGCGTAGACCGGGAAGCCCGGGAGCTTGCGAAAGCCAACGCGGCGGTCAACGCCGTCGATCTCGGAATGGACCGTGAACAGGCCGTGGTCGAAGCCCTGGCCGACGGTGGTGCGCAACATGCTCGCCGGGCTGAGCCGGCGTGAACGGTCGCCCGGTACCGGATAGCGCGCCAGGTAAGCGCCGTCGGCGCGCACCAGCGCGAAGTAGCTGCCCGGTGTCTGGCCGATCAGCGCGTAGAAGTCTTCGAAATAGCTCGGCCGCACCGCCACCGCGATGACGCCGTTGAAGGCGCCGTCGGGCGATTCCAGGCGATGGGAGAGATCGAAGAAATCGCTGGAGATGCCGGGCAGGCGTGGCGAGCGCATATCGCTGACGTAGGTCCCGGCATCGCGCTCGAGCTGGGCCTGGAAATAATCGCGATCGCTGAAGTTGACGCCCTTCGGCAGGGTGGCGAGCGAGCTCGCCACCAACGGTCGGCCATCGCGGCCGACTAGAAGAATGGCATGAAGCTGCGGCATCGTCGCCACGATGCTGGCGAGGCGCTGGTGCAGCCGCGGCTCGGCGGCGTGGATCTCCTCGTCCGACATGCCGCGCACGATCTCATTGACTTCCGCGAAGGTGCGATCGACCGTCTCGAACACCTTCAGCGACTGCTCCTGCATGACGTCGAGCGAGCGAATGATGCGCTCGTCGGCAACCGCGCTGATGTCGCGGTAGCTGACCCAGGAGGCATAAGCGAACAGCGCCGTCGGCGACACCACCGACGCGATCATCATCAACTGCAGCAGGCGGACGGCCGATTCTCGTGCGGTTCTCATCGAGGGGCAAGGTCCGGCGGATATCCGGCAATTATCGGGCAATTATTCGGCGATTCAGCAGCGCATGATGCACGCCTTATCGGACATGAAAAGTGGCATGATTGCCGCGGAATGCTGCACGATCGTGGCCGCGGCGCGGCATTGGCGCTAAAATCCGGCCGTGCGGCCGGCGCGAGCCGCAGCCGGAGATGACCGCTTATTCGGGCTGGAAGTTCATCGCCACGCCGTTGATGCAGTAGCGCAGATGCGTCGGCGGCGGGCCGTCCTCGAAGACGTGGCCGAGATGGCTGCCGCAGCGGCTGCAATGGACCTCGGTGCGCACCATACCGTAGCTGCGATCGGTCGAGGTCTCGACCGCGCCGGGCACCGGATCGTTGAAGCTCGGCCAGCCGGTGCCGCTCTCGAATTTCTGCTTGGCGGCGAACAACGGCTGACCGCAGCCGGCGCAGGAAAACGTGCCGGCGCGTTTCTCGTGATTGAGCGCGCAGCTCCCCGCCGGCTCGGTGCCGTGCCCGCGCATGACCCGGAACTGTTCCGGCGTCAAAAGCTTGCGCCATTCCGCCTCGGTATGCGTCACGGGATATTGTTTGATGTCCATGGCGGCGTTGGCTCCGTTTGCTATGACCTAGAGCGCATCCAGGAAAAGTGGAAACCGGTTTTCTGTCCGGACGGGCGATACAGTAAGGATCATAAGATAGTGGCGAAGCCAGGCGATAACAGGCAAGGCGCAATCTCGTGATTGCCGGTGGTCGCGACGCGCGTCCCGGCACGATCACGGCAGCTTGTCGAAGCCCTCGCCGAAACCCTTCAGGCTCATCGGGAAGCCGATGCCTTCCTCGGGGGTCTGGAAAATGATGAAGGTCGAGGTCTGCCCGGTGCGCATCTCATTGATCAGCTTGTCGTCCATGACCACCTCGGCGACGCAGCCATTGGGCAGGCAGCGCACGAAGCCGGCGCGGCCGACGTCGTTGTTGTCGATCTTCAACCCGAGCCCCGACGGCAGCAAGACGCCGAGCGGCGCGACCACGCGCATCAGCCGGCTCTTCTGATCGGTGGTCTTGAGTACGATAACGGTCAATCCGACATTGGGCCGGTCTTCCGCCGTCACGCTCTGCATCAGCGCGCATTGCTCGCCCTGGGCGCCGGGGGGCGTGTCGCAGCGGATCTGCCAGTCGCCATGGACCGAGCGGACAGCGCCTTGGGCGGCGGCCTCACCGCCGAGCGCCGCGACCGCCGCAAGCAGGATGGCGGTGCCGACGAGCGCCGAGGCCCCTGCCCGCATCCGCCCGATGTCGAAGATCGCCATGATCGTCTTCCCCTGACCAGCCGCCCCCGTCGCTACCGCCGCCTGCGGCGGTGACCGGCGCGAATCACCGAGTCAGGCCGGTCGCCGCGCGAGCCTGCCTACATGGTGAGCCCACCGTGTCAAGACGCATCAAGACCAAGCCATTGTGGCCGCGCGAAGGACGCGAAGTCCCGCACCGCAGAGCCCGCCGCGACCGCCGCGGCCGCGGCCGAGCGGTTGCGGATGGCCGCGCGCAGCGGCCCACGGATACGTTGCGGTAGCCCGCGTTTTGTGGTTTGAGGGGACGAGCCCCCAACTCCCCGATGCGCGTCAAGGACCAGACCCGTGGCAGACAATTTCGCCGGCAACAGGCAGCGATGGACTGTTGCCGTCGTGCCGCCGACATGTATTTAAATGGGTTGCGCCGCGCGCGCCGCACCAGCCGACCCGACCAGGATTGATTTGCAACGAGGAGCCGAGAAAGAGATGCCGGTGTTCTCACGCTTGACGACATATGCGCTGACCGCTGCGGGTTTGCTCGCGAGCGCCGGGGCGGCTTTTGCCGGTGTCGGCCAGCCGTCGCCCTGGGAGCTCGGCCTGCAGGACGCGGCCTCGCCGGTGATGGCGGACGTCATCGCCTTCCACAATTTCCTGCTTTGGGTCATTACCGCGATCACCGCTTTCGTGCTGATTTTGCTGCTTATCATCATCGTCCGCTTCAATGCGCGGGCCAATCCGACGCCGTCGCGCACCACGCACAACTCGCTGCTCGAAGTGATCTGGACCATCGTGCCCGTCATCATCCTGGTAACGATCGCGGTGCCGTCGTTCCGGCTCTTGTTCCTGCAGCTCGACGAGCCGAAGCCTGACCTCACGGTGAAGGCGACCGGCAAGCAGTGGTATTGGAGCTACAACTATCCCGATAACGGCAATTTCGAGTTCGACTCGCTGATCGTCGCCGACAAGGACCTCAAGCCCGGGCAACCGCGCCTGCTCACCGTCGACAACGAACTGGTGGTGCCGGTCAATAAGATCGTGCACGTGTTGGTGACCGGCGCCGACGTGATCCACTCCTTCGCCGTGCCCTCGTTCGGCATCAAGATCGACGCCATTCCCGGCCGCATCAACGACACCTGGTTCAAGGCGACCAGCGAGGGCTTGTTTAACGGCCAATGCTCCGAACTCTGCGGCAAGGACCATGCGTTCATGCCGATCACGGTGCGGGTGGTGAGCGACGCCGAATTCGCCAAATGGGTCGAGGCGGAGAAGAAGAACGCCGGCCTCGAAAGCGCGCCGCCGACCGCAATGGCGGCGGCTGGCGCTCCGGCGCACTGACGAGATCTTCCTCCCTGCCCTTCCCCGCCAGCGGGGAGGGTTAGATTGAGGGCGGTTGTTTAACACAGGGACCGACAATGGATGCGATGACACACGCGGCACACGGCGACGATCACGGACACGCCATTCCGCACGGCTGGCGCCGCTATGTCTATTCGACCAACCACAAGGACATCGGCACGATGTACCTTGTGTTCGCGCTGGTCGCCGGGCTGATCGGCGGCATCTTCTCGATCCTGATCCGCGCCGAACTGATGTTCCCCGGCCTGCAGATCTTCCACGAGACGCACTATTTCGACGTCATCGTCACCGCGCACGGACTGATCATGATCTTCTTCATGGTCATGCCGGCGATGATCGGCGGCTTCGGCAACTGGATGATTCCGCTGATGATCGGCGCGCCGGACATGGCGTTCCCGCGCATGAACAATATTTCGTTCTGGCTGCTGCCGGCGTCTTTCGCGCTGTTGCTGGCCTCGTTTTTCTTCGAGGGCGAGCCGGGCGCCAACGGCGCCGGCACCGGGTGGACGATCTATGCCCCGCTGTCGACCTACGGTCATCCCGGCCCGGCGATGGACTTCGTCATCCTGTCGATCCATCTCGCCGGCGCCTCGTCGATCCTCGGCGCCATCAACTTCATCACCACGATCTTCAACATGCGCGCGCCCGGCATGACCATGCACAAGATGCCGCTGTTCGTATGGTCGGAGCTGGTGACGGTGTTTCTGCTGCTGCTGGCGCTGCCGGTGCTCGCCGGCGCCATCACCATGCTGCTGACCGATAGGAATTTCGGCACCACCTTCTTCGATCCGCACGGCGGCGGCGATCCGCTGCTGTTCCAGCATCTGTTCTGGTTCTTCGGCCATCCCGAAGTCTACATTCTCATCCTGCCGGGCTTCGGCATGGTCAGCCAGGTCGTGGCGACGTTCTCGCGCAAGCCGATCTTCGGCTATCTAGGCATGGCTTACGCGATGGTGGCGATCGGCGGCATCGGCTTCGTCGTCTGGGCGCACCACATGTACACGGTCGGCATGGCGGCGAGCGTGCAGGCCTACTTCATCGCCGCCACCATGGTGATCGCGGTGCCGACCGGGGTGAAGATCTTCTCCTGGATCGCCACGATGTGGGGCGGTTCGATCGAGTTCAAGACGCCGATGCTGTGGGCGATCGGGTTCATCTTCCTGTTCACCATCGGCGGCGTCACCGGCGTGGTCTTGGCCAACGCCGGCGTCGACCGGGTATTACAGGACACCTATTACGTCGTCGCCCACTTCCACTACGTGCTCTCGCTCGGCGCCGTATTCGCCATCTTCGCCGGCTGGTATTACTGGTTCCCGAAGATGACCGGCTACATGTACAGCGAATTTGTCGGCAAGCTGCACTTTTGGATCACCTTCATCGGCGTCAATCTGGTGTTCTTCCCGCAGCACTTCCTCGGGCTTGCCGGTATGCCGCGCCGCATCGCCGATTATCCCGACGCCTTCTCGGACTGGAATTTCATCTCCTCGATCGGCTCGTACATTTCGGGCGTCGGCACGCTGGTGTTCTTCTTCGGTGTGGCGCAGGCCTTCATGCGCAAGGTGCCGGCCGCGGCCAATCCCTGGGGCGCCGGCGCCACCACGCTGGAATGGACACTGCCGTCGCCGCCGCCGTTCCACCAATACGACACGCTGCCGCTGATCCGATGAGCATTATCCTCGCGCCGGCCGAACCGAGCATCGCCGGCGTCGGCGATTACGTCGCATTGATGAAGCCGCGGGTGATGTCACTCGTGGTGTTCACGGCGTTCGTCGGCCTGGTGATTGCGCCCGGCCACCTGCATCCGGTGATCGGCCTGACCGCGCTGTTGTGCATCGCGGTGGGCGCCGGCGCCGCCGGCGCGCTCAACATGTGGTACGACGCCGACATCGACGCCCGCATGGCGCGCACCGCGGCGCGGCCGATTCCGGCGGGGCGTGTCGCGCCGGGCGAGGCGCTCGCCTTCGGTGTGACCCTGGCCGGCTTCTCGGTGATCGTGCTTGGCCTCCTCGTCAACCTGATCGCCGCCGCATTGCTGGCGTTCACGATCGCGTTCTACGTCCTCGTCTACACGATGTGGCTGAAACGGACGACGCCGCAGAACATCGTCATCGGCGGCGCCGCCGGCGCGCTGCCGCCGATGATCGGCTGGGCGGCGACGACCGGAAGCGTCGCCATCGAGCCGGCCGTTCTCTTCCTCATCATCTTCTTGTGGACGCCGCCGCATTTCTGGGCGCTGTCGCTCTACCGCTGCGAGGATTACGCGCGCGCCGGCGTGCCGATGCTGCCGGTCGTCGCCGGCGAGGCGGAAACCCGGCGCCAGATCCTGCTCTATACGTTTGTGCTGGCGCCGCTCGGCGTTGCGCCGTGGCTGCTCGGCTATGCCGGACCGCTGTACGGCGTCGTCGCCGTGGCGATGGGTGCCGCCCTTGTCGCGCTGGCGCTGCGGGTGCGCGCCGAACGGCAAGGCTATGCCGCAAGCAAGCAGATGTTCGGCTTCTCGATCCTCTATTTGTTCCTGTTGTTCGCCGTGCTGCTGGCCGATCGGTTCTCGGGAGGGCTGTTCGGCCATTTCGCGGTATGACGGCGATGAGTGAGGCCATGAAGAAACCGGAGACCGGCGTCAAGCTCACGGAACGGCAGCTGCGCGCCCGCCGCGCGCGTTCGATCGCGATCGCGGTATCGCTGGGCGTGCTGGTGGTGCTGTTCTACATCGTGACGCTGGTGAAGGGGCCGGCCGTGCTGGTGCGGCCGCTGTGAACGGCGCCGGTGAAACACGACCTGTGAGATGCCGATGAGCCCGCAGCAACCGACTCCCCCGCCGACGCCGCATCGCGACCTTTTCGTCGCGTTTTTCTGCGGCGGCCTGGTTGCGGCGATGGTCGGCCTCTCGTTCGCCGCGGTGCCGTTCTATTCCTGGTTCTGCCGCACCACCGGCTACGGCGGCACCACGCAGGTGGCAAAGGCGGCCCCCACGCACATATCGGATCGCACCATCACCGTACGCTTCGATTCCAATGTCGCCGCCGGACTGCCCTGGCGATTCGAGCCGGAGCGGCGGACCATCGACGTCAAGCTCGGCGAGGTGGTCACCGTCTACTATGCGGTGACCAACGAGGCCGGACGCGTCACCGCCGGCCAGGCCGGCTACAATGTCAGCCCGTCGACCGTCGGCATCTACTTCGAAAAGATCAATTGCTTCTGCTTCACCGAACAGACCATGAAGCCGGGCGAGAAGCGCGATATGGCGGTGGTTTTCTACGTCGATCCCAAGCTCGCCGAAGATTCCGAGCAGAACGGCGTCAATCTCATCACGCTCTCCTACACCTTCTATCCGGTGAAAGTGCCGGATCAGGCGGCGGCGGAGAGCGCGGCGCCGGGAAAGTCCGGCAAGATCTGAACGAGGCAATGACAAGGGCGCCCGCGCTAAGACCCGTGCCAACTGGAGAAGATGACGATGGCTGATGCACATGCCAGACCGCACCACGATTATCACCTGGTCAATCCCAGCCCGTGGCCGGCGGTCGGCGCGACCTCGGCCTTCATCTCCGCGGTCGGGCTGATCCTGTGGATGCACCATCTAGTGGCTTACGCGCCGATCATCCTCGGCGTCGGCACCATCGGCATCTTTTACACCATGATCGGCTGGTGGCGGGACGTCATTTTCGAGGCCGAGGTCGAGCACGATCATACCCGCGTGGTGCAGATCTCGCATCGCTACGGAATGATCCTGTTCATCGCCTCGGAGGTGATGTTCTTCGTCGCCTGGTTCTGGGCCTATTTCAACACCGCGCTGTTCCCCGATGAACTGAAGGACGTGGCGCGGATTGCGGTCACCGGCGGCGTCTGGCCCCCCAAGGGCATTGCGACCTTCGACCCGTGGCATCTGCCGCTGCTCAATACGCTGATCTTGCTCACCTCCGGCACCACGGTCACCTGGGCGCACCACGCGCTCTTGAATAACGATCGCAAAGGGCTTGTTTGGGGGCTTGTCTGCACCATCGCGCTCGGCATCTCCTTCACCTGCGTGCAGGCCTGGGAATACGCGCATGCGGCCTTCCACTACTCGGGCAACATCTACGGCGCCACCTTCTTCATGGCGACCGGATTTCACGGCGCTCACGTCATCATCGGTTCGATCTTTCTGATCGTCTGCCTGTTCCGGGCGTTGGCCGGCCAATTCACGCCAACCCAGCACCTCGGCTTCGAGTTCGCCGCCTGGTATTGGCACTTCGTCGACGTGGTATGGCTGTTCCTGTTCGCCTGTATCTATGTGTGGGGGGCCGGCGTGCCCGTGCCTGAATAGCGGACGAGCACATAGCGGTTCTCCGCTCATCCCCGCGCAAGCGGGAATCCAGGCTGAGCGTACTGTAATGCCGGGTCTCCGCTTGCGCGGCGACGCGCGAGTTGCGACATCGCTGTGATGACCGAGAAAACAATCGACACGCTTTCGGGATCGATCCTCGCCGGATTGTCCTGCCGGTGTCCGCGCTGCGGCAGGGGCAAACTGTTCCAGGGGTTCTTGACGCTGCGGCCGCGCTGCGAGGTGTGCGGGCTCGACTATGGCTTCGCCGATTCCGGCGACGGACCGGCGGTCTTCATCATGTTGCTGGCCGGTTTCATCGTGGTGGGCGCCGCGCTCATCACCGAGGTTTTGTATCAGCCGCCGTTCTGGGTGCACGCGGCGTTGTGGCTGCCGCTGATCCTCATCGTCACGCTCGGACCGTTGCGGCCGATGAAGGGATTGCTGATCGCGCTGCAATATTATCACAAGGCCGCGGAAGGACGTTTCCGCGGAGAAGGACCTTGAGCGCGCCGGCCAAAGCAACAACGCGGCGATCATGGCTCGGTCTGCTCATCCCGGCACTGCTCGCTTTTGCCGTTCTCATTGCGCTCGGCACCTGGCAGATCGAGCGCAAGGCCTGGAAGGAAGGATTGATCGCCACGCTGACCGAGCGGCTGGCGGCGCCGCCGGCGCCGCTGCCGGCGCCGGCGACGTGGCCACGCCTCGATCCGGCGAGCGACGAATACAGCCGCGTCACATTCACCGCCACCTTCGATCACGGCAAGGAGGTGCTCATTTACGCGGCGGCCTCAGCCTTTCGCCCCGATGTCTCCGGCCCCGGTTATTGGGTCTTCACGCCGGCACGGCTTCTCGACGGCGGCTACGTGATCGTCAATCGCGGCTTCGTACCCGAGGCGCGCAAGGACGCCGCCTCGCGGACCGCCGGCCAGATCGCGGGCGCGGTCGAGATGGTCGGCGTGATGCGCTGGCCGGACGCCCGCCACTGGTTTTCCCCGGTCGACGATCCGCTGCACAATCTTTGGTTCACGCGCGACCCGCTGGCGATCGCCGCCGCCAAAGGGCTTAATCAGGGGCTTGGCCCGGTCGCGCCGTTCTATGTCGAGCAGGAATCGCCAACGCCGCCGGGCGGCTTGCCGCAGCCGGGCGAGCTCGTCGTGCGGCTGCGCAACGAGCACCTGCAATACGCCGTGACCTGGTATGGCCTGGCGCTGGTTCTGGTCGTGGTGTTCGTCGCCTGGGCGCGCAGTTCCGCTCGCGAACGACAGACCTAGGCATTTACTCGATAAGCGCGCCGGGCAAATGTGCGCTTTCGGCGGAAGAGCCGAAATCAGAAATCGAAGCGCCAAATCAGCTAACGACCCCTTCCGTAAGTCCAGGAGCCTTGGGAGAGGCAATGAAAAGGCGCTCTAAAGTGAGCGGCGGACCAGTCAAATGGCGGCGATTGCGGTGTAGTTAACACCGCGTTTCAGCGGAACTCGCCGATTAGAATGGCGCTATGCGCGCGCATTTTCTGTTTATGCCTCGCGCCGCATCGTTCATTGCTCATTAATAGGCTTCGCCGATATCAAACGACGAGGCGCGCATGCAGCATGCGGACGAGACTGCTGCCGCGGCCCGATGCAGGCTTTCGGACGCACGCAAAGCGCATCCCGAAAAGGCGCAGCGACACCATGCAGCAGGAATTCCTCGCGATTATCGTCAGCGTCGGCGAGACATTTACGAAGAATGCGCCGATATCGATTGCGTTGGCAGCCGTCTTTACGATTCTCAGCTCTTTCTCGGCCTGCAATCCCGGCTATCCGTGGTGGCGCAAGCGCGAAATCGTCACCGATCTGTGCTATTGGTTCTTCATTCCGGTCGTCGCGCGTTTTTTGCGTCTCGGACTTCTTGTCGCCGGAACGGCAATCATATTCGGCATCACGACGAGTGAGGGTCTCGTTGCCTTCTATGCGCACGGTCACGGACCGCTTGCCGGCTTGCCCATCGCCGTCCAAATGGTCGTCTGCCTCATCGGCGAGGACGTCATCCTCTACTGGTCCCACCGCTGTTTTCACGGTGCGAGACTGTGGAAGTACCACGCCGTGCACCATTCGTCCGACCAACTGGAATGGATTTCGGCGGCGCGCTTTCATCCCGTCGATCTGTTGTTTGAGGGCGTGCTGGCCGGCGTCGTCATGATTTTTGCCGGTATTTCGCCGAGCGTTTTGGTTCTGCTTGCGCCTTTCACCCTCGCGCACTCGGCCTTCGTGCACGCCAATCTCGATTGGACGCTTGGCCCCTTTAAATACGTGATCGCCTCGCCTGTCTTTCATCGCTGGCATCACACGGCGCCGGCAGCCGGCGGCGAAAAGAACTTCGCCGGAACTTTTCCGGTGCTCGATGTCATTTTCGGCACCTTCCACATGCCGCCGGGCGAACTTCCCGCCAGCTATGGCATCGAGGATCGTAACTTTCCGGCGAGCTTCGGCGCCCAGCTCGTGCATCCCTTCACACGGTGACGCGGAGCATAGCGAGACCCGCCGTCGCTGATTGCGCTCGATCTCATGAACTAGAGGCCCGTAAACCGCGCCCCTCGCGTTCCTTGTGAAAAGCCCCGCTCTTCTATAACTGTGACCCTGATCCGGGACCGGCGGCGAAACGCCGTCCGCAGCGAATATCCTGGATATCAAATACTTAAGATCAGCCCGCGGGGTTCGCGCCGGGGGCCAGGAAGGCTCGATTGCGCCATATCTCCACCAGAGGCGAAGCCCCGCCGCTCGGCTTTGCCGACGCCATGCTCGCGGGGCTGGCGCGCGACGGCGGCCTCTATGTGCCGGAAGCTTGGCCGCGGCTCGACCGCGAGACGATTCTCGACTTCGCCGGCCGGCCCTATGCCGAGGTCGCCGTCGAGGTGATCCGGCGTTTCACTGAAGGTTCCATCGCCGAAGCCGATCTCGCCCGCATGGCGCGCGAAGCCTACGGTAATTTCCGCCATCCCGCGGTGGCGCCGCTGACCCAGCTCGGCGTCAATACCTTTGCGCTCGAACTGTTCCACGGTCCGACGCTCGCGTTCAAGGACCTGGCGATGCAGCTGTTGGCGCGGCTGATGGATCATATGCTGGCCACCCGCGGCGAGCGCCGTACCATCGTGGTCGCGACCTCCGGCGATACCGGCGGCGCCGCCGTCGAAGCGTTCCGCGACCGCAATCAGGTCGATGTCATCGTCCTGTTCCCGCAGGGGCGTATTTCCGACGTGCAGCGGCGCATGATGACGACGGCGGACGCCGCCAACATTCACGCCGTCGCCATCGAGGGCACCTTCGACGACTGCCAGGCGATCGTGAAGGGCCTGTTCAATCATGCGGCGTTTCGCGAGCGCGTGCATCTGTCCGGCGTCAATTCGATCAACTGGGCCCGCATCGCGGCGCAGACCGTCTATTACTTCACCGCCGCGGTGTCGCTCGGCGCGCCGCACCGCAAGGTCGCCTTCACCGTTCCGACCGGCAATTTCGGCGACATCTATGCCGGCTACGTGGCGCAGAAGATGGGCCTGCCGATCGACCGGCTGGTCATCGCCACCAACGTCAACGACATCCTGGCGCGGACGCTGGCGACCGGCACTTACGAATTGCGCGACGTGGTTCCGACCACCTCGCCGTCGATGGACATCCAGGTCTCCTCGAATTTCGAGCGGTTGTTGTTCGACGCCTATGACCGTGACGACGGCGTGGTGCGCTCGCTGATGGGCTCGCTGGCGCAATCGCGGCGCTTCACCTTGTCGGCGCCGGCGCTGGCGTATGTTCGCGCGCTGTTCAGCGCCGATCGCGCCGACGAGGAGGAGGTCGCCGCGACCATGCGCGCGGTCAAGCGCGAGACTGGCAATTTCGTCGATCCGCACACTGCGGTCGGCATTGCCGTCGCCGAAAAGGAAATGCGCGACCCGGCGGTGCCGATGGTGGTGCTGGCGACCGCGCATCCGGCCAAGTTTCCCGACGCCGTCGAGGCGGCCTGCGGCGTGCGGCCGCGGCTGCCGGAATGGCTTGGCGATCTTGATCAACGCCCGGAGCGCGTCACCGTGCTGCCGGCGGATCAGTCCGCGGTGGAGCGGTTCGTGCTTGCGACGAGCCGCGCCGCGCAGGAAGGAGCGGCAGCATGAGCGTTGCGGTGACGACCTTGAAATCCGGCATCCATGTGGTGACCGACACGATGCCGCATCTCGAGACCGCCTCGCTGGGCGTATGGGTCAATTCCGGCAGCCGCGACGAGCGGCGCGACGAGAACGGCATCTCGCATTTTCTCGAGCACATGGCGTTCAAGGGCACGCGGCGGCGCACCGCGCGGCAGATCGCCGAGGAGATCGAGGCCGTCGGCGGCGATCTCAACGCCGCCACCAGCGCCGAGAACACCGCCTATTACGCCCGCGTGCTCAAGGCCGACGTGCCGCTGGCGCTCGATGTGCTCGCCGACATCCTGTCGGAACCGGCCTTCGACCACGACGAGCTGTTGCGCGAGCAGAACGTCATCATTCAGGAGATCGGCGCCGTCGCGGACACGCCCGACGACCTGGTGTTCGAACACCTGCAGGAGATCGCCTTTCCCGATCAGCCGCTCGGCCGCTCGATTCTCGGCACCGCCAAGACGGTGCGCTCGTTCGACGACGGGAAATTGCGCGACTACCTCGCCCGGCACTACCGCGCGCCGGACATCGTGGTCGCCGCCGCCGGCGCCGTCGATCACGCCGCCGTGGCCGCCGAGGTGGAAAAGCGTTTTGCCAGCTTTGCCGGGCCGGCCGGCCCGGTGCCGGAGCCTGCGAGATTCGGCGGCGGCACCCATGTCGAAAGGCGCGAGCTCGAGCAGGTGCATATCGCGCTGGCGCTTCCCGGCCTGGCGCAGAAAGACCCGGCGCTGTTCAGCCTGCAGATGTTCACCCACGTGGTCGGCGGCGGCATGTCGTCCCGGCTGTTCCAGGAAGCCCGCGAGAAGCGCGGCTTGTGCTACTCGATCTATTCCTACCATGCGCCCTATTCCGACATCGGCATGTTCGGCCTTTATGCCGGCACCGACGCCGCCGACACGGCCGAATTGATGCGGCTCGTCGTCGACGAGATCGCCAATGCCGCCGAGACCATTTCCGAACCGGAGATCGCGCGCGCCAAGGCGCAGATGAAGGCCGGGCTATTGATGGCGCTGGAGAGTTCCGGCGAGCGCATCGGGCAACTAGCCCGTCACATGCTGGCCTGGGGCCGGCCGATCCCGCTCGCCGAGCTGGTCGAGAAGGTCGAAGCGGTGACGGTCGAGAGTACCCGCGCGGCCGGCCGCGCGCTGATCGCCCGCGGCAAAATGGCGACCGCCGTGCTCGGTTTAGGTTCCGGACTTGAAAGCGCGGCGGCCATTGCGGAAACTCTCACCCGCCGGGCCGCATGACGAACGGACGCCGATGGCGTTTTTCCGCAACATCAATTTCTCCGAGCCGCTGCCCTCCATCGTCGGCGAGGGCGTCATGCTGCGCACCCCGCAGGTGACGGACTACGGCGATTGGGCGGCACTGCGCGAAGCAAGCCGGAGCTTTCTCACGCCGTGGGAGCCGACCTGGCCGGTCGACGATCTCAGCCGCAGCGCCTTCCGGCGCCGCATCAGGCGCTATGCCGAGGATTTGCGGACCGACCAGGGCTACGCCTTCCTGATCATTCGCGGTTCCGACAATGCGCTGGTGGGCGGCTTGACGCTCGCCAATGTCCGCCGCGGCGTGGCGCAGGCCGGCAGTCTTGGCTATTGGATGGGCCAGCCGTTCGTGCGCCGCGGCTACATGACGGCGGCGGTCCGCGCCGTTATTCCGTTCGCCTTCGGCACGCTGCGGCTGCATCGGCTGGAAGCGGCCTGTATCCCGACCAACACGGCCTCCATCCGGCTTCTGGAAAACACCGGCTTCATCCGCGAAGGCTATGCGCGGGATTATCTGTGCATCAACGGCATGTGGCAGGATCACCTGCTCTATGGACGGTTGAAGGACGCCAAGCCTTAACGGCGCAGCCATTGACGATTAAACCTTGATAATCCAAGCCTTGACCACGCCATTCGTCGCCTTGGGATGGCCACGGTTGGCTTGATATAAGATCGGCGACATCGCGCCAGTGTGGGGGGAATGCAGCGGAATTGTCATCGGATGCGGTGGGGCGACCGCGCTTCGATCGGGGCTTGGCTCGCGTTTGCGCTTCTCGCCGGCGGCTGCTCGGCCGGCAGCGGCGTTGGCGCGCCGAGCGCCGCGGATTCTTCGTCCGGCTCCTCCGGCCTGATAGCGCGCTTCTTCGCCGGCTCTTCCGCAAGCTCGCGGCAAGCCGTCGCCGGCGCGCAGCCCGACGTCAATTGCCCCCGCGTCGACATTCGCATGGGCGCCTCCACCCTGACCATCGGCCCGACCGGCGACAAGGCGGCGCTATCGCTGAAATACCAGGGCACATTCGCGCGCGTCGCGCGTGAATGCTCCGTTGTCGACGGCAACATGGTGATGAAGATCGGCGTCCAGGGCCGCGTCATCGTCGGGCCGGCGGGCGGCCCCGGTCAGGTCGACGTGCCGTTGCGGCTCGCTGTGGTGCAGGAAGCGCCCGGCGGCACGAAACCGATCGTGACCAAGTTCATTCGCATTCCGGTGACGATCGGCCCCAACGAAGGCTACGCGACCTTCACGCATATCGAAGAGGCGATGAGCTTTCCGCTGCCGACGCCGACGGCTCTGCTCGACGATTACGTCGCCTATGTCGGCTTCGATCCGCTGTCGGCCGAGGCGGAGGACCAGCAAAAGCAAAAGCCGAAGCCCAAGCCGAAGGCCAAGCCAAAACCGGCGGCCAGCGCCAACTAGGCGCGCCACGGTCATTTACTCGCCGAACGCCGCGCGGCTTGTTGGGCAGCATAGGCTGATCGCGGTCCATTAATGTTGGGAGCTTTCGTATGAGTTTCCTCACAAAGCTGCCCCTCGAGCGCTACGATTCGAATGCCTTTGCCGCGTTTGCAAGCGAGGAAGGCTTTTCCCTCGGCAAGGGCAAAGCAATGGCTTGGATGTCGCAGCTCGCCTACGAGCTGGATGAGCCAGATAAGGTTGGCACAGTACTACAAAGGTGGGGTTTGGCTCTCGGTCATCGCGGAATCATCGTCAAGGAAGTGGCGACAGTTTTGCCGCTGGCCAGCACCCATGTTTTCGTTGCGAGTGGCCGCGGGGCGACGGTGGTTGCGTTCGCCGGCACCGACCCGCTGGTGCTGGCAAACTGGATTTCCGACTTTGATGCGCATCTGTCGTCGACCGGCATAGCGGATGGCTTCGCGCTGGCCGCGGAAATCGTGTGGCCGGATTTGTTTGACCTGCTTGCGGCCGCGAACGCTGAAAATGCCAATATTTTTGTTACGGGTCATAGCCTGGGCGGCGCGCTGGCCGCGCTCACCGCAAAGAAGATTGCCGATGCCGGGCGTTTTTCTTTGCTTGGTGCTTACATGTTCGGAATGCCCCGCGTTGGCAATGAAGAATGGCATCGGCAGTACACCGAGAAAATCGGTCAGCGCAGCTTTCGGCTGGTGTACGGCGAAGATGTTGTGCCCACTGTTGCGCCCTCGAGCTGGGGGTTCCGTCACATAGGGCGACTGCTGCGATGTAGGCGCGGCGGCAAGTTCAGGGAAAGCCATCTCGCGCCGGATTCAAAGTCGGATGAACCGAAATTCGAGCGGAGCGCCACCGCGGATATGAGAGCCTTTCTCCACTCCCCGGCGTCGATCGTTGTGTCGACGAATCAGCGAATTAAGGTCGCGCTTGGACTCCTTGCTGGTCGCGGTCCTGCGAATATGCGCGCCGACCCCGCAGGCATCGCCATTGAACTGTTTCCGCCGCACTTGCAGGATCACATGCCGGATCGCTATACCGGCGCCTTCGAGCGCGCAAAGTAGGCCAATGTGACGTGACGGCCGGGGGAGGCCCCCTAAGATTCCGAAGCGTCGTTCGCGAGGAAGCGCGCGATCAGCCGATTCTCCGCTTCCGGCGCTTTGCCGTGCTGAAGGAACTTGAAAACCTCAGCTTCCCGTGTTGGCGCGGGGCTGCCGCGCAACCCAAGTCGCGGTTCTGTTCCAGCTCGTGGCGCGTGCCGCACCGTTTCTGGTATGCCGCCGCGGCTGCGCTTTCGCTGCACGTGGCGCATTCCGCTGCGTCGCGGAATCTTGGCCGTTATTGGCAATAACGGCCGTCCTTAAAACCGCACCGACCAAGCCCGCTTTATGAGCATGGGCCTTAGTTGAACTTCTTCCTGACGTCCTCGATGCCGCGGGCGAGCAGGTCTTCGGCGACCTTGCCTTTGGCCGCGGCCGAGAGAATCTTCTCGGCGGCGGCGACCGCCGTGTCGGCTGCGGCGGAGCGCACGTCGGCGACCGCCTGCGCCTCGGCCTGGGCGATCTTGGTCTCCGCCATCTTGGTCCGCCGGGCGACGAAGTCTTCCATTCTTGTCTTCGCCTCGGCGGCGAGACGCTCGGCTTCGCCCTTGGCGCTGGCGATGATGGCCGCGGCCTCGCTTTCGGCCTCGCGGCCTTTGCGCTCGTACTCGGCGAGCACGGCTTGAGCTTCCTGGCGCAGCCGGACGGCTTCGTCGAGCTCGGCCTTGATGCGCGCTTGCCGCTGGTCGATGCCCTCGAGCACCCGGCGGTGCGCGCCCAGATAGATGAGCAGCCCGATAAACAGGGCAAATCCTATCGCGACCCAGGCTTCGGCTTCGGGCATCGCGCGACCCCTATCGCTTGAGCACTTCGCCAACGGCGGTGGCGACGTCAGGTTGGGCGGGCGCCGTTCCGATCAAGCGCTCGACGATGGCGGCCGCGGTTTCCGCCGCGATGCCGGCGACGTTGGCCATGGCGGCCGCGCGGCTTGCGGCAATCGAGCGTTCCGCCGCCGCGAGCTTCTCATGGAGTTCTGCCTCGAGCCGCTTGTTGGTCGCCTCGGCCTCGGCCGCCTGCTGCTGCCGGGTCTCGTTGGCGATCGCTTGCGCGCGAGCGCGGGCCTCGGCCAGCGCCTTCTGATAGGCGGCATCGGCAATTTCCGACTGCTCCTTGAACCGCTGCGCCGCCGCGAGATCCTCAGAAATTCGCCGCTGCCGATCGGCCAGGATGGCGCCGATCCGCGGCAACGCCACGCGCGACATCAGCACGTAGAGCAGAACGAACGTCAGCACCAGCCAGAGGATCTGCGAGGGAAAGTGGTGCGTCACAAACGGCGGGAACTCGTGGTGTTCCGCGGGGGCCTCGGTATGGGCGGTCGGTTCGGCCATAGTTGCTGCCGGGATCGGTGCTGGCAAAATCGGCGAAACGTCAGAGCCCAAACAACAGCAAGAGCGCGATCAGGAGCGAGAAGATGCCGAGCGCCTCGGTGATGGCGAACCCGAAAATCAGGTTGCCGAACTGGCCTTGCGCGGCCGACGGGTTGCGCAGCGCCGCGGCAAGGTAGTTGCCGAAGATGATGCCCACGCCGACGCCGGCGCCGCCCATGCCGATACAGGCAATGCCGGCACCAATGTACTTTGCGGCGGTCGGATCCATGAGAAAACTCCTTTTCGAGGTTGTAACAATCGTGCCGTCAGTGGCCCGGGTGTATCGCATCGTTGAGATAGATGCAGGTGAGAATAGCGAAGACGTAGGCCTGCAGGAACGCCACCAGGAATTCCAGCGCGGTGAGCATGATCACCAGGATCAGCGGCAACGCCGCGCCGAACCAGCCGGCAATGCCAAAGCCCGCAAGCATGATGATGAACCCGGCGAACACCTGCAGCGTGATATGTCCGGCCAGCATGTTGGCGAACAGGCGGACGCTGTGCGAGATCGGGCGCGACAGGAACGACAATACTTCGATCACCACGATCGCCGGCAGGATGTAGATCGGCACGCCCTTGGGAACGAACAGCTTGAGGAAGCCCAAGCCGTTGCGCCAGAAGCCGTAGATCACGACGATGAAGAACACCAGCAACGCCAACGTCGCCGTCACGATCAGCTGGCTGGTCACCGTGAAAGAGTACGGAATGAGCCCGATCATGTTGGCGAACAGCACGAACATGAACAGCGTGAACACGAAGGGAAAGAACTTCATCCCCTCGGTGCCGGCGGAGCTGCGCACCGTATTGGCGACGAATTCGTAGGACATTTCCGCCACCGACTGCAGCCGCCCCGGCACCACCGCCCGCGGCGTCGTCGCCCCGATCAACAGCGCCGAAACCAGGACGACGATCAGCACCATGAACAGCGCCGAATTGGTGATGGCGATCTCATGCCCGTGGATGGTGACGATGGGCACCAGGTTACGGATCTGGAATTGGTGGATCGGATCGACCGTCATGGTTCCATCGCCATCGGGCGCCGCAGGCGCAACATCACGTTTCCGGCTTCCTAGCTATCGTCACCCGGGGTGCGGCCGGGGAGGACCCCGGCGGAGCGCATCACGTTGAGTACGCCGGCGACGAAGCCGAGCAAGAGAAAGACAATGAACCCCCAGGGCGAGATGCCGAGCAACCGGTCGATCAGCCAGCCGAGACCGGCGCCGACCAGAACACCGCCAACGAGTTCGCTCGAGAGCCGGAAGCCCCTGGCGTAGCCCGATGCAGTCGCTGCCCGATCTCCACCAGGGCCGTCGGAAGGCAGACCCGCACGCTCGCGTACCTGGCCTAGACCTTCGCCGAGACGCTGGAGTCTCGCGGAGAGGGTGGCTTCTTCGGTGTGCGCTTTGTCGCGGTCGCCGTTCTCGCGCGTGCCGTCGCTCATCTGTTCGACAACCCGCGGCTTATGGCAACCGAAACGGACCGCCCCCCTGAAGCCGCGCGGACCATACTGATTGAGTTTCGCCAAGTCAAGAAACCAGGATCGATCCTAATCTATTGAAAAAACGATAGAATGCACGGTCCCTGGCGCCGGCAAGGTCGCGGTTGTGCAGCGCAAATCCGCACCCGCCCGATGGCATCCCGAGCCAACGACCTGCGCGCCATGGAAAGTTGCATTCTGCCGGCGGGCCGCGCCATGCTGATGGCGGTTCTGCTACGCTCCGCCAGGAGGTGACCATGAGCAACACGGCCTTCGCTGCCGTCGTCGTCGGCTGCTGTTTGATCGTGGCCGCTTTTGCCGACGACGCCATGCCGGAAAATGACGGCGGCCGCTACACCTTCAGCAAAGTGGCGGACGGATTCCTGCGGCTCGACACCCAGACCGGCGAGGTTTCCATCTGCAGCCAGCGGACGGTCGGCTGGGCCTGTCAGGCGGTGCCCGAAGATCGCGCCGTGCTGGAGAGCGAGATCGCGCGGCTCCGCCATGAAAACGCGGCGCTGAAGAAAGACATGCTCGCGCGCGGCCTGCCATTGCCGGCCAGTACCCTGCCGGAGCCGCCGGTCGTCCGCGATGGCGATCACGCGCTGCCGCCGCGCCTGCATTCCGATCTCGACCACATGATGGCCTTGGTCGACCGGATGTGGCACCGGCTGGTCGAGGCGATCGCGCACGCGCAAAAGCAAATGCTGAACAAGAGCTGAGTGGCGGCGTGGCCTTCGGTCTATCCCCCATCCACATCGTGCGCGCGGAGACGATTGCAACCGCGACGCTCACGGTCGAAACCTCCGGCGAAGGCTTTCTCGACATCACCCGCGAGGTCGCGCGTTTCCTCGACACCATCAAAGCGCGCGGCGGCGCGGTGCTCCTGTATCTCAAGCACACCTCGGCGTCGCTCGTGATCCAGGAGAATGCCGACCCCGATGTGCGCATCGATCTGGTCACCGCGCTGGAGCGCATCGCGCCGGCCTATGCCGGCTGGGTGCATCAGGTCGAGCGACCGGACGATATGCCCGCCCACGTCAAATCGATGCTCAACGGCGTCGCGCTGCATGTGCCGGTCGTCGACGGCGCCATGGCGCTGGGGACATGGCAGGGCATCTATGTTGCCGAGCATCGCCGGCGCGCGCACCGCCGCGAGGTCGTGCTGCAATTTCTCGGTTCCTGCGAGCAGGCGTGAGCCGCCTCTTCAGCGGCCAGGCACCTCCGTATTCGTCGCCGGACTTCAACGGAAAATTCTCGCAGGGACGATCGCGCGTGGCGATGGTGCGCAACCGCAGCGCCCCGACATCCCCGCGTCTCGGCAGCTCGAATTTGGCGAGCACCTGCGGTCGTGAGGGTTGCATCAAACTTCAACCACCAGGCTTGCCGCGGTAACTTCGCCGTCGGTGATGTAATGATTTACCTGTTGAGCGCGCAGATACTGGCGGGCCGGATATGAGATAACGTCCCCGATGACTTTATTTCTTTTCAGCTCGGCGATGATGAAGTCGCGCTCCGCATTGGTGTCCGCATCTGTGGCGTGCGTGATCTGGAACGTAAGTTGCATGAGCGAGAAGCCGATGTCCTTGGTGCCCGCACCGACCCAGTAAGCGTGCTCATGGTCCGGCGGACGATGAGCCTTCAGCCAGAAGTCGGCGGTTCCCAAGGTGGCTTCCGCTCGCTTGCGGCCCAACGCCCAGAAGCGAATGTGGTGGCGCTTGCGCGGGCTGTTGTCGAGCGCCTTCTGGAAGCCGATGTCCTGGCCGCGCCCGAATAGATAGAGCGTGCTGAACGGGGCCGTCGGATACGGAGAGTTGAGCACGAAGGCGCGCGCCATGCGCCACGAGCTCGCGAGCGTCAGCCGGTCGGCCTCCGACCAGCCGGCGGCCGCGAACGCGGCGCGCAGCTGCGCTAGGGTGCCCGCGAGTATGAGATTGACCGGATCGCCCGGCAGGCCGTCGCCGGTGATCGTGTAGCGCGGCACACGCTTGCGCTGGAGGATTTTCAGGCTGACGAGAACAACGCGCGGAAGAATGACATACGCCGCGACGCCGTAAGTGACGGCGACCGCCAGGATCCACGGCAATCTATTGTCGGCGATCCGGAAGACGACAAAGACGATCAGCCAAACGCTGAAGGCGCCCAGCCCCAGCACGAGCAGGCGCCGCAAAGACCGTTTCAGCAATCTCATCATGTGGCCAGCATAGCAAAACGGCCGGACGTCGCTGCACCGTCGGCGCTACACCGCGCGACAGCAGGACTAGCGCGGCATCAGCACCCAGTAATCGAGGTCGAGCAGGACCGCCGGATCGTAATCGTCGCCGGACTTGAACGGAAAGTCCTCGCAGGGACGATCGCGCGTGGCGATGGTGCGCAACCGCAGCGCGCCGACGTCGACTCGCCCCGGCAGCTCGGATTTGGCGAGTACCTCCGACCACGCGAAAACGGTGCCGCCGGCGAACAACGGCGCAACATGG
Source organism: Xanthobacteraceae bacterium (assembly GCA_049284935.1). Lineage (GTDB taxonomy): Bacteria > Pseudomonadota > Alphaproteobacteria > Rhizobiales > Xanthobacteraceae > BOG-931. The sequence continues at coordinate 29,699 of JBAPYW010000069.1, forward strand.
CGGCCGCCATTGATGGCCGCGACGTGGAAGGCATTGGCCAGCCCGTTGAAGGACAGCGTGCGGGCGAGCGAGATGACGTGGCCGCCATAGACCAGCCGGCGGCCGAAGCGGCCCTTGCCTTCGATAAATTGGTTGAAATGGACGCGCGCCGTGTTCTGGTAGAGCCGGGTCGCGATCTGGTGCTCGGCCTCTTCGACAGTGACGCCGTCCATGTGGTCGATGCGCTCGCCGACTTCGTAGTCGCCGTAACGATAGGGACTGCCCGAAAGCGCCATGTCGTAAGCCGACAAGTCGATCGGCGGACAGGCTTCGCCCAGAACTTTGGGATCGAGCACGGTCGGCAGCCGCGGCACGTGATCGCCGGGCGCGGGTGCCGCTTCGTCGCGTTTACGCACCATCACCCAGCGGACATATTCGAGCACCGGCACGGCGTCCTCTTTGTAGCCGGTGGTGCGCACGTAGACGATGCCGGTCTTGCGGCTCGAATTCTCCTTCAGGCCAATGACCTCGGACAGCGCGGAGAGCGTATCGCCGGGAAAAACCGGAGTGCGGAAATAGCAGCCGGCATAGCCGAGATTGGCCACGGCATTGAGCGATACGTCGGGGACGGTCTTGCCGAAAACGGTGTGAAACACCAGCAGGTCGTCGACCGGCGCGCGCGGATAGCCGATCGCCTTGGCGAACGTGTCGGACGACTGCACGGCGAAGCGCGGCCCGAACAGGCCGTTGTAGAGCGCGACATCGCCGGTGGTGACCGTGCGCGGCGTGGCGTGACGGATCACCTGGCCGGCGCGGAAATCCTCGAAGCAATTGCCGGGACTGGTCTTCGGCATTGATAAGATCCTCTGCTCAACCCGGCATGCGGTGCGCGTTTTCATAGCCGAACGTCAGTGGTCCGAAAAGCCGCGGACAGCTTCATCGCGTGGCATCCTTTCCGAAATCTGTCGGGTCCAGGGGTCACAGTTTTCGCGAATCACCCGCGATCACGCAGCCGTGAGAGCGCGGCTGAAACCCGCCCGCGGCGCCACCGTATCTCGCTGCGATGGCGCGATGGTGCGCGTCTCGGCGGCGCTTCGCCGGCCGATCTCGATGACAATCCAAAGATGGAGCTCCTCATGTCCAAGCGTTTCACCTTGATCGCCGCCGCCGCGGCTCTGGCGCTGGTCGCCGGCACGGCCGTGACCTACACCGGGGCGATGGCGGAAAATACCGTCACCGTCGGCGGTGCACCGATGTATCCGTCGAAGAACATCATCCAGAACGCGGTCAATTCGAAGGACCACACGACGCTGGTCGCCGCCGTGAAGGCCGCCGGTCTGGTCGATACGTTGTCGGGGCCCGGGCCGTTCACCGTGTTCGCGCCGACCAACGAAGCCTTCGCCAAGCTGCCGCCCGGCACCGTCGACAATCTGCTCAAGCCGGAAAACAAGGCGACGCTGACCAAGGTGCTGACCTATCACGTCGTGCCCGGCCGCATGACCGCCGCCAATCTGATGAAAGCGGTCAAGGACGGCGAAGGCGAAGCCAAGCTTAAGACCGTCGCCGGCGATTGGATTGTCGTGAAGCAGGCCGGCCCCGGCAAACTCACCGTCACCGACGACAAGGGTGACGTCGCCATGGTCACGATCGCCGACGTTCTGCAGTCGAACGGGGTGATCCACGTCATCGACACCGTGCTGCTGCCGTAACGAACGACGAAGCTCGCGACCCTCACCCTCCCCTGGAGGGGGAGGGTCGGCGAGCGAAGCGAGCCGGGGTGGGGTGTATCGCACGTAGTTTTCACCCCACCCCGACGCCTCGCAAGCGCTCGGCGTCGACCCTCCCCTCCAGGGGAGGGTAACAAGGCTGACAGGAATGTGACGCGCGCGTGTGCAACCGATTTGCTAGAGGTCCGCGCGTACGGGCCAGTGCCATGACCATCGAAGCCGCAGCGAGCGATCCCTTGATAGCCGACACCGCAGCCGCGCCGGTGATTCACCCGCGCTGGGTGCGCGTCACCCACTGGATCAACGCGGTCGCCATGCTGACGATGATCGGCTCGGGTTGGCAGATCTACGACGCCGCGCCGCTGTTCGGGTTCGAATTTTCCCATCACATCGCGCTCGGCGAATGGCTTGGCGGCGCGCTGCTCTGGCATTTCGCGGCGATGTGGCTGTTGGCGATCAACGGCGTGGTCTATATCGCGCTCGGCATCTTGACCGGCCGCTTCCGCCGCAAGCTTTTCCCGATCCGTCCGCGCGAGGTTGTCGGCGACTTCGTGGCCGCGTTGCGCGGCCGCCTCGCGCATGACGATCTCGCGGTCTACAACGCAGTGCAGAAGCTTCTCTATCTGGGCATCCTGCTCACCGGTTTCGTCATCGTGCTGTCGGGGGTGTCGATCTGGAAGCCGGTGCAGTTTCAACATTTGACCAGTTTCTTCGGCGGCTACAATACCGCGCGTTATGTGCACTTCGCCGCCATGACGGCCATCGTCGCGTTCCTGGTCGTGCATGTGACGCTCGCCGTTCTGGTGCCGAAGAGCCTGCGCGCGATGCTGACCGGCCGCTGACAGCCGAGGAGAAAAATCAGTGTCTCGCCTGCGCCAACCGCTACCCGGCGTCGATCCGAAGCTCCTGATCAAGGATGCGGCCAAGCTGCTGCCGGAGCCGTCGCGGCGGTTCTTTCTTCGCGGTGCTGCGAGCCTCGGCGCGCTCGCCGTGCTCAGCGGCTGCGATATCATCGACGGCGATACTTCGGAGAACGCGCTGCGCGTCATCTCGCGCTTCAACGACCGCGCGCAGGCTTGGCTGTTCGACCCCAATAAGCTGGCGCCGGAATATCCGGAGAGCATGATCACGCGGCCGTTTCCGTTCAACGCCTATTACAGCGAGGAGGAAGCCCCGGACATCGACGGCGACAAATGGCAGCTCGAGATCGGCGGCCTGGTCGACAACAAGAAGCCGTGGACGTTGCCGGAACTCTATCAGCTGCCGGAGGTCTCACAGATCACCCGCCATGTCTGCGTCGAAGGCTGGAGCGCCATCGGCTCCTGGCAGGGGGTCAAGCTGTCCGATTTCCTTAAAGCTATCGGCGCCGACCTGCGCGCCAAATACGTCTGGTTTCAATGCGCGGAAGGCTATTCGAATACGATCGATATGCCGACGGCACTGCATCCGCAGACGCAGTTGACGCTCAAGTTCGATCACCAGATCCTGCCGCGCGCCTACGGCTTCCCGGTCAAGATCCGCATTCCGACCAAGCTCGGATTCAAGAATCCGAAGTACGTCACGGCGATGTGGGTGCAGAACAACGACGCCGGCGGCTATTGGGAAAACCAGGGGTATAATTGGTTCAGCGGGCTTTGATTGCTCCCGCGTAACCCTTATAAATACCCTCTCGACATAGTAACTCTTGGAAGCTCCGCGGCGGTACAAGGTCACCGCCACGATCCAGCTCGTCTGGAATTTCTATGGAATTCTCCGACATAGACCGCACGATGATGGCGCGCTGCATCGAACTCGCGCGCCGCGGCGCGGCGGAGGGAGAGCATCCCTTCGGCAGCGTTATCGCCAATGGCGCCGAAGTCATTGCCGAGGCGTCGAACCGGACGGTGCGCGACCGCGACGAATCCCGCCACGCCGAAATCCTCGCCATCGCCCAAGCCCGCAAGATACTTGACGATGCGGCTCTGGCGCGCTGCACGCTCTATTCCATCATCGAGCCTTGCGCGATGTGCTCCTTTTGCATCAGGGCGGCCGGCATTCGCCGCGTTGTGTTTGCGCTGAGCTCACCGGTCATGGGCGGACTGTCAAAATGGAACATCCTCGGCGACCGCGGGCTTTCGCGCCGAATTCCGTGTCTGTTCCGCGGCCCCCCGGACGTCGCCCACGGCGCTCTCGCCGATGAGGCGATGCGGGCGTGGAGCGACTGGCGGCCGCTGGCGACGCAGGCGATCAGGCTGTTCGGTTTTTTCGTCAAACCGAAAGTCGGCAAGATCGATGCCGATGGGCTGTAGCCCGCGCGTGAAGGCGACAGCACCCGACTGATCGCCATCGAATCTGAACTCGTCATCAGCGTTTGCTCGGCTTGCCAAGCCAAGCGCCGCCCATTAGCAATCGCCGCCGTTCATCGTGAGGCGTAAATCATGACCACCTACAAGCTCCTTCTCCTCCCCGGCGACGGCATCGGTCCGGAAGTGATGGCCGAGGTCAAGCGCCTGCTCGGCTTCTTGGCCAAGTCGGGCATCGCCACTTTCGCCACCGAGGAAGGGCTGGTCGGCGGCGCCTCTTACGACGCCCACGGCGTCGCCATCACCGAACAAACCATGGCGAAGGCGAAGGCTGCCGACGCCGTCATCTTCGGCGCCGTCGGCGGCTCGAAATGGGACAACGTGGCCTACGAGGTGCGGCCGGAAGCGGGGCTGCTTCGCCTGCGCAAGGACCTTGGTCTATTTGCCAACATCCGCCCGGCGATCTGCTATCCGGCCCTCGCCGACTCCTCGAGCCTCAAGCGCGAGGCGGTCGAAGGGCTCGACATCATCATTCTGCGCGAGCTCACCGGCGGCGTCTATTTCGGCGAGCCCAAGAGCATCACCGACCTCGGCAACGGCCAGAAGCGCGCCATCGATACGCAGGTCTACGATACCTACGAGATCGAGCGCATCGCCCGCGTCGGCTTCGAGCTTGCGCGCAAGCGGCGCAACAAGGTCACCTCGATGGAGAAGCGCAACGTGATGAAGACCGGCGTGCTGTGGCGCGAGGTCGTCAGCGCGGTGCACGCCCGCGAATACAAGGACGTTCAACTCGAGCACATGCTGGCGGATGCCGGCGGCATGCAGCTGGTGCGCTGGCCGAAACAGTTCGATGTCATCCTCACCGACAATCTGTTCGGCGACATGCTGTCCGATGTCGCGGCGATGCTGACCGGCTCGCTCGGCATGCTGCCCTCGGCTTCGCTCGGCGAGGTCGATGCCAAGAGCAAGCGGCGCAAGGCGCTGTATGAGCCGGTGCACGGCTCCGCGCCCGATATCGCCGGCAAGGGCATGGCCAATCCGATCGCCATGCTGGCGTCGTTCGGCATGGCGCTGCGCTATTCGTTCAATATGGCCAAGGAAGCCGATCTGCTCGATGCGGCGATCGCCGCCGCGCTGGCCAGAGGCCTGCGTACCACCGATATCAAGTCGGAGGGCACGACGGTCGTCAGTACCACCGAGATGGGTGAAGCGGTCGTCGGCGAGCTGGCGCGGCTGACGGCATAAGCCGTGGCGGCGCCGATCGGCGGGGACCGGTATTCAGTACGGATTATACTGATTAAAGCCCGGCAGCCAGAACGGCCGCGCCAGTGTAACGCCGCCGATGCCATTCAAGTCGGGCCCGTAAAACCAATAGGGCTCCCCGGGATTGCCAGTCGGCGGAAATGCGTAGTCCATGTGGCTGCCATAACCTACCGGCACGTCGGTCCCGGGATCGAGGTAGGAACGCCGCGGAACGACAATGATCGTGGTGCTGCCGTTGGCATTATGGATGATCGTACGGGTGGGCTGGATGACCGTGCCGCTCGCCGACCGGAGCACCACAGGTTGATGTTTCTTCGTCTTCGTTGCCGCGTCGGCGGAGCCTGCGACGGCTAAAGCAACACCGCCGGCGACTAAGACCATAAACGCACGCATGGCTCCTCGCTTTCACTAAAGCCCAATGTAGCCGGATTGCGCGAACCATCATAGCATCTTTGCAATGGCCCGTCCTGTCCGGGGTTCCAGGGCACTTTCGCGACTGCACGCGCCGGGCGCCGGGACCCATCGCCAAATATCAGACTGGGCTTTAGATATACTCTCGTAGAATCACCTGCCGGAGCAGGCCACGTCCGGTATTGGACGGCAGCAGCGAGGCATCGCCATGATGACGCGACGAAGACTGCTGGAGGGCGCGGGAATAGCCTTCGCCGGCGGTGCGCTCGGTCGGTCGCCGGTCGCGGCACATGCAGCCAGCGTGGCGCTGTCGCCGGGAGTGCCAGCGGGCCTCGAGGACGCGGCCGCCATGGAGACGCTGCCGGGCAAGAAACCGCTGATCAAGCTTTCCTACCGGCCACCGAACTATGAATCGCCATTGGACTATTTCGACACCCCGATCACGCCGAATGACCGGTTTTATGTCCGCTATCACCTGTCGGATATCCCGAGCATCGACGCCAAGACCTACAAGATCGCGGTGGGCGGGGATGGCGCCAACAGACAGGCCGAGATCACATTTGATGAGCTCAAGAAATTTCCGGCCTACGAGGTCGTCGCCGTCAACCAATGCTCGGGCAACCGGCGCGGCCTGTCAAAGCCGCATGTACCCGGCGTGCAATGGGGCTATGGCGCGATGGGTTGCGCGCGCTGGAAGGGTGCCCGGCTCAAGGATTTGCTCGACCGGGTCGGCCTGAAAAAAGAGGCGATCGAGATTGCCTTCAACGGCGCCGATGGCCCGGCGTTCGACAAGACGCCTGACTTCGTCAAGAGCTTGCCGCTGTGGAAGGCGATCGATGAGTCGACGCTCGTTGCCTACGAGATGAACGGCGAGCCGTTGCCGCATTTCAACGGCTATCCGGCGCGCCTGATCGTGCCCGGCTGGACCGGCACCTATTGGATGAAGCATCTTGTCGCCATCAACGCGTTGACCAGACCGCATGGCGGATTCTGGATGAACCCGGCCTACCGCATCCCGCTCGGCGAATTCCCGATCGTGGCGCGCTTCATCAGCCAGGAGACCGCAACCACCACGCCGATCACGGAGATGGTGGTCAATTCGCTGATCACCAGCCATGTCGACGACGCCCAGGTGGCGGTCGGCGAGGTCATGGTCAGGGGCTCGGCCTGGGATGGCGGCTACGGCATCCGCACCGTCGAGGCTTCGACCGACGGCGGGCAAAGCTGGGCGGCGGCGACGCTCGGCGACGATCTCGGCCGCTACGCCTTTCGGCCGTGGAGCTTCGTGCTGCCGGCGAAGCCCGGAAAAAACACCGTGATGGTGAACGCCACCAACAAGATCGGCCAGACCCAGACGGCCACGTTGCTGTTCAACCCGGCCGGCTACCACAACAACGTCATGCAGAGCGTGACGTTGCATGCAGCCTAGGGAGCATGCAATGCGCGTAGTCGTCGTTGCGATGATTGCTGCATTCGCCGGCGCCACCGCCGCGGGCGCCGAGGAAATGCCGGTCGAGCTCAGGCCGGGCCCCGGCCTCGACAAGGTGGAAGGCCACTGCGGCGCCTGCCACAGCCTCGACTACATCCAGATCAATTCGCCGTTTCTCAATGCCGCGGGATGGAACGCCGAAGTGACCAAGATGATCAAGGCTTTCGGCGCGCCCATCGACGCCGCCGACGCCAAAGCGATTGTCGACTATCTGGCGACGAATTACGGCTCCTGAGGCGGCCGCTGTTCCCGCGACATTGTGTTTGCGGTGTTTTTCGCTTAGAAGCGCTTCCGCCCCGGCGTCTTGCCGCGCGATCGGGGCGAAGTTTCGATGGAGAGTTGACGATGGGTTACAATGTCGCCGTGGTCGGGGCGACCGGGAATGTGGGGCGCGAGATGCTCGACATTCTCGCCGAGCGATCGTTCCCCGCCGACGAGATGGTCGCGCTTGCCTCGCGACGCAGCATCGGCGTCGAAATCTCGTATGGCGAGCGGACGCTGAAGGTCAAAGCGCTCGAACATTATGATTTCTCCGGCGTCGATATCTGCCTGATGTCGGCGGGCTCCGCCGTGTCCAAGGAATGGTCGCCGAAGATCGCCGCCGCCGGCGCGGTGGTGATCGATAATTCGTCGTGCTGGCGCTACGATTTGGACGTCCCGCTGATAGTGCCCGAGGTCAATGCCGACGCCGTCACCGGCTTTCGCAAGCGCGGCATCATCGCCAATCCCAACTGCTCGACGGCGCAGCTTGTGGTCGCGCTCAAACCGCTGCACGACCGCGCCAAGATCAAGCGCGTCGTCGTCGCCACCTATCAGTCGGTTTCGGGTGCCGGCAAGGAGGCGATGGACGAACTGTTCTCCCAGACCAAGGCGGTGTTTCAGATCGACGAGATCGTGCCGAAGAAGTTTCCCAAGCGCATCGCGTTCAATCTCATTCCGCACATCGACGTGTTCATGGAGGACGGCTACACCAAGGAAGAATGGAAAATGGTGGTCGAGACCAAGAAAATCCTCGACCCGAAGATCAAGCTCACCGCCACCTGCGTGCGCGTGCCGGTCTTCATCGGCCATTCGGAAGCGGTCAATATCGAGTTCGAGAACCCGATCACGGTCGATGAGGCGCGCGAGGTGCTGCGCAATGCGCCGGGCTGCATCGTCATCGACAAGCATGAGCCGGGCGGCTACGTGACGCCTTACGAGTCGGTCGGCGAAGACGCCACCTATATCAGCCGCATCCGCGAGGATGCGACGGTCGAGAACGGGCTCGCCATGTGGGTCGTCTCCGATAATCTGCGCAAGGGCGCGGCGCTCAACGCCATCCAGATCGCCGAATGCCTGATCAACCGCAAGCTGATCACCGCCAAGCAGAAGGCGGCGTAAGCTGCCGAGACAATTGGCCGGGCGCGGGGAATTCGTGCTCCGGCACGGCGATCAGCGGCCAGGAAGATTGAACACCGTCGTCAGGCCGTAGCCGACCGCAAAGGCCACGGCCGCCGCGCTCATGCCGATGAGCAGAGTCTCCAGCCCGGACCGCCACCACGCCAACGGCGACCATCGGCTCTTGATGGCGCCGACGCCGAAGAAGGTGGCGCCGGCCGCGGCCACGCACGAGGCAAGCCCGCCCGCCGAAAGGTAAGTCACGAGCGGCACCAGGCCGCAGGCGATGAAGGCGGCAAAGGTGCTGAGCGCGGCAAGAACGGGTGATCGCGGCGTCGGCGAAAGACCGTATTCCTCCACCGCCATTGTCTCCGCCCAAAGCTTTCGATCGGAGCTGATGACGGTGACGATGCGCTCGAGGTCGTCGCCGGAAAAACCCTTGGCGGCGAAAATCTGCCTGATCTCCTCGCGTTCGCCGTCCGGCTCCAGCGCGATGTGCTTGCTCTCGATGCCGAGGACGCGATCGTACTCGTCGCGCTCGGCTTTGGTGCCGATGTAGTTGCTGGCCGCCATGGCTAAGCCGTCGGCCAGGAGATTGGCGAAGCCGAGCACCAATACCACCGCCGCTGAAAGGTCGGCACCGGCAACGCCCGCCACGATGGCAAATGTCGTCACCGCGCCGTCGATGCCGCCATAAATCCAGTCGCGGAGGTAATTGCTTCGCGGCCCGCGCGCCAAGCGCGCCCTGATCGCCTGTTGCGTATGGCTATGCTCCAGCGCGTATTGCATTCGCTGTCTCTGCTGCTTGGGTAATGGACATCGACGGATGACACCCAAGATTCCTTGAAATCTTGATTGCCGTCTTGACCTGGATCAACGAGATTTCTGCAATTAAAAGGCCATGCTGACCGACCGGACCGAAATCGCAGCGGTCAAGTCCTTGGTCCGGTCATAGTGCAGCGCTTGGTTATTGCGCGGTCGCAGCTTCGGTGATCTTTTGTGTGCCAGCGAATACATCTCAGCATGATTGTCTGTCTGTAGCGGCGGGAGCTGAGATATGACGGATACGGTCGCGGCAGGAGGCACGGCGACGATCTCTCGCGGTGCCGTGCAAACGTTGCTCGATATACTCGCCGCGCAAAACTACGAGGTGATCGGCCCGACGGTGCGGGACGATGCGATCGTCTATGACCGGATCGCGCGCCTTGCCGATTTGCCGGCCGGCTGGACGGACCGTCAGGAGGCCGGACGCTATCGCCTGGAGCGGCGCGACGACGGCGCGCTGTTCGGGTTCACCGTGGGTCCGCAAGCCTGGAAGCGCTTTCTGCACCGGCCGGTCGAAACGCTGTGGACGATGCGCAGGACCGACAACGGCGTCACGGTCGAAAGCGGCAACAGCGTGGTTCCGAAGTTCGCCTTCATCGGCGTGCGTGCCTGCGAGCTGCACGCGATTGCCATTCAGGACCGGGTGCTTTCACAAGGACCTTACCCGGATCTGGCCTACGCGATGCGGCGCCGAGACGCTTTCATCGTTGCCGTCAATTGCGGACAGGCCGGAGGAACCTGCTTCTGCGTTTCGATGCAAACCGGGCCGCAGGCCACTGCCGGGTTCGACCTCGCGCTCACCGAGCTCCTCGACGGCGCCAACCATGAATTTCTGGTTGAGGTCGGCAGTGAAGCGGGCGCTGGAATTCTCCAAGAGCTTCCGCACCGCCTCGCCACCGATGGCGAACGTGCGAAGGCTGCGGCGGTCGTCGCGCGAACGAAGGATCAGATGGGTCGTCGCCTGGAGACCGAGCGATTGAAGGAGCTGCTGCTGAGCAACCTCACTCATCCGCGTTGGGATGACGTCGCCGAGCGCTGCCTGACTTGCGGCAACTGCACCATGGTCTGTCCCACCTGCTTCTGCACGACGGTCGAGGATCGCAGCGACCTCGGCGGCGCGTCGGCGGAACGGGTGCGGAAATGGGATTCCTGCTTCACCATGAATTTCTCCTATCTCCATGGCGGCAGTGTCCGCGAAACGCCGCGTTCGCGCTATCGCCAGTGGATGACCCACAAGCTCGCGACCTGGATCGACCAGTTCGGCACGTCCGGCTGCGTCGGCTGCGGTCGCTGCATCACCTGGTGTCCGGTGGGCATCGACATTACGGTCGAGGCGGCGGCGATCAGGGCGAACCCACAGCCGCAGACGGGGCGACCGCATGGCCAACCTTGAAGAAATTTTGCAGGAGCACCCGCTGTTCGTCGGCGCTCCCGCGGACCTAGTCCGACTCGTCGCCGGCTGCGCCCGCAACCATATCTTCCATGCCGGCGACTACCTGTTTCACGAGGGTGGAGCTGCCGACGAATTCTTCCTCGTCCGCCACGGCAAGGTGGCGCTCGAACTCAACGCGCCCGGCCGCGCCCCGATCGTATTCGAGACCGTGGGCGTCGGCGATTTCGTCGGCGCCTCCTGGCTTATTCCGCCGTACCGCTGGGCGTTCGATGCCCGCGCCGTCGAGCTGACGCGCGCGACCGGCATCGATGCCGCCTGCTTGCGCGGTAAATGCGAGGCGGACCACGATTTCGGCTACGAGATGATGAAGCGCTTCCTGCCGCCGCTGGTGAAGCGGCTGCACGCCACCCGGCTGCAACTCCTCGATGTCTATGGCAAGCATTGATAGCGCTGCGCCGCGGCCTTCCGATCCGTTCGTGCCGCAAATCTATCGGGTCGAGCGGGTCAGCCGCGAGCTGACCGACATCGTCACGCTCGAGCTGAATCCGTTGGCTGGTCCGCGACCGCCGTTCGAGCCCGGGCAGTTCAATATGCTCTACGCCTTCGGCGTCGGCGAAGTGCCGATCAGCATGAGCGGCGACCGTCACAACAGTGCCTTCGTGCATACCGTCCGCGATGTCGGCGCCATCAGCGGCGCGATCGCAAAGCTCTCATCGGGGGCGATGATCGGCCTGCGCGGTCCGTTCGGAACCGGTTGGCCGCTTAAGCAAGCCGAGGGATCGGACATTGTGATCGTGGCCGGCGGCCTTGGCCTCGCGCCGTTGCGGCCGGCAATCTACGATGTCCTCGCCAACCGCGGCCGCTATCGCCGCGTGGTCATTCTGTCCGGCAGTCGTCACCCCGATGACATACTTTATCGCCGCGAACTTGAGCAGTGGCGCCGGCACCTCGATGTCGAGATCGAAGTGACGGTCGATCACGCCGATACCGATTGGCACGGCAATGTCGGTGTAGTGCCGACCCTCATTCCGCGCGCCGCCTTCGACCCTCACGATGCCGTCGCGCTGATCTGCGGCCCGGAAGTGATGATGCGCTTCACGGTGAACGCGCTCCGCGATGTGGGGCTGCCAACCGACCGCATCTATGTTTCGATGGAGCGCAACATGAAGTGCGCCCTCGGTCTTTGCGGTCACTGCCAATTCGGACCGACCTTCGTTTGTAAGGACGGGCCGGTAATGCGATTCGATCGTATCGCCGATATCTTCAGCATGCGGGAGATTTGAAATGGAGAGCCCCGGCTTGGACGGTGGGCGTCCGCTTCTCGCGGTTTGGAAGTTCGCATCCTGTGACGGTTGCCAGCTTTCCTTGCTCGATTGCGAAGACGAGCTCCTGACGCTCGCCGGCACGGTCAAGATCGCCAATTTCCTGGAGGCGTCGAGTGCCGTCGAGGACGGCCCTTACGATCTGTCGCTGGTCGAGGGATCGATCACCACCGAGCGCGACGTCCGACGCATCCACGAGGTCCGGCGGCAATCGAGGTACCTGGTGGCCATCGGCGCCTGCGCCACGCACGGCGGAATTCAGGCCCTGCGCAATTTCGCCGATGTGAACGAATTCGTCGCCGCCGTCTATGCCTCGCCGCAATACATCAGCACGCTTGCGACGTCGACGCCGATTTCGGCGCATGTCGCGGTCGACTTCGAACTACAGGGCTGCCCGATCAACAAGGCACAGCTCATCGAGGTGATCTCTGCATTCCTGGTCGGCCGCAAGCCGGCCATTGCAGCCCACAGCGTCTGCATCCAGTGCAAGCAGCGCGGCACGGTCTGCGTGATGGTACAAGGCATGCTCTGCCTCGGGCCGGTGACGCATGCCGGCTGCGGGGCGATCTGCCCGTCCTACCGGCGCGGCTGCTATGGTTGTTACGGGCCGATGGAGACGCCGAACACCGCGGCGCTGGCACGCGAATGGCGGGCGCTTGGCGCGACCCCGCGCGACCTGCAGCGGGTCTTCCGCACCTACAACGCCGCGGCGGAGCCGTTCTTGAACGAGAGCAAGGCCCATGGCGACTAAGACTATCAGGGTCGATTATCTGGCAAGGGTCGAAGGCGAAGCCGCGCTGGATCTGCATGTCGACGGCGGCCGGGTGGTGGCGGCGCAACTCAATATTTTCGAGCCCCCGCGGTTTTTCGAGGCGCTATTGCGCGGGCGCGGCTACGGCGAGGTTCCGGATATTGTCGCTCGTATCTGCGGCATCTGTCCGGTCGCCTATCAAATGGGCGCCGTCCACGCCATCGAAGACGCCTTCGGCGTTGCGGTCGGAGGCCAGCTCAGGGCGCTGCGGCGCCTGATCTACTGCGGCGAATGGATCGAGAGCCACGCCCTGCATGTTGTGATGTTGCATGCGCCGGATTTTCTCGGCTACCCAGATGCGATCGCGATGGCGCGCGATCATGGCGACATGGTGCGCAACGGTCTGGCATTGAAGAAGACGGGCAACGAATTGATCCGCATTCTGGGCGGGCGCGAGATCCACCCGGTCAATGTGAAGCCCGGCGGATTCTATCGGGTTCCGCAGGTCGCGGAGCTTGAGCCCGTCACCGAAAACCTCAAGCAGGCGAGGGATAAAGCAATCGGTCTGCTGCGCTGGGTTGCGAGCTTTCGTTTCCCGGAGTTCGAGCGCGACTACGAGTTCGTTGCGCTGCGCCATCCCGATGAATATCCGCTCAACGAAGGGCGGATCGTCTCGAACCGCGATATCGACATCGACATCGGCGATTATGCATCCGAGTTCGAGGAACGGCACCTAACGCATTCAACCGCGCTGCATGCGGCCGTGAAGCGGCGCGGCGCCTATCTGGTCGGGCCACTCGCCCGCTACGCCCTGAATTTCGCTCGCCTGCCGGCATCGGTGCAGACGCTGGCCGTCGCCGCCGGGCTCGGGCCGGTGTGCAAGAATCCGTTTCGCAGCATCGTCGTTCGCGCCGTCGAGATCGTCTATGCGTGCGAGGAAGCGCTGCGCATTATCGCCGACTATGAGCCGCCGGATACCGCCGCGAGGCCGGTCGAGCCGCGCGACAGCGCCGGCTTCGGCTGCACTGAAGCGCCACGCGGCATCTGCTGGCACCGTTATGAGTTCGATGCCGATGGCACAGTTCGGGCGGCACGGATCGTGCCGCCGACCTCGCAGAATCAGGCCAGCATCGAAGCCGATCTCGTCGGCGTCGCGACACCGCTGCTGGACCAGTCCGACGACGTGATTCGCAACCGCTGCGAGCAGAGCATCCGCAATTACGATCCCTGTATCTCTTGCTCGGCACACTTCCTCAAGCTGTCCGTGCATCGGCCGTGAAACAGACGCTGCGGCGCAAGGTGCTTGTGGTTTGTCTGGGAAATCCGGATCGCGGCGATGACGGTGTCGGCCTCCTCGTTGCGAAAAAATTGTCGGGCCTTCTGCCGACCGACGTGGCGATTGCGTCGCTGAGCGGCGATATCTTAAGTCTGATGGCGGATTGGGCAGGCTTCGATGCGATGATCTGTATCGATGCGGCGGCAGCGCTGACCGCGCCTGGGCGCATCCATCGTGTCGATCTCGCCACCAGCGAGCTGCCACGGAATCTCAACCCCCGATCGAGTCACGCGCTGGGCCTTGGCGACGCGATCGCGCTTGCCCGCGTCCTGCAAACGGCGCCGCGAGACATCGTGATTTACGCGGTCGAAGGCGCGGCTTTCGATAGCGGCGCACCGATGACTCCGGAAGTCGCCGCCGCGGTCGATGAAGTAGCCGCATGCGTCGCGGCTGACGTCGAGAGACTCCAGCAGATTGTCGCAAAGTTGGCGACGTGAACCCCGCGACGGCTTAATAACGGCTTGGTAAAGACACGGGTGACGCCGCTATTGACCGCGGAAGAAGTCGATGCGGCGTTGAAAAAGACCGTCGCCTACCGGCCGCCCGGACGCCAATCCGCCCGCCGTCTGCCAGCTTTGCGCTGCCAATCGCAGCCACGGCTTTTTGCTGCCTGTTGCGGGCGGGGTGTGTAAACTGAGACGATGAGCCGTGGCGGCTATTTCAATCGCGGGAGGCGTTCAAGATGTATCGGGCAACCAGGGACATCGTGTTGCCGACCACGATCACCGGCTCGCTGCCGCGGCCGAGCTGGTATACCGAGAATCTTGGCACTCGTATGTTCCTCGACGCGATGGTCAATCGTCGCTACCGCGAGCAATATGTCGACACGCTGTCGTGCTATCTGCGCGATCAGGAAGTCGCCGGGCTCGATATCTGCACCGACGGCGACTGCCGTTTCGACGACGATGTCGGGGGGCAGAGCTGGACCAGCTATCCGCCGCATCATATGAGCGGCTATGAGCGCGACAATCCGCGCCCGACGCCGGCCGGGCGCGGCGGCATCTGGTTCCCGCGCGGCCACATTCTGCATGATTATCTGGAATCGCGCGTCATGCCGACCATCGTTGGTGCGGTCGGGCGCGGCGACTTGCAGTACACCGCGCTATGGAAGACCGCGCAGCGGCTCACCACGCGGCCGGTAAAATTCGGCGCAGTATCGGCGGAGATCGTCGCTTTCGCTTCGCAGGATCAGCATTACAAGAGCGTGCCCGATCGCATGTTCGCAATCGCCGATGCCTTCAACGAGGAATATCACGAGCTTGCCGATGCCGGCTGCCCGGTGATCCAGATCGAAGAACCGCAGATCCATCTGATCGCAGTACGCAAGATCCAGGATAAGGTGATCACGCCGGAATTGATGGTGGAGGTCTTCAATCGCACCGTGAAGGGACTGCGCGCCAAGACCGAAGTGTGGGCGCATTCCTGCTGGGGCAATCCTTCGCAACAGCGAATGTTCGCGGACATTCAGACCTACAAGCCGGCACTGGAAACCTACAGCAAGGTAGACGCCGACGTCATTACTTTTGAAAACGCGAGTTCGGGCGGTATCGATCTGCAGGCGATCGGCGCAAGTTTCACCGAAAAGAAGATCGCCATCGGCGTCATCGACCATCACACGTTGCAGGTGGAAAGTCCGGACGCGGTGGCGGCGCAAATCCGCGCCGCGCTCAGATATATTCCCCCCGAACGGCTGGTGATCTCATCCGATTGCGGAATGGGGCGCGAGGGCATGAGCCGCCGCCATGCCTATTACAAGATGGTGTCGCTGGTGCTCGGCACTAATATGGTACGCAAAGAGTTGGGTTTTCCGCAGGCCGAATGCTTGGCCGCTGACGAGCGTTATTCGCTGGTTGTACCGACGAAGTGAGGCATCGGCTGCGCGGCCAAAAACTCCGCAACGGAACTCTGCCACATGCCAAAAGTTGGCGGAGCGGCAGCGGGCGAGTTGCTGGCCGACGAGAGCGATCGGTGTGAGGCCATGGAGCTGGCGGTCTCTTCGGTGTGGCTCGCGATAGTGGCGTGGCTGATCTTGCGCGCGGTGAGGCAACGCGGGCTGCTGCCGCGGCTTGTGGCCGCGCCGCCGCCATCCGCCGAGCAGGCGCCGCATCTGACCGTGGTCGTCCCGGCGCGCGACGAGGAAGCCAATATCGCGCTCTGCCTGCAGTCGCTGCTTGCCCAGGATTATCCGGCAAGCCGCCTCAGCGTATTAGTGGTCGATGACCACTCAGCGGACGCGACCGCCGCCATCGTCCGCGCGCTTGCGGCGCGCCACCGGCAGATCGCCTTGATGGAGAGCCCGCCATTGCCGCCGCGCTGGGTCGGCAAATCGCATGCCTTGTGGATCGGCGTCCGCACCGTAGCGCCCGAGACGGAGTGGCTGTGCTTCATCGATGCCGATGTGAGGGCGGAGCCCGGCGTTCTGTCGAGCGCCGTGCATGCGGCGTTGATGCAACGCCTCGACCTTTTGTCGCTGGCCCCGCGTCAGGAACTGCGGAGTTTCGCCGAGCGTCTCATCATGCCGTGCGGCCTCATTCTCCTGTCTTTCCTCCAGGATCTGCGGCAGACGCAGGCGCGCTCCGGTTCCGTTGTCACGGCGACCGGGCAGTTCATGCTGGTCAGGCGCGACGCCTACGACGCGGTGGGGGGCCACGCCGCCGTGTGCAGCGCGATCTGCGAGGACCTGGAATTCGCCCGCCGGCTGAAGCAATCGGGCCGATCGGTCCTGCTCATGGGCGGCGAGCAGCTTTTATCGGCGCGCATGTATACCGGGTGGCGCACGCTCTGGCCCGGGCTTGCCAAGAATCTCGTCGACACCTTGGGCGGTCCGGTCGCGACATTGGCGGTGGCCGGAGCGGCCGTGATCTTGGCGTGGGCGGCGTTCGCTATCCCGCTGCTCGATCTGGTAAGCTTCGTGCGCGGCGCCGGTGGCGCCGCCACGGCGCTCATTCCGGCGCTCGCGGCCTCGGGCGCCGCGGTCGGCCTGCATGTCGTCGCGACGTTCTATTTCCGCATTCCTTTCTGGTACGGTCTCCTTTTTCCATTTGGCTATACGGCGGGCGCGCTGATGGCTCTCGACAGTGTCCGCCGCCGCCTCAGCGGGCAGGTCAGCTGGAAGGGCCGGATTTATTCATGAAAGCTGCCGAGCGGAAAAACGACGAAGCGAACCTCGGCGAGCAAGCCCGCGCCGCTGGGCCCCTCGACTCCGGGGAAGCGCGCGCGATCATGATCGGCGCCGTCGTCCTCACCGTCTTTCTTTATTTCATCAAGCTGATTTTGCTGCCCTTCGTGCTGGCGGGCATTATCGCCTATATCTGCACGCCGGCTTTGGACTGGGCGGCCGCGCGGACACGATGGCCGCGCCTGCTGTTCGCGGTCGCGCTGTTCCTGCTGCTGTTCGGCGTTGCCGCGGTCGTCATGACCTTTGTCGCGCAGCGCCTGCTGGACGAGGTCCGCGCGACGGCGGCCGATTTGGGGAGCATGCTGGAGAACTTCACCAGCCAGGCGACCGGCGGCCGGCCGGTTCACCTGTTCGGCTCGGTGATGGACCCGCATCAGATCGCCGAGGCCATGCTTGATCGGGTACGCGATTGGTTCGGTCAGACCGATCAGATCGCCGTCCTCACCGGCTATAGCCTTGCCGCCGTCATGGGCGCGTTTCTGACGGTCGTGCTGTTGTTCTACTTCCTGGTGAGCGGCAAGCGGGTGGCGCGCGGGTTGTTCTGGATCGTCCCGCCGCATCGCCGCCCGCTGGTCGCGCGGATCTGGCACCGATTGGATCCGGTGCTGATACGTTACTTCATTGGCGTGCTCGGCGTCGTGGTCTACGCGACTGTTGCGGCTTATGTCGGTCTCGGCGTTATTCTCGGTATCCAGCACGCGGTGCTCTTGGCATGCTTGACCGGGATTCTCGAGACCGTGCCGGTGATCGGCCCCACCTCGGCGGCGATCCTCGCCGGACTGGTCTCGCTGCGTACCGCGACCGGAATCGCCAACATCGCGGAATACGCGCTCTACGCGACGGTCCTGCGCCTGTCGATCGACCAGCTCGTCGGTCCGATCGTGCTGGGCCGCGCGGCGCACGTGCACCCGGTGCTGATCATTTTTTGCTTCATGGCCGGCGGCATCGTGCTCGGCATTCCCGGCGTGATTCTCGCCGTCCCGGTCGCCTTGGTCGTCAAGAGCACGCTGGCGACGCTCTACGGTGATGAAGCCGAATAGGCCGAGCGTTGGCTGCGACGTTGTTATCGGCCCCACTTGCTGCGAATTTCGGGCTATAATATTTAGCCTGCGAGCAACTTTTTCGGCGCCGGAGAGTTGCCTGTCGGGTTGGAAATCGCGGGAGACCCGCTCATGGCGGTGTGGGATTCCGCAGAGCAAAGAATGTCGGGGCACAGCCATCCGTGGCTGGCCGAGCTGCTGTTCGCGCTCGACGCCCGTTTGCGCCGCCGTCAGGCGGTGTTCGAATATAGCCGCGATCCGCGCTGCGTCTTTCGGCTGGACATCGGCCGTTCGCCCCGAGCGCTGGCGCTGCGCGACGGCACGCGCGTGCATCCCGGGCAGCGCGTCGCACGGCTCCATTTCTGGAACGAGCAAGTCCCGCCGCTGCCCGCGAGCGGGGCGACGATTGCCTGGGCGCGCCGGATGCGGCAGGCCATCGCGATCTCGCTCGCTGAACTCGCGCGCTTTCTCGCCTCGCGGCGCGATTTGCGCGACATTGCCGTGGTCTGCGCCGACGTGCCCTCCGGCACCCGGGCGCAGAGCGAGCAACTGGCACGAATTATGGCGCGCTACGGGTTCGAGACAGTCGCCGAGCCGGAGCATTTGCCGTTCGCCGAACACGTGCACCGCCTTGGCGAAAATATCCTGATCTCCCTGATCGTGATCGCGAGCAATGCCGCCGCGCTGCGCCGCGACACGCTCAAGCGCGTGCGGGTACCGATTTATCTTTCGCGCCACGTTCTGGAACAAAAATTCGGCGCTATGGGTGAGCGGCGTCTAGCGTGTAAGTAGTCATGACTATTGCCGAGAATATTCCCGAAGCGATTTCATTGATCCGGTCGCTGGGCGACGGCTGCCTCCTCGTCGCATTCGTGGGATGCATATTCATGCTGGTGGCGTCGGCTTGCGTGCTGGGGTTTCCCGAGCAGGAGACGGTCGCGCCCGCTCCGCAGCCGCCGGTGACGGTGCTGAAGCCTTTGCACGGTGCAGAGCCCGGCCTGCCGGCGCGTCTCGCCGCGTTCTGCCGGCAGGAGTACAGCGCGCCGGTGCAGGTTTTATGCGGTGCACAAGACCACGCTTCGCCGGCCGTTGCGGCGGTGCGAGGCCTGAAGGCCGACTTCCCCGACACGGCGATCGAGCTTGCCGTCGACCAGCGCAGTCATGGCGTCAACCGCAAGATATCGAATCTGATCAATCTGATGCCGCGCGCCCGCCATGATACGCTGGTGCTGTCCGACAGCGACATCGTCGTCGGGCCGGGCTATCTGCGGGCCCTTACCGCGCTGTTGGCGTCGCCGCGCACCGGCGCCGTGACCTGCCTCTATCATGGCATCGGCGGCGAAGGACTATGGACGCGGCTGTCCGCTCTCGCCATCAACTCGCAATTCCTGCCGCAGGCGGTCACCGCGGTCAGTCTCGGGCTGGCGAAACCATGTTGCGGCGCCACCATCGCCTTGCGCCGGTCGACGCTCGACCGCATCGGCGGCTTCGGCGCCCTTGCCGACGTGCTCGCCGACGATCATGCGATCGGGCTTGCGGTGCGCGCCGCCGGATACGATGTCGTGACGGCGCCGTTCCTGGTCGGCCACCGCTGCTTCGAATCCAGTTTCCGTCAACTGCTCCTGCATCAGATACGGGTCGCACGCACGATCCGGAGCATCGATCCGATCGCCTATGCCGGCACCATCGTGACCCATCCCTGGCCGCTTGCGCTAATCTCGCTATTGTCGGGAAGCCCGGCCGCGGTGCTGGTCACGCTTGCCGTGCTGATCTCGCGCGTGATGCTTTGCCGTTGCGTCGAATGGCGCTTCGGACTGCCGCGGCAAAATTACTGGCTCATTCCGCTGCAAGATGTCATTGCTTTCGCCGCCTACTTGGCGAGCTTCTTCGGGGCGACGGTTCATTGGCGGGGTGCCGATTATCGCGTGACGGCGGACGGCACCTTGATCGAAGGACAAGACCTGAGGGGGTCATGATGCGCACATTGTTTCTGCAAGCTCCTTCGTTCGACGGATTCGACGGCGGCGCCGGCTCACGCTACCAGGCGCGGCGCGAAATCCGCTCCTACTGGTATCCGACCTGGCTCGCCCAGGTCGCCGCGGTAGTGCCCGACAGCAAGCTCATCGACGCCGTGCCGCATCGGCTTAGGCTCGCCGATGTCGTCGGCGAGGCGCCGCATTACGACCTTGCCGTGCTGCACACCTCGACGCCTTCATTCGCCTCCGATGTCCGGGTCGTCGAGGCGCTCAAGGCGGCAAACCCGCGGCTAAAGGCAGGCTTCGTCGGCGCCAAGGTCGCGGTCGAGCCGCGGGCGAGCCTCGAGAGTTCGCGCGCCATCGACTTCGTCGCCGGAAACGAATTCGATTTTACCATCAAGGAGATCGCCGAGGAGCGCCACTGGAGCGCGATTGCCGGCCTGTCCTATCGCGATGCCGCGGGCGCGATCAGGCACAACCCGCCGCGCGCCGTCCTCGAGAACATGGACGAACTGCCGTTCGTCACCCCGGTGTACAAGCGCGACCTCCAGATCGAGAACTATTTCATCGGCTATCTCAAGCATCCCTACATCTCGTTCTACACCGGGCGCGGCTGCAAATCGCGATGTACGTTTTGCTTGTGGCCGCAAACGGTCGGCGGCCATCGCTACCGCACCCGCAGCGTCGGCAACCTGATCGAGGAGATGCGCTGGGCCACGGCCGCGTTCCCGCAAGCGAAGGAGTTCTTTTTCGACGACGACACCTTCACCGACGATCGGCCGCGCACCGAAGCGATCGCGCGCGAACTCGGCAAGCTCGGCGTCACCTGGTCGTGCAACGCCAAGGCGAATGTGCCGCGCGAAACCCTCAAGGTGATGCGCGACAATGGCCTGCGGCTGCTGCTGGTCGGCTATGAAAGCGGCAATCAGCAGATTCTGTACAACATCAGGAAGGGCATGCGCATCGACGTGGCGCGGCGCTTTACCAAGGATTGCCATGAGCTCGGCATCACTATCCACGGCACCTTTATCCTCGGGCTTCCCGGCGAGACCAGGGACACGATCGAGGAAACCATCAGGTTTGCCACCGAGATCAATCCGCACACCATCCAGATCTCGCTCGCGGCTCCCTATCCGGGCACCGAACTCTATCGCGATGCACTGGAGCACGGCTGGCTCGACGAGGCGCATGCCGAGCTCGTCGATGCGAGCGGCGTGCAGATGGCGCCGCTGCATTATCCGCACCTGACCCATACCGAGATTTTCCAGTCGGTCGAGGAGTTCTACCGGCGCTTTTACTTTCGCGCTCCCAAGGTTGCGGCGATCGTCTCGGAGATGGTGCGCAGCCCGCAGATGATGATGCGCCGGCTGCGCGAAGGCGTCGAATTCTTTGCCTTCCTGCGCGAACGGCGGGAGCTGGCGCACTGAATCACTTGGTCATCAATGCGGACGATTTCGGGCTGAGCGAGCCCGTCAACGCCGCGATCGAGCAAGCGCATAGGAGTGGCATCCTCAGCGCCGCGAGCCTCATGGTCGGCGCTCCGGCGGCGGCGGACGCGGTGGAGCGCGCGCGGGCCTTGCCGAACCTGCGCGTCGGGCTTCACATCGTCCTTGTCGATGGCGATCCGGTGAGCGACCCCGCGCAAATTCCGGCTCTCATCGACGGCAGTGGACGGTTTCGCAACGATCTTGCCCGCTACGGCGCGCAGATCGCCTTGGACGGTTCGGTGCGGCGACAAGTCGCCAAGGAAATTACTGCACAGTTCGAGGCTTACCAGGCGACCGGGCTGCCGCTCGATCACGTCAATGGGCACCGGCACTTCCATCTCCATCCGGCCATTGCCAAGTCGATCATGACCGCCGGGCGGCGCTACGGCATGCGGGCGCTGCGCATTCCGGTTGAGCCTTGGCGAATCGTTGCGAAAATCGATCCGCAGACCGGGCGCCAAGTGGGCCGGATCGCGGCACCTTGGGCCAGCTGGCTGCGCCGGCGTGCTAAGCGCGCCGGACTGACAACCGCGGACGCGGTATTCGGGCTGGCGTGGTCAGGCGCGATGACGCGGACCCGGCTCGCCGCACTGCTTGGTCGGCTGCCCCCCGGCCTCGTCGAAATCTACCTGCATCCCGCGGTAACGGATGCGTTCGCCGGCGCGGCGCCCGGCTACCGCTATGCCGACGAATTCGCGGCCTTGTGCGATCCCGATTGCATCGCCGCCGTGCGGCGTTCGGGTTACGCGCTCGGCGGCTATTCAGACGCCTGACGTTCTACCGCCGGCGCTTCCGGTCGAGATATCCCGCCGCGCGGAACCAATGGATCGCGTCCGCGAGCGCCTCCCGGTAAGGCCGCGGACGAAAGCCGAGATCGCGTTCGGCCTTGGCCGCGGTGAAGAACATGTGGTGTTCGGCCATGCGGATGCCGTCCAACGTCGTGAACGGCGCCCGTCCGGTCAGCCGGGCTGTCGCCTCGGCGGCGTAGGCAAACGGAATGACCGCGGCGCGGGGAAGGCGCAGGCGCGGCGGACGCCGGCCGACCAGGCGGGCGATGTCGGCCAGCATATCGGCAAGAAGCACATTCTCGCCGCCGAGAATGTAGCGTTCGCCGATCGCGCCGTGTTTGAGCGCCGCCAAGTGCCCCTCGGCAACGTCATCGACGTGGACCAGGTTGAGGCCGGTATCGAGGAATCCGGGAATACGGCCGCGCGCGGCCTCAACGATGATGCGGCCGGTCGGTGTCGGCTTGACGTCGCGGGGCCCGATCGGGGTCGAGGGGTTGACGATGACAGCGGGGAGCGCCTCGTTTGCGACCATCGCCTCGACCAGCCGTTCGGCGGCGATCTTGCTGCGCTTGTAGGCGCCGATTCCCTCCTCCTCCGCCAGCGGAACGGTTTCGTCGGCCGCACTGCCGTCGGCGCGCAAGGCGAGCGTGGCGACGCTGCTGGTGTAGACCACGCGCTCGACGCCGGCGCTTACCGCCTCCCGCATCACGATGCGCGTACCGTCGACATTGGCGGCAAAAATCTCGCTGGGGTCGCGCGCCCATAGCCGGTAATCGGCAGCGACATGGAAGACGTGACGGATGCCGGCCATGGCGCGGCGCACGGAACGTGCGTCGCGGATGTCGCCGTCGGCGAACTCCAAATCGAGCCCCTCGAGGTGAAAACGCGGGCTGCCGGCCCGCACCAGCGCCCGCACCGATAATCCGGCGAGGACCAGCTTTCTTGCTACCGCCGAGCCGACGAGTCCGGTGGCTCCGGTAACGAGCGTGTCTGCCGTAGTGCCCATGGCAAATCCTGTGCGAACCGAACCAAGCATTTTGGCGGCAAAAGCGCCATGCCCGGTTAACCTGCAAGTGTCGGAATTCATTGGATGCATTCGCATTAGCAATGGCGTTGGCATTGGATTGTGGTAGAATCAATCAAACTCGGTGATTGCCGGAAGAAGCCGAGGACGTCTGCATGATCGCTGGGCGCGTGCCGGGTTAGGCTACAGACGAGGCAAAGGCTTCTAATGGCATCCCAATTGGATTTCGCCGGCGGTACTTTCGTAGATGGACTGGTGGACGAGGGTGACGACACGCGTCGGCTTGCCGAGGCTGCCGTCGAACACCCGCGTCGCCTCGTCATTGCATTCGTGGGTCTGGACTTCGAGGCTCGCATCGCCGCGGGTCCCGGCGTCCTGGTCGTCTGCCGCACGGCCGGAAGCGAGCTGGCGACGGTTGCCGACAGCGCCGTCCGGCAGGGTTACCGCGGCATGATCAGCTTCGGCGTTGCCGGCGGCCTCGCCTCCCACCTGCGCGCTGGCGATTGGGTGGTCGCTTCCGCTGTTCGCGAATCGAAAACCGTCCGCCCCACGGATGCGGTGTGGTCGCGCAAGCTCCTCGGCATGGTCGCAGGCGCCATCCACGCTCCCATCGTCGGCGTCGATACGCCGGTCGCCGAGCCGGCCAAGAAACGTGAGCTTCACAGAACGACCGGGGCGGCCGCGGTCGATATGGAATCCCACGTGGTGGCGCGGGTTGCCGCCGCGCATAAGCTCGCCTTCGCCGCCTTGCGCGTCGTCGTCGACCCGGCGCACCGGACGGTTCCGCCCGCCGCGCTTATCGGCATGCGTCCCGATGGCCGTGCCAACGTTTCAGCGGTACTGCGTGATCTCATGGCGCGACCCTCGCAGCTTTCCCCGCTGGCGCGCATCGCCGTCGACGCGCTCGCCGCCCGCTCCGCAATGGCCCGGGTGCGGCGCCAAGTCGGCCCGCATTTCGGGCTTCTCGATCACGCCTGAGATCGCACCTGGGGTGGTGCTCGGATCCTCACCTCCCCCCTTTGGGGAGAGGTGATCAGTGAATCCAGAATGGGAACCGAAGCTAAGCCTGCGAAATGAATTTCGTGTTCAGGTAGGCTTGCAGCCCTTCGATGCCGCCTTCGCTGCCGTAGCCGGACTCCTTGACGCCGCCAAACGGCGTCTCCGGCGTCGAGATATTGATCGAGTTCACCCCGACCATGCCGGACTGCAGTGCGTCGCCGATCAGGTTGGCGGTGTGTGCCGAGCCGGTGAAGGCATAGGCGGCGAGCCCAAAGGGCAGCGAGTTGGCGCGTTCCACCACTTCGTCGAAGGTCTTGAACCTGACCACCGGCGCCAGCGGACCGAACGGCTCCTGCGTCATCAGCATGCTGTCGTCCGGCAAGTCGGTGATGACCGTCGGCTCGTAAAAGTATCCCTGATTGCCGCGGCGCGCGCCGCCGGTGACGATCTTGCCGCCGCGATCCTTGGCATCGTTGACAAACTTGTCCATGGCGTCGATGCGCCGTGCATTCGCCAGCGGCCCCATGGTCACGCCTTTTTCCAGGCCGTCGCCGAGCTTGAGCGACTTGGCGTATTCGGTGAAGCGGGCCAGGAAGCGGCTGTAGACCGGCTCCTGCACATAAAACCGCGTCGGTGAGATGCAGACCTGGCCGGCATTGCGGTATTTGTAGGCGGCGATGGTGTCGGCGGATTTCTCCGGGTCGGCGTCGGCGAACACCACCACCGGCGAATGGCCGCCGAGCTCCATCGTGGCGCGCTTCATGCCCTTGGCGGCCAGCCCCGCCAAATGCTTGCCGACCGGTATCGAGCCGGTGAACGAGATCTTGCGCACATCCGGCTTGGCGATGAGGTGCTCGGAAATATTCGCCGGCACCCCGAAAACGAGGTTGAGCACGCCGGCCGGCAGGCCGGCATCGGCGAAGCAGCGCACCATCTCGAGGCAGGCGCCTGGCGTCTCCTCAGATGCCTTGAGGATCAACGAACAGCCGGCGGCCAGCGCGCCGCCGATCTTGCGCGCCGGTGTCAGCGTGGGAAAATTCCACGGCGTGAACGCGGCAACGATGCCGACCGGCTCCTGCACCACGATCTGCCGTAACCCCTTGCCGGGGCCGGGCACGATGCGGCCGTAAGCGCGGCGGCCTTCTTCGGCGTACCACTCGATGATGTCGGCCGAGGTGCGCACCTCGGCGCGCGCCTCGGGGTAGGCTTTGCCCTGCTCCTGCACCAGCGTCTTGCTGATAGCGTCGTGGCGCTCGCGCATGAGATCGGCGGCTTTACGCATGATCTTGGCGCGCTCAGAGGGCGAGGTCGCGCGCCAGACGGCAAAGCCCTTCTTGGCGGCGTCGAGCGCGCGGTCGAGATCGGCCGTGCTGGCGTGCGGCAGGCGCGCGAGCGGCTTTTCCGTTGCCGGATTGATCACGTCCTCGCCGGCGCGGCCGTCGCCGTTGAGCCATTGGCCGTCGATATAAAGTTCGAGATTGGGGTACATGGGATCCTCTTGGCGTCCTCTGATGCTATTCGTCCACGATGTGCGATGGGGCGCTGGCGAACGAATTAGCAGGTTTCAGTGTTGCATTCATCCCTCCCGACATGCGGCGGGTCGGCGCCCGAAAAAAAGCCCCGGCTCGGGAGCCGGGGCGGGAATGCTTGCAAGTTATTGTCGAGGGGCAGTTTTACAATTGCCCATACTTTCTGAGAACCTCACGGCACGTGCTGCCCACGCGCCAGCTATGCGCGGCGAGCGTGGCGCCACAGCGGAGCAAGTTGCCAAAGGTCATGCCGCCGGAGCGGTCACACAGCCTTGCCGCCGCTGGCTTGCAGGGCGCGAGTTCGGCGAGATCGACGGCGCTGGCACTCGTGGTCCATACGCCGATAAGAAGGCACGCAGCTAGCATCGTTCTCATGCTCGGACAGTCCCTCGTTTTTGTCCTGGGAAGCGCCGGAGCTAGCGGATTATGACGGAAAAAGCCAGCTTTTTGTGCGCCGCACAAAAACCGCATCGGAGGAGAATCTGAGGCAGTGGCCTAACTTATTGAATATGAGAGAAAAACTCGCTCTGCGCGCTTAACTATTTCCGCACATGGCATCCATTCGCGGGGAGCAATTCCGCTTTCGGCGAAGGGCGCCGCGGGTCGTAGGCGACACGTAGCTCGGCTGCGCCGGGGGGGCGCGACGCTCCCACGGTCGGGCCCCCCAAGCCAGTCCTATTTCGCTGCTCAATAGCGGTTGGCGATCGGCAGCTCTTCGGCCGGAAACAGCGAGATCACCGTGTGGCCCTTGTCGGTGACCACGACCTCCTCCTCGATGCGCGCGGCGGAGTAGCCGTCGGTCGCCGGGCAATAGGTCTCGAGCGCAAACACCATGCCTTCCTTGATCACAGTCGGGTGCTCCATCGACACCACGCGGCTGATGATCGGCCGCTCGTGCAGGTTCAAGCCCAGGCCGTGGCCGAATTGCAGGCCGAAGGCCGACAGCTCGTCGGGGAAACCGAACTCCGGAGCTTTCGGCCACACGCTGCACACCTTGTCGGTGGTCACGCCGGGCTTGATCAGATCGATCGCCTTGTCGAGCCATTCGCGGCACTTCTTGTAGGCGTCGTGCTGCGAGGGCGTGGCGCGGCCGACATTGAAGGTGCGGTAATAGCAGGTGCGGTACCCCATGAAGCTTTGCAGAATGTCGAAGAACACCTGGTCGCCGGGCCGCACCATGCGGTCGGTGAAATTGTGCGGATGCGGATTGCAGCGCTCGCCGGAGATGGCATTGATGGCTTCGACGTCGTCGGAGCCGTGGCGATAGAGGAACTCGTTGACCATGCCGACGATGTCGTTCTCGCGCACGCCGGGTTTGAGCTTTTCGTCGATCAGCTGATAGGCGCCGTCCACCATCGCGGCGGCGCGGTTCAACAGCGCGATCTCGTCGGCGGATTTCACTTCCCGCGCCTCCAGCATCACCTGCTGGCCGTCGGCGACCTTCAGTCCCGCTTTCTGCAATTCGAACATCATCGGCGGCTCGATGATGTCGACGCCGACCGGCATCTTGGCGACGCCGGCGGCCTTGAGGATCGAAGCCATTTCCTCGGCGTGATGCTTCATCAAGCCGAAAGCCGGATCGACGGTGCCGCGCAAGCCGACAAGGCCGGCCTTGCAGTTCTCCGGCTTCAGCCATGGCGAATAGAGCCGGTGGTGGACGGCGGCCGAGCCGAAGTCCCAGAGGATCGGCTCGCCGCCGCGAACCAAGAGCGCCCAGCGCGAGAGCTTGTCGCGCGCCCATTCGCCGATCTTGGTCGAGGTGACGTAGCGGATATTGTTGTCGTCGAACAAAAGCAACGCGCCGAGCTCGGAAGCTTCGAGCGCGGCCTGCGCGCGGCCGAGCCGGTAGCGGTGCATGCGCCGGTAGTCGACGCGCTCCTCGAAATCGACGCCCATCGTGCCGAGCACCGGCAGATGACGGCCCCAATTGTAGCGTGGGTTGACGTCCTCGGCGGTGATCTTGATTGGTTCGCGCTTGGTGATGTCGTCCATGGCGTGCTCCCTTGGTCTAATTGCAGGCATTATACGCGGTCTGCGAGCCGTAGCGCAGCACGAAGTGGTGTGCCGTCGAGCCAGGAATGGTCGCAAACGCCGAGCGCCTCACAGTTGGGGGAAATGCGTTACGGCATCGGGATATCGCCGACGTCTTTCGGCACTTTATAGCCCCGCCGCACCGCGGGCCGATTGGCGATTACCGTGTACCAGCGCTTGACGTTGGGATAGGCCGCGAGATCGACCGTCTGCCAGTCGAATCGCGACACCCACGGCCAGATGGCGATGTCGGCGATCGAATACCGGTCGGCGACGTATTCGTGCTCGGCGAGCCGGCGGTCGAGCACTCCATAGAGCCGGTGCGCTTCCTTGAGATAGCGCTCTTCCGCGTACGGCGCCTTGCCCTTGTTGTATTTCACGAAGTGATGCACCTGGCCGAACATCGGTCCGGGGCCGCCCATCTGCCACATCAGCCATTCGAGCACGCGATAATGCGGTTCGCCCGTTTTCGGCAAAAGCTTGCCGGTCTTGTCGGCGAGATAGATGAGGATCGCGCCGGACTCCATCAGGCTAATGCCGGTGTCGCGATCGACAATCGCGGGGATGCGATTATTCGGGCTGATCTGCAAAAATTCCGGCTTGAATTGCTCATCCTTGCCGATGTCGACCGGGTGCACCGTGTACGGCAGCTCCATCTCCTCAAGCGCGATGGAGGCCTTGCGACCGTTCGGCGTCGTCCAGGTGTAGAGATTGATCACGGTGGCGTTCCTATCCGATTGAACTGAAACGCGCGGCGCTCAGGCGGCGGTTTCCCTTCCCCACAGCCGCGCCGAGGCGATATCGGCGCCGTCGCGGATCGATTTGAGCTTGAGCCACACCACCGGCTCGATTACCCATTCGCGCCGGGTGAACGTGCCGAAGCCGCAATCGGCCGAGGCGATGACGCGCTCGCGATCGCCGACCGCCGCCACGGCCTCCTCGATGCGGCGCGCCACCACCTCCGGATGCTCGACGAAGTTGCTGGTGGTTTCGACCACGCCGGGAATGAGGATCATGTCCTTGGGCAACGGCACGCGCTTGAGCGCGGCATATTCGTGGGCATGGCGCGGATTGGCAAATTCGATCGACAGCGCGCCCACCGCGGCCTGGTAGAGCGCCGGCAGGATTTTTTCCAGCGCGATGTCGTGAATGTGGGGGCCTTCCCAATTGCCGTAGCAGATGTGCAACCGCACCCGCTCGCGTGGAATGCCCGCGATCGCCCTGTTGATCATCGCCACATGCAGCTCGCACGCCTTGACGAAATCGGCATCCGACCCGTCGCGGTAGAACATGGTGCGGTCCATGGCGAGATCGGGGGCGTCGATCTGCAGGAGCAGGCCGGCGTTGTGAATCGCCCGATATTCGTTGCTCATCTCGCACGCCAGCGCCGCGAGATAGGCCTCGTGCGAATCATAATAGGCGTTGAGCATGGTCGAAGCGATGATGCCGGGCGACGGCGCGGTCATGAAAGTCTCGGCGAACGGCCTGCCCTCGCCGGCGATACGCTGCAAGCGCGCGATTTCATGCTCGATCGCCGCGGTGTCGTGATAGTGCAGCTCGGCCTGCGCCGCCGGCGCATTCTGTTGCCGGCTCACATTGGGGAACCGGCGCGCGAGATAGTGCACCAGTTCGGGAAATTCCTCGAATTCGCGGCCGCGCCGGCGCTTGGATTCGCCGCCGAAGCCGGACATGCGTTGCGGCACGTAAGTCTGGAAGCCGACGCGCTGCTGCTCGCCATCGTTGCCGACGTCGATGCCGGCCTCCTTCTGCTTGACCACGACGTGGCGCACCGCCGCCTCCATCTCCGCTTCGAATTGCCCTTTGTCAAAGCTTTCGCCCGCCTCACGGCGTACCAGCAGCTCGCTCAGCGCTTCGTTGCGCGGCAAGCTGCCGACATGGGTGGTGAGGATGCGGTCGCGGCTTGCAATCATGGTGTAAAGCCTGGCAAGGGATCGGCGCGCTTGTCATAGCGCAATACCGGGGACTTGCCAGGGCCATTGCGGCCGAATTTCCGCGTCGGCATAATGCCTTGCCTCCGGGGAAGTCACGGGCAACGCCCGACGGGCCGGGGAGGAACACGGCGATGAATATCGCTCAGCCGAATTTGGCGCCGAGTGCGGCCGAAAGCGCGATCCCGCGCGACTACAATTTCGCCGCCGACATTCTCAAGCGCAATCTCGATGCCGGCCGTGCCGCAAAACTGGCCTTTATCGATCCGCGCGGCGGCTGGACCTACGGCGATCTTGCTGGGCGAGTCGACCGCTTCGGCCACGTGCTGCGCTCGCTCGGCATCCGCCGCGAGGAGCGCATCCTCATGTGCCTCCTGGACAGCATCGACTGGCCGACCGCCTTCCTCGGCGCGATCAAGGCCGGCGTGGTCCCGGTGCCGGTCAACACGCTCATGACCGAGGACGATTACCGCTTCATGCTCGCCGACAGCCGGGCGCGGCTCTTGGTCGTTTCCGAAGAGCTTTACCCGAAATTCGCCGGGCTGATCGGCGCCTGCGAAAACCTCGCGCATGTGATTGTGTCCGGCGAGAAGACGCACGGCCATCCGCGCTTCGAGGATCTGCTTGCCGGCGGCGGCAGCGAGGCGGTGACCGCACCGACGGTGCGCGATGAAATATGCTTCTGGCTCTACACCTCCGGCTCGACCGGCAAGCCCAAGGGCGCCGTGCATACCCACGCCGCCCTCAAGCTCACCGACGAACTTTACGCCAAGCCGTTTCTCGGCATCGCCGAGAGCGACGTGTGCTACTCGGTGGCAAAACTGTTCTTCGCCTATGGGCTGGGCAACGCGCTCACCTTCCCGCTGTCGGCGGGAGCGACGACCGTGTTGCTGCCGCAGCGGCCGACGCCGGAGCTGGTGGCCGATCTCTTGAGAAAGCACCCGGTCACCGTCTTTTACGCCGTGCCGACGTTCTACGCCGCCTTTCTTGCCAGCGCGGACGCCCCGGAGCGTGGAGGCATCCGCTTCCGGCGCTGCGTTTCCGCCGGCGAAGCATTGCCGGCCGACGTCGGCCGCCGCTGGAGCGAGCGCTACGGCGTCGATATTCTCGACGGCATCGGCTCGACCGAGATGCTGCACATCTTCATCTCGAACCGCCTCGGCGAGGTGAAGTACGGCACCACCGGCAAGCCGGTGCCCGGTTACGACGTTCGTTTGGTCGACGAGCATGGCGAAATTGTCAAAAAACCCGGCGAGATGGGCGAGCTGCAAGTGCGCGGACCAACCAGCGCGCTCATGTACTGGAACAATCGTGAGCAATCGCGCACGACGTTTCTCGGCGAATGGACGCGCTCCGGCGACAAATATGTCGAGGACGAGCAAGGCTATTTCGTCTATTGCGGCCGCCGCGACGACATGCTTAAGGTCAGCGGCATCTACGTCTCGCCGTTCGAGGTCGAGGCGGCACTGCAAAGCCATCCCGAGGTGCTCGAAGTAGCCGTCGTCGGCTGGCCCGATGACGATGCGCTGATCAAACCGAAAGCCTTCGTGGTGCTCAAATCGCCGGAAAAGGCCAGCGACGAGCTGGCGCGCGTGCTGCAGGATTATTGCCGGCAAAAGCTCGCGGTCTTCAAATATCCGCGCTGGCTCGAATTCCGCACCGAGTTGCCGAAAACCGCGACCGGGAAAATCCAGCGGTTCAAGCTGCGGGCGGAGGCGGAAACCCACTAGGCCATTGGGTCGAGGCGCTTTGCGACACGCCCATCCAGCATCCCAATTGAGACACTGTCGCCCATCCTTGCGTTTACGTTTTTCAGGTATTACTAGGACGCCTCGCCGTTGACGTGCCGCGGTAGCTCAGCCGGTAGAGCAACGCATTCGTAATGCGTGGGTCGGAGGTTCGAATCCTCTCCGCGGCACCACTGCCGTCACTCGCGGCGCGCGAAAGTCCGGACTCCAATTCGCGGCGTGACCACCATGGTCTCCCCATCGCAAAACT